>NZ_JBYSYH010000009.1:0-1453 GCF_058783025.1 Caulobacter sp. FW305-C-30-S16 | reverse complement strand
ATGGTGGACACGACTGGGACTTCACGGTCTTCCAACGACCCGTTTTCATCGTCCTGGACCGTCTCGGGATCATCGTCCTCGATCATGCCACCACGGTCTTCCAACGATATCTCTGGATCGCCCTGGACCGTCTCGGGCACCTCTTCCTCGATCATACTGCCAGAGCCTCTGTGGGATGATCCGGGGCGGTCGGAGACCGCTTGATCCGCTGGACCGAGGCCGCATCTGACCAGGATTTCGCCTGTGGGAGAGCCCGATATAGCGTCGAGACCCCGACACCGACCTCCCTGGCCACTTCGTGCACCGGCAGCTTGCCCTCCATGAGCAGCGCCTTGGCCATCGCGATCTTGGGCTCGGTCATCACCTTGGGGCGACCGCCGCGTTGTCCTGGTCCGCGTGCCGCCATCGAGTGGGCAAGACGTTCCTTGAGCAGTTGCACCTCGAATTGGCCCAGGGCTGCAAACAGGTGGAACACCAACTCTCCGGTGGCCGAGGTCGAATTGATCTGCTCGGTCAGGCTGCGGAGGCCGACGTTCCGGTGCTTGAGGTCGTCAGCCGTCGCCAGGAGGTGACGCATCGAGCGGGCCAGACGATCGAGCCGCCAGACGACGATCTCGTCACCGGGTCGGGCAAACGTCAGCGCCTCCCGCAGGATGGGCCGGTCGTCGCGTT
Source organism: Caulobacter sp. FW305-C-30-S16 (assembly GCF_058783025.1). NCBI lineage: Bacteria > Pseudomonadati > Pseudomonadota > Alphaproteobacteria > Caulobacterales > Caulobacteraceae > Caulobacter > Caulobacter sp. FW305-C-30-S16. The sequence goes on along the minus strand of NZ_JBYSYH010000009.1, from coordinate 781 downwards.
GGCCCGATGCCTTCTCCTCGAAGATGCGCTCGCACCCCGCCTGCTTGAGGGCCTCGACCTGAGCAGTCGTGTCCTGGATCGCCTTGCTCGAACGTGCATAACCAATAAGCATCCTATTCCCATAACTCAGAACTGTGATCCGTAAAGGGAAAGCACAATCGGGAATGAGTTATGGGAAGACTTAACCCCCAATCATCGACAACAAAGGGGAAGCCGTCTGCTATTCTCGCAACCGATCGGTTTCGAGAAGTTGTATTGAGCCACAGAATGCGACGCCTAATGATGACGGATCACAAAATGTGGACGGTGTCGTGGCCAAGCGACCAAGGGCGAAGGTGGCGCACGAAGGGTTCGTCTTCTGGGTTTCTGATCTGCCCCTCGACTACTGGATGAGCCAGATCGTCCAGGGGTTCGATCCAGTCGAGTATGTCGGCTGACCCCGAGAGCCCATCTGGGACCACGGCTATGCCGAACTCGGATTAATGAGACGGAATGTCCTCTATTAAGGTGTTTTCGTCGCAGAAATCGAAGTTCGCCACCTGGCCCCGACCTGCCCGTGATCGACCTGCGAAGATGCCGAAGGCCAGCCGAGTAATGGAGTTCGGACTCCTGGGTGTGGCCGGCGCCGCCATCATGGGCGGGACCATGGCGTGGACCCCAGATCATCATCCTTGCCGGGGCCGTAGGGTCACCGTGAGGCGGACCGTGGCCGAGGGTGTGGGTGCAGGAGTCGGACCGGGTGTGTGTGTCGGCGGATCACACGGGAGGTCTCGGGGTCAAT
>NZ_JBYSYH010000008.1:0-6365 GCF_058783025.1 Caulobacter sp. FW305-C-30-S16 | reverse complement strand
AAATCAATGTTTGGCTTCAGATGATTCAATTATTGCAGTCGAGAAAGCGGGTTTGGTAATTTGAGGAATGGCCGAACACAGGGTCCGGCCCGCAAGGAACTAAAGACGTGTCTATAATTGTATTCGATTGCATACCAATTAGTAAAATTGGACTATTTGATAACGGAATTGTCGTGATCATGGAGACCGACAATCGGGATGAATGCCTAATCACGCTTGACGATGGAACGCCTCAGGCAAGCGAGTTTGCTGTGGAATTGATCGTCGAAAGCATCCCTGGCCTGAATCTCTCGCCGTCTATTATGCTTTCCACGCGCATCGTGGTGGACCGCATTTGTGACTACGATCGGCCTGCGTTTGAGAACTTCATCAAGTCGCATGTTTACAATGATCGTGATGCCCTGGTGAAGCTCAGTTACTCCAGAGAAAAGCCAACCGAACTAGCTTCGTAGCGGCTTCACGCGGGAGCAAATGGCTGGGGATTCGGCAGCCAGATGAGCAATCGTCGAATCCCCAGCTAGCCGTCGAAGGCCCCCTGGACGGCTGCTGGGTCGTGATCCTCACGGACCCCGACTTCAATGACTGGTCGCCTTGGCTAGTGATCGCCAAAAACAAGCGCGTGGCAATCGCTCAAGCTCGTCGCGACTGGTGCGACGAACCCGGCTCCGCCGAAGTCGTCAAGGTCTACCATCGGGTTGGATTGGGGGCATCGCGTGAGAACGCCGGCCCTGAAAAAACTGGGATCGAGGCATCTACCGGGTATCGAATGAGCCGATAGCTGGGGCCGCCTTGGACCTCGTCAACGCCTTGGTCAGACTCGAATCCGGCTCGGCGCCGCACGCCTAACCCTACTCACAATTCACACGTCGGCCGCTTCGTGCGGCCAAGGAGACCCCTATGTCGAACTACAACACCAGCCGCGACCCCATGCCCATGGACGAGTTCATCGCCTTGGCCGAGACCGATGGCTGGAGCCGCGTGGCGAATCACGCAGCCCAGCCCGATGATGAGGTTACCCTCGTCGATGGCGCAGACCGTATGATTGTGGCCTACCCTCAGCCCACGCAGTTCAGCGATCATATCGGCTTCCAGGGCAGCAACTACGGCCTGTTGGAGGTGTGGGAGGAAGGCTCGCTCGAACAGAGATTCCTTGAGGGCCAAGACCCGGACGAGGAAACTCCGTGCGCGGAAGAGCTTGCGGCCGTGGCTGCGGTCCTTCTCCACTACGAGTCTCATCAAGATTTAGGGGACACAGTTCGCGCGATGCTGACAGACATCGGCAGTCGGTTCTGACGAACTCGCGGTGCCGCTGGTGAGGCTGTCAACGGCTTCGTGCCTCGGCGCGGAGGGAAGGTCATCGTGAGCCCGGCTGAAGGTCTATTCGGCAGGTCATTTCCATCGACAGATTCCAAACCTGTGAGATGATCGACGAATGATCTATCTCCAATCCATCGAGATCGTCAGTCGCAGACTACGCGGCTGAGCGAAGGGCTCGCCGCTTCCCTCGGAGGCGGACGATATGAACATCCACGAGAACAACGATCACTCGCAGGCCAGCGCGAGCGAAATCACCATGTCGGCGGGGCGGCTTCAGCCGATCTCGGGCTGGCCGCTCAATCATATCGCCGTCATCGAGGGCGTGAGTCCGGGCCATCTGTGGAAGCTCATGGGAACGCGTCCGCAATGGCGGCACGCCGCCTTCGCCGCCTTCACCCAGGGCATCCTCGATGATCCCGAGCCGTTCCTGAACCGCGTCCATGGCTGGATCGCACCGCACGGAACTTGGAACGAGATGATCGCCGAGGTCGGCGCGAATCTGCTGCGGATGCGACCCCGCGAAATTGTCGAAATGGCCTTCGGAAGCTGTCCTGACGGCTTCCTCGGCCTGCTCGACAAGGCAGGCTTCGAAGCCTTGCCCGAGGACACCTACGCCCGCCTTCATGCGATCTATACGTCCACCGACCCCGCCATCCGCGCTCGGAAGCGTTGTCTGGAGCAACTCCCGGACTTCCAAGAAGGATATCTGGCCGCCGTCGAGACCCTTGATCCGGTGTTCCTCACGCCGGGGATCGTGCGGCGGTATCAAGGGCACGAGGCGGCTGCTCGCCTGAATGGCTCGGTGAGTATGATCCGGCTTCTGGTTTCGACTGCCGACGACACCGCCATTCGCGACTCCCTGGAACGGGAGGAGCGGCGGCCCTTTCCGGGCTGGTTCAGCCGCTGGCTCCAGCGTTCCGATCAACCGCTCCCACGCAAGCTGCCCACCGATGGTCTGGTTGTCCTGGAGCGGATCACTCCCTCGACGGCGCGTTCGATTGGTCAGGAGTTCGGGAACTGCCTCGGTCGTGACCCTGACGGCCTTTCGACTCAAATGTGCTCCGGCGTTATGGCGATGCTGGTTTGGAGGGAAGTTGGCCTGCTGATCGAGATCGTTCAGGCGGAAGACGATTCCTGGTTTGCCCGTCGAGTTCATGCTCGCCAGAACGCCGAGGTCACCAGGGAGAATATGCGCGGCGTTCGTGAACTGCTTGAGCCCCTTGGGATCAGGGTGGTGATCGTGAAATCGAGCCCGCCGGAACTTGAGCCGCTCCTTCGAGAGTTGGGCTCGTGGCGCATACCGCTGTTTGATCTCATGGATTTCGACTGATCGGTGAGGGGGGGGCGCGAGGCGACAGGCTGGCCCCAAGCCAATCGATCCAACATCATCGCGCGCCGGCCATTGGTCTATGGCCGCGCCGGCGTGCGCGCGTGCTCGCATGCCAGCCGTCGTATGATGATCGAGGGTCGATGTTCACAAAGTCCATATATTTCAATTAACTGCTGTCATTTTGATAAATACATGATGACCCAGTTTCGTGCCCATATCCCCTACGCCGCCGCCCTCGAAGACATCGTGGATCAGATCATCGCCTGTTCGCCCGGCTGCTCTGGCTTCGAGACCGATGAAGTCCTGATCGTCTGTGATGGCGTCAGGTCCGCCGCGACCGTCGCCTCGCAACTCCGGCTGGAGGTCATCCGTAGCGCAGACGAAACCGACTCCCTCTCCAGCCGGCTTTGGATACGAGATCAGCCGGGCATCGAGGCCGAGTTAGATGCTCTGACGGACCAGTTCTCCGCCGACTTCGCCGCGTTCAGGATCGTCCACATCGATGTGGCAGATCGGGATGTCGCCGCGATCATGTCAGCCCTGGCTGACCTGTAGCGGCTATCGGCGAGCGGACCTCGACAAGGACAGGAGGATGCTCTTGATCTCGGCTCTTCGTTCTCGCGGGTGCCGAGCAAATCCGGCCTCGCTATCCAGGACCTGCCTGATCTCCAAGGGGTCCAGGCCAGCCCGATGTAGTGCGGCGGCCAGGGCGAAGAACGATTGGTTGCCCTGGCCCGGCTGCAACGCATTGGCCCGCCACTCGGCAATAGCTTCGTCGACCCACTGGTCCCGGCGATTTTCCCCGGACTTGTTCGCCAGAGCCGCCCTGATCTCCTGAAGCTTTTGCGATCCGCCGCCACAGATGGGCGAGACGCGGCATTTCACGACGGGTGGCTCCTCTGGCTCGGGTTCGGCGTGAACGATGCTCTTTTTGATCCAGGTGGTTGGTTCGATCGGCTTTCGCTTGGGATTTGCCACGCCATAGTCGTGAAAGAATGACCCGGCGGGATCACGCGCCTTGGCTGGCAGGAAGAACAGACTGGCCGCATTGAGCTTCGACGTGTCGAACCCATGCAGGTTGCGCTTTCGGATCGCAGGGTTCTTTGCCAACTGGTCCTTCGACCAATAGCCCTCCTTGTTCAGGGCTCTCATGATCTGCCCGAGGATCAAGGCGTGAACCTTCATCGTCATGGCCTGCGTAGTCGGGATGAATGCTCGCCAACGGGGCTTTTCTGGCGTGGAACTGTAGGTGTTCCAGACGACGATCCGGAGATTCGGAAATAGCCGTGCGAAATCCTCGTGGGTCAGATCGCCGCCGTCGTTGTCGAGCCAAATCCCACGAACGTGCCGGACATTCGCAAGACCGCGCGATGTGTCCGGGTCCTTGTTAGCATCGAAAAAGGCCGGACTGATCAGCCCCGCATCCTCCTTGGCGGGGATGCTCCGGTCGTGAAGGGATCGAAGTTCGGCGATGAAGGATTCATCCTCTTCGCGATCGAGATGGCCAAACGGAACGGGGTCGTAGAGCGACGTGAAGATCGTCCCTCCACCTTTCTCGGCATCGCCCCACGCAACTTGGTCCTCTCCAGCCAGCCCCTCTAACTCCGGCATCTCTGCACGAATGGTGGCCGTGAGATCGGGATAGAAATCCGCAGTCAGGTCGTCGCCATTGATGATGTCTTGCTCGATCAGGAGACGGGTTTCCCATTCCCGGCGATGGGCGGCCTTTCGAGCAGCCGAACTGGAATGGACCTTCGGTCTCCCCGATTTTTTCAGAACCGCCCCTATTACGGCTCCGCCGAGTGGCGACACCGAACAGCCAGGGAACAGCCTCGCGAGCCACTCCGCCGTGTCGCGGTCCATCACGATGACGGTTTTCGGGTTCAGATCGTCGGGATTCCGTAGGCTGCAACGCATCACAGCCTGATAGACCGAATGCTTGTATCCGCCGGTCCGCACATCGGCACCGCTCACCCCCTGGGCGTCCAGGAAGTTGAAGTGGGCCGGAGGAGGGTTGAGAGCGGAAAGAATGACCGCCACATGGAACCCTTGAAAATCATTCCTCCCGTGCGGAGTGTTGGGAAGACGCTCTGTCTTCAGCCCGTTGAATGTGCCGTTGTCGAGGTCCTTGTTGCCCATCCAGACGAACGGCTGATCGCCGACCTCAGCCCGCACCTTCTCCAAGATGACATCGAGGACCCTCGCCCCGGCGGCTTCGTCGAGGACGCGATCCCTGAGGGCCTTCGACCACGGTTCGTCGGTCGCATACATGATCCGAAGCAGACCGCCGTTCTGATGGGCAAGGTAGCGGAGATCGCTTGTGAAACGCCTCGACCGGAACGGCTTGAACCGAACGCCCTGTGCCGACCAAACGAGGTTCATCAACGATTCTTCGAAGCAGGCTCCGAGCATGATGACCTGCTGGAAGCCATCGAACATGCTGGGTTGAAGGAGAGAGTGGCTGGTCACACGCCGCTGATTGCCCTGGCCGGACCGGAGATTTTCCCACTGGTGCGAGAGAACGTAGGTGGTCCACTTCGAAGACAGCATCCGGTCGGCGAAGTCCTTGAAGAGGCTCCAGACCAGATCGTCGTCCTTGTTCTCCGCGATCTCCTTGAGACGCGCCCTTCCGCCGCCGATTGCCGGGCTCGCTACAGAGTAGCGGGCATCGTGGCCGTGAAGGTCGATGAACGGCACGATCAGTTCAGGGTTGTTCGGGATGTTGAGTTCGCTGAACTGGTCGATCTGCGGATACTCGTCCCAGATCACGATCCATTTCTCCCGACCTTGGAAGAAAGGTGTTCTGAGGAATGCTTGGTGGGTGATGAAAAGGATTTCGCCGCCGGACGCGGTGTCCTTGAAGTGGCGGACAATTGCCGGGGTCACGAGGCGGATAATGTCGCCGTGGAGCACGGTGTGCCGGACCGGCGGAGACAGCCTGCTGAGTTCCTCCCGCACGGTCTTGTTGATCAGTTCCTTGCTGGGTTGGACGACGAGAACCTTGTTGCCACCTCGTGCAAGCCAATAGGCGTAGCGGGTGGCTGCATAGGTCTTTCCCGCACCACATAGCGCGTCGAGATAGTATAGGATGTTGTGATAATTCATTGAATCGTCCGAAATATAAAAAGAGCCCGTTGGGGGATGTCATCCCAACGGGCTCCTCTCGGATCGCTCATGCAGCATTGTTCTCAGGCGGTCGCACAACCTCCCTCGTAGACTGACAAGACATCCAGAGGTCCGTTGGGTGTGCTGCCCTATTGATCTCAGTGTTACTTATTTGATGGTCAGGGCCGGCGAAGTGGTGGCCTCGGCGACTTCGGCGCCGGCCTGCTGGTTACGGCGGGACGCGATCAGAGGACTCGCTCACCGATCCAACTGCCCCGGTAGACCTTCACGATCTCGGGCGCGCACCATTCTGAAGGTTCGAAGAACTCGTCATCCTGGAGCCAGCTTCTCCAATCGGAGATGGCCCTTTCGATTGCGGATTCTTCATCGTCCGCCACAACAGAGTATGGAGATGAATCGTTGTAGTCCGGGTCCATAATAAAGACGACCCATTTTCGTTCGTCGTATTGATTCTTGTGTCTCATCGTCTTGTCTCTATTGGCTCTGATTGTTCCTTGATTGGTGAGCCGTCCTTGTTTTCAAATTACCGCACCTCGAATGACTAATGCGATATCTTTATTTGCCTGCGGGGCCTGGATGGACAACTAAAGAA
>NZ_JBYSYH010000007.1:0-9594 GCF_058783025.1 Caulobacter sp. FW305-C-30-S16 | reverse complement strand
GCCGACATCCGCCGCAGCGGTCCCGGGTTCGGGCTGACGCCGGACAAGGACCAGATCCTCGACCTCAGCTTCGCCGCGAACGACCGGATCGACCTCTCCGCCATCGACGCCAACGCTTCCCTCGCCGGCGACCAGGCGTTCACGTTCGTCGCCAACTTCACCGGGGTCGCCGGCCAGGCGACGCTGAAGCTCAGCGGCGGCAACAGCATCCTGCAGCTCGACGTCGACGGCGACCGCGTCGCCGACTTGGTCGTCGAGATCACCGGCAACGTCACCGCCACCACCGCCAACCTTTATACCGGCGGCGGCGATGTGAACGGGGGGTGGGTGCTCTAGGCGCCGCAACGCCCGGCAAGCGCCCGGGACCCTGCAGGCTGTGCAGCGGCCGCCTCTGTTCCCGGGGCGCCATGCATCCGAACGGACTCTGCTACGTTCACAACGGCACACGCCGGAGGAACAGGTGACGTGACGACCGCAATTCGCAAGACCCTGGTGATTTTCGGTGTCGCGGCAGCCATCGGCGTGCCCCTCGTGCAGACGACGCAAGGGCTCGGCCTCAGCGCCGCAGAGTTCAGCCGGGCGGGCGACGCCACCCTTCGGGCCGCGCCCTACGCCTTCTCGATCTGGGGCCTGATCTATCTGGGTCTCGCGGCCTATGCGGTCTATCAGGCGCGCGCGCGCCCGGCGCCGGTCCTGAACGCCTTCGGATGGCCGTCCGTGGTGGCGACCTTCGCCTGTGCATCCTGGATTGTCGCCTCGGCGATGGACCTGAAGGCCGCGACGATCGCGATCATCCTTGTCGGCGCCGCGGCGGCTATTCTCCCCCTGTGGCGTCGCGCGCAGGCCGTCTCGACCACACAGACCCTGCTCGTTGTGGCGCCCAACGCCCTGCTGGCCGGCTGGCTGACCATCGCCAGCGCCCTGAACATGGTCAACGTGCTGACGGCCTGGACGGTGATCACGCCGCAGACGGCGCTCGCCGCGGCTCTGGCGGCGATCGGCATTGTGGCGCTGGTGGCCACAACGGTCGCGCTTCGGGCCCGATCGTGGATTTATCCGCTGCCGATCATCTGGGGTCTGGCGGCTGTCTATGCCGCCCATCGACTGGACAAGCCTCTGGTCGCCCAGACGGCGGTCGCCGCCGCGCTGGTCCTCGTCGTCGTGGCGCTGGTCGCGGCCGCGAAGGGGCGGCGAGGCCGGAAACCTTAGTCTGCTACCGCTCGAATCCCGCCTCGGCGAAGTCGAGCATCCGCTGCAGCAGGGCGTCGACCTCGCCCTCGCGGGTCAGGCCGCCAGACAGCACGTGCAGCCGGTCCAGCTCCATGAAGCGGTTCTGGTGGATCATCCCCAGCACGAAGTGCAGCCGCCAGTAGACCTCCTCCGGCGGCAGTTCCGGCCGGGCGGCCAGCAGGGCGTCGGCGAAGCGCTTGAGGTGGCTGACGTCGCTGCCGAGCACCTCGCGGATTTCCGCCGTCCCCTCGCTGCGCGCGCGGATCAGGAACTGCAGCGAGATGCGCCGGTCGTTTGACGGGTCCAGCCACTTCAGCGGCGGGGCGAACAGGGCGGTCAGGATGTCGCGCACCGGCGGCTTGCCGCTGTGGCGGTCGCTGGCCTCGTGCAGCATCCGGGCGCGGTCGCGGTTCAGCTCCTGGGTCCTGCGCCGGAAGATCTCGAACAGCAGGGCGTCCTTGGAGCCGAAGTGATAGTTGACGCTGGCCAGATTGACGCCCGCCTCGGCGGTGATGTCGCGCACCGAGACATTCTGGAACCCGTGCAGGGCGAACAGCCGCTCGGCGGCGTTGAACACCAACTGCTTGGTGGCGGCCTCGGCCTCCGGAGTCTGCGACTCCGCGCCGGGTTCGTCAGTATGACTCAAGACGCAGCCCTTCCATTCCGTTGGGGGAGCTTTACGGGCGTTCGCCCGCCGCGCAAGGGGCGATGAACAGCTGTTTGGAACAGGTGTGCGGAATGCCCCACACTCGCCTTTCGGCAGAAGCTTGCAGCCTTGCGTTCAGCGTTAACCTAGTCTGCTGTCTTCGCGATCAACCGGGGGCGGGGACTATGGCGCGCGGCAAGGACCATTCACGCAACCAGGCCAGGGCGCTGTTCGCCGAAGCGCCGGCCAATCCCGCGCGCCCGGTCTCGAACGGCAATGTCTTCAGCGGCGCCGGCGAAGCGCTGACGGGCGGTGGCGGGGGTGGTCGTTCGACCGGTGGCCAGTCGGTCCTGCTTGCGGTGGGCTCGGTCCTGCTGACCGCGTCCGGCAGCGCCATCAGCCTCGTCTACAGCCAGATGCAGGAACGCGCCGCCCAGGCCGAGAAGCTCTCGGTCGAACGCGCCGCCTCGCTGAACAGCGTCGCCAGCATCATCGACACCCGCATCATCCGCGCCGTGCAGGTGCAGAAGGCGCTCAAGCTGGGCGCCCCGACCGCCGAGCTGGACGCCGCCTGGGCCGCCTACCAGGACGCCTTCATCGGCTACAACGACAACTCGGTGAAGACCTACATCGCCATCCGCAAGATCATCCAGCAGGAGCGGCCGACCTTCTTCGAGCGGGCGATCAACAACGACATCACGCCGGTGCTGTCGAAGTGGGACCAGTGCCTCTCCTACGCCTACCGCCTGCGGGTCGAGGCCGAGCGCGAGGCGTCGTTCCGCGGCTCGCCCTGGTGGGGCCGCCAGCCCGAGATCAGCGCGGCGGCCGGCGACTGCGGCAACCCCGCGCCGATCATCCGCGCCTGTTCGGGGCACGTGCTGAACGGCCTCTACGACATGTCCCTGCGCGACCGGTCCCAGACCCCGGCGGCCGAGGCGGCCTGGCTGACCGACCCCTCGCGCTTCTCGCAGATCCGCGTGCGGTGCCCGGCGGGCTATGACGCCTACTGGCGCGAGAACGGCCGCGACATCACCCACCGTCCGGCGACCACGTTCAAGCTCTACACGCCGAAGTTCGGTGAGGCGCGCACCGCCGCACGCGGCCTTCGTCCGGTCGAACCGGCCGCCCCTGCGGCCCCCGAAGACACCCTGTCGGCCCTGCCGCCGCAGTCGTCGCTGAATGAGGGCTTCGGCGGCGAAGGGCTGGCTATGGCGCCGTCCCGCGCGGCGACGCCGGCAGGTGCGCCGAAACGCGCCGAGGGCTTCGCGGCGGTAGTCGGACGCGCGGCCGACGGCGCCCTGACGGCGCTGCGCTCGCTGGGTGGCGGCCCGGCGCAGGCCGCCGAAGCGCGGTAGCGCCTTTCGGCCGTCCGTCCGGGAGCATCGGCGCTCGCCTGATCCCGCGTCACGCGAAAATGCTGTCTGATTAGTCCACTGCCGCCCCGGCGAAGGGCGTGTCACGCCTGAGCCTCACCCGGTCTGTCGGGTGGCTCCGGGGGATTGACTGACATGACTGCTCCTACGCTGACCGGCCTCGATGCGCCGACGTTCGCAGAAAACCTGGTCAACGCGACGCCGCAGGTCATCGACAGCGATGTCACCTTCACGGATCCGGACAACGACTTCACCGGCGGGACGCTGACGGTCAGCGGCCTGCTGGCCGAGGATACGGTCTCGATCCTGACAGGCGCGGTGATTTACCGCGTCGGCGCGGACGTGTTCTACGACGCCGACGGCGCGGGCGGCGCGGCGGGGGTGATCATCGGTTCGGCAGCGGGCGGAGCCGGCGCGACCTTCACCGTGACCTTCAACGCCAGCGCGACCTCGGCCATCGTCGAGTTGGTCGTCGAAAGCCTGACCTACGCCAACAGCAGTGACACGCCGGCGGCGGCGCGGGCGCTGTCCATCGCCATCGTTGATGCGGCCGGCCAGAGCTCTGCCGTGGCCGGCTTCTCGCTGCTGGCCCCGGGGTCGAACCCCTTTACCGGCATCGACGTGGGAACCCAGAGCCGTCCGGCCTTCGCCGATCTGGATGGCGACGGCGATCTGGACCTGATCGTCGGCGCCTATGACGGAAACATCTACACCTACCTGAACACCGCCGGCGTGTTCAGCGAGGTCACCGGGGGAAGCAATCCGTTCGACACGATCGATGTCGGCACCTACGCCGTGCCGACCTTTGTGGACATCGACGGTGACACCGATCTCGATCTGGTTCTCGGCGAGAACAACGGTCTCCTGCTTGTCTATGAGAACAATGGCGGCGTCTTCACGCAGCTGAGCGGCGGAGCCAATCCGTTCAACGCTTTCGATGAAAAACTCTCGTCACCCGTCTTCACCGACATCGACGGTGACGGTGACATGGACGCCGTCGTCGGCGTCTACGACGGCACTATCAAGGTTCTCCAGAATAACGCCAACGTCTTTACGCAGCTGGCGGCGGGCGCCAATCCGCTGAACTTCATCGATGTCGGCTTTGGCGCGGCGCCTGTGTTTGTCGATGTGGACCAGGACGGCGATCTCGACCTGCTGGCGGGAGACGCGAGCGCCGGGACGATCCACACGTTCAGAAACGACGCCGGCGTCTTCACCGAGCTGACCGGCAGCAACAATCCGTTCAACGGTATTGCGGTCGGCAACAACCCGACACCGGCGCTTTTCGATGTCGACGGTGACGGCGACCCGGACATCGTCATGGGGGGAATCAACGGGCAGCTGGCGATCTACACGCATGTCCCGGCGTCGGGGCAGTCCAGCATCACCGTGAATATGACGGCGCAGTCCGAAGGTCCGACCGCGCTCGCTGATCTGCTCTATGGCTCCAGTGGTGATGACACCATCAGCGCGCTTGCGGGCGTGGACGTCGTCGACGGCGGCGGCGGCCATGACACACTCGATGGCGGCGAGGGCGATGACACCCTGATCGGCGGTTCGGGGAACGACTACCTCAGGGGCGGCCTGGGCGCGGACGACCTGCTCGGCGGCCTTGGCAACGACACCTACGTCGTCGACGACGCCGGCGACACCACAGACGAGACCGGTGGCGACGGAACCGATCTGGTGATCACGAAGGTCAGCTGGACCCTGGCCGCCGGGCTGGAGAACCTGACGCTGAGCCACGGCGCCAGTCTCACCGGAACCGGTAACGCGCTGGCCAACGTCATCACCGGCAACAGCGTCGCCAACACGCTGAACGGCCTCGCCGGCAACGACACGCTCAATGGCGGCGGCGGCAATGACATTCTCAATGGCGGCAACGACGTCGATGTTCTCAACGGCGAGACCCAGAACGACACCCTGAACGGCGGCGCCGGGGACGACACCCTGAACGGTGGGGCGGGTCACGATACGCTGGACGGCGGGACCGGCGCGGACGTCATGGCCGGCGGCGCGGGTAATGATCTCTACTACATTGATGAGGCCGGAGACTCGACCGCCGAAGCGGTGGGCGAAGGAACCGATAGCGTCCTGTCGTCGATCGGCGCCACTCTGGGCGCCAACGTCGAGAACCTGACGCTGACCGGCAGCGCCGCCATCGGCGGTGGCAACGAACTGGCCAACACGATCACCGGCAACAGTGTCGGCAACACCCTGCTCGGCGATGCCGGCGCGGACGTCCTCAACGGGCTGGCGGGCGACGACTGGCTCCACGGCGGCAGCGGGAATGACACGCTCGACGGCGGCGCGGACGACGACTTCCTGGGCGGCGGCGCCGGCCAGGACCGGCTGACCGGCGGCTCGGGGGCCGACACCTTCAGCTTCAACACCCCCGACATCCGCCGTAGCGGCCCGGGCTTCGGGCTGACGCCGGAAAAGGACCAGATCCTCGATCTCAGCTTCGCGGCGAACGACCGGATCGACCTCAGCGCCATCGATGCCAATGTGAACCTCGCCAGCGACCAGGCGTTCGCGTTCGTCGCGAAGTTCACCAACACCGCCGGCCAGGCGACCCTGAAGGCCTCCGGCGGCAAGACCGTGCTGCAACTGGATGTCGACGGCGACGGCAAGGCTGATCTGGTCATCGAGATCAACGGCAACCTCACCGGGACGACGACCAACCTCTACACCGGTGGCGGGGATACGGACGGCGGCTGGGTGCTGTAGGGGCCGCCTGTTCGGAAGCTGGTCACTGCGTCGAAAGGTTCAGGCGACGGATGACTCGTGGTCGAACACGGTCGGGCTCTGGCCCATCACGATCCGGGCGCAGCCGATGACCATGTCGGTTGTGCCCGCGATCAGCCCCTCCATGTTGACCAGCAGGGACTCGCTGAGCCGCTCGCGGCCATCGTCGGTCGGGATCAGGAAGCCGGCCTTGCGTGCGCCCGCGAGCAGGCCGGTGACTTGCATGCGTGAGGTTTCGCACCGGCGCGCCAGGTTTGCGACCGTGAAGTCGAGCGGGCCTCGCGGCGGAAAGACGTCATCGGGCGCGCCCTGCTGCAGCATTTCGCACAGGATGATCAGGCCGGCGTAGCGTTCGGAGAACAGGTCCAGCTCGTTCCGTCTCGGCGCGCCGAAGAGCATGTTGGCGAGGCTGACCTCGCTCAGGACCACGAAGAAGGCGTCGAAGGCGCTGGCGTCGGACCTGAAGCGTTCGAGCAGGGCGGGAATGGCCGGATCGAGGTCGGCGCGCACCTCAAGCTCGCGCCGGATCCGCTCGCGGAACCCGGTCCGCATCTTGTCGGTGGTGCGATAGCGACGCGTACGCGCATCGCCGGCTTCCGGCGTCCGTTCGATGTAGCCGACGAAGCGCAGGTAGGCGAGCAGGGCGGTCGCACGGCCCGGACCGGACACGGTGGTCATCTTCAGGGCGTCGCTCATGCGCGCGGCGGTCAGGCCGCCCGGTGTCGCCTCGAGGTAGATGGCCCAGTTGCCGGCGGCGAAGCGGCCGAGATCGCGCAGGAGCCGGCTGACCTCCCCGCTCAGACCCTCGTGTGGTCCCCAGATCGAGACGATGGCGCGCGCCAGATCGGTGAACCCGGGCATGGCGCGACGGCGGGCATGCGGCCCGTCCGGCCCGAGCGCCTCGCGATTGAGCGCTGCGGCCAGGGCTCGGGCGCTGTCGGAAAGCGTGGACGCGGGGGCAGGGCGAACTGACGGCAACAGGAACTCACGGTACTGGCGCGACGCCCAACGGGACGCTCGCGCGGGTTACTGCACTACCTATGCCAGTATTTCCGGGGAAATGAAGCGGCCAGATCCCTGAACGGAGGACAGTCGCGAGCGTCTGCGCTCGGGCGCCCGGCCTGCCGCTCGGTCGAGTGGGATCTCCGGATTGCGCTCCGGAACGCTCGGCGGTGGCTCACGGTTCCCTCCGGACCGGAGTCTCGCCCGACATGAGACCAATCATGGGTCATCCTCGATTATATACTGATTATTACACTATCCGTGACGATTGGTCTCAGTCACAGGAAGGGCGCCGTACTGATCAGTCGGCCAATAGACGCTGACATGACCGCACGGCGTTCGACTATCGGTGTTTTGTAAACTTCTGTTGGTCTGGAAGAGCGGGAGTTATACATGACCAACTATGTCGACAACACGACAGATGCGTCGATCAACGCCGGCTCCGCGACAGACGCTCCGGCCGTGACTGCAGCTTTGCCGCTGCAAGGGGCGCCGCTTGATCCCAAGGCCGGCGGCGACCAGCCGCAGGGCTTCGCCGGAACGGGCGGACCGGCCGTTGGCTTCACGCCGGGGGTCGTACGGACCGGCGGCGAGATCCTGGTCAACACGGCCACGTCGAGCAACCAGACCGCTCCCCAGATCACCACCCTGTCGAACGGCGGGTTCGTCGTGACCTGGACGGACGCCAGCCAGACCGCGCCGGACACCTCAGGCACGGCCGTCCGGGCGCAGGTGTTCACGGCCGCCGGCGCGATGGTCGGGACCGAGATCCTCGTCAACACGGCGACCTTCAACAGCCAGAACGGCCCCCAGATCACCGCCCTGACGAACGGCGGGTTCGTGGTCACCTGGCAGGACGGCAGCTTTACACCCCCGGACACCTCCAGCAACGCCGTCCGGGCGCAGGTGTTCACCGCCTCCGGGGCGATGGTCGGGACCGAGATCCTCGTCAACACGGTCACGACGAATTCCCAGATCGTTCCCCAGATAACCGCCCTGACGAACGGCGGGTTCGTGGTCACCTGGCAGGACGGCAGCGCAACGGCGCCTGACAATTCCAGCCACGCCGTCCGGGCGCAGGTGTTCACCGCCGCCGGAGGGATGGTCGGGACCGAGATCCTCGTCAACACGGCGACATTCAACAGCCAGAACAGCCCCCAGATCACCGCCCTGGCGAACGGCGGGTTCGTGGTCACCTGGCAGGACTCCAGCGCAACATTCCCGGACAACTCCCTGCTCGCCGTCCGCGCGCAGGTGTTCACCTTCGCGGGGGCGAAGACCGGGACCGAGATTCTGGTCAACACCGCCGCCACCAACAGCCAGAGTGCTCCCCAGATCACCGGCCTGTCGAACGGCGGCTTCGTGGTCACCTGGACGGACGCCAGCCTGACCGCCCCCGACACCTCCAGCAACGCCGTCCGCGCGCAGGTGTTCACCGCCGCCGGGGCGAAGGTCGGGACCGAGATCCTGGTCAACACGGCCACCCTCAGCAACCAGTCCGCTCCCCAGATCACGACCCTGTCGAACGGCGGGTTCGTGGTCACCTGGCAGGACAACAGCGCGACGGCCCCCGACACTTCCTTCACCGCCGTCCGGGCGCAGGTATTCACCGCCGCCGGGGCCATGGTCGGGACCGAGATCCTCGTCAACACGGTCACTGCCAGCAACCAGAACGCTTCCCAGATCACAGGCCTGACGAACGGCGGGTTCGTGGTGACCTGGCAGGACTTGAGCGTGACCGCTCCTGACACGTCCGGCTATGCCGTCCGCGCGCAGGTGTTCACCGCCGCCGGGGCGATGGTCGGGACCGAGATCCTCGTCAATACGGCCACGGCGAGCGCCCAGCAGCTTCCTCAGATCACCGCCCTGCCGAACGGCGGCTTTGTCGTCACCTGGCAGGACTCCAGCATGACGGCTCCGGACACCTCGACCAACGCCGTCCGGGCGCAGGTGTTCAACGTCGGCCCGACCGCGGTCGAGCAGGTGGCGCTGAGCCTGAAGAATACCGGTTTCACGGTCAGCGACCCGGACGCCGGCGATGTGCTGGCCGTCACCCTGTCCACCACCTATGGCCTGCTGACCGTCACCGCCGGAACCAGCGGCGCCGTCGTGACGAACTCCGGCACCGCCAGCGTCACGATCACCGGCACGGCCGGCGAGATCACCGCCCTGCTGAACACCGATGGAACCAGCACGGTCAGCTTCAACGCCGACACCGACACCCCGCCGGCCTCGGCGACGATCACCCTGGCGGCCGACGACGGAGCCGGCGGCACGGCCTCGACCAGCCTGATCCTGCCCATCCAGGACACGGCTGAGGGTTCGACCACGCCCTCGGCCGGCGACGACACCCTGACCGGCACCGGCGGCAACGACACCATCAGCGCCCAGGGCGGCGCCGACACGGTCAACGCCGGGGACGGCGACGACATCGTCGACGGCGGCGATGGCGACGACGTCATCGATGGCGGCTCCGGGAACGACTATCTCAGGGGCGGCCTCGGCGCGGACGCCATGGCCGGCGGGACCGGCAACGACACCTACGTCGTCGACAACGCGGGCGACACCACCGACGAGACCGGCGGCGACGGGATC
>NZ_JBYSYH010000006.1:0-33672 GCF_058783025.1 Caulobacter sp. FW305-C-30-S16 | reverse complement strand
AAGACTCACTGGGTTCGGTCATTGGGGACCGGCTATCGCGACGAGGCTGTTCGAAGGGCGAGGATCGCTGCCGCTGATTTCGAACGGATGCTCATGGAGGCCGAGGGTCGGTCCGAGCCGACTGATCGTCGTCGGATCATTCCGGCCAACAGACCCGAGCCCTCGCTGCCGGTGCGTCCCGAAAAGACGTTCCGAGACCTCTTCGATCTCTTCATGGCCGACCCATCTCGGACCCGCGTTCGAAAGACCGATATGGTCTACGCGACGCTGTTCGACATGGCATCGGGTCTGTGGGGCGCAGACAGGCCCCTACGCGCCATCGACAGGGAAGCCTGTCGTGATCTCCTCGATCTCCTGCGTTGGCTGCCCTCAAACCCCACCAAGCGGTTCCCGAAGCTCTCAGCGGTCCAGGCCGCCAAGATGGCCAAGGCCAAGGGTCTGACCTCAACGCTCAGTCCTGCCTCCATAAATGGCTACCTCAACAAGCTGAGGGCGATGCTGAACTTCGCCGTCCGCGAGGAACTGCTGGAGCGGAACCCAGCCAAGGGTCTCGCCGTGGTCGATCCAGTTCGGAGTCGGGACAAGTGACTCCCCTTCAGCACTGAGCAGCTTCGCCTGATTTTCAACGCGCCGCTCTACACGGGCTGTGTCGATGACTGGTTCGGCTATGCCGTTCCCGGTCCCAATCATCCACGTCGGGGACGCTTCTGGGTGCCGTTGATCGGCCTGTTCGCCGGGCTCCGGCTAAACGAAGCCGCTCAACTCGATACCGCTGACATTCAGGTCGTCGAGGGCGTGGATTGCATCTTCGTCAGTGCAGGGATGGAGACCCCGGAGAACGACAAGCGGCTCAAGACCACGAGTAGCGAGCGATACATCCCGATCCACCCGACGCTCAGACAGATCGGCTTCCTGGAGTTCGTGGCTGAACGTCGGCGGACCGGCGGTCGGAAGCTCTTTCCGGAGTTGGGCATGTCATCGACGGGCTACTACAGCGACCCGTTCTCGAAGTGGTTCAGGCGGTTCCTGGAGCGGGCGAGAGCCGCGAGACCCAAGACCTGCTTCCACAGCTTCCGGCACTGCTACCGGGACGCATTGCGCGAAGCGCGGATCGAGCATGACATCGGGCTGGCACTGGGCGGCTGGACCTCTGCCGGTGGTAAGGAGGGCGCGGAGACCGCCGCCTCCTATGGTCGGGGATACCGACTTGCGACGCTGGCCGAGGCGATGAAGCGGATAGAGTATCGGGGTCTCGATCTGACACACCTCATCCGACCGGCGACCTCGGCCACTTCTGGTGGCGGTCGTCGATGATGTAGGCGTGGACGTGGGCGCCGCCCTCGGCGTCCGTCCAGTGGGGATCGTCCGGCGCAAGATCGGGATGGCTGTGAGGAAGCTCTGCCGGGTCTCGCACGGGCCAGATCAGCACGGCGAGGATCGCGCCCGCGAGGCAGAGCACCGCCATGACCAGGAACGCAGTGGAGAGACCTGCCTTTGACCCGATGAAACCGGCCAGCGGATAGGCTAGCAGCCAACAGGCATGGCTGAGGGCGAATTGCGCGGCGAACAGGGCGGGCCGGTCCTCGGCGTGGGCGGAGCGGCGGAGCGTCCGCCCTGATGGCGTGATGGTTAGGGAATAGCCAAAGCCGATCACGACCCACAGGCCAAGCAGCGCCGGATAACTGGTCGCCAGAAATGGACCCGCGAGCAAGGCCGCGCCCATGATGAGGGAGCCGGTCAACATTGCGGTTCGGTCCCCCAGGCTGGCGGCCAGTCGGCTCAGCAGAACCGCCGCGCTGATGGACCCCAGACCAAAGGCGCCCAAGGCCCAGGCGGTCTCGCGGTCGCCCAGACCGAAGCTGGATCGCACCAGCACGACCGTGTTGACGAACACCATGGCGCCGCCCGCAGCCGTCGCCAGCGAGATCGCCAGAAGGCCCCTGAGGCGGGGCGTCAGGGCGAAGAGCCTCACCCCGGCGGTTAGCCGCTGGATGAACGGCTTGGGCGTCGCGACAGAGAGCGCAGGAAGGGTCGCGGTGATGACCAGGGCCGCCGACAGCAGGAAGCCGATGGTCGTGCCGCCGAACAGATCATTGAACGGAAGGACCAACAGCAGCAGAGCAGCCAGCGTCGGGCTGACGATGCTCTCCAGGTCGGCGGCGAGCCGGGAAAGCGAGAGGGCCTTGGTGTAGTTCGCCTCGTCAGGGAGCAAGTCGGGGATCATCGCCTGGAAGGCTGGCGTGAAGGCCGCCGAGGCCACGTAGAGGACGGTCATCAGGGCGTAGACCTGCCATGCGCTGTCCACGAACGGCAGGCAGGCGGCGACCCCGGCCCTGATCAGATCGAGACCCACGAGCAGCAGCTTCCTGGGAAGACGGGCGACCAGTGCGCTGGCGAAGGGCGCCACCACCACATAGGCGACCATCTTGATCGCCAGGGCGGCGCCCAGAACCTCGCCCGCGCTGGCCCCGGCGATATCGTGGGCCAGCAGGCCAAGGGCGACCGTCGCCAGACCCGTGCCCAGCAGAGCCGACACCTGGGCCAGGAACAGGTGGCGGTAGGCGGGGTTTCGGAGCGGGGAAAACATCGGTCTTTATCGTCAAACCATAGGAACAGAGGTCGTCATCCGTGCCGCGCGTAGACCCGCGACTTGCCGCCTTTCAGCAGGAGCAGGGTCTGGAAGGGCTCCTTCACACCGCCCGGTCCTTCCATGCCCGGCGAGCCGAACGGCATTCCGGGGACGGACAGGCCGATGGCGTCAGGCCCTTCCTTCAGCAGCCGTTCGACATCGGCGGGCGGCACATGGCCGACCGCGAAATAGGTGCCGATGGTCGCCACATGACAGGACGACAGTTCGTCGGGGACGCCGCGCGCGCGCGAGAGCGGGCTGATATCGTCCACGTTGACGACCTTCGGGCGAAAGCCCGCCTTGGCCATGGCTGAAACCCATCCGCCGCAGCAGGGACAGGAGGCGGTCTTGTAGACCACGAGGTCACGGGTTGGTGCGGCCTCGGCGCAGGACGCAGAGACCAGACCGGCAAAGCCCGCGAGAACCGTTCGACGACCAAGCATGGGATTTCTCCGTCCTATCCAGCCAGGACCCAGCGCGGCGTTTGCCGACGGTAGTCCTCGTAGTCCGCCCCGAGCATACGCCCGAGGTGGTCTTCTTCCAGTCGCACCTGCTCCTGCATGAGCACCTCGCCCAGCAGGAAGGCGGCCAGGGTCGCGGCGTTCGGCCAGACCAGCAGCAGGCCGAAGAGATTGATCCGCATGGAGAGGAAGATCGGGTTGCGGGTGCGGGCAAACACGCCGGTCTGAACGATGGCGGTTCGGCGCCCGGTGTCGATGCCGATCCGCCATGACCGACCCATCTGGGCCTGGGCGACGACGATCAGGACGAGCGACGCCACGAGTAGTCCCGCACCAGCGATCCGAGCGGCGGTGTGGTCCAACCAAGGCAGCGGGCCGAACAATTCCACCGGCAGCCAGAGAGCGGCGATCAGCATCGCGAAGAGGCCCAGGATCAGCAGCCGGAAGCCCTTGGAAACGACGCCATAGGCGCTGTCGTGGAACGGCAGGACCAGGGCGTTGATCCGCTCAGCCCGCCACAGACGCCACGTCGGCCAGACGAACGCGATGGCGAAGAAGGCGAGGTAGTAGCCCAGCAGTGCGAATTGCATCGTCCTGGCCTCGTGCGTGGACCCTTTGATGTAGGTCCTCTAGTGACTAGAGGAGCAAGCGGTTCTGTCAGGCGGTTTTGTCCCGATAGGCCAGCAGTCTCAGGGCATTGGCCACGACCAGCAGGGTCGAGCCTTCGTGAAAGATCACCGCCGCGCCGATCTTCAGGCCGAACAGGGTCGCCGGGATCAGGACCGCGACCATCCCGAGGCTGACCCAAAGGTTCTGTTTGATAATGCCGCTAGTCTTCCGGCTCAGGCCGACCGCGAACGGCAGGTGATTGAGGTCGTCGGCCATCAGGGCCACGTCGGCAGTTTCAAGGGCCACGTCGGAGCCTGCCGCGCCCATGGCGATCCCGACCGTGGCGTTGGCCAGGGCGGGCGCGTCGTTCACGCCATCGCCGATCATGGCGACCCTGCCCTCGCTGGCCTTCATCCCCTTGATGATCCGAACCTTGTCTTCGGGCATCAGTCCGCCCATCGCTTCGTCCAGGCCGAGCTTGGCGGCGATGGCGTCGGCCACGGATTGGTTGTCGCCCGACAGCATGACGATGCGGGTGATCCCTATGGCGCGGAGGCGAGCGATAACCCCCTCGGCGGCAGGACGGGCGGTGTCCATCACACCGATGGCCCCAAGGTATCGGTCGCCGGATTTGACGACCATCACCGTTCGACCGCTCGTTTCCAGCCGCTGGATTTCACTCCAAAGGGCGTCGGAGGGTTTGGCGCCGGAGCCGCTTTCGAACAGCTTGGGCTTGCCGATCACCACCGTTTGACCCGCCACGGTGGCTTGCACGCCCTGGCCGGTCAGGCTCTGAACGTCGTCGGCCACCGGCACGGGATGGTCCATTAGCCGATCGCCGCCGTCGCGCACGACCGCCGCCGCCAGCGGATGATCGCTCAGCCGTTCCACGGCGACGGCGACGGCGAGGAGTTCCCGCTCATCGACTCCTTCGGCGGTCGCCACGTCGGTGATCCTCGGCTTGCCCTCGGTGAGAGTGCCGGTCTTGTCGAAGGCGATGGCGGTCAGCGTGCCTAGGTTTTCCAGCGGACCGCCGCCCTTCACCAGAACGCCGCCCCTGGCCGCCCGCGCCACGGCGCTGAGGACCGCGCTGGGCACCGAGATCGCCAGGGCGCACGGGCTTGCGGCCACCAGGACCGCCATGGCGCGATAGAAGCTCACGCTGAAGGGTTCGTCGATGACCACCCAGGCCAGCATGAGGAGGCCGACGCCCGCCAGCACGGACGGCACGAAGATGCGCTCGAAGCGGTTGGTGAACTGCTGGGTCGGCGACTGTTGGGCCTCGGCCTCGGCGACCATCTTCACCACGCGGGCCAGGGTGGTCTCGGACGCCTTGCGGGCGACGCGCACATCCAGAGCGCCGGAACCATTGATCGTGCCCGCGAAGACGCGATGCTCCGGGCCGGCCTTGTCGAAATCCAGGGCGGGGTCAGACGCAGCGCGCTTATCGACGGGCACGCTTTCGCCGGTGATCGGCGCCTGATCGACACTGGTCTCCCCCAGCACGACGACGCCATCAGACGGCATGCGCTCGTTTGGCCGGACCACCACGATGTCGCCGACCACAAGGTCCTGGACCGGAATGTCCTCTGTCGTCTCCCCGCGCCGGACCGTCGCCGTTTCAGGAGCCAGCTTGGCAAGGGCCTCGATGGCCCGCCGCGCCCGTCCCATGGCGTAGTGTTCCAGCGCGTGGCCGGTGCTGAACAGGAACAGCAACAGGGCGCCCTCGGCCCACTGGCCCAGGGCGGCGGCGCCAGCGGCGGCGACCAGCATCAGGGTGTCGATCTCGAAGCGACGCTTGAAGATGTTGCCGACCGCTTCCCGGAGCGTGAAGTAGCCGCCGAACCCGTAGGCCGCGACGTAGAAGGCCAGCGGGATAAAGCCCTCCACGCGCTGGCCGACGAGCCAGCCGACGAGCAGCATCGCGCCGGACAGGCCCGCGAAGATCAGTTCAGTGCGTTCGCCAAAGATGCCGCCGTGGTTTTGGTCATGGGCGCCTTCGGCGTGACCGTGGCCTTCGTGTTCATCTGGCGCCTTTGAGGGAACGGCGACCTGGTGGTTGTCATCGGCCATCTTGGATCTCGGCGTCGGTGAAAACGGCTTGGCCCGATGGGTTGGGCCTAATGTGTGGCCGCTCATGCATGCTCTAGCGACTAGAGGAGCAAGCCTTCTCTGCGCATGCTTGGTTTAACCGCCCTTCGCCGGCGGCCAGCGCAGCACCTCGACGGCTTCCAGGGTGATCGGCCCCAGGTGTTCGAGGTCGGCGAGGGTTTCGACGAAGGCGCGCAACTTGGCGTCCTCGTCGATGATCTCGATGACGACCGACTGATCATCATCGAGCACATTGCGGCGGTGCATGTTGGGGGTGTGGCCAAAGCCCAGCAGGGCCTGAAGCACTGTCGCCCCGGCGACCTTGGCGGCCCGCGCACGGCCGGCCACCACCTCGAACACCTTGCGGTCGCCGAAATAGGCGGCCTCGTCGGTGTAGATCCTCAAGAGCTTGAAAGAGCTGTTCATCGCGTGTCTCCGAATGAGAAATGCCCGCGCCGCCAGGATCGACGGCGCGGGCCTATCGCCTATTCCGCAGGAGCCAGGGCCGGCGCGGGGTCTTCACTCCAGGCCGGATTGGGCCGTTCTGTCCAACCCAGCACCACCCGGCTGATCGCCGGCAGCACTAGGAGGGTCAGGGCCGTGGCCGTGATCAGGCCGCCGATGACCACCATGGCCAACGGCTTCTGGACTTCCGCCCCCGTTCCGTGCGCCAGCGCCATGGGCAGGAAGCCAATTGCCGGCACCAGGCCGGTCATGATCACGGGACGAACCCGCTCCATGCAGCCGTCGATGATCGCCGTCGACAGTTCGATCCCGTCCTCAAGCCGCTGGCGGATGCTGGACATGACCACCAGGCCGTTGAGCACGGCGACGCCAGAGAGGCAGATAAAGCCCACCGCCGCCGAAACCGAGAAGGCGATGCCGGTCAATGCCAGGGCGAACACTCCGCCGGCCAGTCCGAGCGGCACCGCCGCGAACACCGAAACGGCTCGACCGAACGTCCCCACTGCCAGGAAGAGAACCGCGAAGATGGCCAGGAAGCAGATCGGCACCACGATGGCGAGCCGGTCCGAGGCGGCCTTGAGGTTCTGGAACTGCCCGCCCCATTCGAGCCAGGAGCCGGTCGGCAGAGCGACCGCCTCCACCTTTGGCATGGCCTCCCTCACGAACGAACCCACATCTCGACCGCGCACGTTGGCCTGAATGACAACCCGCCGCTTTCCATTCTCGCGGCTGATCTGGTTCAGACCTTCGGTGAACCGGAACTGTGCGACCTGGCGTAGCGGCACGGAATGCCGGGTCTGCCCTGGCTCCTCCGGCATCATGATGGGCAAGGCGCCCAGTGCGTCGAGATCGTTGCGGCTGCCCTGCGGCACCCTCACGACCACGCTGAAGCGACGGTCACCTTCGAACAACTGTCCGGCTTCGCGCCCGCCCATGGCGGCGGCCACGGTGTCCGCCACCTCTTCCACGGTCAGGCCCAGACGGGCGATGGCGGCCCGGTCGAAGATAACGTCCAACGAAGGTGCGCCGCTGGTCTGTTCGACCTTCACATCCGCCGCCCCCGGGGTTGACTGCAAGACCGCGCCGATCCGGTTCGCCGTCGCGGTCAACTTGTCCAGGTCGTCGCCGTAGAGCTTGATCGCCACGTCGCCCCGGACGCCGGCGATCAACTCGTTGAAGCGCAGTTCTATGGGCTGGCTCAACTCGTAACCCTGGCCGACCTGGGCGTTGGCGGCGGCCTCGACTCGTTCGAGCACATCCTCCTTGGTCTTGACCCCCGCCGGCCAATCCTCCTGTGGTTTCAGGATGATGAAACCGTCAGAGATGTTGGGCGGCATCGGGTCGGTGGCGACCTCGGCCGTGCCGGTTTTGGAAAACATCATCAGCACTTCGGGAAGGCTGGTGATTGCCTGTTCGACCCCCCGCTGCATCCGCACGGACTGTTCGAGCGCCGTGGATGGAATGCGTTGCGAAGCCATCGCCAGGTTCCGCTCATCAAGCGTCGGAATGAACTCCTGGCCTAGCAGCGTGAAGATAAAGCCGGCCAGGACGAAGATCCCGACCCCCGCGCCAATGAAGGGCAGCGGGCGGGCGACCGCTCGCCGAAGGATCGGCTCATAGCGCGCCTTGATCCAGCGGATCGCGAACACTTCCTTTTCCGCGACCTTGTTGCGGATCAGGAGCGCCACCATCGCCGGGACGAAAGTGATCGAGAGGACGAAGGCGGCGACCAGGGCCAGCATGAGGGTGATGGCCATGGGCGAGAAAGTCTTGCCCTCGACCCCCTGGAAGGTCAGCAGAGGCGCGAACACCAGCAGGATGATGGCTTGGCCGAAAACAGTCGGCTTGATCATCTCCTGGGTGGCTAGTGTGGTCTCCTCCAGGCGTTCGCGGAGGTTCAGCAAGCGGCCTTCATGATGCTGTCGTTCGGCGAGCCGTCTGAGACAGTTCTCGATGATGATCACCGCGCCATCGACGATCAGGCCGAAGTCGAGGGCGCCAAGGCTCATCAGATTGCCGGACACGCCCATGTAGTTCATGCCGATGGCGGTCATGAAGAACGAGATCGGGATGATCAGCACCGCGATCAGGGCGGCGCGGACATTACCCAGCAGCAGGAACAGGGCAATCGCGACGAGGATCGCCCCCTCCATCAGATTGCGCTGAACGGTGGCGATGGTCGCATTGACCAGTTTGGACCGATCCAGCGTGGGCGAGACCTTGATCCCCGGTGGCAACGACCGCTCTAGCGTCTTGAGCCTGTCGCCGACGGCGCGGGCTACCGTGCGGCTGTTTTCGCCGATGAGCATCAGGGTAGTGCCGATAACTACCTCATGACCGTTCATGGTCGCGGCGCCGGTGCGCAGCTCGCCGCCCAGCCGGACGACAGCTACATCCCTGATAGACACCGGGACTCCGCCGCGAGTGGCGACGATGGCTTCCTCGATCTGCGACAGGCTGCGGATACGGGCGTCGGCGCGGACGAGATAGGCCTCGCCCGCCCGTTCCATGAAGTTTGCGCCGACCGACAGGTTAGCGGCCTCCAGCGCCTTGGCGAGTTCGCTGAACGAAACGCCATACTGCGCCAGACGAACCGGGTCGGGCTCGACGACATACTGTTTCTCGAATCCGCCGATGGTGTCCACACCCGCGACGCCGGCGACCGACCGCAGCTGGGGCGCGATGATCCAGTCCTGCACAGTGCGCAGATAGGCGGCCCTCGAAACCTCATCGGTCAGCCGATCCCCTTCTGGCGTCAGGAACGACCCGTCGCTCTGCCAGCCAGGCTGGCCGTTGCGCACGGTCGCGCCCTTTCCGCCCGGGTTGGCGTAGTCGATGGCATACATGAAGACCTCGCCCAGCCCGGTGGTGACCGGTCCGATCTGGGGCTGGACGCCCTCGGGTAGGCTGTCACGCGCCTGGGCGATACGTTCGCTGACCTGCTGGCGGGCGAAGTAGAGATCGACGTTTTCGTCGAAGATCGCGGTGACTTGCGAAAAGCCGTTGCGGGAAAGGGAGCGGGTCGTTTGCAGACCCGGAATGCCGGCCAGCGCGGTCTCG
This sequence comes from Caulobacter sp. FW305-C-30-S16, assembly GCF_058783025.1. Taxonomy (NCBI): domain Bacteria; kingdom Pseudomonadati; phylum Pseudomonadota; class Alphaproteobacteria; order Caulobacterales; family Caulobacteraceae; genus Caulobacter; species Caulobacter sp. FW305-C-30-S16. The sequence goes on along the minus strand of NZ_JBYSYH010000006.1, from coordinate 24,357 downwards.
ACCGGGAAGGTGACCCGTTTTTCGATTTCGACGGGCGAAAGTGACGCATCGAGCGTGTTGATCTGCACCTGTTTGTTGGTGATGTCGGGGACGGCGTCGATGGGCAGCCGGGTAAGCTGGAACACGCCGTAGGCGGAAACGATCAGTGTGAGCGCGATGATCATCCATCGCGACCGCACCGACAGGGCCATGAGGTTGGCGATCATGACCTAGTGCTCCTCGCCTTCGCCCTTGCCCATCTCAGCCTTCAGGAGGAAGGCGTTGCGGGTGGCGATGGATTGGCCGGCAGTGAGGCCGGAGGTGATTTGCGCGCGACCGCCGCCTCGCTGGCCGACGATCACGGCGACCGCCTTGAAGCCGGCGGCGGTCCTGACGAACACCACCTCGCGACCTTCCACGGTCTGGATAGCTTCCTCGGGCACGGTGACGCCGCCCGACGCTTGGGCGTCCGCCGTGTAGATGCGAACGGAGACGGCCTGGCCCGGCCGCAGGCCGGTCGTGATGGCCGGACTCAACAACACGGTCGCCGAGCGGCTTTCCAGATCGACGCCGGGCGTGATTGAACGGACCACCGCGTCGATCTCACCATCGGGCAGATGGATGCGGGCACGGTCGCCGGGTTTGATCCGGGCCGCGTCCGGCCCCGATACCGACGCTTCGATGTCGATCTGGCTGCTGTTGGCGACGCGGAACAGCTCCGTCCCTGCGGGCACGAAGGCACCCAACACGGCCGGCGCCGAGGTGAGGCGTCCGCTGATTGGGCTGACGACTCCTGTGCTGCGGCCGTCACCGGACACTCGGGCGGCGGCGGCGGCGGCGGCGGTGCGTCGGGCCTCAGCTTCCGCCTCCGCCAGCGCGGTTTGGGCCGCTTCGAGGTCCTGACGGGCGGTGATCTGGGCGTCGAACAGCCTTTGCTCGCGCGCCAGGACCTGACGTGCGGCGGTCAGTCTCGCCTGGGCGGCTGAACGCTCGGCCACGATGGTTGAGGCCTCACGGCTTTCGATCAGGGCGACGATCTGCCCAGCCCGGACGCTATCTCCTAGGCGCAGCGAAATGCGGCTGACGACCCCGTCGGCGCGCGCCGCCAGCACGGCCTCGCCGTGAGGTGTCCCGACGACGGTGCCCTGGGCAAGAACTTCGGCGCTCAACGAGCCGGTTTCGACGGGGGCCAGCACAATGTTCGCCGCCAGGATGCGGGCTCCGCTGATCTCGATCCCTTCTCCGGCGCCATGGGCGGCCTCTGCGGCCTCCGGCGCGGCTTCGGGCTTGGGCCGGGTCATGCTCCAGCCGGTTAGGCCGGCGCCGAGCAACACCACGGCGGCGGCCGCGCCCAGCAAGAGGCGTTTGTTGGTCGGGGTCTTCATTGGGCGGTTCCTTCGGTTTCGTTGGCGCGCACGAGCGCGGCCAGGGCGATGGCGCGGTCGAGCTCGGCGGTGATCAGATCGGATTGGAGGCTGTTGAGGGCGGCTTCGGCGTCCAGAACGTCGAGCAAGGTGAAGCGGCCGGCGGCGAAGCCTTCACGGGCGATCCGGACGGCCTCCAGGGCCTCCGGCTCCGCCCGCTTCTCCAGAAACTCCAGGCGGGCTTCGGCGGTCTGAAGCGCGGCTGACGCGTCCCGAGTGCGCCGTAGAGCTGCGGCCATCGCCGCGTTTCGACGGGCGTCGGCGCCGGTGCGCTCGGCGTTGGCGGCGGCGATGTTGCCCTGGTTGCGATCAAACAGGCCCAGAGGCATCGCCACGCCCACGACCAGCGCCGTCTCGTCCGATGCGGCGAGACGACGGCCGCCGACGCTGACCGTCACGTCGGGGCGGGAGAGGGTCCGTTCCCGGCGCTCGGCGGCAATGGCGGTCTCCAATTCAGCCTCAGCGAGCCGAACATCCAGCACAGCGGTTGGATCGAAGACCGATGCTGGGGCCGCCTCTTCGGCAGCGACCGGATCGGGCAAGTTTTCAGACCCGCCCCACAACGCGGCCAGTGCCCGCTGGGCCGCCGCATAGTCGGCTTCAGCCGCCCGGACCCGCCCCACCGTCTCCAGTGTGACGGTGCGCGCCCGCAAGGCCCGAAGCGGCGGCTCTCGGCCGGCCTCCACGAGCGTGACGGCGATCTTCTGCAGGCTCTCGGCGCGGATGAACTGGTTTCTCGCCAGGTCAACACGACGCTTGGCAGCGACGGCTTGGGCGAAGGCTTCTCGAACCTCTTTAGCCAGATCCGCGCGGGCGATCCGAAGCCGGAGCCCCGCCGTCCCGACTTCGGCGCGGGCAGCGTTCAGGCGAGCGGAGCGTTTGCCGCCCAACTCGAAACGCTGTCCGATGGAGAGCGTGGTCTCGGCGGACTGAACGCCTGTCAGGCTGCCGGTGCCGCCGACGTTCTCGGTCGAAAGGTCGATTTCGGGGTTGGGCAACAGGCCGGCCTGCCGAGCGCGCCCTTCGGCGGCACGAACATCGGCTTCTGCGGCGGTGATGAGGGGAGACCCGGCCTGGGCGCGGTCAAGCGACTGGGTGAGAGTGATGGCTTCGGCGAATGCGCTGCTGGCGAAACTCGCCAACAGCATCGCGGCGCCGAAAGCGGCGCAGCGCGACAGGTATGGAGAAGACATGGAAGGTCCTGCTTCGGTTCTGACAAGGGCGGACGCGCACGGATGCGCGGGTCGCGGTCAGACTCGGGGCGGACGTTTCAGGGTTGGCTGGTTGGCCGATGGGGGTTGCGGGGCCGCAATGCGGTCCAGGGCCGCTGCCGTGTAGAGGGCAGTCGCGACCTGAACTTCCTCGCGCCCGGTCAGAGCAGACGCGTGGTGGCAGTGCCCGTGCGCGCAGACCGCATGATCCGGATCGGCGGAACCGCTGTCGCCATCGTCATGCCCTAGGTCGAGCAAACTGGCTTCCGCTGTCGCGGGCTCAGTTCCGCAAATTAGGCCGTCAGCGATGGGGCCGAAGGCGAGCATCAGGGCGCAGACGACCATCAGCGGTCTGGCGAGCCGCCCGATCAGTCGTGAAAGTTGCGCCGAGAGTGCCATGATGCCCCGAACTAGCTGTGTCGGCCCTTGGGATCAATGCGCTGCCGCGAGGGCGTCGCGGCGTTCGTCCAGGGCCTGAACGGTGATCGACCATGCCGATTGCAGGAAGACTGCCGCCAGGACGCCGCCCGCGATCAGATCGGGCCAACGGGAATGGGTCAGCCAGACCACGGCGCCGACGACGACCACAGCGAGGCACTGGATCAGGTCGTTGCGGGTGCAGAGCCAGACCGAGCGGACATTGGCGTCGCCATCGCGATATTTCGACAGCAGGATCGCCGCGACCAGATTGGCCGCCGCGCCGAACAGGCCCAGGCCCGAGATCGCGAAGCCTTCCGGCGGCACGCCGTGGACCGCACGCCAGATCGCGAAGCCGAGGACCGACACGGCTAACAGGCTGAGGCTCGCGCCCTTTACCAGGGCCGCGCGGCTGCGGATCGAGACGCTCTTGCCGATGACCCAGAGACTAAGGGCGTAGGTCGCGGCGTCGGCCAGGAAATCGAGGGCGTTCGCGGCGAGGGACGCCGATCCGGCCAGCAAGCCGCCCGAGGCCACGACGACGAACCCGACGAAGTTGATCGCGATTACCCAGCCGAGGACCCGGCGGTATTCCGGCGTCGCCCCGTCGAAGGGAGCGGTGTGACCACAGCAGCCGGACACGGCGGGTTTGGCGAGAGGAGTATCATGGGCCATGAACTGCTCCTACAAGCTCTAGCCACTAGAGGATCAAGCCCTATGTTGAGAGGACGCGTTTAGGAGTTTGACCATGCCCGACCTGTCCATCGGACGCCTTGCCAAGGAAGCCGAGGTCAAGGTTCCCACGATCCGATTTTACGAGCAGATCGGCCTGATGCCGACGCCCGCCCGGACCCAGAGCGATCAGCGGGTTTACGGTCCGGAGGCAATCCAACGCCTGCGGTTCATTCGGCATGCCCGTCAGCTTGGTTTCGAAATCAAGGATATCGAGGCCCTGCTGGGCTTGGCCGACCGTCCCAATCTCCCGTGCGCCGAGGCGGACCGTATCGCCCAAGACCATCTCGAAGCTGTCGATCAGAAGATCGACCAGCTTACCCGGCTACGCGCTGAACTGGTGCGGATGACCACCAACTGTGGCTTGGGTATCGCCGCCGACTGCAAGGTGATCGAGGTGCTCAGTGACCATCGGCTTTGCCAGGAAGACCGGCACTGACCGCCGGTCCATCGGCTCGGCCCCCTACGCCTCTTCCGACTGACGCTTGCGGCGATTGTAGACATAGCCAGCGATCAGGATGGCGACGACGGCAAGCTGCAATAGGACGGTCTGCCACGTCGGATAAAAGCCGACCAGATCGAGCTTCGGCAGTCCCGCGATCCGGGTAGCCGCAACTATCCCGGCTTCCTGAAGGGCCGCGAGACCCTTTCCTGCCAGAACGAAGGCCAGGATGGCGACCAGCGCCGCGCTGAAGGCGAAGAACTTGGCGATGGGGAGGCGGCTGCTGTAACGCAGCATGGCCCAGGCAATTGCCGCCAAGGCCGCCAGAGCCAGCCCCGAACCCCCCAGCACCGCGCCCGCCGTCTCCTTGCTCCACAGAGCGGCAAAGAACAGGATCGTCTCGAAGACTTCGCGATAGACCACCACGAAGGCCAGCAGGAACAGGAACCACGCCGAGCCCCGCGACAGGGCTTTGGACAGGCGTTCCCTGATGTATCGCTGCCAAGCGTCCGCCTGACTCTTCCCGTGCATCCATATCCCGACGCTCAGGAGAACGGCTGCAGCGAACAGGCCGCCGAAGCCCTCGGTCAACTCACGCTGCGCACCGCTGATGGAGATGAAGAAGGTTGCCGCCGCCCAGGTGAGGACACCGGCAGCAAGCGCGGCCACCCATCCACCGTGGACATAGGGGAGCACGTCCTGTCGCTCGGCCTTCTTGAGGAAGGCGATCATGGCGACGACGATCAGGAGAGCTTCGAGCCCCTCGCGCAGCAGGATGGTGAAGGCGCCGACGAACGCCGCCGTCGTGTCGGCCTGGGTCGGGGCAAGCACCGACTCGCCATCATCCAGAAGTCCCTCGATCAGAGTCGCCTGCTGCCGGACGCTATCGATGGAGCCGCCTCGACCGATCCGGGAACGGAACTCGCCCATCGCAGCCTCGATCCGGGCCAGAAGCTTGGGATCACGAGCGGCGATAGCGGGCTCGAACGGCTCGATGCCATCCAGGTAGGTGGATAGGGCCATGGCCCCCGCGTCGCGGGTCTTTCCGGCGGCGTAGGCGTTGACCGTGGCCCTCAGCTTGCTCCTGGCGAACGCCAGCGAGGCATCGCGCTTCTCGGCCAGCACACCGGGCGACCGCCGCAGATAGGCCATGAGGTCGTCAGCATTGCCGACTCCAACCGTCCGGGCCAGTTCCGCAGGTGTGGTCTTGGTCAGTGTTTCCAGGTTGGGGAACTGGCCGCGAAGGTCCGCGTCGGCCTTCCACAGCGCCGCGCCCCGGCTCCGGGCCTTCTCGTCCTGGGACAGGCCCCCAACATAGAAGGCCAACCCCCAGCGGTCGCCCGACGAAAGGTGGGCGAAGCTCGGCATCGCTGTCCCGTCCAGCCCCTGCTCGATGACCTGAAAGAGTCCGAACACGCTTCGGTTTCGTGCCCGATCCTGATCGGTGAACGCGATGGGCGCAGGGTCGAGCCCCTTCGCCATGGGGCCATGTCCGTCTCCAGTCGCGCCGTGGCAGGAAGCACAGTTTTCGCTGTAGAGGGCAGCTCCCCTCGCCAGATCGGGCGCCGTCGAGGGGGCCAGCGGCACCGGATAAGCCGCCAACAGCTCCGTCGCCAGCCCGTGGGCGAGATCGGCGACTTCGGCGGGCGACCGCTTCGCCTCGATAGCCTGTTTGAGGGCGCCGGCCTGCTTCAGCAGGTCCGGCTTGGCGTTGGTCGGCGGCAAAGTGGCCATCTGCACGACGACCGTCTCAGAGAACTCCTTCATCTCCGCGTATTCAGCGGCGCTGACGATACGCCCGTCTCGGACCGCGCCAGGATAGTCAACCGCCACATAGTCCAGCAGTCGCCAGATCGTCTCCGCCGGTGTGCCGGCCGCGAAGGCGGCGCTAGAGCCACTGAAGGCAATGACCACGGCGAGGCACAGCGCCGCCCAAAGGCTGTTGGGGGCGCCACGTTGACGAGGAGCGTCGAAGCCGCGCCAATCTGATTTCTGATTTCGCATGGAGCCGCCGTAACACCTCTAGCCACTGGAGGGTCAAGTCATATGCGAACGATTATCGATTACCCTATCGCCCTTGCGCTATTGAACCGCGTGGTCGCAGGCTGCATCTTGCGCCGTGAGGAGAAGTCGCCTGATCCGATTGCTGACCCTTCTGCTGATCTGGACTGCTGCACTGGCGTTACCGCTGGTCGCGGCGCCTTCGGCGCAGGCCATGATGAAGACGCCATGCCCGATGGAAACCAGCGGCATGTCGGCGGCTGCTCACGCCAATATGGACTGCTGCGAGCACGGCAATGGCGGTTCCGAGCAGAAGGCGCCCTGCAAACCCGGCATGGCCTGCTTCGCAACGGCGGCGGCGCTTCCAGCCTCCAGCGTTGAGGTTGCGGTCGTCTCCTTCGAACCCCTCGCTCCCGTCCAGTCCTCGACCCGGGCCTTGCAGTCCATACCGCCGGACCGAACCCTACGACCTCCCATCGCTTTCTGACCCTCGACTGACCGCCGGCCGCTGTGTGCGCCGGCCGCTGGCGCTTGCGCGCCGTCATGAGGAGTTTGGAGCATGTCTCCTGCAAAATTGGCGTGGCTGCTCGCCCTGAGCGCCACCGCCGTCTCGGCCCAGGCCGAGCCGCTGACCTTTGATCAGGCGTTGGCTCGCGCTGCAGATACCGCACCGAGTTTGAAGGCCGCCGCGCTGCGCGTTGACGCGGCGCGTTCGACCAAACGCGGCGCAGGCGTTCTGCCCGATCCAAAGCTCGCGTTCGGAATCGAGAATGTTCCAATCTCCGGTCCCTTCGCGGGCCGGTTCGGGGCGGACGAGATGACCATGGCCAGTGTCGGGGTCATTCAGGACATGCCCAGCCGGCCTGCCCGCCGGGCGCAGACTGAGCGCGCCCAAGCCGAGGTCGGCATGGCCGGCGCTCAGGCTGGTCTCGAAGCCCGCGCGGTTCGGCTGGCCGCCGCCCAAGCCTGGGTCGATCTCTACTATGCCCAGGCGCGCCTGGGCGCGCTGGACGACATTGAGAAAGCCCTCAAGCCGATGCTCGACACGGCGCCTTCGGCGGTCACGAGGGGCGCGAGACCTGCCGAGACCATCGATCCGGCGGAATGGTTGTTGGGCTTGGCCGACCGGCGTAGTGCCCTCGTGGCGGACATCGCCAAGGCACAAGCAGCCCTGGTGCGCTGGACCGGGGACCCGGACGCCAGCGTGACCGGCATGGCGCCGCATTGGGAGGTCGATCCGGTCCTGCTCCGCGCCGGGCTGGATCGTCATCCGACCCTGCTGGCCTTCGACGCCGGGGTGCGCGTGGCCGATGCCGATGTGGCCGGCGCCAAGGCGGCCGTATCGCCAGACTGGAGCTGGGAGCTGGCCTACCAGAAGCGCGACCCGATGTTCGGCGACATGGTCTCGGCGCGGGTGACCGTGAGCCTGCCGCTCCGCCAAGGGGAGCGACAGGGGCCGGCTATCGATGCCCGAACGACCGACGCCACGCGGGCGCGGATCGACCGGGAGGCCGCGCGGCGTGAACTCATCGCCGCTCTGGAAGCCGATCTGGCCGATCACCGGATGCACCATGACCTGTGGGCGCGAGCGCGGGACACCCGCCTGCCCCTGGCCCAGCGCCGGGCCGATCTGGAGACCGCCAGCTACGCGGCCGGAACTGCCGGCCTGCCGGACGTGCTGGCCGCCTTCACCGCCCTCGCCGACGCCAGGCTCGATGTCCTCGACAAGGAAGCCGAGACCCTGCGCGACGCCGTGCGGATCAACCTCATCTACGGAACGGACGCGTCATGAGCGCCTTCAATCAGATTTCTCGCACCCAGATCGTGGTTGGCGCCGTCGCGCTGGTATTGATCGCCGGCGCGGGCGGCTACGGGCTGGCGCATCTGGGCAAGCCTGGGGAGCCGACTCCGCCTCCCGACAAAGCGGCCGAGCGCAAGATCCTCTACTGGTATGACCCGATGATCCCGATGGAGAGATACCCGGGGCCGGGCAAGTCGTCCATGAACATGGACTTGATCCCCAAATACGCCGAGGAAACCAGCGGAGCCGGGGTTCGCATCGATCCGGCCAGCCTCCAGAACCTTGGCGGCCGGGTCGTCGCGGTCACCCGAGGAACGCTCCCGTCAGGTCTCACAGTGACGGGCAGCGTGGACTTCAATCAGCGCGATGTGGCCATTGTCCAGGCGAGGGCGAGCGGATTCGTGCAGCGGGTCTATGGCCGCGCGCCGGGCGATGTGGTCCGCGCTGGCGCTCCGATAGCCGATGTCCTGATCCCCGACTGGGGCGGCGCCCAGGCCGAGTATATCGCCGTCCGGCGCACAGGTGACGGACGACTGACCCAGGCCGCGCGGCAGCGGCTGGTGCTGCTCGGTATGCCTGATGGCCTTATCAGTCAGGTTGAACGAACGGGTCGTCCGCAGACCGTGGCGACGATCTCGACGCCGACCGGCGGGGTGATCCGCACCCTCAGCGTCAGAGCGGGCATGACAGTTTCGGGCGGCCAGACCCTAGCGGAGATCAGCGGACTCGGCACGGTCTGGGTCAACGCGGCCATTCCCGAAGCCATGACCGGACAGGTTCGGCCGGGATCATCGGCGAGGGTGACCTTCGCCGCCTACCCCGGAGAAACCTTCGTCGGCCGCGTCTCGGCGGTCCTGCCGGAAGCCCAGGGTGAGACGCGGACCCTAACCGCGCGGATTGAACTGGCCAACCGGGCTGGTCGGCTCAAACCCGGCATGTTCGCCACCGTCCAACTCGGCGAGACCGCCAGGCCAGCCCTTCTGGTTCCGTCAGAGGCCGTCATCCGCACGGGCAAGCGGACCCTGGTGATGTTGGCGCTGGATGGCGGTCGCTATCGGCCCGCCGAGGTGCGGACGGGTCGGGAAGCCGGCGGCCAGACCGAAATCCTCGCCGGACTTGATGAGGGTGAAAAGATCGTCGCGTCCGGCCAGTTCCTGATCGCCTCCGAGGCCAGCCTCTCCGGCGTCCAGGCCCGCCTGATCCGTGACGAAGGCATGACCATGGGCGGGCGGCCATGATCGCCGCCCTGATCCGCTGGTCGGTCGCCAATCGGTTCTTCGTTGTGTTGGCCGCCGTGGCCCTGATCGGCGCTGGCGTCTGGGCCGTGCGCGACACACCCGTGGATGCCCTGCCAGACCTCTCCGACGTGCAGGTGGTCATCCGCACCAGCTATCCCGGCCAGGCGCCGCAGATCGTCGAGAACCAGGTCACCTATCCGCTGGCCACGACCATGTTGTCGGTGCCGGGCGCGAGGGTCGTGCGTGGCTATTCCTTCTTCGGCGACAGCTTTGTCTACGTGCTGTTCAAGGACGGGACCGACCTCTACTGGGCGCGGTCGCGGGTTCTGGAATATCTCAACCAGGTCCAGAGCCGCCTGCCGGAGACCGCCAAGCCGGCGCTTGGGCCAGACGCGACCGGCGTTGGCTGGATCTATGAATACGCCCTGATCGACCGCACAGGCCGTCATGACCTGTCGCAGCTCCGGTCCCTGCAGGACTGGTTCTTGCGTTATGAGCTCAAGAGCCTGCCCGGCGTGGCCGAGGTCGCCAGCATCGGCGGCATGGTCAAACAGTATCAGGTGGTTCTCGATCCGGTGAAGCTGGCCGCCTACGGCGTCACCCATCAGCAGGTGGTCGAAGCGATCAAACGGGCCAACGGCGAGACCGGCGGTTCGGTGCTGGAGCTCGCCGAGGCCGAATACATGGTCCGGGCCAGCGGCTACCTGAAGACGATCGATGATTTCCGCGCCGTGCCACTGCGCGCCGCCGGAGGGACGCCAGTTCTGCTCGGTGATGTCGCGACCATCCAGATCGGACCGGAGATGCGGCGCGGTATCGCCGAGCTGGACGGCCAGGGCGAGGTCGCCGGCGGGGTCATCATCCTTCGGTCCGGTGAGAACGCCAGGGCGACCATCGCGGCCGTTCAGGCCAGGCTGACCGAGCTCAAACGAAGCCTGCCGCCGGGCGTGGAGGTGGTGACCACCTATGACCGCTCCAAGCTGATCGACCGGGCGATTGAGAATCTCACCGGCAAGCTCGGTGAAGAGTTCATCATCGTCGCCCTCGTTTGCGGCATGTTCCTCTGGCACGTCCGCTCGGCGCTGGTCGCCATCCTGACCCTGCCGCTGGGCGTGCTGATCGCCTTCATCATCATGCGGCTGCAGGGGGTGAACGCCGACATCATGTCGCTGGGCGGCATCGCCATCGCCATCGGGGCCATGGTCGATGCGGCCGTGGTGATGATCGAAAACGCTCACAAGAAGATCGAGCGTTGGGAACACGATCATCCCGGCAAGAGGCTCGAAGGCGATGAACGCTGGCAGGTGATTACCGACGCCGCCGTCGAGGTCGGGCCGGCGTTGTTCTTCAGCCTGGTGATCATCACCCTGTCGTTCGTGCCGGTGTTCACCCTGCAGGCTCAGGAGGGGCGGCTGTTCTCGCCGCTGGCATTCACCAAGACCTACGCCATGGCCGGGGCCGCGCTGTTGTCGGTGACCCTGGTCCCGGTGTTGATGGGCTGGCTGATCCGGGGGCGCATACCGGCTGAGAACGACAACTTGCTGAACCGCTGGCTGACCGGGGTCTATCGTCCGACTCTGGACTGGGTGCTGGACCGGCCGCGCACGGCGCTGGTCATCGCCGCCCTGGTGTTCGCCACCACGGCCTGGCCGCTGTCGCAGCTGGGCGGGGAGTTCATCCCGCCGATGGACGAGGGCGACCTGCTCTACATGCCCTCGGCGCTGCCAGGACTCTCGGCGGCCAAGGCTTCAGAGCTGCTGCAACAGACCGACCGGATGATCCGCACTGTTCCGGAGGTGAAGAGCGTGTTCGGCAAGGCCGGCCGCGCCGAAAGCGCCACCGACCCCGCACCGCTGGAAATGTTCGAGACCACCATCCAGTTCAAGGCACGCGATCAATGGCGGCAAGGCATGACGCCTGAGGGACTGATCGAGGCGCTGGACAGCGCGGTGCAGGTCCCCGGCCTCACCAACGTCTGGGTGCCGCCAATCCGTAACCGCATCGACATGCTGGCCACCGGCATCAAGAGCCCTATCGGGGTGAAGGTGTCGGGGTCTGATCTCACTGAGCTGGACCGCGTCGCCCATGATGTGGAGGCGGTGGCCAAGCGCACGCCGGGGGTCAGTTCGGCGCTCGCCGAGCGGCTGACCGGCGGGCGCTATGTGGACGTGGACATCGATCGCGGCGCCGCCGCCCGGTTCGGGCTCAACATCGCCGACGTGCAGGAGATCGTCGCTGGCGCCATCGGCGGTGAAACTGTCGGCCAGACGGTCGAGGGGCTGGCCCGCTACCCCATCAGTGTCCGCTATCCTCGCGAGATCCGGGACAGCCTGGAAGGTCTGCGCGCCCTGCCGATCCTCACGGCCGCCGGGCAACAGATCACGTTGGGCACGGTAGCGGCGGTCACGGTCACGGACGGCCCGCCGATGCTGAAGACCGAAAACGGCCGGCCCTCGACATGGGTCTATGTCGATGTGCGCGGGCGTGACCTGGCGTCCGTGGTCAAGGACCTGCGCGCCGCCGTCACGCGGGACGTGAAGCTCTCGCCCGGCGTCTCCATCGCCTACTCAGGCCAGTTCGAGTCCCTGGAACGGGCGGCGGCCCGGCTGAAGCTGGTGGTGCCGGCCACCCTGCTGATCATCTTCGTGCTGCTCTATGTGATCTTCCGGCGGTTCGACGAAGCGGCCCTGATCATGGGGACGCTGCCTTTCGCCCTGACCGGCGGCATCTGGACCCTCTATCTGCTCGGCTACCACCAGTCGGTCGCCACTGGCGTGGGGTTCATCGCCCTCGCCGGCGTATCGGCCGAGTTCGGGGTGGTGATGCTGATCTACCTCAAGCACGCCCTGGCGGATCGCGGCGACCATCCAGACCGCGACCAGGTCGAGGTCGCCGTGCGCGAGGGCGCGCTGCTGCGGGTCAGGCCCAAGGCTATGACCGTCGCCGTGATCCTCGCCGGCCTGCTGCCCATCCTGCTCGGCCATGGCGCCGGGTCGGAAGTGATGAGCCGCATCGCCGCCCCGATGATCGGCGGCATGCTCACCGCGCCGCTTCTGTCGATGCTCGTTCTGCCCGCCGCCTACCTGCTGCTTCGGCGGCGGCGAAACCGTTCCGTTCAACCGCCTCACCAAGGAGACACACCATGAAGCGCCTTCCCGTGATCCTGACCATCGCCGTCCTGGGCGCGACCCTCGCCGCCTGTGGCAAGAAGCCCGCCGAGCAGGCCGCTGATGCTCAACCTCCCGCCGCAGTCGCATCAGCCCCCAGCGACACCATGGCCGGAATGGACATGTCCGATGCCGTCATGGCCAAAGGGACAGGAACGGTAACCGCTATCGACAAAGCCACGGGCATGATCACGCTCGACCATGGCCCCATCGACGCCCTGAAATGGCCTGCGATGACCATGGAGTTCAAGGCTACGCCGGCGACCCTGCTCGACACTGTGAAGGTTGGCGACAAGGTGACCTTCGATCTGAAGATGATGGATGGAACCGGCGAGGTCACGGCTATCCAGGCGCAGTAGATCCTGATCGGGTTAGCGGATCGAAGTCGGCATCTGCTTCGATCAACGCCCTCCTTCGAGCAGCGTCGATGGTGCGAGAGCGTCGGCGGTTGCGAAGATGGACGGCTTGGGCGCGGACGCGGCGGTCAGACCGCCGACGCCGGTTCCCAGAACCAGGGCGATGCCCACGGCGGCCATGCGGGCGGGCGCGAGACCGGCTCTCGCCGACCGCTCATGGGCGATCAGGCGATGCACGTCGTATTCGACAGCGCCGAGCTCACGATCCAGGTCCTGGTCGCGAAGCTGCGTCAGCAAGCGGTCCAATCGGTCGTTCAATTCCTGAGTCTCACGCCCTGCACTCCATCACTATACGCGCTGCCCCTTCAAATCCCCCAGGTCGGTCAGAGCTTTTTCTCTCAGACCTTTCACCCGGGCGATGAGGGCTGCTCAAGCCAGGCGCGTATATCCCCCTGAAGCGCCACCGCGCACTGACCCGAGAGACCACAGGAGTTTGTGATGAAGTCCAATCTGATGATCGCGGCGCTGGCCGCCGCGCTGTCGTCCGCCGGGATGGCGGTCCCCGCTCTTGCCCACAATGGCGAAGACCACGGCACCGCGCCCCAGGCAGCGTCGGGGGAAGGCGTGATCAAGGCGGTCGATGCAAAGGCCGGCACGGTGGTGATCGCGCACGGTCCGATCGCCGCGCTCAAGTGGCCCGCCATGACCATGAAGTTCAAGGTCGAGTCCGCCGCCGTCCTGAAGGGCGTGACCGTCGGCAAGAAGGTCCACTTCGTTCTGAAGAACGAACACGGCAAGCCCGTCGTCTCCGAAATCCACGTCCTGTGACGCCAGGCGCGGGCGTGGTCCTGAAGATCACGCCCGTGACCGCAATCGAAAACGCCAGGGGGCCAAGACCATGACGAACACGACCGCAAGGCCTTGGCTGGCTGGTATACTTGGGCTGTTTCTGGCAGTCGGCCTTACCGCTTCGCCCCTGAGTGCGCGGGAAAACGACGACGCTCCTGTCCCGGCGGCAGCGCCCGCGACGGCGGCCGCCGCGACAGTGTCCCCTGAGGATATGCCTGTCACGGACATGGCCTGGCCGACGGGTGACGACGACGGCGTGATGATGAGCCACAAGGCCAGGCCGACGACCTTCGAGGGGCGTTTATTGGCCTGGATCGGCATGTGGCACCCGGCGGCTATCCACTTCCCCATCGCCCTCCTGCTGACGGTGGCCTTCCTTGAGGGACTGGCGGCCGTCCGGCGCAGGCCGATCTACACGGCGAGCAACAAGATCCTGCTCGCGGTCGGTGTCGCCGGCGCGTTTGTCGCCGCGCCGATGGGCTGGCTGAACGCGGGACTACCGACACCCGACGACAGCTTTGCCTTGACGGTTCACCGCTGGCTTGGAACCGCCATGCCCTTCCTGCTGTTGGCGTTGTGGTTCCTGAAGAGACCGGCAGAGCAGGCCGCCGCACGCCTGAGTTCGCGTGGGTATGAGGCGCTGCTGATCGCCACTGTGCTGTTGATCCTGGTGCAGGCCTATTTCGGCGCGGTGGTCACCCACGGCGCCGAGCACATGATGTTCTGACGCCTGAATGCCGAGCTGGATCAACGCGAGGGGCGCGGGTTGATCTCAAAGACAGATCAGGGCCGACGCCGCGCGTTGCCCGTCCATTTGAGGTTTTGATGCCCAGTATCGCCCGCCGCACGCTCCTGAGAAACGCCGGCCTGCTTGGGGCAGGCATGGCGATGACCAGCTTGTTCCCCGCCTGGGCGCGGAGCAATTCAGGCGGCCTTGTCCGCGACCTTCCCATGCTCTCAGGCGCCGACATCAAGCTGCGCATCGGCCATACGGCCTGGCCGATTGATGGGCGTCACGGTCATGCCGTCACCATCAACGGCACCGTTCCAGGACCTATAATCCGGCTCAAGGAAGGGCAGATCGCCCGCATCGCGGTGACCAACGACCTGGACGAGGACACCTCGATCCACTGGCATGGCCTGATCGTGCCGTTCCAGATGGACGGCGTTCCCGGCGTCAGCTTCCCGGGCATCAAGCCGGGCGAGACCTTCGTCTACGAGTTCCCGGTCGTGCAGTCTGGGACCTATTGGTATCACAGTCACTCGGGCCTGCAGGAGCTGCAAGGGCACTACGCCCCCATCGTCATCGAGCCCAGAGACGCCGATCCCGTCGCCTACGACCGGGAGCATGTGGTGGTCCTGGGCGACTTCTCCTTCGAGCATCCGCACATCGTCTACCGGAAGCTCAAGCAGCAGGCCGGCGTGTTTAACATGCAGAAGGAAACCGTCGCCGGCCTGCTCGCCGGTCGCGACCAGAGCTTCAAAGATCGGGTCGAGTGGGCGAAGATGCGGATGGACCCGACCGACATCTCTGATGTCACCGGCTCGGTCTACACCTACCTCATCAACGGCCACGGCCCGCAGGACAACTGGACCGCCCTGTTCAAGCCCGGCGAGCGCGTGCGGCTGCGGTTCATCAACGCGGCGGCGATGACCATCTTCAACGTCCGCATCCCCGGCCTGTCGATGACCGTGGTTCAGGCGGACGGCCAGAACGTGAAGCCGGTCACCGTGGACGAGTTTCAGCTCTCCAACGCCGAGACCTACGATGTCATCGTCCAACCGACCGAGGACCGGGCCTTCACCCTGGTCGCCGAGGCAGTTGATCGCTCGGGCATGGCGCGCGCCACACTGGCCCCGCGCCCCGGCATGGTCGCTGCTGTGCCGCCGCTGCGCGAGCGCCCTGTCGCCACCATGCGGGACATGGGAATGGACATGGGCGGCATGGACATGGGCAGCGAGGGCGGCATGTCGATGGACGGCATGGATATGTCCATGCGCAACGGCGACAACGCCCCTCAGGTCAAGCTGGGGCCTGGCGTCCAGATGATTGCGCCGATGCCCGTGGATCGCACGGGAGAGCCCGGGCAGGGCCTCCAGGATGTCGGGCACAAGGTGCTGGTCTACACAGACCTTGAGGCTCTGGCGCCCAACCCGGACACCCGGACGCCATCCCGTTCCCTTGAGCTGCATCTGACCGGCAACATGGAACGGTTCATGTGGTCATTCGATGGAGAGTCCTACAGCGAAGTCACCAAGCCGATCCCGTTCCGACTGAACGAGCGGGTCCGGATCACCCTGGTCAACGACACGATGATGTCGCACCCGATCCACACGCACGGGCATTTCTTCGAGCTGCTTGTGGGGCCAAAGGGCCGACATCCTCGAAAGCACACGGTGAATGTCGCGCCGGGAGGAAAGGTCTCGGTCGACCTGACAACCGACGCCCCGGGCGACTGGGCGCTCCACTGCCACATGTTGATGCACATGCATGCCGGAATGTTCCGCGTCATGAGCGTCCGCCCGCTGACGGGGGAAGGCGCATGAGGACGCTCTCGATCCTGACGGCGATCCTGGCCGTCTCCGCAACGCCCGCCCTGGCCCAGCACGCGGGCCATCCGATGCCCCCAGCCGATCCGGCGCCAAGGGCCGCCCCGACCGCTGCGCCGGTTCAGGCTTCCCAACCGCCCGCAGCTCAGGCGGATATGGCGGCAATGCCGGGCATGGATGCCCCGACCCCGGATGCGTCTGATGAAGTCGTCGGCGACGAACCTGCTCCGCTGGTTCCCGCTGATTTCGCAGCGGACAGCGTATTCGACCCGGCGGCGATGGCCCGCGCACGGAGCCAGCTTCACATGGAGCATGGCGGCGGCATCTACTCGAAGGCGATGATCAGCCTCGGTGAGTATCAATTCCGCGACGGCGAGGATGGCTACCGCTGGGAAGGCGAAGCCTGGGTCGGCGGCGACATCAATCGGTTCGTTGTGAAGACCGAGGGCGAAGGCACCGACGAGTTGGAAAGCGCCGAAGTGCAGGCGCTCTATTCGCGGGCGGTCAGTCCCTTCTTTGATCTCCAGGCCGGCGTCCGGCAGGATTTCCAGTCGGGGCCGAAGCGCACCTACGCCAGCGTCGGATTTGAAGGCGTCGCGCCCTATTGGTTCGAGACATCTGGCGCCCTGTTCCTGTCCAGCAAGGGCGAGCTGTTCGGCCGGCTGGAAGGAACCTACGACCTGCGTCTGACGCAACGCTGGATCTTGCAGCCGCGCGTCGAAGCCAACCTCACCGGCCAGGACATTCCCGAACTGGAGCTGGGCTCCGGCGTCTCCAACATCGAGCTGGGCCTGCGGCTCCGCTACGAGATCAAGCGGGAGTTCGCGCCTTATGTGGGCGTCTCGTTCGACCGCAAGTTCGGCGGCACGGCCGACTACGCCCACATAGCAGGCAAGGAGGTCGAAGCCACGAGCTTCGTCATCGGCGTGCGCGCATGGTTCTAACCCCCGACATCGGAGTCTCCCCGTGGTTCTAAAAGCCCTCGCAGTTTCCCTGTGCCTTGCCGGAGCGTCCATTGCCGCATCAGCTCCCGCCACCCCGGTCCAGGCCGCCACGCCCGCGTCCAGTCCGCTTGCCGTTGTCGAGCAGTTCCATGCAGCGATGAAGCGTGGCGACGCCGCAGCGGTGGCCGCGTTGATGGCCGACGACGCGGTCATCTACGAGCAGGGCTGGGTCGAGGTCTCGAAGGAGGAGTATGTCACCGGGCATCTGCCGGGCGACATCGCCTATAGCGCAGGCATGACCGACCAGGTGGTGAGCCGGCGCGTCTCGACCAGCCGCTCATTCGCTGTGGTCATGACCCAGAGCCGGACGACTGGAACCTATGAGGGCAAGCCGGTGGACCGGGAAGGCACCGAAACCATGGTGCTGAAACGGGTGAAGGGCGCCTGGCTCATCACCCACATCCACTGGTCGTCGCACGCGAAGAAGACCTAGACCTCGTCGAGGGTCAGAGCTTCCGCCAGCGCCTTGCGCGCGCGGTAGACCCGCAGCTCGATGGCCTTGGCGGTCAACCCGAGAATGCGGCCGGCGTCTTCGTGGCTGAGTTCCTCCAGCGCCGTCAGGATCAGCGGCTCCTTGAGCCCTTGCGGCAGGTTCGCCACGGCTCGGTCCAGCCGAGATAGGCGTTGCTGGTCCAGCACCGCCGCCTCGGGCGACGGCGTATCGTCCGTCAGGTTCAGTCCAACCTGGCCATCAATGGGATCGCTCCATGTGAGCCAACGACGCACCGCGCGTCGCCTGGACCAGTCCCGACATTTGTTGAGCGCGATGCTCCGCAGCCAGGTCGGAAACGATCGGGCGGCATCATAGCGTTTGAGGGCCGTCCAGGCCGCCGCGAAGGTCTCCTGAAGGAGATCGTAGGCCTCGTCAGGATTGCCCGTGTAACGGCGAATGAAGCGATAAAGCCCATCCTTGTGGCGGGCGATCAGCCGAGCGAAAGCGCGCTCGTCGCCCGCGACTGCACTGGCGGCAAGCTGGTCGTCCGGCGCTTCGAAGTCCGGGCTCACCGATCCTCTTCGGTGAGCGCCGCGATCACTTCCGCGTCGAACGTCTTGGCCTGCTGCGGCGTCAGGACCGCCCGCATGTCGAACACATGGGCGATAGTCGCCTTCTGCAGGGCGCCCATGGCCATGTGCAGATGGTCGATGGCGGCCTCCACCTGTGGCGAGTCCTTGTGGCCCTCGCGAATGGCGGCGGCAAGTTCACGGTTGGCCGCCCGGATATCAGCTTCCAGTCCCTTGCGTTCGAGCGCGTAGTTTTCTTCGATGGCGTCGAGCTTGCGTGACTGTTCGGGGGTCAGCTTCAGATCCCGGTGGACCATGTCGTGCAGCGAAGGTCCGGCGGTCTGGTGGCTGATCACGTAGTAGGCGCAGGCCGAGGCGCCGCCGCCGGCCGCCAGGACGGCGAGGACCACGGTGATCAGCAGATTGCGCAATCCGGGCTTCATCCGTGCATCTCCATCAAGGCGGGTGGTCGATCATGCAGCCCGTCTCCAGACCTACGCGCGACCCTGCCGAACCCCTCGCTTGCGCAAGAGGATGGCAGGCTGCCCGCGTCGTTGACGTTGGCGAGGTTCATCGCATCGACCGCTGCAACAGCGTGATCAGTTCATCGGCCTTCTGCCGCTGCTCTTGCGGGTCTCCGCTGCTGATGGCGGAGGCGACGCAGTGGTCGATATGCTCACGCATGAGTTCGGTCTCAACCTTCGACAGGGCGGCCTTCACCGCCTGAAGCTGGGTCATGATGTCGATGCAGTAGCGATCTTCATCGACCATCCGGGCGATGCCGCGCACCTGACCTTCGATCCGGTTCAGGCGATTGAGCAGTTTTGGCTTGTTCTCGCGGTTCACGATGCACCTCTCTTTGGACCCCGGATATAAGCCGCCTGGGGGTATTTCCACATACCCCACAGGGGTGTTGGTCAGGATGCTCGGTCGCATTGTCGGCCGACGCCGTGCTTGGAGGCCGAATATGCTCTCTCCCAGGCGGAACAAGCATCGCCGGGCCGGGTTTGATCCCTATCAACGCGTGACCCTTGCTGGTCAGCTAGTCATCGCGCGGAAACCCTCGGAGATAGTGCGATGACTGAGATCAATGCACACGCGCCCGCAACGCCACCGCTAGGTGTCGTCCGCTGCGCGGCGACTGGCGCCGTGGTGCTCGCCGTAAACTTCGCCCTGTGTTGGGCGGCCACGGCCCTGAACGCGTTCCCCGCCTCGCACATGTTCGTCGCCCTGTTCACGACGGCCCCGGAGGCGTCGGGGTTGGCGCTTGGCATCGGCCTTTGCGCGGCTCTGGCGTTCGGCGCATTGACCGGCGCCATGACGGCGATGGCCTACAACCTGTTCAGGGGCCTTGAGCCGCGCTGAGACGGGCTCCGGAGCCAGACATGACCGCCAGGTTCAAGAGCTTCCTGACGATGACCGCCGTCGCGGTTGGCTCGGCCGTTCTGTTCTGGCTGCTGCGAGACCATTGGGGCCACGCCCTTGGGGCCTTGCCCTACCTTCTCTTTCTCGCCTGCCCGGTGATGCATCTGTTCATGCATCACGGCCACGGAAACGGACATCACCATCATGACCACCCGCCAAGACAAGACGAGCCAACAGCTCGACCAGGCTCTTGACCAGAGCTTCCCTGCTAGTGACCCGCCGGCTCTGACCGAACCTGCAGGCGATGCGCGGGATGTGGCCGGCTGCTGCTGCAATCCCGACCCGCCAGCGCAGATCGCCCAACCCGTCATCGTAGCAGAGAAGGCGTCTGGCTGCTGTGGCGGCAAGGGAATGACCGGACCGGCCTAAGGCGGCGTTCGCGTCAATTCTGCCAGCCCGCCAAGGCATCCTTGAAATACCCACATGGGGTATATAGCTAGGTCTCGTATTCGCGGTCGATCTGCCCAAGGAGACGCTATGAACGAGACGCATGCATCCTGCCATCACAACGGCCACGATCATGGCCCGGTTGCGGACGGCAAGGTTCTTGATCCGGTCTGCGGCATGTCGGTCGATCCGGCCACGTCGAAGCATCACCTCGAACACGCGGGACTGACCCACCACTTCTGCTCGGCCGGTTGCCTGACGAAGTTCCAGGCTGATCCGGAGAAATACCTTTCCAAGGGTCGCGCCGAGGCGCCACCCGCTCCCGCCGGGACGATCTACACCTGCCCCATGCATCCCCAGATCCGCCAGATCGGCCCCGGCTCCTGTCCGATTTGCGGGATGGCGCTGGAGCCTGAAACCGTCACGGCCGACTCCGGCCCCAACCCCGAACTCGCGGACATGACGCGTCGGTTCTGGGTCGCCGTGGCGCTGAGCCTGCCGGTCTTTGCCCTGGAGATGGGCAGCCATCTCTTCAACCTGCACGCCCTGATGCCGGGCCAACTGTCCAACTGGGTGCAGTTCGCTCTGGCGACGCCGGTGGTCCTGTGGGCCGGGTGGCCGTTCTTCGAGCGGGGCTGGGCGTCCCTGCGAACCCGCAACCTCAACATGTTCACCCTGATCGCGATGGGGGTCGGCGTCGCTTGGGCCTACAGCGTAGTCGCCGTGGCCGCGCCTGCTGTCTTCCCTGCCGCCTTCCGCAACATGGACGGAAGTGTGCCGGTCTACTTCGAGGCGGCGGCGGTGATCACCGCGCTGGTGTTGCTCGGCCAGGTGCTGGAGCTGGGCGCCCGTGAGCGCACGTCGGGGGCCTTGAAGGCCCTGCTCGATCTCGCACCCAAGACGGCGCGGCGTATCCGCCCGGATGGAACCGACGAGGAAGCCACTCTCGACCTGATCGTGGTCGGTGACCGCCTACGGGTCCGTCCGGGCGAGAAGGTCCCGGTCGATGGCGAGATCGTCGAAGGGCGGGCCTCGCTCGACGAGTCCATGGTCACCGGCGAGTCCATGCCGGTTACCCGCACGGTCGGCGAGGCCGTCATCGGCGGGGCGATCAACAAGACCGGGTCCTTCGTCATGCGCGCCGACAAGGTCGGGGCCGACACCCTGCTGTCGCAGATCGTCCAGATGGTCGCCCAGGCCCAGCGTAGCCGGGCGCCGATCCAGCGTCTGGCGGACAAGGTGTCCGGCTGGTTCGTGCCGGCCGTGATCCTCGTCTCCGCGTTGGCCTTCGTCGCCTGGGCGCTTGTCGGCCCCGACCCGCGCTTCAGCTATGGCCTGGTCGCCGCCGTGTCTGTGCTGATCATCGCCTGTCCCTGTGCGCTGGGCCTGGCCACGCCGATCTCGATCATGGTCGGCGTCGGACGGGGCGCCCAGGCCGGCGTGCTGATCAAGAACGCCGAGGCCCTCGAACGCTTCGAGAAGGTCGACACCCTGGTCGTCGACAAGACGGGCACGCTTACGGAAGGGCGTCCGGCGGTGACCGCTTTGCAGCCCGTGGCCGGCCTCGACAGGCTGGAGTTTCTGCGGCTCGTGGCCAGTCTCGAACGCGGCAGCGAACACCCTCTCGCCGAGGCCATCCTGCGGGCGGCGAAGGAGGAGAACGTCACCCTCGCGGAGGCGACCGACTTCGACTCTCCGGTCGGTCGCGGCGTGTTCGGCGTGGTGGACGGTCGCAAGATCGCCATCGGCAGCCGGTCCTTCGTCCAGGAACAGGGCGCGGACATCGCCCTGCTGGAGACCGATGCCGATGCCCTGCGCCGGCAAGGCGCGACGGTCGTCTTTGTCGCCCTGGACGGCGCGCTCGGCGGCTTCATCGGCATCGCCGATCCGATCAAGAGCAATGCCCGGGCGACCATCGACGACCTGAAGGCCGCCGGCCTGCGCATCGTCATGATGACCGGCGACAACGAGACCACCGCGCGGGCCGTCGCGGATCGCCTCGGCATCACCGAGGTGGCCGCCGAAGTGTTGCCCCAGGACAAGGCCTCGGTCGTCCAGCGCCTGCGTGGCGAAGGCCGGGTGGTGGCGATGGCCGGCGACGGCGTCAATGATGCTCCGGCGCTGGCGGCGGCCGATGTCGGCATCGCCATGGGCGCGGGCGCCGACGTGGCCATCGAGAGTGCAGGCGTGACCCTGTTGGGAGGCGACCTGACCGGCATTCTGAAAGCGCGCACCCTCTCCCGCGCGGTCATGCGTAACATCCGGCAGAACCTGGTGTTCGCCTTCATCTACAACGTCGGCGGCGTGCCCATCGCGGCGGGCGTCCTGTATCCTGTCTTCGGCCTGCTGCTCTCACCGGCCATCGCGGCGGCGGCCATGGCGCTCTCCTCGGTCAGCGTCATCGGCAATGCGCTGAGGCTCCGCGCCGTAAAACTCTAGGCTCTGCCCGATCATGAGGGGTCCGCCCACTCCAGCCGTATAGCCCTTCAAGGGCTCCCTGACCCAAGCGCCCAAGCGGGCGTTTCGGCAAGGGCTGCCGCGCGGGGGCGAAGCATGTATCCGAACGACATCCGGCCGCTGACATCGCTGCGGATCGTGGCGGCGATGTGGGTGCTGGCCTACCACTTCCGCGACCACCTCGGACTGGACGTGGACAGGCTCGGGCTGGTGGCCAAAGGCTACCTCGGGGTGGACCTGTTCTTCATCCTGTCCGGGTTCATCCTCAGCCACGTCTACCTGTCCCGGTGGGAGGCCAGGACGTTCAACTACGGATCGTTCCTGTGGGCGCGGCTGTCGCGCATCTACCCGGTCCATCTGGTGACGCTGACGGCAACTATCGTCATCTGGCTGGTGGCTATGAAGATGGGCGCGACCTTCGATCCCATCGCCTTCGACCCGGCGGTCCTGCCGCAGCACCTGCTCCTGATCCATGCCTGGGGGACGACGCCCTCGGTCCAGTGGAACTTCCCGTCCTGGTCGATCTCGGCGGAATGGTTTGCCTATCTCGCCTTCCCGGCGGCGGCGGTTCTGGTGCTGACGTTCAAGCGGGCGGCCTGGGCGGCGGTCCTCGTCGCGCTGGGCGTGTTCGCCCTGATGTTCTGGGCCGTGGAAAGCCATGGCCTCCCTCTATCGGAGGTCACCCGTCTGGGGTTCATCCGCATCATCCCGGCCTTCCTGCTGGGTGCGGCGCTTTACCAGCTCGGAAGGACGGTCATGCTGCCGCGTGGGCTCGCCCTGGGCGGCGCGGTGGCGGCGGTGGTCTGGATCGTTATCGCCGCCTCGATAGGCCTCAGCGACGCCCTCATATGGCCTGCGTTCGGGCTTCTGATCTTCTCCCTGGCCGAGGCCTCGAAGACCGGCGCGCACGGGATCATGAGCGCCGCCTGGCTGGTCTACCTCGGCGAGGTCTCCTACTCGGTCTACATGTCCCACTTGCCGATCGACATCGCCTATTTCCATGCCCTTGACCGGCTCGCGCCGGACATCAGCGGCGCAGCGGCGTGGATGGCCTGGGGCGGCGTCTTCGTCGCGACCCTGCTCGCCGCAATGGCAACCTATCACCTGGTCGAGCGCCCGGCGCGGAACTGGATGCGAGCCCATGATCCTTTCGCCCGAAAGCCCGCGTCGGAACCGCCTCATGAGCCGGTGATCTGACGGCCCCGGCGACAGGCGAGGACCTATCTCTCACTCAGGCCGGAACGTAACGCCCGGCGGCATGTTTGCGACAGATCAAGGATGCAGGGACAGGTCGGTGGATACTGCGCTGATCGGATCAGCCTGGTCCAGAAAGCCGAACACCATGACCATGTCCTTCAAGCCCCTGCTGCTCGTCGCCGCCCTCTCGTTGGCCACCTCGGCCTATGCAGCTGAACAACCCGCGCCGCCTCATGATCACGGCCCAGCCGCCGATCCGGCAGCCGCTCCCGCCGCGCCGGCCGGCCCCGCCGCAAAGGGCGGCATGATGGCCATGGACGGGATGATGGACATGGGGCCGATGCACTGCATGGGCCTGTCCGAGCAGCGCCTTTCCAGCCTGAAGGCGCAGCTCGACATCACCGACAGGCAAGTCAGGGCCTGGAACGCCTTCGCGGCGGCCGTGAAAACCGACGCTCATCCCATGCCCGCCGGCATGACCATGCCGATGCCCATGAAGCCGGGCGGCATGCCGGGCATGATGGGCGACGGCGGCATGATGGCGACGATGATGTCCAAACCGCTCCCCGAGCGTCTCGCGCATCATGAGATGATGATGAAGGAGCACCTGAAGGCGCTCCACAAGGTCCGGACGGCGGTCACCGGCCTCTATCGCGTCCTGGCCCCGGATCAGCGGGTTATGGCGGACAAGAGCCTTTGCGGCGGGATGGCGCACTAG
>NZ_JBYSYH010000005.1:0-153769 GCF_058783025.1 Caulobacter sp. FW305-C-30-S16 | reverse complement strand
GTCTTGCCGTGGTCAACGTGACCAATCGTGCCGATGTTGCAGTGCGGCTTGTTACGTTCGAACTTTTCCTTGGCCATCTTTAGCTCCTGGTCCCCCAATCGGGGTCCTTACGTTTGGGGGTGGGGGTTAGGCGTACTTCTTGATCACTTCGTCGGCGACGTGTTGCGGCACCGGCTCGTAGTGGTCGTATTGCATCGTGAACTGCGCCCGGCCCTGCGACATGCCGCGCAGGTTGCCGATGTAGCCGAACATGTTGGCGAGCGGCACGAAGGCGGTCACGACCTGGGCGTTGCCGCGCTGGTCGGTGCCCTGGATCTGGCCGCGGCGGCTGTTCAGGTCGCCGATGACGTCGCCGAGGTATTCGTCGGGGACGAGCACTTCGACCTTCATGATCGGCTCGAGCAGCTTGGGCGCGCCCTTTTCCTTCAGTTCGCGGAAGGCGGCGCGGGCCGCGATTTCGAACGCCAGCACGCTGGAGTCGACGTCGTGGTACTTGCCGTCCGTCAGGGTCGCCTTGAAGTCGATCAGCGGGAAGCCGGCCAGAAGACCGTTGTCCTTGATGCTCTCGAGGCCCTTTTCCACGCCCGGAATGAATTCCTTGGGGATGGCGCCGCCGACGATCTTCGACTCGAACACGAAGCCCGAAGCCGGTTCGCCCGGCTCGAAGGTGATCATGACGCGGGCGAACTGGCCCGTACCACCGGTCTGCTTCTTGTGCGTGTAGTCGATATCGACCTTGCGGCCGAGGCTTTCACGGTAGGCCACCTGCGGCGCGCCGATGTTGGCGTCGACCTTGTAGGTCCGCTTCAGGATGTCGACCTTGATGTCGAGGTGCAGCTCGCCCATGCCCTTCATGATCGTCTGGCCCGACTCCTGGTCGGTGAAGACGGTGAAGGAGGGGTCTTCGGCGACCATCTTGCCGAGCGCGACGCCCAGCTTTTCCTGGTCGGCCTTGGACTTCGGCTCGATCGCGATCTCGATAACGGGTTCCGGGAACGTCATGCGCTCCAGGATGACCGGCGACTTCAGGGGATCGCACAGGGTGTCGCCCGTGCGGGTGTCCTTCAGGCCGGCCAGCGCGATGATGTCGCCGGCGAAGGCTTCCTTGATGTCTTCGCGGTTGTTCGAGTGCATGAGCAGCATGCGGCCGACCCGCTCGCGCTTGTCACGCGAGGAGTTGAGCAGGCCCATGCCGGTCTCGATCTTGCCCGAGTAGACGCGGCAGAAGGTCAGCGAGCCGACGAAGGGGTCGTCCATGATCTTGAACGCCAGCACCGACAGGGGCTCGTCGTCCGAGGCCTTGCGCACGGTGGCTTCGTCGGTCTTGAAATCGATGCCCGGGGTCGGGGGAATGTCCACCGGCGAAGGCAGGTAGTCGACGACGGCGTCGAGCAGGGGCTGAACGCCCTTGTTCTTGAACGCCGAGCCGCAGAGGATCGGATAGAAGGCACCGCTCAGCACGGCCTTGCGGATGCACTTCTTCAGAACCTCTTCCGAGGGCTGATCGCCACCCAGATAGGCTTCCATCGCCTCGTCATCGAGTTCGACGGCGTTCTCGACCAGGTAGTGGCGCGCCTCTTCAGCCGCGGCCAGCATGTCTGCGGGAATTTCTTCGTCGTGGTAGTTGGCGCCCAGGCCTTCGCTTTCCCAGACGACCGCCTTCATGCGGATCAGGTCGACCAGGCCCTTGAGCGACGCTTCCGAGCCGATCGGCAGCTGGATCGGCACGGCCTTCACGCCGAGACGGTCGCGGATGGTCGCCAGGCACATCTGGAAGTCGGCGCCGGTCTTGTCCATCTTGTTGACGAACACGATGCGCGGAACGTCGTACCGGTCGGCCTGACGCCAGACGGTTTCGGTCTGCGGCTCAACGCCCTGGTTGCCGTCGAGAACGGCGACGCAGCCATCGAGAACCCGCAGCGAACGTTCGACTTCAATCGTGAAGTCCACGTGGCCCGGGGTGTCGATGATGTTCAGGCGCTTGCCGTTCCACATGGCGGTGGTGGCGGCGGAGGTGATCGTGATGCCACGCTCCTGCTCCTGCTCCATCCAGTCCATGGTCGCGGCGCCGTCATGGACTTCGCCGATCTTATGGGACTTGCCGGTGTAGTAGAGGATCCGTTCCGTCGTCGTCGTCTTGCCCGCATCGATGTGGGCCATGATTCCGAAGTTACGGTAGTCTTCGATCGGAGTTGTGCGGGGCATATCGGTCTGCCTGTCGGCCTATAAAACTGAGCGCGGGCGGTTTTGGAGAACCGCCCGCGCCCTGGAAGGTTGTGGGCTGGGTGCTTACCAGCGGTAGTGCGAGAAGGCCCGGTTGGCTTCGGCCATCTTGTGCGTGTCTTCGCGCTTCTTCACCGCGGTGCCGCGATTGTTCGAAGCGTCCAGCAGCTCGGCGGCCAGCTTTTCGGTCATGGTGTTTTCGCCACGCTTGCGAGCGGCGGTCACCAGCCAACGGATGGCCAGGGCGCGGCGGCGGTCCGGACGGACTTCCACGGGCACCTGATAGGTGGCGCCACCGACCCGGCGGGACCGGACCTCGATGGCGGGCGCGACGTTATCCAGGGCCGAGTGGAAGGTTTCCAGGGGACCCTGGTCCTTACGCTTGGCTTCAAGGATGTCGAAGGCGCCGTAGATGATGTTTTCGGCGACGGCCTTCTTACCTTCGTACATCACGTAGTTCATGAACTTCGTGACAATCAGGTCCCCGAACTTGGGATCGGGCAGAACCTGACGCTTCTCTGCGCGGCGGCGGCGGGACATTCTTGCTCTTCCTTACTTCGGACGCTTCGCGCCGTACTTCGAACGGCGTTGGCGACGGTCCTTGACGCCTTGCGTGTCGAGCACGCCGCGCAGGATGTGATAACGGACGCCGGGAAGGTCCTTCACGCGGCCGCCGCGGATGAGCACCACCGAGTGCTCCTGCAGATTGTGGCCTTCGCCCGGGATATAGCACACGGCTTCGATGCCGGTGGTCAGACGGACCTTGGCGACCTTACGCAGAGCCGAGTTCGGCTTCTTCGGGGTCGTCGTGTAGACGCGCGTGCAAACGCCGCGACGTTGAGGGCAGCCCTTCAGGGCAGGCACCTTGTTCCGCGTCGGCTTCGGCTGGCGAGGCTTGCGGATGAGCTGGTTAACTGTAGGCATTCGCTCTTTTCGTGCTCGTGGAGACGTGTGCCTTTCGGCCGAAGCGTCTCGGGGTCCTTGTTGATCTTCCGGCTTTCCGGATGGCCGCTGCGAACGCGAAAACTCGCCGGCACGCGCTTTCATGCGTTCCGGCGGGCCTGGCGGTCCTTGGCGGGACATCCGCTGATCGGGACAGGTCCAGAAGGACCGGCCTCGAAAGAGGGGCGCTAAATACTGGCGAAGGGCCTCAAGGTCAAGGCTTTGGAAAGGGTTGCGACGCGCACGTCGCTCACGGTGTGACCGGCAGCCAACGGTCGAGGAAGCCGAACAGCGACTCCAGCAGCAGGGTTCGGCTCGCGGTGCTCGACAGGTGGTGGTCGTCGCCCTTGAGCACCACCAGATCCGCGGGCCTGCCGGCGTCCCGCAGCGCCCGCTGCATGGTCCGCGACTGCTGGATCGGCACGGTCGTGTCTTCTTGGCCGTGGATCAGCAGAATCGGCGCGGCCAGACGGGTCACGCGGGCCGCCGGCGAGGCCAGCCGGAAGGCTTCGGCGTTGGCGCGGGAATCACCCATCATCGTCTCGAGCGCGTTCATCAGGGCGGTGTCGCGGCCGAAAGCGCGGGACTTGGATCCGACCAGCAGCGCCAGGTCCGAGACGCCGTTGACCGACACGCCGCAGCGATAGACCGACGGATAGACGGTCGCGCTGAACATCGCCGCATAGCCGCCGTAGCTGGCGCCGACGATACAGACCCGCTTTGCATCCACGTCGCCGCGCTCGCCCACGGCCAGCACGCCGTCGATCAGGTCTTCCTGCATCTTGCCGCCCCACTCGAGGTGACCGGCCTTCTCGAACGCCTCGCCGAAGCCTGAGGAGCCGCGGAACTGCGGCTGCAGCACCGCGTAGCCGCGCGTGGCGAGGGCCTGGACCCACCAGTCGAAGTCGAACTCGTCACGCGCCGCGGGGCCGCCGTGCGGCATCACGATCAGCGGCGGCTTTGCACCGGGCGCCAGACCGGGCGGCAGGGTCAGGTAGGCCGGAATTTCCAGACCGTCGCGGGCCTTGTAGGTGATCCAGGTTGTCGTTCCGAGCGGCGCGCCGGCCAGTTCGGGATAGGAGTCGCCCAGCGACGAGGCCTGGTTGGTCCGTGTGTCGAACAGATACCAGGAGGGCGGGCTTGCCGGGCCGGCGACGCGGATCACCACGCGGGTCCGGTCCTTCGACCAGCTGGCGAGATAGACATCGCGCCCGGCGAAGGCCTTAGACAGCTTGGCCTGAACCGCGCCGAGGCCGGCGTCCAGCCACTGGTAGGCCGGCTTGTCCGTCTGGGTAATGATCGCGACGGGCGTCTGACTGTAGCTGTCCCACATCAGGTCGGGATCGACCGTGGTCGCCGGCATCTCGAGCGGGGTGACGGTGCCGTCCGCCAGGCTGCGGCGGACAAGCCGCACGCCCTCCTTGTGGCGTTCGAGCAGGTAGATCGAGTCCTGCGGATCGGAGTAGCCGAGATAGTCGAGGGATGAGAAATCCAGCTCCGTCCAGTTCGTGCGGCCCTTGCCGCGCACGAAGAGCGAGGTTTCGTCGAGTTCGCCGTCATAGTCCCACCGGACCCGCGGCTGCCCGGACAGATCGAGGGTCCAGCTCTGGGTGAAGGGCGAGCCCTTCTCGTGGATGCTGGCCGCGCCGGTCACGACGTCCACCTTCCAGATCGCCGAGACCAGGTTGTCGCCGTCCGGCTGGATCAGCGTGCCGGCGCCGCCGGTGCGGATGCCGACCGTCATGTCCAGACCCCGGACCAGCACCGATGGTTTGGCGCCGTCGAGCACGCGCAGGATCGGCTGCGAAATCGCGTAGCGTGACCACTCCGTGTTCGCCAGCAGCGGCGTCACCAGCTTGCCCTGCATGTCGAGCACGACGTTGCGGTTGAGCTCGTAGGCGTATTCCTGGCCGTTGGAGAAGTTGGTGCCCTTGTCCAGCATGGAGAAGTTCACGACCAGATAGGCGTTCCCGACCCAGGTGATGTCTCGCACCCAGACCTGGCCGAGCCGGACGGTCACCGCGTCCTTCCCGTCGACGGGCGCAAGGAAGATGATCCGCTCGCCCGGCGGTCCGCCCAGCAGGGCCACCCGCGACCCGTCCGGGGAAATCTCCGCCCGCTCGATGGCGGGCAGACGCGCGAAGGCCGAAACGGGCGGGGCTGCGGCCTGCGCCAGTGACCCAAAGGCCAGGGCGATCAGCCCAAGCAGCATCGAAACGACAGCTTTCACGCGATAATCCCCCCGAACTCGCCGCACGCTATCAGGCCTATCGCCGCCACGATACAGCCGCTGATCGCCTTGCCCGCGCCGCGAGGGGGTCACGCTTTCGCCCCTGCGGACGAAAACCCTGCGCCGCTCGCAGGGGGCAGCTTGAACCAGACGATCATCAATCGCGGACGAACGCGCCGGGCCGCCATCGTGGCGGCCTCGCTGGTTGGTCATGGCCTGGTGCTGCTGTTGCTGGGCCTGACCGTCAGGTCTCCGCCCACGGTCCGGACGAGCGGGCCGGAGGTTGTTCCGGTGGAGATCTGGCTGTCGACGAGAACGCCCGTGCGGCGCCCCTCGCGCGCCACGGCGCCCGCCGTCGCCTCGCCGCTTTCGTCACGACAGGCGATCATCACGGTCCCGTTGGTCGACGTGCCGACACTGACCCTGCCGGCCCCGGTGGGGACGGCCGGACCGTCCGCCGGCGTCTCGGGCGGCGCTCACCCCGCGCCCCTGCCCGCCCCGGACCGGGACGGCCTGCGGCGGGCCCTGCGCGGCTCGCCCGTCGGCTGCGGCAATCGTGACCTGGTGGGACTGACCCGGCGCGAGCGGGAGGCCTGCGACGAAGCCTACGCCCGCGGACGCGAGGGCGAACCCTTCATCGAACCGCCGATGGACGCCGGCAAGCGGGCCGCCTTCGACGCCGAAGCCGCCCGCAAGGCGCGGGTCCGCAAGCGCAAGGAGGCCCCGCCGCCGCCTGGCGTGAACCCTTCGGACAACGCCGGCGGCAAGAAGACCAACGGCATCGGCATCCTGGGCTACTGACGCCGCAAACGAAGACGGCCCGGGATCGCTCCCGGGCCGTCTCGCAGATCAGTGGGTCCTCAGACCCCTCAGGCGTCGGTCGTCTCGACGTCGAGAGCGATCTCGGCCGGAAGCGGCTCCATCGTCTCCTCGCGGGAGGCCGAGAGGGCCTCGTCGCGACGGGTGGCGATGCGCTGCAGGCCGCGCAGGTAGGAGCCCGTGCCCGCCGGGATGAGCCGGCCGACGATGACGTTCTCCTTGAGGCCTTCGAGCGTATCGACCTTGCCGTGGACCGAGGCGTCGGTGAGGACGCGGGTGGTCTCCTGGAACGACGCCGCCGAGATGAAGCTGCGGGTCTGCAGCGACGCCTTGGTGATGCCGAGCAGGACGGGCTGGACGACGGCCGGACGGCCACCGCGCGCAACGGCCTTGGTGTTCTCGACATCGAGATCGGGCTTGTCGAGGTGGTCGCCACGGATCAGGCCCGTGTCGCCCGGCTCGAGGATTTCGACCTTCTGCAGCATCTGCCGGACAATCACCTCGATGTGCTTGTCGTTGATCGGCACGCCCTGCAGTCGATAGACCTCCTGAATCTCGTCGACGAGGAAGTTGGCCAGAGCCTCGACGCCCAGAATGCGCAGGATGTCGTGCGGATCGGGGTTGCCGTCGATGATGTATTCGCCGCGCAGGATCACGTCGCCGTCGTGGACGGTGATGTGCTTGCCTTTCGGGATCAGGAACTCGACCGCGTCACCACCATCTTCCGGCGTGATCTTGATGCGGCGCTTGTTCTTGTAGTCCCGGCCGAATTCGACGCGACCGTCCATCTCGGCGATGACCGCGCAGTCCTTCGGACGGCGGGCTTCGAACAGTTCGGCCACCCGCGGCAGACCGCCGGTAATGTCGCGCGTCTTGGCGCCTTCGGTGGGCATGCGGGCGATGACCTCGCCCGGCTTCACCTCGTCGCCGTCGCTGACCGACAGAACCGCGCCGACCGGCAGGAGGTAACGGGCTTCACCGCCGTTCGACAGGCGCTTGTAGGCGCCGTCGGCGTCGATCACGGCCAGGGCCGGACGCAGGTCCGAACCACGGGTCGAGGTCCGCCAGTCGGTGATCACGCGGTTGGCGATACCGGTCGCTTCGTCAGTTTCCTCGCGGACGGAGAACCCGTCCACCAGGTCCTCGTTGCGGATCCGGCCGGCCACTTCGGTAATGATCGGGGCGGTGTAGGGGTCCCACTCGGCGAGACGATCGCCGCGCTTGACCTTGTCGCCGTCCTTGACCTTCAGGCGTGCGCCGTAGGGCGGCTTGTAGGCTTCGCGATCCTTGCCATCGACCTGGACGGTGATGGTGGTGTTGCGGCTCATGACGATGAACTCGCCATTCGACGCCTTTACCGTCGGACCGACGATGCGGGCCGTACCGATGTTGCTGCTCTCGAAGAACGATTGCTCGGCCACCTGCGCCGCGCCGCCGATGTGGAAGGTCCGCATCGTCAGCTGGGTGCCCGGCTCGCCGATCGACTGGGCAGCGATGACGCCCACGGCTTCACCGATGTTGACCGGCGTGCCACGGGCCAGGTCGCGGCCGTAGCAGGCGCCGCAGACGCCGGTGTTGGCTTCGCAGGTCAGGACCGAACGGACCTTCACGCTCTGGACGCCGGCCTTGTCGATGATGTCGGCAAGGTCTTCGACCAGATAGGTGTCGGCCGGGATCAGCAGTTCGCCGCTCGTCGGATCCTTGATGTCCTCGGCCGAGAAGCGGCCCAGGACCCGAAGGCCCAGCGAAACCAGCACGTCGCCGCCTTCGACCACGGCCTTCAGGGTGATGCCCCGGGTGGTGCCGCAGTCTTCCTCGGTGATGATGCTGTCCTGCGCCACGTCCACCAGACGACGGGTCAGGTAACCCGAGTTGGCGGTCTTCAGCGCGGTGTCGGCCAGGCCCTTGCGGGCGCCGTGGGTGGAGTTGAAGTACTCCTGAACGGTCAGGCCTTCCTTGAAGTTCGAGACGATCGGGGTCTCGATGATCTCGCCGGACGGCTTGGCCATCAGGCCGCGCATCCCGCCGAGCTGCTTCATCTGGGCCTGCGAACCACGGGCGCCGGAGTGGGCCATCATGTAGATGGCGTTGATCTCCTTCTCGCGGCCGTCGTCGCCGATCTTCTTGGTCGAGATCTCGAGCATCATCTCGTCGGCGATCCGGTCCGTAGCCTTGGACCAGGCGTCGACCACCTTGTTGTACTTCTCACCCTTGGTGATCAGACCGTCGGCGTATTGCTGCTCGTACTCTTCCGCCAGCTTGCGCGTTTCGGCCACGATCGGCGTCTTGCGCTCGGGAATGACGATGTCGTCCTTGCCGAAGGAGATGCCGGCGCGAGCCGCTTCCTTGAAGCCGAGCGCCATCATCTGGTCGGCGAAGATGACCGTCGCCTTCTGACCGCAGTGGCGGTAGACGATGTCGATCAGATTGCCGATTTCCTTCTTGGTCAGGGCCTTTTCGATCAGGCGGTGACCAACCTGCGGGTGGTGCGGCAGCAGCGAGGCGATCTTCATCCGGCCCGGCGTGGTGTCGATCACCTTGCGGACCAGATTGCCCTCAGCGTCCATCTCGGTGAAGCGGGCCTTGATCTTGGCGTGCAGGGTCACGACCCCGGCCTCCATCGCGGCTTCGATCTCACCCAGGTCGGCAAACATCTTGCCTTCGCCCGGCTCTTTGTCGCGCGCGCCGGAGAGGTAGTAGAGGCCGAGCACGATATCCTGCGACGGCACGATGATCGGGCGACCGTTGGCGGGGCTGAGGATGTTGTTGGTCGACATCATCAGCACGCGCGCTTCCAGCTGGGCCTCGAGGCTCAGCGGGACGTGCACGGCCATCTGGTCACCGTCGAAGTCGGCGTTGAACGCGGCGCAGACCAGCGGGTGCAGCTGGATGGCCTTGCCCTCGATCAGCTTCGGCTCGAACGCCTGGATGCCCAGACGGTGGAGCGTCGGCGCGCGGTTCAGCAGGACCGGGTGCTCGCGGATAACTTCTTCCAGCACGTCCCAGACGGCCGGCTGCTCACGCTCGACCATGCGCTTGGACTGCTTGACGGTGCCCGACAGGCCCTTGGCGTCCAGACGCGCGTAGATGAACGGCTTGAACAGCTCGAGCGCCATCTTCTTGGGCAGGCCGCACTCATGCAGCTTCAGCTCGGGACCGACCACGATGACCGAACGGCCCGAGTAGTCGACGCGCTTGCCGAGCAGGTTCTGGCGGAACCGGCCCTGCTTGCCCTTCAGCATGTCGGCGAGGGACTTCAGCGGGCGCTTGTTGGCGCCGGTGATGACCCGGCCGCGACGGCCGTTGTCGAACAGGGCGTCGACGGCTTCCTGCAGCATCCGCTTTTCGTTGCGGATGATGATGTCAGGCGCGCGCAGTTCGATCAGGCGCTTGAGGCGGTTGTTGCGGTTGATGACCCGGCGATAGAGGTCGTTGAGGTCGGACGTGGCGAAGCGGCCGCCGTCCAGCGGCACCAGCGGGCGCAGCTCGGGCGGGATGACCGGGACCACCGTCAGGATCATCCATTCCGGCTTGTTGCCGGACTCGATGAAGGCCTCAATGATCTTCAGGCGCTTGGAGTACTTCTTCTGCTTGATCTCGGAGGGCGTGCCCGCGAGCTCTTCGCGCAGGTGGTCGGCTTCCTTGGGAAGATCGATGCCCTTGAGCAGGCCGAAGATGGCCTCGGCGCCGATCTCGGCGGTGAAGCTGTCGTCGCCGAACTCTTCCGAGTAGCGCATGTACTCATCTTCCGAGAGCAGCTGGTGCTGCTTCAACGGGGTCAGGCCCGGCTCGGTGATGATGTAGTGCTCGAAGTACAGGACGCGTTCGATGTCCTTCAGCGGCATGTCGAGCATCATGGCGATGCGCGAGGGCAGCGACTTCAGGAACCAGATGTGGGCGACCGGGCTGGCCAGTTCGATGTGGCCCATCCGCTCGCGCCGCACGCGGGCGAGGGTGACTTCCACGCCGCACTTTTCGCAGATGATGCCCTTGTACTTCATCCGCTTGTACTTGCCGCACAGGCACTCGTAGTCCTTGGTTGGACCAAAGATGCGCGCGCAGAACAGGCCGTCACGTTCCGGCTTGAACGTGCGGTAGTTGATGGTTTCCGGCTTCTTGATCTCGCCGAAGGACCACGAACGGATCTTCTCCGGCGAGGCCAGGGCGATGCGGATACGGTCGAAGGTCGGAGCGGCCTGGACCGGATTGAAGATGTTCAGGACTTCCTGGTTCATCTTTTTTCCTTCTGCGGGATCCCCCGCGAAAATTTCAGAGCAAGACGGGCGGTCGCCCCTCCCCTTGCGGGGAGGGGTTCAAAACCGTCAGCTGTTCTCGAGCTCGACGTTCAGGCCGAGGGAGCGCATTTCCTTGACCAGCACGTTGAAGCTTTCCGGAATGCCCGCCTCGAACGTGTCGTCGCCGCGCACGATGGACTCGTAGACCTTCGTACGGCCGGCCACGTCGTCCGACTTCACCGTCAGCATTTCCTGCAGGGTGTAGGCGGCGCCGTAGGCTTCGAGCGCCCACACTTCCATTTCCCCGAAGCGCTGACCGCCGAACTGCGCCTTGCCGCCCAGCGGTTGCTGGGTGACGAGCGAGTACGGGCCGATCGAACGGGCGTGGATCTTGTCGTCCACCAGGTGGTGCAGCTTCAGCATGTAGATGTAGCCGACCGTGACCGGGCGACGGAACTGCTCGCCGGTCTGACCGTCAAACAGCACCGACTGGCCCGACCGCGCCAGACCGGCCGACGCGAGGAGATCCTCGATGTCACCGATGTGGGCGCCGTCGAACACCGGCGTCGCGAAGGGCACGCCCTTGGACAGGTTGCGGGCCAGTTCGATCAGCTCGGCTTCGTCGTCGGGCAGCTCTTCATCCGGACCGTAGATCTCGCGCAGGCGATCCTGGAGGGCCTTCTTCTGCCCGCCGTTCTGCCAGGCTTCGAGCAGGTTCGCGATCTGCTTGCCCAGACCCGCCGCGGCCCAGCCGAGGTGGGTTTCGAAGATCTGGCCGACGTTCATGCGCGAAGGCACGCCCAGCGGGTTCAGCACGACGTCGACGGCGGTGCCGTCTTCCAGGTGCGGCATGTCCTCGATCGGAAGGATCTTGGAAATGACGCCCTTGTTGCCGTGACGGCCGGCCATCTTGTCGCCCGGCTGAAGCTTGCGCTTCACGGCCACGAAGACCTTGACCATCTTCATCACGCCCGGGGGCAGTTCGTCGCCGCGCTGCAGCTTGTCGACCTTGTCCTCGAAACGACGGTCGAGACGCTTGCGGGCT
The DNA here is from genome assembly GCF_058783025.1 of Caulobacter sp. FW305-C-30-S16. Classification (NCBI taxonomy): domain Bacteria; kingdom Pseudomonadati; phylum Pseudomonadota; class Alphaproteobacteria; order Caulobacterales; family Caulobacteraceae; genus Caulobacter; species Caulobacter sp. FW305-C-30-S16. Next base: position 142,275 of record NZ_JBYSYH010000005.1, on the reverse strand, counting down.
TCGTCGAACTGGCGGCGCAGGGCCTCCAGCTCGCCCATGGCCTTTTCGTCGTCGAGGGCGATCTGCCACCACAGGCCCGGCGCGATCTCTTCGAGCTTCTCGACCGACACTTCACCGCGGCCCAGGCCCTTGGGACCCGAGACGGCGACCTTGCCGACGATCAGTTCGCGCAGACGCGCGGTCATGTTGCGGTTCAGGATCGCGAACTCGTCGTCGCGGTCCTTGCCCAGACGCTCGATTTCAGCGCGTTCGATCGCCAGGGCGCGTTCGTCCTTGTCGACGCCGTGCCGGTTGAACACGCGCACTTCGACGACCGTACCGGCGACGCCGGGCGGCAGGCGGAGCGAGGTGTCACGAACGTCCGAAGCCTTCTCGCCGAAGATGGCGCGCAGCAGCTTCTCTTCCGGGGTCATCGGGCTCTCGCCCTTGGGCGTGACCTTGCCGACCAGGATGTCGCCCGGCAGGACCTCGGCGCCGATCGCCACGATGCCCGCTTCGTCGAGGTTGCGCAGAGCTTCCTCGCCGACGTTCGGGATGTCGCGGGTGATTTCTTCCGGGCCGAGCTTCGTATCGCGGGCCATGACCTCGAATTCCTCGAGGTGGATCGAGGTGAAGACGTCATCGCGTACGATGCGCTCGGAGATCAGGATCGAGTCCTCGAAGTTGTAGCCGTTCCACGGCATGAACGCGACGAGGGCGTTGCGGCCCAGGGCCAGTTCGCCGAGGTCGGTCGAGGGGCCGTCGGCGACGATGTCGCCGGCGTTGATCCGGTCGCCCACACGCACCAGCGGACGCTGGTTGATGCAGGTGTTCTGGTTGGAACGCTGGAACTTCGACAGACGGTAGATGTCGACGCCCGACTTGGTGGGGTCGGTCTCTTCCGTGGCGCGGATGACGATACGCGTACCGTCGATCTGCTCGACCACGCCCTTGCGGCGGGCGATCACGACGGCGCCGGAGTCGCGGGCCACCACGTCTTCCATGCCGGTGCCCACGAGCGGGGCGTCGGACTGGATCAGCGGCACGGCCTGACGCTGCATGTTCGAGCCCATGAGGGCGCGGTTGGCGTCATCGTTTTCCAGGAAGGGGATCAGGGCCGCGGCGACCGAGACGACCTGCTTGGGCGACACGTCCATCAGGTCGACCTGCTCGCGCTGGAGCAGACCGGGTTCGCCGTTGACACGTCCGGGGACCAGGTCTTCCAGGATGGAGCCGTTCTCCATCTTGATGTTGGCCTGGGCGATGACGTGCTTCGCCTCTTCCATGGCCGACATGTAGACGACCTCGGCCTGCGGCTTGCCGTCCGTCACGCGGCGGTACGGGCTCTCGATGAAGCCGTACTTGTTCACCCGAGCGTGGGTGGCCAGCGAGTTGATCAGGCCGATGTTCGGGCCTTCCGGAGTCTCGATCGGGCAGATCCGGCCGTAGTGGGTCGGGTGCACGTCGCGGACTTCGAAGCCGGCGCGCTCACGGGTCAGACCGCCCGGGCCAAGCGCCGACAGGCGGCGCTTGTGGGTAATTTCCGACAGCGGGTTCGTCTGGTCCATGAACTGCGACAGCTGCGAGGAGCCGAAGAATTCGCGGACCGCGGCGGCGGCCGGCTTGGCGTTGATCAGGTCGTGCGGCATCACGGTGTCGATATCGACACTGCTCATGCGCTCCTTGATCGCCCGCTCCATGCGCAGCAGACCGACGCGGTACTGGTTTTCCAGCAGCTCGCCGACCGAACGCACACGGCGGTTGCCGAGGTTGTCGATGTCGTCGATTTCGCCACGGCCGTCGCGCAGGCCCACGAGGACCTTCAGGACCGCCAGCACGTCTTCCTTGCGCAGGACGCGGACGTCGTCGGCGACGTCCTGTTCCAGGCGCATGTTCATCTTCACGCGACCGACCGAGCTGAGGTCGTAGCGCTCCTGGTCGAAGAACAGCGACTTGAACATCGCTTCAGCGGCTTCAACGGTGGGCGGCTCGCCCGGGCGCATGACGCGGTAGATGTCGAACAGCGCGTCCTCGCGGACGGCGTTCTTGTCGACCCGCAGGGTGTTGCGCATGTAGGCGCCGACGGTGACGTGGTCGATGTCGAGCACGTCGATGGTGGTGAAGCCCTTTTCCTCGAGGACCTCGATGGCCGCCGTGTCGAGCTCGTCGCCGGCTTCGGCGTAGATCTCGCCCGTTTCCGGGTTCACTTCGTCGCGGGCCAGGTAGCGGCCGACCAGGGCGTCAGGCGACAGCAGCAGGGTCTTGAGACCGCCGTCGGCGAGCTTCTTGGCCGCGCGGGCGCTGATCTTCTGACCGGCGGGCGCCACTTCTTCGCCCGTGTCGGCGTCGATGAGGGCGAATTCCGGCTTCACGCCGCGCCAGCGCTCAGGCTTGTACGGGGTGGCCCAGCCGCCCGGCTTGCCCTTCTTTTCCTCGCGCTTTTCGAACGGCACGACATCGTAGAAGGTCGTCAGGATTTCTTCGCCGTCCATGCCCAGACCGTAGAGGAAGGTCGTGGCCGGCAGTTTGCGGCGGCGGTCGATGCGGACATAGACGATGTCCTTGGCGTCGAACTCGAAGTCCAGCCAGGAACCGCGGTAGGGAATGACGCGGGCGGCGAACAGCAGCTTGCCCGAGCTGTGGGTCTTGCCCTTGTCGTGATCGAAGAAGACGCCCGGCGAGCGGTGCATCTGCGAGACAATCACCCGCTCGGTGCCGTTGACGATGAAGGTGCCCTTGTCCGTCATGAGCGGGATATCGCCCATGTAGACGTCCTGCTCCTTGATGTCCTTGACGGACCGGGCGCCGGTTTCCTCTTCCATCTCGAACACGATGAGACGGAGCTTCACCTTCAGCGGCGCCGCGTACGTCATGTCGCGCTGGATGCACTCCTCGACGTCGTATTTCGGCTCTTCGAATTCGTACGAGACGTATTCGAGCACCGCGCGCTCATTGAAGTCCTTGATCGGAAAGACCGACTTGAAGACGGCTTCGATGCCCTCGTCACGACGTTCGCCGCTGCGCACTTCGCGCTGCAGGAACTGTTCGTAGGAGGAGCGTTGAACCTCGATGAGGTTCGGCATCTGCACAGCTTCGGGGATACGGCCGAAAGACTTCCGGATCCGCTTCTTGCCGGTGAAGGATTGCGCCATGTTTTTCCCTGCGTGCGCGGCGGGACTCCGCGCGTAAAGTGTCTTGTCGCGTCCACCCTCGGCTCTCCCGGCATAACCGGGAGCGGACACAAGACGATGCTCCTGGCGTTACAGGAGCGCCCCTTCGCACCGGTCGGAGGGCTATGACCGGGCCATCGGGCTACGCGCGCGAAAAATCGCTTCTCAGTTGAACGGTTTTTCCGCGAGGGAGCGGATATAGGGGAAAGCCGGACGGAAGGGAAGGCCCGTCTTCAGACTTTTGTAAGGGCCGGCGGCCGGGGCCGTCAGCTCTTCTTCAGCGCCTTGACCGCGAGCGCGCCGGCAAAGCCGATCAGGCAGACGAAGAAGGCCAGCCTGGCCGCGAAACCGGCCACATCCACGACGAAGCCGAGGATCCCGGCGATGATCATGATGACGAGGAAGACGCCTGCGAGTTTGAGCATGGAGCCGGAACGCCGGTCTGCGAGCCGGGTTCCCGCCCAATGAAAACGGGCCCGGAGGTTTCCCCCCGGGCCCGCGATCTTTGAAAGCGTCAGAGCTGACGCCGTCACATCTTATTTGATGACGACGGTCGCGCCGGCTTCGGTCAGCTTCTTGGCGATTTCGTCGGCGTTCTGCTTCGAGACGTTCTCGACGACGTTCTGCGGAGCGCCTTCGACGAGGTCCTTGGCTTCCTTCAGGCCGAGGTCCGGACGGACGCCGCGGACTTCCTTGATCACGTTGATCTTCTTGTCGCCACCGGCGGTCAGAACAACGGTGAACTCGGTTTGCTCTTCAGCGGCTTCAGCCGGAGCAGCGGCGGCCGGACCAGCGGCGGCCACGGCGACCGGAGCGGCGGCGGAGACGCCCCACTTTTCTTCCAGCAGCTTGGCCAGGTCAGCGGCTTCAAGCACGGTCAGGGAGGACAGGTCCTCAACGATCTTATCAAGCTTCGACATGTGTCAGTTTCCTTGGGGTTCAGAGATAGGCGGAGATGACCGGGTTCAGGCCGCTTCCTTGGCGGCATAAGCGCCAAGAACGCGAGCGAGCTGGGACGCCGGAGCCTGGATAACGCCCGCCACCTTGGTGGCCGGAGCTTGCAGGACGCCGATAATCTTGGCTCGCAGCTGGTCGAGGGACGGCAGGGTGGCCAGCGCCTTGATGGCGTTCTGGTCGAGCACGTCCGTACCCATGAGGCCGCCGACGACAGTGAACTTGTCATTGTCCTTGGCGTACTGGGTGACGACCTTGGCGGCGGAAACAGGGTCCGGCGCATAGGCGATGGCGACCGGACCGGTGAAGAGGGCGTCGCCCGCTTCGCCGACCGAGCCGGCCAGAGCCTTCTGGGCCAGGGTGTTTTTCACCACCTTGATCTGCGCGCCCTCCTTGCGGAGGCGAAGGCGCAGGTCGGTCATTTCCGCAACGGTGAGACCCATGTAGTGGGTCACGACCACGGCGCCGGCATCGGCGAAGACGCCCTTGAGCGTCTCGATCGATTCCGCTTTTTGTGCGCGGTTCATTGCGGTCTCCTGGATCAACGACGCCCGGACCATCCGGACGCCGGTAAGCGTGCAACCCGCACGCGGGATCGCTCCCGAAGGCGGGTTACGGTAGGCCTGTCCCAAGGAAGTTCAGCCGAAGCGCTCCGCGCCAGAGGGCGGAGTCTGCGTGCATCTCTATCCCCGCCTCCCTGCGCTGAAGGGGGGCTCCCCTTCGGTTACGACGATGGTGACCCCAGCGCCGCGCAGTTCTCGGACAGGTCGCTCCCGGGCGAGCCCGGTTGCGGAAGTGGGCGCGTATAGAGGAAGACGGGTTGAAACTCAAGCCGGGAGCCAATCGGTGGTGTTCAGTTTGAAATCAGAAACCCATGATGGGTCTCGCTAGGTTGATTTCGCTGCCTTATGATTGGTGGATCGCAGGGAGGGGCCATGGAGTTCAACGCAGTGATATCCATCGTTCTAGCTATCGTGATTATGATCGGGGTAGCCGGAGATATCTGGAATCGGACTCGGCTCGGCAAAGGCATCGGCTGGCAAGTAGTCCGCTTCAACACGGTCATGATCGCCTTGCCGCTTGCCGGGATATTAGCACTGAATGGGTCATTCACCGAAGGCGTTTCGGCCATTTTAGCCGGAGCTCTAGGCTACGCATTCGGAAAGCAAGACGAGAAGCCCAGCGCCTAGGTCTGGACCCTAGTAGCCAGATGGACCGATAGGCTGCCGCTCGGGCCTACATTCATCGATGACATCTTCCGTCTCGCCAGAATAGCGTTCAGTCCCACGCTGCAGGCGTTGAAGTTTCTCGTAACAACTCTCACCGCGATGCGGGCCTTGATCAGTCCAATTTAGGACCAGCAGCGTCAAGCCGACAATTGCTGCGTATGCCAAGATGAACTGTATGAGCTTGCGCATCTGGCCCTCCGTTCTGGACAGCTATCAATCTCGTTGGCTGAATTCTATCTGAGACCAGGGAGCCAATCCAGCCGCCCGCCGTTTGCGTAGACTGCTCACACCCCCGCCGGAAACCCTCCATGTCGAGACTTGCCGCCAGCCTGCTGATCGCCGCCGTCGCCGCCCTCGGCGCCTGCTCGCCCGCCTCCAGCCAGGGCGCCGTCCCGCAGCCCGCCAAGCCGGTGGAGCTGAACCGCTATCTCGGCAAATGGTATGAGCTGGCCCGCTACGACATGGTCTTCGAGCGCGGCTGCGAAGGCGTGACCGCTGAATACTCCATGCGGCCGGACGGCAAGGTGCGGGTGCTCAATACCTGCCGCAAGGGCGCGCCGGACGGGCCGGTGAAGACCGCCGAAGGCCGGGCGAAGGTCGTGGAGGGCACCGACGGCGCCAAGCTGAAGGTCGCCTTCTTCGGGCCCTTCTGGGCTGACTACTGGGTGCTGGACCGGGCCGACGACTACAGCTGGGCGATCGTCGGCGAGCCGTCGCGAAAGTACCTCTGGATCCTCAGCCGCGACGCGACGCCGGGCGACGCCGCCCTGGCCGCGCTGATCGCCCGCACGGCGGCGCTTGGGTACGACACCAGCCGCCTTCTCGTCGTGAAACAGCCTCCGGCGCCCTAAACCGCTGGAATCGGGACAGAATTTCGCCACTGAGTGGAACTATCCACAGGTTATCCCAATTTGGGGATCAGGATCGCGAAGCCGATCAGACGCCGACGCGGGCGCGCCGAATGCAACGCCCCGCCGCCGTTGAAGGCCTGTTCGATGAAAATGGCTCCCTCCCCGGGCCTGACGACACCCTGGACCGGCGTGGATGTGCGCCGTTTGCGCGCCTTCGCGCCGGAACCCGTCCAGACCCCGCGTGGCCGCCACGCCCAGCTGCTGACGATCGCCGCCGCCCGCCGCCTGCGCTGCATCGAGCGCGCCGGTCTGCGCCGCTTCGAGGACGCCGGCTACTGGAAGGCCGTCGCGCCCAGCGCGGTGTTCAAGGCGGCGGAGCTGCGGGCGAGCGCGGACTTCGTCGCCCTGCCGGCGTGAGCGCAAACGAAAACGGGCGGGCCCTTGCGAGCCCGCCCGTCCGTTGTCTTGCGACAGGTCTGACCCTTACGGGTTGACCGAAGCGGTATCGACCTTGAAGCCCGGACCCATGGTCGAGCTCAGCGCGATGCGCTTGATGTAGGTGCCCTTGGCGCCGGTCGGCTTGGCCTTGGACAGGGCGTCCACCAGAGCCTTGACGTTGGCGAGCAGGGCTTCGTCGGTGAACGAGGCCTTGCCGATGCCGGCGTGGACGATGCCCGCCTTCTCGACGCGGAACTCGATGGCGCCGCCCTTGGCGTCCTTCACGGCCTGACCGACGTTCGGGGTCACCGTGCCGACGCGCGGGTTGGGCATCAGGCCGCGCGGACCCAGCACCTTACCCAGACGACCCACGAGGGCCATCATGTCGGGGGTGGCGATGACGCGGTCGAATTCCATGAAGCCGCCCTGGATGCGTTCCACCAGGTCTTCGGCGCCGACGACATCTGCGCCGGCGGCCAGGGCTTCAGCGGCCTTGGCGTCCTTGGCGATGACGGCGACGCGGACGTCGCGGCCCGTGCCCGAAGGCAGGCTGACCACGCCACGGACCTGCTGGTCGGCGTGACGGGGATCGACGCCCAGGTTGACGCTGATTTCGATCGACTCGTCGAACTTGGCCGTGGCGTTGGCCTTGACCAGCTTCAGAGCGGCTTCGACCGCGTGGACCGCGTCGCGGTCACCGGTCCAGGCCTGAATGCGCTTTGCTTGCTTCGCCATGATCCTAGGCCTCCACGATCTGCAGGCCCATCGAACGGGCGGAGCCCTCGATGATGCGGGCGGCGGACTCAACGTCGTTGGCGTTGAGGTCCTTCATCTTGCCTTCGGCGATCTCGCGCAGCTGCGTGCGGGTGATCGTGCCGGCGCTTTCGCGGCCCGGCTTGGTCGAGCCGGACTTGATGCCCAGCGCGAGCTTGATGAAGTGGGTCGCGGGCGGGGTCTTGGTGATGAAGGTGAAGGACTTGTCCTGGTAGACGGTGATGACCGTCGGCAGGGGCGTGCCTTTCACTTCCTTCTCGGTGCGCGCGTTGAACTCCTTGCAGAAGCCCATGATGTTCACGCCGCGCTGGCCGAGCGCCGGCCCGATGGGCGGCGAAGGCGTGGCGGACCCGGCGGCCACCTGCAATTTGATGTAGCCCAAGATCTTCTTGGCCATCTCTGTCTCCGTTAAGCGGCGCTAGTTAAAGCGCCTATGCGGCCGTGGTGCGGGCAGACCCCTCCCACGGATTTGATCCCGGGCCAGGCCCGGGAAGCGGCGGCGTGTAGCAGACGGGGACATAGACCCGCAAGGGTGCGTGTCCGCCAAACCCGCTGCACTCGATCGGGGGACACGTACCTGCGGTACATGTCCCCTGTGATCAGGCGACCTTTTCGACCTGGCTGTATTCCAGCTCGACGGGCGTGGCCCGGCCGAAGATCGAGACCGCCACGTGCAGGCGGGCGCGGTCTTCGTCGACCTGTTCGACGGTGCCGTTGAAGCTGGCGAAGGGACCGTCGGTGACGCGGACCTGCTCGCCGATCTCGAAGCTGATCGTCGGCTTGGGGCGTTCGACGCCTTCCTCGATCGCGCCGACGATGCGCTGCACTTCCTTTTCGGAGACCGGCATCGGCTTGGCCGCGCTGCCCAGGAAGCCCGTGACCTTCGGGGTGTTCTTGACCAGGTGATAGGCTTCGTCGGTCAGGTCCATCTTCACCAGCACGTAGCCGGGGAAGAACTTGCGCTCGGCGTTGACCTTCCGGCCGCGGCGGATTTCGACGACGTCTTCGGTCGGGACGAGGATTTCCGAGAAGCAGTCTTCCAGACCCTGGTTCTTCGCCTGGTCGCGGATGTGCTCGGCGACCTTCTTCTCGAAGTTCGAGTAGGCGTGGACGATGTACCACTTGTGATGCGGGTTGGACGGGGCCTTCACGATGGCCTCGACGGTGGTCTCGGTGGTCATGGCGTTATCCCGCGTTCGCGAGTTTGAGGAGGAGCGCGACGGCGCCGCTGAGCAGCCAGTCCACGACAAAGAAGAACAGGGCCGCGATCAGGACCATGATGAAAACCATCACCGAGGTGATCCAGGTCTCCTTGCGGCTGGTCCAGGTGATCTTGCGCGCCTCGGCGCGGACTTCGCCGAAGAACTGCACCGGGTTGAACGGCTTCTTCGGCGTCGCGGGTGCGGCGGCGGCTTGTCCAGCAGGCGCGGCGACGACAGCGGCGGCCTTGGCGGCGCGCTGTTTCATCGCGGCGAGGTTGCCCGTTTTCTTGGCCATCGGACGGGTTGAAACTCTTTCAACTGGTCGGAGCGCGACCATCGCGCCCCGTATATAGGGTGGCAGGAGTGGAGGGACTCGAACCCACGACTTTCGGTTTTGGAGACCGACGCTCTACCAGCTGAGCTACACTCCTCCAGCAACGCCAAGAACGCCCGAGGGAATCCCCTGAGGCGCGCCCGGCCAACCGGAAGCCGCGCGATGTAGCAGGAGGCGCCTTTGGGGGCAAGCGGAGCAAACCGCCGACGCGCGCGTTTCCGCATCATGTCCACAGAACCCGACGACCGCCCCGGCAACCCGGAAATCGAGAACGAGAACCTCAGGCCCGCCGGTGACGGAAAGACGCCGCGGCCGGCCACCGAACCCGCCGGCGCCGCCGAGTCGACCCGCCGGCGCGATCCTGCCCCGAACGAGGTCAGCGACCCGGCTGGAAGTCAGGATGGCCCGTCGCCCGCAGGATGAAGGCCAGGGTGTCGGCCATGGTCGCGTCCCGCTGCGCCTTGTTTGACCCGACACCGTGGCCTGCATCGAAGTCGACTCTCAGGCGTATGCCGTCCGGGCCCGGAGTCGCCGCCTGCAGCCGCGCGGCCATCTTGCCGGCCATCCAGACGGGCACCCGATGATCATTCAGACCGCCGGTCACCAGAACCGGGGGGTAGCGCGTCCCGTCGACGACATTGGCGTAGGGGCTCATCACCCGCAGCGCCCGGTAGCCGGGCTCCGTGCTCGTGGAACCGAATTCCGCCGTGTTTGACGGGCCGCCCTCGGTCAGTTCGTTCCGCAAGGCGTCCGCCATCGGAACATTCATGATCGCCGCCGCCAGCAGATCCGGGCGCTCGGTCAGCACGCGGCCGACCATGATGCCCCCGGCGCTGGTCCCGGTAACCGCCACACGGCCAGGCCCGGTGTAGCCACGCTTCTGCAGCGTCTCGATCGCCGCGATCATGTCGCGCCAGGTGTTGGGCTTGGTCCCCTTCATGCCGGCCAGATGCCAGGGCTCGCCCCGCTCGCCGCCGCCCCGCACATGGACCACGACATAGATTCCGCCCTGCAGGACCCACGGAATGGTGCGCGGCGTGAACGCCGGATCCATCGAGAAGCCGTAGGCGCCGTAGGCCTCGAAGATCGCCCGCGCCGAACCGTCCCGCTTCAGATCGGCGCGGTGAATGATCGACACCGGGATCTCGACGCCGTCAGCGGCGGTGATGGTGGTCTCCTCGCTGACGACCTGTGAGAGGTCGAACGAAAACGGGCTCCCGAGAACAAGCGGCGTCAGGGGCCGGGAGCCGGCCGAAAGCTGCAGGGTGGCCGGACGTGTCCAGGTTTCGAGGCTGAAGATCACATCCGGCCGCCGGATGTCCGCCGCAAGCTCGATGATCGCGCCCGTGTCCGACCCCGGAATCGCGAGGGTTTCGCCGGTGCGGGTATTGAGCCGCGTCAGACCCGCGCCAACGGGCCCCGTGCGCAGCAGATACAGGCCGTCCGCCGCCGCCACGAACTGGGTCAGGATGGCTTCGCCCTCCGGAACAACCGTCTCGGCCGGCGCATCAGCCCTGGTGAGGCTGACCCGGACAAGCTTGCCGTGAGGCGCGTCCTTGAGCGTCAGGAACAGCGCCGTATCGCCCTCGACCACCGGCGGGAGGCCATTGCCCGTGGCGCTCGCCTGCAGGAGCTGGTCGTCGAGATCGCCGATTTTCAGCCATGTCGGCTTGCCGGCCCGAACGGCCTCGATCGGCGAAACCCACCACTCGCCCCAGAGCGACACGCCCGAATTGGCGATCGCGAAGGCGTACCGGCCGTCTTCCGAAATCCCGACGCCCGCGGCGCCATCGACGCCGATCGCGGAGTCATGGTCCATGATCCGGAAAACCTGGACGTCCTTCTCCGGATCGTCCCCGAGAACATGCCGGTAGATCCGCATGTCCGCGAACCGCTTGGCAGGGTCGCCGTCCGGCGGGAACGGCAGCAATCGGCCGTAGTAGAAACTCCTGCCGTCGGGATCCCAGTTCGGGCTGCCGAAGCGGGCGCGGTCGATCCGGTCCGGCAACAGCGTCCCGTCGGCGACTCTCAGCACGACGAGGTCGGCATCCTCCGACCCGGCATTGGCAAGGCCGAGCGCAACGAGGGTTCCGTCCATCGAGGGGCTGAAATAGGAAATCGACATCAACGGCCCGCCGCCGGGCCCGGCGACGGGGTCCAGCAGTTCCCGCTCCACGCCCGTCTTGAGCGAGCGCACGAACAGGCGGTTCTGCGCCGTTCCGCGCGGGCGTTTGACGTAGAAGATGTCGTCGCCCACGCGTTTGACGTAGCCCGCCGGCTCAAGCCCCCCGCTGAAGGCCGCCACCGACTCCGCGAGGGCCGGATAGCCGGGCAGCGCCGACAGTTCGCTGCGGGTCAGGGCGTCCTGGGCGCGCGCCCAGCCGACAAACTCCGCGTCGACCGCCTCCATCCAGCGGTATGGATCGACGACCTGCTCGCCGAAGTAAGCATCGGTCACCGCCGCCTGGCGCGCCGTCGGAGGCGCATCGGCGAGCGCCGCTGACGAGCTGAACAGGAGCGTGAGGGCGAGCAGGCATGGGAGGGCGCGAGTCATGAATTCAGTTTTGCCGAACACTGGTTTTTCGTCCAGTCATGGGCGCGGACCAGCATCGCTGACACCCGCCAAAGACTTCCTCGCGTTGACATCATGCTGCGCCGCATCACATGGAGGACGCGGCGGCCCCGTGCGGGTCTTCAGGGAATCTCAGCGTGATGACGACGGCCGAAGCCCCGGCGACGCCCGTGAAGGCGAGCCCTTTCTTCGAAGAGACCGTGCTGTGGGTGAAGCACTGGACAGATCGCCTGTTCAGCTTCGCGATCACCCGGCCGGACAGCTTCCGGTTCCGCTCGGGCGAGTTCGTGATGATCGGCCTGCCCGGCGAAGACGGCGGCAAGCCTGTGTTGCGCGCCTATTCCATCGCCAGCCCGGCCTGGTCGGAGACCCTCGAGTTCCTGTCGATCAAGGTCCAGGACGGTCCCCTCACCTCGCGCCTGCAGCACATCCAGCCCGGCGACACGGTGCTGATGGGCAAGAAGCCCACCGGCACGCTGGTGCTGGACGCGGTGAAGGGCGGCAAGCGGCTGTTCCTGTTCGGCACCGGCACGGGCCTGGCGCCCTGGCTGTCGGTGGCCCGCGATCCGGACGCCTATTCGCGCTTCGAGAAGGTCTATGTCTGCCACGGCGTGCGTCAGGTGAACGAACTGGCCTACCGCGACCTGTTCACCACCGAAATCCATGACGACCCGCTGGTCGGCGAGGAAGCCCGGGCCCAGCTGACCTACTACGGCACCGTCACCCGCGAGCCTTTTGAGCATCAGGGCCGGTTCCCCGACCTGATCAACTCCGGCCAGTTCTTCCGCGACCTCGGTATCCCGGAGGATCGCTTCAATCCCGAGGAAGACCGGGTCATGCTCTGCGGCAGCATGGAGTTCATCAAGGACATGGCCGCGGTGATGGAAAGCCAGGGCATGACGGAAGGCTCGAACGCCGAGCCGGGCGACTTTGTGCTCGAACGGGCCTTTGTCGGCTGATCCCGCCCCCCGTCTGAAAGGCCTCAGCGTCCAGGAGGCCCGCGACCGGATTCTCGCCAGGGCAGTCGCCCTGCCGGCCGAGACCGTAACGCTGGACGCCGACGGTCGGGTGCTGGCCGAAGCTGTGACGGCCGTCCGCGACCAGCCGCCGTTCGACGCCTCGGCCATGGACGGCTGGGCCGTTCGTCGCGCCGACGTCCAGACGGAGGCGACCCTCGTCATCGCCGGCGAAAGCGCCGCCGGCCGTGGGCATGCCGAGCCCCTGCGGCCGGGCGAAGCGGTGCGCATCTTCACCGGCGCCCCTGTTCCCGAGGGCGCCGATTGCGTCATCATCCAGGAGAATGCGCAGCGCGACGGCGCCCATGTGACAATGGGCCCTGTCGGCGACGCCGGTGCGAACATCCGGCCGCGCGGGGGCGACTTCAGGGTCGGGACGATGCTGCTGGAGGCCGGCGAGCGTCTCGATCCCTGGCGGCTGTCGCTGGCCGCGGCCGCGGGCCGGGGCGCATTGAGCGTCGCGCGGCGTCCGCGCATCGCCGTCCTGGCCACCGGCGAGGAACTGGCCGCGCCCGGCGCCGAAGCCGGACCGTTCCAGATCTATGAGTCCGGCGCTGCGGGCCTGCTGCCGATGATCCGGCGCTGGGGTGCTCTGCCGACCCGCCTCGCCCCGACCGGCGACAACGCTCACGCTATCGCCGAGGCGGTTCGTGATGTGGCCGCGACGGTGATCGTCACGGTGGGCGGCGCCTCGGTCGGCGACTACGACCTGGTCAAGCCGGCGCTGGCGACGCTGGGCCTCACGCTCGATGTCGAGACGGTCAACGTCCGTCCCGGCAAGCCGACCTGGTTCGGCAGACTGGGGGACGGGCGCCTGGTGCTGGGCCTGCCGGGAAACCCCGCCTCCGCCTTCGTCTGCGCCGAACTGTTCCTCAAGCCCCTGGTGCTGGCCCTGCAGGGGGCGACCCGGCCACACAGGATGGAGGCGGCGCGCCTGGCCGAGCCCCTGCCCGCCAATGGCCCGCGCGAACACTGGATGCGGGCGCGACTGGGTCCCGACGGCGTGACCGCCTTCCCCGATCAGGACAGCTCGCTGGTGACGGTGTTTGCCGCCGCTGACGCGTTGTTGCGAAGACTGCCCGGCGCGCCGGCCGCACAGCGCGGGGAGACCGTGGACATCCTGAGGCTGGACCGGGCCTGACGCACCCCGGACCGTATCCGGTCCACGGCATGGAAGGCGCGGCCCGCTTAGGCGGATATTCACATCCCCGTGGTCATTTACTGCGTCATGACCGGGACATCATTCACTGCAGACGGCCTGCGGCTCGACGGTTACGTCCAGCATTACCGGGGCATGGCCTTCGTGCGTTTCGCGATGGCGCTGGGTCTGACCGGCCTGCTGGCGACCGTTGCGCCACCGACGTTTACGATCGGCTTCGGCCTTCTGCATGTGGCGCTCTACGCCTGCCTGGCCTGGTCGGTCGAGGTCGCGGCGCGAAATCCCGATGCCCGTGGCGCCCTGCGCGATCTGACGGTCCGCACCGGCCTGATCGTCTTCCTGATCTCCCTGCACGCCTGCTGGATGGCGATGGAAATTCGCGGCGCGGCGACCTCGGGCATCGTGCGCACCGAGTCGGGCCTGCTGATCATCGGCGTGCTGATGTTCACCGCCCTGCAGGTGCACATGAGCCGGCTGGGGTATCTGGCGGCCATCACGCCCTCGATCGGCGCGATGCTGTGGATCGGCATTGACCAGAAGCAGCAGATGCCCAGCGCCCACTTCGGCGCCGCGGTGCTGCTGTTCGTCGTCGCGGTGGTCGCCGCCAGCTGGCGCCAACAATCAACCGACCGCAGCCTGTCGGCGGTTCGGCTCGCCCTCGAGGAAAAGAACTTCGCCCTGACCGCGATGGTCGCCGAGGCCGAAGCCGCCCGCGCTCAGGCCGAGGCCGCCAACCGGGCCAAGTCCGACTTCCTCGCCATGACCAGCCACGAAATCCGTACGCCTCTGAACGCCGTCCTGGGCCTCACCGAAGCGCTGCACCGGACCCGGCTGACGGCCGGTCAGAAGGAAATGGCCGCCGGCGTCCTCGAAGCCGGGGCGCTGCTCAAACGGCTTCTGGATGCGGTGCTGGACATCACCCGCATCGAGGCCGGCAAGATGACTGTCGAGGCCGCGCCGTTCGATCTGCGCCGCATGGCGACGACCGTGGTGCGGATCTGGACGCCCCGGGCGGCCGAACGCGGCGTTTCCCTGGTTCTCGATATCGAAGGCCTGCCCGACCCCTGCGGTCTGGTGACCGATGGCGGCAAGGTTGAGCAGGTGCTGGTCAACCTGCTGTCCAACGCCTTGAAATTCTCGCCGCGCGGCGGCGTGGTGACGATCCGCCTGTCGGCGGCGGCGCAGGCCGGCGACCTGGCCGTGACCGCCGAGGTGCTCGACCAGGGGGCCGGTGTTCCCGCCGAGGACCGCACGCGCATCTTCGAGACGTTCGAACAGACGACGGAAGGCCGCGCCCTGGGCGGCGCGGGCCTGGGTCTGGCGATCTGCGCCGGCAATGTCGCGTTGATCGGCGGAGCCCTTTCGGTCGATGAGGCGCCGGGCGGCGGCGCGGCCTTCCGCTTCAGCTTCATCGGTCCGGCGAGCGACGTGGACGTGGAAGCGCCGGTCGACCGCGGTGCGCCGGCGCTGGACAGCGTTCGTCCGCTGCGCGTGCTGGCGGCCGAGGACAATGCGGCCAACCGGCATGTTCTGCGGGTGCTGCTGGAACCGTTGGCCGTCACCCTGACCCTGGTCGAGAACGGTCGCGAGGCCGTGGACGCCATGGCCCGCGAAGCTTTCGACATCGTGCTCATGGACGCCAATATGCCGGTGATGGACGGGCTGACGGCGCTGCGCGCGATCCGGGCCACAGGCGGGCCGGGCGCGATGACACCGGTCTGGATGCTGACCGCCAATGTCTTCGAGGACGATGTGGCCCGCTATCGCGCCGCCGGCGCTGACGGCGTGGTGCGCAAGCCGATCGATCTGGCCGAGCTGTTCGCCGCCCTGTCCGACGCCGCGGCGCGGAGCGAACCCGAAGCGGTCGCGGCGGCCTGACTTTCCCGCCCGCCGGGATGCTGTCCTGGTTTCAGTGGAAGTCCCGGCTGCGGACCAGGCGTGACCGGACCGCCTCGCCCGGACGAGGTTCGACGCCCCCCTCCTCCCGCATGCGCGACAGCTGTGGCGTCAGGTCGGTGAACCGCTCGGTGACGATGTGGATGACCTGGCCCTCGCGATTGTTCTTCGCGTCCCAGTCGCGCTGGACCTTGCCGTGTACGACGATGAAGGAGGCGCTCATGGCCAGCCGCCGATTGGCGGTGAAGACGTCCTTCCAGACCACCGCATTCGCCGGACCCGTCTCGTCCTCCAGGGTGATGAACATCACGCCCTTGGCCGTGCCGGGCCGCTGACGGATCAGCACCAGGCCCGCGACGGCGACCTGGGCGCCGCTCTTCACGCCGGGCAGATCACCGGCCGGCGTGCAGCCCATCCGGTTCAGCGCGGCGCGGAAAAACCGGCAGGGATGCGCCTTCAGAGACAGGCCCGTGGTCCGGTAGTCCTCGGCCACATGCTGCGGCAGCGTCATGGCCGGCAGGTTCACCGCCGCCTCGAACAGCGGCAGGCCGGCCAGCATCGCGCTGTCGTCCCGCGCCGCCTCCGCCGCCTCGCCCTTCACCGCCCAGAGCGCCTCGCGCCGGTCCATGCCGAGCGACCGGAAGGCGTCGGCCTCCGCCAGCAGTTCCAGCGACCGGCGCGATAGCGCGGCGGCGCGGGCGAGCTCCGTCAGGGTCCGGGCGCCGGCCTCGCGGGCCGCGACGAGACGCTCGGCCTCGTCCCGCCTGAGCCCCTTCACCTCCCTCAGTCCCAGGCGGACCGCCTTCAGCCGCGCGGCCGGATCGGAAGACGGCTCCAGCGTACAGTCGTAGTGGCTGTGCAGGATGTCGGGCGCCCGCACCTCGATCCCGTGTTCCCTGGCGTCCCGGACCAGCTGGGCCGGCTGGTAGAAGCCCATCGGCTGGGAATTGAGGATCGCGGCGCAGAACACATCCGGATACCAGCGCTTCACCCAGGACGAGGCGTAGACCAGCAGCGCGAAGCTGATCGCGTGACTCTCGGGGAAGCCGTAGTGGCTGAAGCCCTTGATCTGCTCGAAGCAGCGGGTGGCGAAGTCGAGATCATAGCCGCGGCCGACCATGCCGCCGATGAACCGCTCCTTGTGGTCCTCCAGATCGCCGAGATTCTTGAAGGTCGCCATCGCGCGCCGCAGCAGGTTGGCTTCCTCGTCCGAAAAGTCCGCCGCCGTAATGGCCAGCCGCATCGCCTGTTCCTGGAACAGCGGCACGCCGAACGTCTTCTTCAGGATGCCCTTCACCTCATCGCGGTCGTGGGGCGGAGCGGGCGAGGGATAGGTCACCGGTTCGATCCCGTCCCGCCGCCGCAGATAGGGATGGACCATGTCCCCCTGGATCGGCCCGGGCCGGACGATCGCCACCTGGATGACAAGGTCATAGAACTTCCGCGGCTTGAGCCGGGGCAGCATCGACATCTGCGCCCGGCTTTCGACCTGGAAGACGCCGATGGAATCGGCGCGGCAGAGCATCTCGTAGGTCTGCGCGCATTGCTGCGGGACGTGGGCGATGTCCGTGAACGACCGCCGCCCGTGGTCGCGCTCCAGCGCCTCGCCATGGTGCAGGTTGAGGAGGTCGAAGCTGCGCTTCATGCAGCTCAGCATGCCCAGCGCCAGCACATCGACCTTCATCAGCCCCAGGGCGTCGATGTCGTCCTTGTCCCACTGGATGAAGGTGCGGTCCTTCATCACCGCGTTGCCGATGGGCACGGTCTCGTCCAGCCGCCGCTTGGTCAGTACAAAGCCCCCGACGTGCTGGGACAGGTGGCGGGGAAACTTCAGCAGCTCGGTCGCCAGGGTGATGGCGCGGTGGATTTCGGGATTTTCCGGGTCGAGACCGGCCTGGCGGATATGCTCATCCGGGACGCCATCGCCCCAGCTGCCCCAGACGGTGTTGGCCAGGGCTGCGGTGATGTCCTCGGTCAGACCAAGCGCCTTGCCGACATCGCGGATCGCGCTGCGCGGCCGGTAGTGGATCACCGTGGCGCAGATGGCCGCCCTGTGCCGCCCGTAGCGCCGGAACACATACTGCATCACCTCCTCGCGCCGCTCGTGCTCGAAATCGACATCAATGTCGGGAGGATCGCCGCGCTCTTTCGACAGAAAGCGGGCGAACAGCAGATCCTGGTCTTCCTGCGTCGGGTCGACGGCGGTGACGCCGAGGCAGAAGCAGACCACCGAGTTGGCCGCCGAGCCGCGCCCCTGACAGAGGATCGGGACCGGTCGCGCCCGCGCCCACTGGACGATGTCGTGCACGGTGATGAAGTAGTTGGGATAGTCGAGCTCGGCGATCAGCCGAAGCTCCTTGTTCATCAGGTCGATGACCTTCTGCGGCACGCCTTGCGGATAGCGCCAGTCGGCGCCGGCCCAGGCCAGATCGGTCAGATGCTCGATCGCGGTCTTGCCGGGCGGGACCGGCTCGTCGGGGTATTCCTCGCGCAGCGCGCCGAGGTCGAAGGCGATGCGGTCGGCGATCTCGACGGAGCGCTCAACCGCGCCCGGCCAGCGGGCGAACAGCCGCGCCATCTCGTCGGGTGATTTCAGATGCCGCTCGGCGTTGGCCTCCAGCCGGAAGCCGGCCTGCTGGATGGCGCAGCCTTCGCGGATACAGGTCAGCACGTCCTGCAACGGCCGCCGCTCGGGCGCGTGGTAGAGGACGTCGCCCGTGGCGACCATCGGCGTGTTGATGCGCCGGGCCAGATCGGCCAGCTGGTGAAGCCGTTTGACGTCCCGCGCGCCATAGCTCCGCGACGCCGCCAGCCAGACGCGATCCCCCAGCTCGCCGCGCAGCCGGCGGGCCTGCCTTTCGAAGGCCTCATCAAGGCGGGCGGGCGGCGCGATCAGGCACAGCTGTCCCTCCGACTGGTCGAGAAAGTCGTCGAGCAGGAGGATGCAGTCGCCCTTCTCCGCCCCGCTCTGGCCGATCGTCAGCAGCCGGGTCAGCCGGGCGTAGGCCTCGCGGTCGGAGGGGTAGCAGAGCAGACTGGGCGAGCCGTCGCTGAAGTCCAGGCGGCACCCGGTCAGGCTGCGGGTGTTCAGGTCCCGCGCCCGCGCCCAGGCCCGCACCACCCCGGCCAGGCTGTTGCGGTCCGTGATCCCCAGCGCCGGCATGCCCAGCGCATGCGCCGTCACGGCCAGCTCTCCCGGATGGGAAGCGCCTTCGAGGAAGCTGTAGTTGGTGGTGGTCTGGAGCTCGACGTAGCGGGTCGGGGGGCGGGTCACGCGAAGCCCCCCCAAACCCGTTCATCCCGGCAAAGGGGAGAGGTCACGCGAACACCCCGTGCAGCCACCAGCGCACCGTGACCGCCGGGTCGCCGTAGAGACCCGCGCGGAAGATCCAGTACCGGCCGCCGGCATCATCCTCGACACGGTAATAGTCGCGGACCAGGCCCGTGCTGACCTCGTCGATCGGCTTGCGCCACCATTCCTCCGCGATGCGTTCGGGGCCTTCCGACAGTCGCACCCGATGGCGTCGGCCGCGCCAGGTGAAGGCGACCGGCGGCTCGTCGGGAAGTTCGGCCACGGCGGTGATCGCCTCGGGATGCGCCAGCAGCCGCAGGGGTCTTGGCCGGTCCGGACTCCAGCGCGTGGCGGCCGCCGGCGTCATCGGCGCGACGGCGCGGACGGCGCGCTCGGGCACATGGCTCTCGAACACCTCGGCGCGCCAGACCTGGGCCTCGCCCAGCCGGTTGCTCAGCCGGTCGACCAGCGCCGTCAGCCCCTCCTCGGCCATCGCCGCGCGGCTGTTGTCGAGCTGGCCCTGGGCGGCGGAGACCAGCTCGACCCCGTCGGCCGTCAGAGTCACGATCTCGATGCCAAAGCCCGGATCGATGGTCTCCAGCTTCGGCGCGAACAGCCGGGTCAGGGCGCGGGCGTCACGGCCCAGGGTCGAGAGGCCGACGCTGACGGGGAAGGCCTTTCCGTCGAGCCGGTGGAAGGTCAGCGTGAACCGCCGCGCGCCGCGCGCCTCCGTCCGCAGCCGCTCGCAAAGCCGTTCGGCGATGTCGCCGGCGACCCGGACCAGGTCATCCAGCTGGCTGATCGGCTCGGCGAAGGCCAGCCGGTCGAACCAGGGCGTGGGCGGGCGACGATAGACCAGCGCCTCCTCGGCGTGACCGAGGGCCTGGTCCAGCCGACGCACCACCAGCGGCCCGAACCGCCGCGTCAGCTGCGCGCGCGGCAGGCCTAGCAGACGGTTGATGCGGGTCAGGCCGAGGCGCGGAAGCTGGGCGGTGGCGGCCGCGTCCAGCCGCAGGGCGGCCACCGGCAGGGGGGCCAGGAGAGCGGACTGGCCGGCCGACGGGATCACCACAGGGCCCTCGCCATACCGCGCCAGGGCCCAGGCCGCGCCGGCGGTGTCGGCGACCGCGCCCTGGGCCCGGATGCCGTTGGCGGCCAGCCGGGCCAGCAGGTCCTCCAGCATGGCCGCCTCGCCGTCCCACAGATGGGAGACGCCGGTGATGTCGAGGAACAGGCCGTCCGTCCCGTCAAGCGCCACGGCGGGCGAGAACCGCACGCACCAGTCGCCCAGCGCCTTCAGGGCCGCCGCGTCGCCCTCGGGGTCGGCGTCGTGGGTCTGCAGTTCGGGAACCAGCGCGGCGGCGTCCGTGGCCTTCTGGCCGGGATAGAGGCCGAGCGCCCGGGCTGCGGCGTCCAGGGCGTGGAGGCGGCGGGTTCCGTGCTCGGTGATGAGGAGGGCCAGGGGATTTTTATCACCACTCATCCCGGCGAAGGCCGGGACCCAGGCTTTTTCTGACCTGCCCGAGCCAGCCTGACCTGTCCCGAAAACACCCGGGTCCCGGCCTTCGCCGGGATGAGCGGATTTGGGATCAGGCCCGGAGGCGGACGCGGTCTTCCGCCGCCACACCGTCACCGGCCAGTCCGGAAGCCACAGCGAGAGGATGCGAGCCATGGTCAGCCTCCTGCCGCCATTCAAAGGTCCATTCGCCGGGACGACCGCCCCGGCAGCGTTCGAGAGCCGCGGTCCAGCGGGGCGGCCCCAGTCCCGGTTCGCCCGGCGGCGGATCGCTGCTCGCGGCGCTGACCCGCCAGCGGGTGGAAGCCGCCGAGCCGGTCGTAGCCTTGCGGGATGCGCCGCCAAACGGCCGTCTGCGGATCACGAACCCGGTCGCCCCGTGCTTCTCGCAGGCCAGTTGCAACCGGCGGCCGGCGGTCAGATCGACGTCCTCAATCTCGGCGGCCACGGCCGCGACGCCGGCCGAGCCGAGCGCGTCCTCCAGGGCCATCAGGGCTGCGGTCTCGTCGCGGACCCGCACCTGGATCAGCCGTCGGGCCGGAAAGCCCAGCGTCTCCAGACCCGGCGCATAGAGATCGTCCCGCCGCAGGATCCAGACCACCGCCCCCTGCGCCGTCAGGGGCAACGCCAGCAGGGCGGCGAAGCCGGCGGTGGCTGCGCCGGTCTCCGTTTCCATCCCGCTTCCGGTCAGTTCATGCCAGCGGCCCAGCGGCAAACCCCCGCCCGGCAGGCAGTCGTCGACGCGGGCGTCGCCGAACGGCAGAACCGCGGATGGAGTCCGAGTCCCCGCTTCCAGAGCGGCGATCTGGCCCTTCACGGCCGCGAGGCGGGCGAGCCGCGACGCCGGCATGACTGTTCTCCAATGTTCTACTTTTGTTCTCGCGCTGCGGGGTTGGAGAGTCAAGCCGGGACGCTATGGTGCGTTCAAACGGCCGTATGAGCCGACGGAGGTTTCCCTTGAGCTTCAAGCGCGTGCTGATCGCCAACCGCGGCGAGATCGCCATCCGGATCGCCCGGGCCGCGGCGGAGCTGGGGATCGTCAGCGTCGCCATCCATGCGCAGGACGACGCCGCCTCGCTGCACGTCCGGTCGGCGGACGAAGCCGTCGCCCTGAACGGCTCCGGCGTGAAGGCCTACCTCGACATCGACGGGGTTATCGCCGCGGCGAAGGCGGCGAAGTGTGATGCGATCCATCCGGGCTACGGCTTCCTGTCGGAGAACGCCGATTTCGCCCGGGCCTGCGCCGCCGCGAAGATCGCCTTCATCGGCCCCGCCCCCGAGGCGCTGGAGCTGTTCGGCGACAAGGCCAAGGCCCGCGCGCTGGCGGCCAAGGCCAAGGTTCCGGTGCTGGCCGGCACGGGCCCCATCGACCTGACCGGCGCCAAGGCCTTCTTCAGGAAGAACGGCCCGATGATGCTCAAGGCCGTGGCCGGCGGCGGCGGGCGCGGCATGCGCATCGTGCGGACCGAGGCGGAGATCGAGTTCGCCCTGGCCGCCTGTGCGCGAGAAGCACAGGCGGCGTTCGGCGACAGCGCGGTCTACGCCGAATGGCTGGTCGACCAGGCCCGTCACATCGAGGTGCAGATCGTCGCCGACGGCCGCGCCGTACTGGCGGTCGGTGACCGCGACTGTTCGGTCCAGCGGCGTAACCAGAAACTCGTCGAGAGCGCTCCGGCGATCCTGCCCGAGCCCCTGCGCAAGGCGCTGCACGAGGCGGCGGAGAAGCTCTGCGCCGCCGTGAAATACCGCACCCTCGCCACCGTCGAGTTCCTCGTCGACAGCAAGGGCGGCTTCGCCTTCATCGAGACCAACGCCCGGCTGCAGGTCGAGCATACGGTCACCGAGGAGGTCACGGGGCTGGACCTGGTGCGGACCCAGTTCGAGCTGGCGGCGGGCAGGACCCTCGTCCAGCTGGGCCTGACCGAGGCGCCGAAGCCGCGCGGCTTCGCCGTGCAGGCGCGGGTCAACCTGGAGACCCTGACCGCCGATGGCTCGACCCTGCCCGGCGGCGGACGGCTGGCCGTCTATGAGCCGCCGAGCGGTCCGGGCGTACGCGTCGACGGCTACGGCTATGCCGGCTACGTCACCAGCCCGGCCTACGACAGCCTGCTGGCCAAGGTTATCGGTCGGGGCGAGAGCATGATCGCCGCCTGCGCCCGGACGGCCCGCGCGCTGGGCGAGTTCCGCCTGGACGGCGTGGAGACCAACGCCCCGCTGCTGCGCGCCGTGCTGGCCGAACCATCGGTTACCGGCGGGACCGCGACGACGCGCTTCCTGGAAACCAGCCTGCCCGAACTGCTCGCGAAACTGCCGGCGCCGGAGGCCCGGATCGTCGAGGCCTCGCCCGGAAGTCCGGAGGCGGCGTTCGAGAGCCTCGACGGCGCCATCGACATCACGGCGCCGCTGCAGGCGACCGTCGGCGTCATCGAGGTCGCCGAGGGCGACCTGGTGGCGCCCGGCCAGACCGTCGCCATCCTCGAAGCGATGAAGATGGAGCACGTCGTCACCGCCCCGGAGGGCGGCCGGGTGGTGCGCATCGCCGCGAGCAAGGGCGAGACCCTGATGAAGGGCCAGCCGATCCTGTTCCTCGAACCCGCCGACGTCGCCGCCGACGCGGCGGCCGAGGCGGCGCTGGTCGACCCCGACCACATTCGGCCCGACCTGCAGGAGGTCATCGACCGGCACGCCTTCACCCTGGACGCCAACCGACCCGAAGCCGTGGCCAAACGCCGGAAGACCGGCCACCGCACGGCGCGCGAGAATATCGACGACCTGCTCGATCCAGGCAGCTTCATCGAATACGGCGCCCTGACGATCGCGGCCCAGCGCCGCCGCCGGACGCTGGAAGACCTGATCAAGGCCACGCCCGCCGACGGCCTGATCGCCGGCATCGGCGCGATCAACGGCCATCTGTTCCCGCCGGAAAAGGCACGGGTCGCGGCGCTCAGCTACGACTTCACCGTCCTGGCCGGCACTCAAGGCCACATGAACCACAAGAAGACCGACCGTCTGCTGCACATCGTCGAGGACCAGAAGCTGCCGCTGGTCTGGTACGCCGAGGGCGGCGGCGGCCGGCCGGGCGACACCGACGGCACGGGGGTCGCGGGCCTCGATGTCACCACCTTCGGCAAGTTCGCCTCCCTGTCGGGAGAGATGCCCAAGATCGCCATCGTCGCCGGCCGCTGCTTCGCCGGCAACGCGGCCATCGCCGGCCTTTCGGAAATCATCATCGCCACCAGGGACTCCAACCTCGGCATGGGCGGTCCGGCGATGATCGAGGGCGGCGGCCTGGGTGTCTTCAAGCCGGACGACATCGGCCCCAGCGACGTGCAATGGGCCAACGGGGTGATCGACATCCTCGCCGACGACGAGGCGCACGCCACGGCCCTGGCCAAACAGGCCATGTCGACCTTCCAGGGACGGCTCGCCGACTGGACCGCGCCTGACCAGCGCGATCTGCGCCGGGCCATCCCCGAGAACCGCCTGCGGGTCTACGACATCCGGCCGCTGATCGAGACCCTGGCCGACGCGGGCAGTTTCCTGGAGCTGCGGCGCGGCTTCGCGGCCGGCATGATCACCGGCTTCGTGCGGATCGAGGGCCGGCCGATGGGGCTGATAGCCAACGATCCGCGGCATCTGGGCGGGGCCATCGACTGTGACGGCGCCGAGAAGGCCGCGCGCTTCCTGCAGCTTTGTGACGCCTTCGACCTGCCCGTGGTCAGCCTGTGCGACACGCCGGGCTTCATGGTCGGGCCGGACAGCGAGGCCGCCGGCGCCGTGCGCCGCGTCAGCCGACAGTTCATCGCCGGCGCCAAGCTGGGAACGCCACTGTTCTGCATCGTCCTGCGCAAGGGCTACGGCCTCGGCGCCCAAGCCATGGCCGGCGGCGGCTTCCACGCCCCGGTGTTCATCGCCAGCTGGCCGACCGGCGAGTTCGGCGGCATGGGCCTCGAGGGCGCCGTGCGGCTCGGCTACAGCAAGGAGCTGGCCGCCGAGACCGACCCCGAGAAGAACAAGGCCCTGTTCGAGCAGCTGGTCGGTCGGCTCTACGCCGCCGGCAAGGCGACCAGCATGGCGGCCGCGCTCGAGATCGACGCGGTGATCGACCCCGCCGAGACCCGCCGCTGGATCACCCGCGGCCTCGACAGCTGCCCGGCCCGGACGAAGCCGGCGCGGCGCTGGGTGGACAGCTGGTGAGGCGCGGGGACATGCACTTCAGTGCCTGTCCCCTCGTCCATGACGGCTTTATCTGAAACCCATCGCCATTGTAGCGTTGTGGACTGCCTGCATCGCTACGGGGGAATGTCGATGAAGCTCGCTTACGCCGCCCTGATCGGGGTTCTCGCCCTTGCCGGGTGCGAGAAGGCCGCGCCGCCCGCGCCCGCGCCGGCCAGCAAGACCGACGCTGAGGCCTGTTACCGCGACCGGGACTACCGCTGCGCCGCGCTGAACTACTACGGCTATCTCAAGCTCTATCCGACCGAGACCGACACCCGCGCAATCTACGCCATCGCCCTGACCAGGTCCGGACAGCACGCCATCGCCGTTCCTCAGTACGTTCAGGTGCTGAAGGAGGGCGCGGGGACCTACGACCTGTTCGCCGGCTACGCCATCAGCCTTGACGCTCTGGGCAGGGCCGACGAGTCCATCACATGGAATCGCAAGACGCTGGAGCTGGTGCCCAACCTCGTCGACGTCCGTGGCACGCTCGCCCAGCAACTGGTCAAGCAGGGCAAGCATGACGAAGCGATCAAGCTGCTGCAGGACTTCGACGCCTACCTGAAGAAGAACGGCCAGAGCCCCTACTTCACCGGCCAGATCATGACGATCACGGAAGCGAAGGCGACGGCGGCCAAGGTGACGCCGAAGAGCTGATAGCGCCGCTCTGGATGCTCCCCCCCCCTTGGGGGAGCTGTCAGCGAACCCGACTGAGGGGGTCACCCGAGACCGGAGCGGCCCCCCTCCGTCCCTGCTTCGCCAAGGCTACGCAGGGCCACCTCCCCCGATGGGGAGGATCCTCTATCAGGCCGCTTTCGGCTTCATCCGCCCGGCGACAGCGCGCAGGACGAGATAGAGCAGCAGGCCGGCCGGGCCATACATGAAGGTCAGGAAGAAGACCGGCAGCATCAGCCAGTGCGGCACGCCCGATTTCGGCGCGTCCTCGGCCTCCCATGTCCCGACCCACAGGTCGAAACAGAGGAAATGGATCCAGGCCGGCAGCATGGTCGCCGGGACCGACAGCAGGATCATGACCTTGGCCAGCGAGTCGAAGCCGCCGCCCTCGGGCCCGCCCGGCGTCGTCAGCCCGCGGTAGATCAGGACGACATACGCCACGCTCAGCAGCGCCGCGATCACACGTGCCGCCGCGATCAGTACAGGCCGGCGCAACGGCGCCAGCGCCAGACAGATCCAGCCGGCCATGGCCAGCATGCTCATGACGGAGAAGATGGTTTCGAGGTTCATCGGTCGTCCCTCCCCAGGGTCTGTTTCGGGGAGGCTATCACAAGATCTACGCGATGATGTCGGGGGTCAGCTGGTTTTCAAGCTTGGTGATCTGGTCGCGCAGGATCAGCTTCTGCTTCTTCAGCCGGGCGATCTGGAGCTGGTCAGGCAGCGGCTTTTCGATCAGGGCGGCGACGGCGGCATCGAGATCCTGGTGCCGCTGGCGCAGCTCCATCAGGCGGCCGCGCACCTCCATGTTGGGCATGACGTACAGCCCATCGTCGTCATTCATGGTCTGCGCGCTCCCTCACCGCCGGTGAAAATACAGCCGGCGTTCGCGTCACGCCAGAGCTTCCGCGAGGCGTTTCAGGGGCGCGGCCGGCGCCTGGCCACACCAGGCCATCGCCGCGCGGGTCAGGGTCGCCATGACGTCGACATTCGTCGCCGCGGGGCCGAACGACTCCAGCGTCTCCATCAGAGTCCGTTCAGCGCGCAGTTCGGCCGCCTTCACGTCCTCGCGCAGACCTTCGCGCGGCGCGTCGGCGAACGGCGGACGATGGCCCTTGAGCGCGCGCCGGACGTTGCGCAGCGGCCAGAGCACCGTCTCGTCCCACAGCACGGTCGTCTGGACACCGTTGGCGAGGGTCTCGCGATCAGGGTCGGCCCAGACCGCCCAGAGCAGATAGGCGGTGTTGAAGCCGTGCTCATCCTGCAACGCCAGCGTCGCCTCGGGCACGCCCGGTCGATCGTAGGCGGCGAGTGTCCAGGTCCAGAGGCTCACTGTCCACTCACGATCGGATCGAGGTCCTCGCCCCAGCGTTTGACCGGCTTCCAGTCGAGGCCGAACAGGTCGAGCGCGCGGCCGACCGACTGGTCGATCATCTCGGCGATGGACCGCGGCATGGCATAGAAGGCCGGCAAGGGCGGGGCGATGGTCGCGCCCATCTCGGCCAGCCGGACCATGGTCCGCAGATGGCCCAGGTGGAACGGCGTCTCGCGGACCATCAGCACCAGCGGCCGGCGCTCCTTGAGCGTCACGTCTGCGGCGCGGGTCAGCAGGCTGGAGGTCACGCCGGTGGCGATCTCGCTCATCGTCCGCACCGAACAGGGTGCGATGATCATGCCCAGCGCGCGGAACGAGCCGGAAGCCACCGAGGCGCCGACGTCGCCGACCTTGTGCACCACGTCCGCCATGGCGTTGACCTCGGCGAGCGTGTGGTCGGTTTCCTGCGTCAGGGTCAGGACCGCCGCCTTCGACAGGATCAGGTGGCTCTCGACTCCCAGCTCGCGGCAGGCGTCGAGTGTCCGCAGGCCGTAGGCCACGCCGGACGCCCCGGAGATTCCCACCACAAGTTTTTTTCGCGCGTTTTCAGCCATCTCCCCAACCCTCTACGCGCACACATGAACGCGGGAAAGCCCGCAACGCCTGCGACACCAAGCGCAACCCTTTGTGATCTGACTCTCGCCTGAGACGGGTGTTCAATCCTGTTGTCACAGAAGAGGAGCCGAGGAATGGCGCTGGATGCTCGCATTCGCGAACTTGGTAATCGTCATCAGACTCTCGAGCGGTTGATCCACGACGAGATGAGACGGCCTTCGGCGGATGAGCTCCGCCTCAAGGAACTCAAGCGACAAAAGCTGCGCCTGAAAGAGGAAATCGAATCCCTGCGTCTGCAGGTGCACTAACCGGACAGCCGGCTGCGGTCGGCTGAAGGGCCAGTGCGATTGTCCAGCCTCGCCCCCACCATGGGGCGAGGCGCGGGCAGGCTTTGTTCTCAAATTCCCTTGCGCCATGAGCGTGTGCTGGCCCGATCAAGACAATCGTCGTGACACGGGGCCGATGAGCGCCGCTGGATACCTTTAAAGATTTTATCCCTGTCGGATTGGTAGGCTTTAAATCTAGAGTCGCCCTTCAATCGGAGCGCGGCTCATGGAAGTGTTTCTTCTGTTCCTTCTCGTCGGTTTCCTGGCCCAGTCCGTCGATGGGGCCTTGGGCATGGCGTACGGCGTTATTTCATCGACGGTGCTGCTGGCCTTCGGCGTCCCGCCGGCGATGGCCTCGGCCAGCGTCCATGCCGCCGAGGTGTTCACCACGGCGGCCTCGGCCGGCTCCCATGCGGTGAACCGGAACGTCAACTGGAAGCTCTTTGCGCCGCTGGCCCTCGGCGGCTGCATCGGCGGCGCCGCGGGCGCCTTCGTGCTGACCTCCATCGACGGCAATGTCCTCAAGCCGTTCATCACCGGCTACCTGGCGCTGATGGGCGTGGCGATCCTGTACCGGGCCTGGCGGACCGTCGCGGCGCGCCCCTTCCCGGTGCGTCTGAGCGGGCCGCTCGGCGTTGTCGGCGGCTTCCTTGACGCGGTCGGCGGCGGCGGCTGGGGTCCCACTGTGACCAGCACGATGGTCGGCGCCGGCGCGGAGCCGCGGCAGAGCATCGGCACAGCGAACACGGCCGAATTCTTCGTCACCGCCACCATCTCCGCCACCTTCCTCGCAGCTCTGCTGACGGGTCACTGGCAGGACGCAGGCGAACTGGCGTCGCATGCGACGGCGGTCGGCGGACTGATTGTCGGGGGTTTGCTGGCCGCGCCGCTGGCCGGCTACGTGGTCCGCCTCGTGCCGGTCAGGATCCTGACCTGCGCCGTCGGCGTGCTGGTGCTGCTGCTCGCGGGCTACCAGACGGCCCGGCTCGTCGGGGTGATCTGACACCCGGATAGCGCGGAACAGGGACTGTTTCGCGAAGCGTGGCTATCCCTGCGGTCGGGACACAGCGGCTGGGGACACAGACGGAAGCCCATGTCCCCACCGGACTGACTAGTCCTCGTCGCCGTCGTCGTCGTCGCGATCCTGGAAGACGTTCTTCAGGTCGACGTGACCGGCCATTTCCTCGTCGGTCTCGACTTCCGGCTCGGCTTCCACTTCAGCGGCGGCCTTCAGGGTCGCGCCGTCCGGAGCCACGATGCCCTTGCGGGCGTCGTCCTTGGCCTTCTTGTCGGCGGCCTTGCGCACCAGGGCGTCGAGGTCGATCTGGGTGGTCAGGCCGAGCGTCACCGGGTCCACCGCCTTGATGTTGGCGCTGTTCCAGTGGCCGCGCGTGCGGACCGACTCGATGGTCGACTTGGTCGTGCCGAGCAGGCGGGCGATCTGGGCGTCGGTCACTTCCGGGTGGTGCGTGACGAACCACTTGATGGCGTCCGGACGATCCTGACGACGCGACACGGGCGTGTAGCGCGGGGCCTTCTTGACCGGCTTCAGCAGCTCGGCGTGACGGCTCTTCTGGGCGACCATGCGGTACTTGGGGTCGGCGCCGGCCTTGTCGAGCTCTTCGCGGTTCAGCTGGCCGTTGGCGATCGGGTCGGCGCCGCGGATGTCGCGCGCCACTTCGCCGTCGGCGATGCCGCGGACTTCCAGACGGTGCAGGCCGCAGAAGTCGGCGATCTGCTCAAAGGTCAGCGAGGTGTTGTCCACGAGCCAGACGGCGGTCGCCTTCGGCATCAGGATTTGGTCGGACATGTCGTGCTCCAGATACGACGGCGCCCGGCCTTTCGGCCGGGCGGGATGTTGGATTGGTCATATAGAGCCGTTCCCGGACAAAGGAAACGGCGTTCATTTGCCGCGCCTTCTACGGCCGGCAAATAGTCTCACACGCTCCACTCCCCGCCCCCGCCGCCGTAGTCGTCGATGGCCTCGAACATGGCGGCGACCAGCGCGCGCTCCTCGTCGGACAGTTCCGGGCGCCAGACGTCGAACAGCAGAATGACGCGGGTTTCGCTGCTGCGGTTCCAGGCCTCGTGCTCGATCGTGTCGTCGAACAGCCAGGCCTTGCTCTCCCGCCAGGGCCGGGTGTCGTTGCCGACCCGGAAGGCGCAGCCCTCCGGCACGATCAGCGGCAGGTGGCAGATCAGGCGGGTGTTGACGAAGCCGTGGTGCGGCGGGATCACCGCGCCCGGCCGCAGCAGCGAGAACAGCACCGACGGCGTGCGGCCCTTGATCCGCGCCAGCGGCGCGCCGGCCAGGGCGGCCATGGTGTTCGGGCAGCGGGCGATGTTGTCGGCGACCGGCTCGCCGTTCTTCCACAGGTAGAAGGCGCTCCAGTCCGGGTTGTCGAGCATCCCGTGGACGTCCTGGAACGGCCGGTCCGCGCGGCTTTCCAGATAGGGGGTGAAGGCGGCGTGGTCCTTCATCACCTCGAGCAACTCGGCGCGGATCGCGTCGGTCGCCGCCTCGACCGCGTCGAGCCAGGGGAACTGCGCCCGGTCATAGAACTGGGTCTGGGGCAGGCCCGGGAAGTAGAAGTGCTTCGGCTGCTGCAGATAGATCTGCTTCTTGCCCAGCATCAGGTCGAGCGACTGGGCGAAGGCGCTGTCGTCCGCGAAGGCCAGGCCGGACAGGCGGTCACGCAGGAACACCTCGTAGTCGGCGGCGTAGCGGCGGCTCATCACCTCGGCGCGGGCGACTTCGTTGCGCAGTTCCGGCGGCAACTGCTCCGGGGGCGGGGCGGCGCGAACCACCGAGGCGTAGAAGGCCGAGGCCGCGCGGGCGTCGCCCAGTTCGGCGTAGTGGTCAGCCTTCATCACCCGGGCGCGGATGTTGCGCGGCTCCAGCTTCAGCGCCTGCTCGATGGCGACGAGGCTGCCCTCCTTGTCGTTGGTGCCGCGCAGGGCGAGCGCCAGACCCAGCCAGACCGAGGCGTCGGCGACGCCCGAAGCGATCACTTGCTGGAAGCGGTCGCGGGCGGTCGCCGGGTCACCCTTGCGCAGGGCCTCGATGGCCTGCTGGACCAGGGCGCGGGCGTCGACAGGCTGTCCGGGCGTGCTCACGTCAGGCCTCCAGAATGACCTTGCCGACGTGGGCGCCGGCCTCGAGGAAGGCGTGCGCGGCGGCGGCCTGCGCCAGAGGGAAGGTACGGTCGACCACGGCCTTGACCTTGCCGGCCTCGACCCACGGCCAGACGATCCGCTCGATCTCGGCCGCCAGACGCGCCTTCTCGTCGGCGGAGCGGGGCCGCAGGGTCGAGCCGGTCAGCACCGCCCGCTTCTGCATCAGCGCCAGGACCGGGACCTCCAGCGTGCCGCCGCCGAGCGAGGCGATGTAGACGATCCGCCCGCCGGTCTTCAGCGCCTGGAGGTTCTTCGCGAAATAGGATCCGCCGACCATGTCGAGGATCACATCGACGCCGCCCTCGGCCAGCGCGGCCTCGGCGAAGTCCTGGGTCGTGGTGTCGACGGCGATGTCGGCGCCGATGGCCAGCGCCTGGGCCGCCTTGTCGGCGCCGCGGCCGGTGGCGATGACCTTCGCCCCCGCCGCCTTGGCCATCTGGATCGCCGTGACCCCGATGCCGGAGGTGCCGCCGTGGACCATGAAGGTCTCGCCGGCCTTCAGCCCCCCGTGCTCGAAGACGTTGGCGAACACCGTGAAGACGGTCTCGGGCAGGCCGGCGGCCTGGTTGAAGTCGAGACCCGCCGGGATCGGCAGGGCGTGGCGCGCGTCGACCACCGCGTATTCCGCATAGCCGCCACCGCCGAGCAGGGCGGTGACCGTGTCGCCCGCCTTCCAGCGCCCGGCGCCCGCGACCACCTCGCCGGCGACTTCAAGGCCCAGCGTGGCCGGGGCGCCCGGGGGCGGCGGGTAGAAGCCCATGCGCTGGAGCAGATCGGGACGATTGACCCCGGCCGCCCTGACCCGGATCAGGATTTCACCGTCCTGCGGAACAGGCCGCGGCGCCGGAACGGGCTTGAGCGCATCCGCCGGTCCCTTGCCGCCGTCGACGGCGATGGCGGTCATCGTGGGCTCGGCCATGGTCTCGCTCCTGCACTTGCGTGTTATCGTCCGCGAGCGTCTGATATCGTGAAAGACCTCGGATGCGATAGGGAGGCCCCGGCGATGAGCGAAGAACCGGCTGAGCCGCGCGGACACAGGGGCGAGGCGCTCTCGCTCGCGCTGCGCGAGGATCTCGAACTCTACAGCGTGGGCGACCTGGAAGAGCGGGTCGGGCTGCTGCAGTCCGAAATCGCCCGCACCCGGGGCCAGATCGAGAAGAAGCAGGCCAGCAAGTCGGCCGCGGATGCGTTTTTCAAGTTCGGCAACGACTGACGCCGCCGCTTGGCACGTCCGTTGCAGCCGTTGGGTCTGGCGGGAAGTTGATCCCGCGCGTTTTGGTGAGGGGCGATCTTGTCCATGAATGAACTCGGCGCGCCCGCAACGGCGCCGTGGCGAGCGAATGTGATTTCCGACTTCGCCCGCTCGGAGCTGTTCGACCGCACCTTTCTCGAGGGCATGGACCTGGTCGAGGAGACCGCGGCCTATCTCGACGGCGGCGGTCGCCAGGACTCCAAGCTGTTGTCGCGCAACGCCGCGCTCGCCTACGCCTCCGAGAGCATGCGCCTGACCACCCGCCTGATGCGGGTCGCGTCCTGGCTGCTGGTGCAGCGCGCCGTGCGCGAGGGCGACATGGCGCCGGAAGCCGCCTGCGAGAGCCGCTACCGTCTGGACGCCGAGGACACCTCGGTCAGCGAGGCCGAAGCCCTGCACGATTTGCCGCTCGGGCTGCTGGAACTGCTCGACCGGTCGGCGCGGCTGTATGACCGGGTCCGTCACCTGGACCGCCGCATGTACGTCGAGGCCAGCGTCGAGACCGCCCCCCATCCGGTGCTGTCCCAGATGGACCGCCTTCGGGACGCCTTCGGGGCCGGCGCGAACTGATGGTGTCCTTCGAGACGCGATCCTGAGGGATCGCTCCTCAGGATGACGGCTGGGTCTGATTGCACCCATGTTCGTCATGGTGAGGAGCGAGGCCCCGGCCGAGCGTCTCGAACCACGCAACAGCCAGACAGCAAAAAGGCCGGCGGGGTTTCCCCTGCCGGCCTTTTCGAATTCCGCTGGCTGACGCCGACGCCTACTTCTTCGCGGTGAAGCCGGCGAACTTGGCGTTGAAGCGCGACACGCGGCCGCCGCGGTCCAGCAGGTGGGCGTTGCCGCCGGTCCAGGCCGGGTGCGTGGAGGGATCGATGTCCAGATTCAGGGTCGCGCCTTCCTTCCCGTAGGTGGAGCGCGTCTGGTACGTCGTGCCGTTCGTCATCACCACGGTGATGAAGTGATAGTCGGGATGGGTGTCTTGTTTCATCGGGCGGTCCAACCGACTTGAGAGGAAAATGGATCTGGCGACCGATTAGTGGGGCCACCGAAGACGCGCGGCTATACAGAAGGGCCGCGATGAAGGCAAGGGGCGCAGCATGAGTGACACCAACGCGGTCGACGCCGTGGCCGAGGGACGGCCCAGCGCGGGAGCCGAACTGGCCGCGACCCTGAGCGAAGCGGCGGCCCGCCGTCCGAAGAGTCGCGACGTCAAAAATCTGGTCCACCTGCTGCCGTTCATCACCGCCCACTGGCGGCATGCCGCCGCGGCCGGCTTCTTCCTGCTGTTCTCCACCGGCGCGACGCTGAGCATCACCCAGGCTTTGCGGCTGGTCGTCGACAAGGGTTTTCTGTCGGCCGACAACCTCAACCGCTATTTCGGCCTGGCGGGCCTGGTCGTGCTGGTCCTGGCCCTGGCCACCTCCGCGCGGTTCTATTTCATCACCGTGCTGGGCGAGCGGGTCGTGGCCGACCTGCGCAAGGCGCTCTACCGCCACGTCCTGACGCTCGATCCGTCCTACTTCCTCAAGACGCGCACCGGCGAAGTGCTGTCGCGGATGACCACGGACGTGACGATCATCGAAAATCTCGTCGGCTCGGCAGCCTCGATCGCCCTGCGCAACATCCTCGGCCTGATCGGCGCGACCGTCATGCTGGCGGTCGTGTCCCCGAAGCTGACCCTGTGGGTCATGGTCATGGCCCCGCTGCTGATCGCCCCGATGTTCATCTTCGGACGGCGCGTCCGATCCCTGTCGACCAAGACCCAGGACCGGTTCGCCCAGGCCGTCGGCTTCGCGGGCGAGAGCCTCGACGCGCTCGAGACCGTCCAGGCGTTCGGTCGTGAGAAAATGGCAGACACCCGGTTCGGCGACGCGGTCGAGACTGCCTTCCGCACCTCCCTCAAGCGGGTCATGGCCCGGTCGATGATGACCCTGGTGGTCATCGGCCTGGTGTTCGGCGGCATCGGCCTGTTGTTGTGGACGGCCGCCCACGCGGTGGTCAACGGGACCATGTCACCCGGCCAGCTGATCCAGTTCCTGGCCCTGTCGGTGTTCGCCGGCGCCTCGGTCGGGGCGCTGGGCGAGGTCTGGGGCGTCGTGCAACAGGCCGCCGGCGCGATGCAGCGGATCTTCGAGCTGCTGGCCTCACGGACCCTGATCGCCGCCCCGGCCGCGCCGCGCGCCCTGCCGGTCCCCGCGCGCGGCAAGATCGCCTTCGAGGGCGTGACCTTCGCCTATCCGGGCCGTCCGGACCTGCCGGCGCTGCGCGGCTTCGACCTGACCGTGCGGCCCGGCGAGACCGTGGCGCTGGTCGGCCCCTCCGGCGCAGGCAAGAGCACGGTCCTGCGGCTTCTGCTGCGATTCTATGACCCCCAGGCCGGCCGCATCCTGCTGGACGGCGTCGACCTAAAGGACGCCGATCCCGGCGAGGTCCGCGCGCGCATGGCGCTGGTCGCCCAGGACGCCTCGCTGTTCTCGGGCTCGGCGCTCGACAACATCCGCTTCGGCCGCGAGGACGCGACCCTGGAGGAGGTCCACGCCGCAGCCCGGGCCGCCGAGGCCGAGGCCTTCATCAACGCCCTGCCGGAAGGCTTCGACACGCCCGTCGGCGAGCGGGCCAAGACCCTGTCCGGCGGACAGAAGCAACGGCTGGCCATCGCGCGTTCGCTGGTCCGTAACTCGCCGATCCTGCTGCTGGACGAGGCCACCAGCGCGCTGGACGCCGAGAACGAGCGGCTGGTCCAGAAGGCCCTCGAAGGCGCCATGGGCGACCGCACCACGCTGGTCATCGCCCACCGTCTGGCGACCGTCCTGCGGGCCGACCGGATTGTGGTGATGGACGAGGGCCGCGTCGTCGAGGAAGGCACCCACACGGCGCTGAGCAAGGCCGGCGGCCTTTACGCCAAGCTGGCCCAGCTGCAGTTCGGGGTGGAAGCGGCCTAAGGGGCCGGCGTCGGAGCCACGCAGGCCGCGTCGTAGGCCACGCCCTTGAGCCACGCGCGGCGCACCATGCCGGCGAGCACCGCCGCGGCCCGGGCCCGATCTCGCGACTCGGCTCCGGAAACGCGACGAACCAGCCCCCGGAAGGGAATATCCAGGGCGCCCTGAAAGGCGTCGAACAGCATCTCGCCGGCCGCGCCGCCGGGCTTGACGTGCTCCGCGTCCAGGTCCGGCCCCAACGCAGTATCCAGGCGGGTGATCTCGGCAGCGATATCCCCGCAACGGACCGGGCCCTGAAGGCCGTAAGGCGCGGCGGTCGCGCCGGCCAGAACATCGGGAATCGCCCTGCGCATGATCCCCAGGTCCCGGAGCGGCCGCGTCATCGCGCCTTCCATCCTGGCGGAACCGTTGCGCCCGGGGGGCGCCTCGCCGGACGTTGCGCAGGCGGCAAGTCCGAGTGCGAGCATCAACACGAGCGCGAGACGCGTAGGGTCTGGCATGGCGGGGCCTTTCCGTGGCCCGGCACCTGACGCTCGATCAACGCGCGCCGTGATGATCTGCATCAACCGGGCCCGATGTCAGGGCCGGATCAGATCACCCGGCAGCGTCGGTTCGCTGATCACCGCTTCCATGCGCTTCCAGCGCTCCGCCTGGCCCGGCCCCGCGCCCTCGACGTAGGCCCGCACCATATCCAGCCCCAGACCGTAGTTGATCACATAGCTGCGGTACTGTTCGCTGAAGGACACGGTCTGGGCGGCGCGTTTGGCGGAGACCAGGCCGTAGGTCTGGGTCAGGGCGATGGCCTGCTCACGCGTGATGCGGCCTGACAGCAGCTCGCTGGCGATGGTGAACCGCGCGCCGGCGAGCGCCTTCTGGGCCTGCAGCAGGGCGTCGAAGCGGGCCGCGTCCTTCGGGTCCAGGCCGGCCAGCGGATAGAGGACGGCCACCTCGAACGCGCGCTTTTCGTCACCCGGGAAAGCCAGCTCGATGCCGTAGTTGGCGCTGCCCTCGGCGATCAGGGATTGCGGCGAATAGAGCGGATAGACGCTGAACTCGACCCAGCCTCGCGCCTTCGTCAGGCGCTCCTCGAGCAGCATGTTCAGCACATGGTGGCCGGGATACCCCTCATGACAGCCCAGATCGACCGCGCGGCTCAGGCGCACGGGCAGGTCGGTGTTGATCTGGATGAGGCTGGTGGCGCCACCCTTGTACCAGTTGTAGCCGGACCAGGACTTGCCGGTGACGAACTCCAGGGTGAACCGCTCATCGGTCGACAGGGCGATGTGGGCGGCCGTGCGCTTGCGGCACTCGGCGATGGCCGCGTCCATCACCGCCTGCAGGCGGTCAGGCGGGATGATGAACCGGTCGCTGAACGTGTCGACCCGTTGCCACAGCGGCCCCTCGCCGGGGACGAGCGCCTCGATCTCCTTCAGCACCGGATCATAGGCCGACAGAGGCTTGAGCACCGGCCGCACGCCGAACAGACCCTCGGCCTCGTCCTCGAAGCTGAGCGTCTCGCCGGACATCATCCGCAGACGGGTCTCCGCCGCCTTCAGCTGGGCGAGCAGGAAAACCCGCCGACGCTTCTCCTCCGCGACCAGCCAGCCCGGCTTGATGCGGGTCACGGCCAGAGACAGGGCGGCGACCTCAGCCTTCAGGGCGGGCAGATCGCGGGGCGCGACCTTCGCGGCCGCCTGCCATTCCGCCGGGCCGTAGAAGGCGTCGATGTAGCCGTCTTCCTTCTCGCCGATCTCCAGGCTCAGCTTGACGTACTGCTCGGCCAGCGGGTCCAGCGGCGACTTGGCCTGAACCGGCGTGGTGAAGACGAGACAGGCCGCCAGGGCGGCCAGAGCAAGACGGATCATCCGAACATGTCCTTGCGGGCCGCGACGGCGAGGCCCGGGAAATCACTGAAGACGCCGTCGATCCCCGCCTCGTAGAGCGCCTCGAACATCGCCTCAACATCGCCGTGAAGCCGGGGCGCGTCGGGGCGCAGGGACGCGGGCAGCACCTGCAGGTCCTTCGGCAGGAAGTAGTTCTCCGCCCGCACGGTCCACGGATGGACCTTCAGACCCGCCGCATGGGCGTCCTTCACCAGCGACGTGGCCGGCAGCAGCCGCTCGCCGTCCGTGGGGACGACGTACGACTTGTCCGGCCCCACTCCGTCGGCATAGACGGCGATGGCCTTCAGGCCCGCTGCGGTGACCATGTCGGCATAGCGGAGCGCGGGCAGGTCCGCGGGCGAGCCCTCGCTGTCGACCAACTGGACGAGCGGCGCCTTCGTCAGGCGGCGGAGCGTCTTCAGCGGCCCGACTTCGAAGCACTGGACGAACACCTTCGCGGATCGCGAATTCAGGCCCTCCGCCTTGAGCGCGTCGGCCATGCGCTGCTCAAACGGCAGGCCGATCGAGGCGAAGTAGCGCGGGTGTTTCATCTCCGGATAGACGCCGACGCCGGCCGCCTTCGCGATGGCCACGACCTCGGCGAAGGTCGGGATCGCCTCCCGGCCGTCGAACGCTGTGTTTGCGGGACGCAGTTGGGGCAGGCGTTCGCGCGCGCGCAGGGTCTTCAGCTCGGCGAGGGTGAAATCCTCGGTGAACCAGCCGCTGACCGACTGGCCGTCGATGACCTTCGTCGCCTTGCGGGCGGCGAACTCGGCGCGTCCGCCCACGTCGGTCGTGCCGCCGATCTCGTTCTCATGTCGGGCGACGAGGTGGCCGTCCTTCGTGATGCAGAGGTCCGGCTCGATGAAGTCTGCGCCCTGGGTGATCGCCAGACGATAAGCCATCGGCGTGTGTTCCGGCCGATCGCCGCTGGCGCCGCGATGGCCGATGACGATGGGCTTCGGCATGCAGGCCGAAGCGGGGCTGCCCAAGGTGGAACTGGCGGCCATGGCGAGTCCGGCGACGGTGAGGGATCTGCGGGTAGGGTTCATGGGGCCGGATTAGCCGGGTCGCAGGGCGGGTTCGTCAAGTCGTCGGCGGCGATCGGGAATTTTTCGGAACGGCGCCCTTGCGGTCGTTTCAGTCGCAACCTACCTGCCGCCTGCGGGCCGGGCCCCTCTGACGCAGCGAAAGCGCGTGATGTCGGACCGCATCGGGTGAGCTCGATGCCGGGTCCGGATGGTTTTCCAAGACGGGCCGTATCGCGCCACCCTCCATTGATGGGAGGGCGACTTGGATTTTCTGTTTGTATCAATGCTGGGGCAGCCGCTGTGGATGTGGCTGTCCTTTATGGGCCTGGTCGCGCTTCTGCTCTCGCTGGACCTGGGCGTCCTGCACCGCGGCAGCCGGGCGATCGGCGTGCGGGAGAGCCTCGTCCTTTCGGCGGGCTACATCGCGATCGGCCTGGCCTTCGGCGGCTTCGTCTGGGCGCAGCTCGGGGCGCAGGCCGGCGTCGAGTACGTCACCGGGTTCATCGTCGAAAAGAGCCTGGCGATGGACAATGTGTTCGTCATCGCGCTGATTTTCGGCTTCTTCGCCATTCCCCGGGACCTGCAACACCGGGTGCTCTTCTGGGGCATCCTCGGCGTCATCGTGCTGCGCGCGGTGATGATCGGCGTCGGCGCGACGCTCGTCAGCGAGTTCGCCTGGGTCCTGTACGTCTTCGCCGCGTTCCTTGTGATCACCGGCGTCAAGATGCTCTGGCCCGGCGGCAAGGAGAAGGATCTGGCGGACAATCCGCTGCTGAAGTGGATGCGTCGCCGGTTCCGGGTCACCGATCAGCTGGTCGGCGAACGGTTCTTCGTGCGGCGGCCCCTTCCGGGCGGCGGCAAGGCGGTCCTGTGGATCACCCCGCTGTTCCTGGCGCTGGTGATGATCGAGATCGCCGATGTCATCTTCGCCGTGGACTCAGTGCCGGCGATCTTCGCGATCACCACCGACCCCTACATCGTCTACACCTCGAACATCTTCGCCATTCTGGGTCTACGGGCCCTGTACTTCGCCCTCGACGCCGTGCTGCACCGCTTCGCCTACCTCAAACAGGCCCTGGCCCTGCTGCTGGTGTTCATCGGCTCGAAGATCTTCGTCGCCGACCTGCTCGGCCTCGGCAAATTCCCGGCCGAATGGTCGCTGGGGATCACCTTCGCCATCCTCGCGGGCGGCGTCCTCTATTCGCTGTGGAAGACCCGCGGCGCCCATCCCGCCCCTTCAACAACCGGAGATCACTGATGCCCCTGCTTGTCTGTCCCAACGATAACGCCGCGATGCAGACCGTCTCGCGGTCGGGCGTAGAATTCGACTTCTGCCCGACCTGCCGGGGCGTCTGGCTGGACCGTGGCGAACTGGAAAAGCTGATGGAGGCCAGCCGCGGCGGCGCGCCTGGACCGCAGCCCGTGCAGTCGCGTCCGCCGGAGCCGGGCTATGCCCCCCAGCCGCGGTACGATGACCCGCGCTACCGTCGCGATCAAGACGACGATGACCACCATCATCACCGTCGCAAGAAGCGCGGCTTCGACCTGTTCGACATCTTCGACTGAGGCGCCACATGAAGCAGCTGCTTGATGGCTACCGCCGTTTCCGCACCGACGTCTGGCCGGAACAACGCGCCCGCTACGAAGCCCTGTCTGCCAGGGGACAAAGGCCGGAAACCCTGGTCATCGCCTGCTCGGATTCACGGGTCGATCCGCAGACCGTCTTCGGGGCCGGGCCGGGCGAGTTGTTTGTCATCCGCAACGTCGCGGCGCTCGTGCCGCCGTATGAACCGGATGCCGGATACCACGGCACCAGCGCCGCGCTTGAGTTCGGGGTGCGCGTGCTGAAGGTGTCGCGCATCGTCGTTCTGGCGCATGCCCAATGCGGCGGCGTTCAGGCGATGGTCGAGGGTGCGCCTCCGGAAGCCCGGGACTTTGTCACGCGCTGGATGGAGATTGCAGAGCCGGTGATGTGGCCGATCCCGCGCCCGGTTCCCGCGGCGGAGGCCTTTGCGCGCCTCGAGGCAGCGGTCATCGACCTTTCGCTGAAGAACCTCAGGACCTTTCCCTGGATCAAGAGCGCGGTTCAGGCCGGCAAGCTGGACCTGCACGGCTTCCGCTTCGACATCCACACGGGCGGACTGTCCCGGCTGGAAGGCGACCGGCTTGTGCCGGTCGCCTGAAGCGCGGCTTCGAGCTCTTCGGCCAGGACGTCTCCACAGGCTCGCAAAAATCGGCCACCCTCCGCGAAACGGAGGGAGCCGTCGCCATGCTGATCCTGCGCATCATCGCCGTCATCCAGGCGCTCTCGCTGATCATCGGCGAGACCTACCGGAGCTGGGGCGCGGGCCGCCACTGGCTGTTCGTGATCGACGACTACTGGATTTCGGCCCTGCTGCTCGCAGGCGCCCTGGCCATGAAGACCGACAACCTTCGCAACCGCGCGCTGCTGGCCGCCGGCTGGGGCGCCAACGCGGGCATGCTGTACGGTAGTTTCTTCGGCAAGCTGATCGAACCGTCGTCGAGCAATCCGGGCAATTTCGACATCGGGCTGCTGACCTGGCTGATCGGCCTGGCCTGGGCGGTGTCGGTGGTCGGCGTGATCGCGAGCGTGATGCTGCCCGGGAGACATATACCGAAGGTACGTGTCCCCTGATCCAGGTTCTGGAGCGGTTCGATTGGGGGACACGTACCTTTGGTACATGTCCCCGACGGCTACTGAGCGGCCTGCAGCTTCTCGAGCACCAGCGGGTGCAGTTCGAGGTTGGCGGCGAGGATTCCCTCGTCACCGAGCTGGTAGTCGCCGCCGTCAAGGTTCGTGACCTTGCCGCCCGATTCAGTGATCAGCAGCATGCCGGCAGCAACGTCCCACGGCTGCAGCCCGCGCTCCCAGAAGGCGTCCAGGCGACCGGCGGCGACCCAGGCCATGTCGAGGGCCGCCGCGCCGAAGCGGCGGATGCCCGAGACGCGCTGGGTCATCTGGTGCAGTTCCTTGAGGAACTGGCCGTGGCCGGGCCTGCCGATGAACGGCACGCCTGTGCCGAGCAGGGCCTCGTCCATCCGGGTGCGGGCGGCGACGCGCAGGCGCTTCTCGTTGCCGAGGAAGGCGCCCTTGCCCTTTTCCGCCCAGTAGGTGTCGTGGGTGATCGGGTTGTAGGTCACCGCCGCCACGATGGTCCCCTCGCGCTCCAGCGCGATGTTGACCGCGAAGTGCGGAATGGCGTGCAGGAAGTTGGTCGTGCCGTCGAGCGGGTCGACGATCCAGCGGTGGCTCTTGTCGGTGCCCTCGATCAGGCCCCGCTCCTCGCCCAGGAAGCTGTAGCCGGGGCGCGCCTTTTCGAGCGCCTCGAACAGCACCTGTTCGGCCTTGATGTCGGCGGCGGAGACGAAGTCGCCCGGCCCCTTCTTCGAGACCTGAAGCTCGCCGATTTCGCCGAAGTCGCGCGCCAGACCCTTGGCCGCCTTGCGGGCGGCGTCGATCATGACGGTGAGAAGTGCGGAGGCTGTGGCCACGTCAGTCGGCGCGGCGCAGGTATTCGCCCGTCTCGGTCGAGACCAGCACGCGCTCGCCCGCTTCCATGTAGGGCGGGATCAGAATGCGCATGCCGTTGTCGGCCTTCGCCGGCTTGTAGGAGGACGAGGCGGTCTGGCCATTCACCACGGCGTCGGCCTCGACGATGGTCAGCACCACCTGCTCGGGC
The DNA here is from genome assembly GCF_058783025.1 of Caulobacter sp. FW305-C-30-S16. Taxonomy (NCBI): domain Bacteria; kingdom Pseudomonadati; phylum Pseudomonadota; class Alphaproteobacteria; order Caulobacterales; family Caulobacteraceae; genus Caulobacter; species Caulobacter sp. FW305-C-30-S16. The sequence continues at coordinate 100,761 of NZ_JBYSYH010000005.1, read as the reverse complement.
AGGGAAATGCCGATCGGACGATCCTCATGGAATTCCACCGAGACGGTCATGCCGTCCTGCAGGAACCGCACCTGGTCTTCGCCGACGAAGTCCTGGTGCAGGCTGATCTGCTCGTAGTTCTGCATGTCCATGAACACCAGCATCTCGCCCTCGGCGTAGAGGTAGGTGTTGTCCCGCTGCTCGAGCGTCACGCGCTCGACCTTGTCGTCCGAACGGAAGCGTTCGTTCAGCTTGCGGCCGTCGATGAGGTTCTTCAGCTCGACCTGCGCGAAGGCGCCGCCCTTGCCGGGCTTCACGTGGGAAGCCTTCACACAGACCCAGAGGCCGTTCTCGTGCTGGAGCACCATGCCGGGTTTGATGGTGTTGCCGTTGATCTTTGACATGGATGGGTTCGCCGCAAAGGGGTCGGGAAATGGCGGCGGAACCTAGCGGCGGGACCGCCCGATAGCAAGGCGGGCGGCCAGCGCATCATCGCGGTGCCGCGATGAGAGCCGCCAGGCCGGGCGTGAAGAGGGCCGCGCCCGCCGGGCTGAGGTGGTCATCGTCGCGGTAGAGCACCTTGCCGTCCCGCCAGGTGGAGCAGGTCTCCGGGCCGCACATCTCCGCGCCGAGGGGTAGAACGCTGACGTTCGGAACCTCCGCCGCAACCCGCGCCAGGATCGCCTCCGCAACAGCCTGTCGATCGTCCGACGGCTTGCGCGGGAAGGCCTCGCAGCGGGCCGTGGACAGGTGGAGCATGCGGCGGAAGGTGATGCACTCCGACGCGACGAAGCCCGGCTCGGGCGCCTGGCCCACAAGGACGATGCGCACCGCGTCGCCCCGCAGCGCGCGGATGTCGGCAAGGGATTGTCGCAGACCCTGTTCGAGTACGCCTGCGCTGGCCGGCCCGCCGCGCCCGCTGATGAACACCCGGCTGGCGGCATCGACGCCGGTTCCGCTCGTCTGCTCATAGAAGGACCAGCGCGCGACAATCACCACCGTGTCGATCGCGGGGTTGTCGCGCAGCACCGCGAGGGTGTCGTCCGCGATGGCCTTGCAGCCGTAGCCGTCCGTCTGCCCGGACCGGGCGGAAGACGCCACCCCGACCAGAGGCGCGCAGCTGGCGCGGCTGACGAGCCCGCCGGCGCGGCCGGACCCGGCCAGGGCGTCCTTGATGGCGGGCGCCAGGGCGGCGCCGTGGGAGTCGCCCCAGACCAGCACCTTGAGCGGCGCACCGGCCGGGCCCATCCGGCAGGCGTCGCTGACGGTCCAGACGCCGTCGGTCCGGGTGGGCGGGCAGAGCCTGGCGAACGCCTTCCATTCGGCGGGACCGGACACGGCCTTGCGGATGTCGGCCGGCACGCGCTGGGGCACCCCCTCACTGCGCCAGAGGCCCGCGCCGACTGCGACCGCGGCGAGACAGCAGGCGGCGGCGATGTACAGGCTTCGCCGCGTCGCGCCGGGATCGCTCGCGTGCTTGCGGAACGGCCGCTCGACATAGCGCCAGGAGACCCAGGCCATGCCCAGCGCGGGGGCCATCAGCGCCAGCCCGACGGGCCAGGACGGCGAGCCCATCAGCAGGTAGGTCGCGAAGGCGATGACCGGCCAGTGCCAGAGGTAGAAGGAATAGGACACCAGCCCGACGCCGCGCATCGGCGCGGTCGACAGGAGGCGCGCGGTGGTCGTCTCCGGCCGCGCGTTGGCGACCAGCAGCAGCGCCGTCCCGACACAGGGCGCCGCTGCGATCCAGCCGGGGAAGGCCATGCTCTCGTTGAAGCCGAACACCGCCACCGCGATCAGGGCGAGGCCCGTCCAGCCGAGCGCCTCGCTGACCGGCCGCGACAGGACCGGCGGAGGCCGCAGCGCCAGCATCGCGCCGATCAGCAACTCCCACATGCGCGCGAACGGCAGGTAGAAGGCGGCGTCCGGATTGCGTCCGGTCTGCCAGACGCAGAAGGCGAAACCGATGACGACGAGGGCGGCGCAGGCAAGGCCGGCGAACGGCTTCAGCGCCGGTCGCAGCAGCAGCCAGAGCAGCAGCGGCCAGACGATGTAGTACTGCTCTTCCACCGCCAGCGACCAGGTGTGGAGCAGCGGCTGCTGGTGGGCGTTGTCGGCGAAGTAGCCGCTCTGGAGGAAGAACACCCAGTTGGAGGCGAACAGGCCGGTGCCCGCCAGGCTCTTGCCGTAGCTGGCCAGAGCGGTCGGCGCGAGCAGCGCCAGAGCCGCCAGGGTCGTGACGATCAGCACCAGGAACAGGGCCGGGAAGATCCGCCGGACCCGGCGTCCATAGAAGGTCAGCAGCGAGAAGCGTCCCTGCCGCGCATCGTCGATGAGGATGGAGCTGATCAGGAAGCCGGAGATGACGAAGAAGACGTCCACGCCGACGAAGCCGCCGGTGAAGCCGGGAACGCCCGCATGGAACAGGACGACGGCCAGGACGGCGATGGCCCGCAGTCCGTCAATGTCGCCACGATAGGCCTTCATCGGTGCTCCCCGAGGTGGTCCGTATGGGTAGGGGCTGCGGCCGTGTCAGGCAACGGCCCGCACGTCACCGCTGGGTCAATCCCCGCGCGATGGCGGCGTCCAGCGCCTTCACGGCGGCGGCGGCGCCTTGCGGATGGGCCCAGACCCCGGCGCTGACCGCCAGGAAGTCCGCGCCCGCCGCCGCCAGTTCCGCCGCGTTGTCGGCCGTGATCCCGCCGATGGCGACGCAGGGCAGGGACATTGTCTCCTGCCAGATCGACAGGATTTCGGGATCCGCCTGGGCGGTGACCTCTTTGGTCGTGGTCGGGAAGAAGGCGCCGAAGGCGACGTAGTCCGCCCCCGCTTCCGCCGCCTCCATGGCCAGGTGGCGGCTGTCGTGGCAGGTGACGCCGATCATCGCGTCCTTGCCCATGATCCGCCGCGCCTCGGCGCAGGAGGCGTCGGACTGGCCGACATGCACGCCGTCGCAGCCGAGCCTCGCGGCCAGGTCGGGGCGGTCGTTGAGGATCACCGCCACATCACGGGAGCGGGCGATGACGCCCAGCACCTCGACCGCTGCGGCGATCACATCGTCGGGCGCGTCCTTGAGCCGGATCTGCAACGCGGCGACATCGCCGGCGTCGAGCGCTGCGGCCAGCGTCCGGCCGAAGACGGCGAGGTCGTCGATGCGCGGCGGCGTGATCAGATAGAGGCGGCAGTCATGTGCGGGCTTGGCGGTCATGAGACCGTCCCTACACCAGCAGGGCCTTCAGGGCATAGGCGACAGCCGCCACAGCCACCGTCGAGGCCAGGGCGATGCCGATAAACCAGCCGAGCCGGTGCATCAGCGGCGGCAAGGGCTCGTCCTCACCGGGCGGAGGTTCAATGGTAACCTTCATCGCCCCCGACCTTGCCGCGGAACAGCCAGTAGACCCAGGCGGTGTAGCCGAGGATCAGCGGCAGCATGATCGCGACGCCGACCAGCATCAGCGCCAGGGCGTTGTCGGCGTTGGCCGCCTCCCTGAAGTCGATGTCGTACGGCACGATGGCCGGAAAGAAGCCTACCGCCAGCCCGAGGTATCCCGAGAGGAACACCAGCGCCGCGCCCGCATAGGGCATGCCGTGTTCTTTCCGGCGCAGACCTTCCGCAACGATCAGCAGACCCGCCGCGCCGAGAATCGGGATCGGCAGGAAGGGCAACAGGTTCGCCGTGAAGCGTCCGTCCTCGAACCCCCAGCGCGCGGCCACGCGCGGATGCACGAACAGGGTGACGACGCTGACGGCGGCGAGCAGAACCCCGGTCGCGCCGCCGGCCAGCCAGGCCCAGCGGCGGGCGTCGCCGTGCAGTTCGTCCTTCGTCTTCCAGATCAGCCAGCAGGCCCCGAGCAGGGCGTAGCCGGCCACCAGACCGGCCGCGACCAGAAGGCTGTAGGGCGTCAGCCAGTCAAATGGCTGGCCGGCGAATCGCCCGTCCCTGACCGTGACGCCCTGGATGAAACCGCCCAGCACCAGGCCCTGGGCCACGGTCGCCATCAGCGATCCGCCGGCGAAGGCCGCCGTCCAGAAGGCCTTGCCGCGCTTGCGGCCATGCAGGCGGAACTCGAACGCCACGCCGCGAAGGATCAGCGCCAGCAGCATCAGGATCAGCGGCAGATAGACGGCCGGCGCGAGGACGCCGTAGGCCAGCGGGAAGGCCGCGAACAGACCGCCGCCGCCCAGCACCAGCCAGGTCTCGTTGCCGTCCCAGACCGGCGCGATGCTGTCCATCATCGTGTCGCGGTCCTGCGGCGAGCGCGCGAACGGAAACAGGATGCCGACGCCCAGGTCGAAGCCGTCGAGGAGCACGTAGAGCAGTACCGAGACCGCGATCAGGCCGGCCCAGATGAGGGGAAGATCGAGGGTCATCTCAGGCCTCCGGCTCGGGCGGAACGGCGGCCAGCGGCGTTCCGGGCGCCCTGCCCTCGCCATCCGGCGCAGGTTCAGGTCCAGGCGCGGGTCCCCTGGCGATCAGGCGCAGGATGTAGACGGCGCCGGCGCTGAACACGATGGCGTAGATGACCATGAAGGCGAGCAGGGACGCGCTGACCTGACCCACGCCGACCGGCGAGGCCGAGTCCGCCGTCCGCAGAACGCCGTAGATCGTCCAGGGCTGGCGTCCGACCTCCGCGACGATCCAGCCGGCGATGACCGCGACAAATCCGGCCGGTCCCATGGCCACGGCGGCCCGCAGGAACCACGATGACGCCTCAAGCCGCTGGCGCGCGATCAGCCACACGCCCCAGACGCCGAGCCCGATCATCGCCAGACCGAGCCCGACCATGACGCGGAAGGCCCAGTAGACCAGCCCGACCACGGGCCAGTCCTCTCGCGGAAAAGCGTCGAGCCCCTGGATCACTCGGTCCTTCGGCACGCCCTGGACGAGGTTGCCGAGGCCTGGAACGGCGATCTCGAAATGGGTCTTCGCCGCGCCCCGGTCCGGCAACCCGACCAGGCTCTGGGGCTGATCAGGTCCGCTCTTCCAGTAGGCCTCGATCGCGGCGGTCTTCAGCGGCTGATGCTCGAGCACCAGCAGGCCCGACTCATGGCCGGCCACCAGCTGCAGCGGAGCGACGATGGCGAACATGCCGATAGCCATCCGCAGGGCCATGCGCGACTCGGGCTGTGCACGATCCTTCAGCAGGATCCAGGCGCTGGCCGCCCCGACCACCAGGGCCGTGGTCAGGTAGGCGGCAAGACTCATGTGGGCCAGCCGCGCGGGGAAGGTCGGCGAGAAGATCACCGCCATCCAGTCGGTCGCCCGCAGGCTGCCATCCGGCAGGATCACGAACCCGGTCGGGTGCTGCATCCAGCTGTTGGCGGAGATGATCCAGAAGGCCGAAATCAGCGTGCCGATCGCCACCAGCACCGTGGCTGTGAAGTGCAGCCGGGGTCCGACCTTTTTCCAGCCGAACAGCATCACGCCGAGGAAGCTGGCCTCGAGGAAGAAGGCGGTCAGCACCTCGAAGGCGAGCAGCGGCCCGATCACTGGCGACGCGGCCTTGGAGAACTCGGCCCAGTTGGCGCCGAGCTCGTAGCTCATCACCACGCCCGACACGACGCCCATCCCGAAGCTCAGCGCGAAGATCTTGACCCAATAGAGGTAGAGATTGCGGAACACCTCCCGACGGGTTCCCAGCCACAGCCCCTCGAGCACGGCCAGGAAGCTGGCCAGCCCGATCGTGAAGCTGGGGAAGATGATGTGAAACGCGATCGTGAAGGCGAACTGGAGCCTCGCGAGAAGCACCGCATCAAAGTCCATCACTCGCCCCTTTCGGCGGAACGCCGATACCCAACGCTCACAACGCCGGCAGTGCAACATGGGTTGCAGCGACATGCCGTCGCAGACCGCCCACCCATCAGATGCAAATGACTTGCAACGACATCTGGGAATCGCTAAATGCGTCTCGTTCGCAAGTCGGGAACCTCCTGTGTACGTCTGCAACTGCAACGGCATCCGTGAACGTCAGGTCCGCGCCGCCATCGAGGCGGGCGCGACCCGTCCGGCCGAGGTGTTCAAGATCCACGGCTGCAAGGTTCAGTGCGCCCGCTGCGTCTGCGAGATGCGCGAGATGATCGACGAGTCGCGCGAGGCCCTCCGCTTCGCCGCCGAATAGCGTCCCGGACGCCATCTCGCGCCTTATCTTTGAAAGCGCGAAACACTTGCAGATAAAGCGGTTGCGGCCCGGATCGGGCCAGTTCAGGGTCAATTCGATTCGAATTTGAAGGAGCGCGCCATGAAGGGCGATGCGGCGATCATCAGGCTGCTCAACGCGGTGCTCACCAATGAGCTGACCGCCGTGAACCAGTATTTCCTGCATGCCCGCATGTACCAGGACTGGGGCTTCGCGCGGCTCGGCAAGATCACCTATGACGAGTCCATCGGCGAGATGAAACACGCCGACAAGCTGATCAAGCGCATCCTGTTCCTCGAAGGCCTGCCCAACCTGCAGGACCTGAACAAGCTGAAGATCGGCGAGACGGTCCCGGAATGCCTCGCCGCTGATCTGGCCGTGGAAGTCGGCGGTCGCGCCGACCTGATCGCCGGCGTGACGGCCGCAGAGACGGCGCACGACTACGTCAGCCGCCAGATCTTCAAGGAAATCCTGTCGGACACCGAGGAGCACATCGACTTCCTCGAAACCCAGTTGTCGCTGGTCCGGTCGCTTGGCGAGCAGAACTACCTGCAGAGCGCGCTCGGCGAACTCGAAGGCGGCGGCGGGCACTAGCGACAGTCGTCGGGGGCTGTCGTGTTTCCCGGCCTGGACCTCTTCCTGCCCTTCCTTGCGGCCGTTCTGCTGCTGGAACTGACGCCGGGCCCGAACATGGGCTACCTGGCGATCGTCGCGACACGCTACGGGCGGCGCGCGGGCCTGACCACGATCCTGGGCGTCACCGCCGGCCTGACCGTCTACATGCTGGCGGCGGTGTTCGGCCTGACCGCCATCGTTCTGCGGATCGAGTGGCTCTACAGTCTGCTGCGCTGGGCGGGTGTCGCCTACCTGCTCTGGCTGGCGCTCGACGTCTGGCGCAGTCCTGAAGGCGACGTCGCGGGGATCGACGAGGCGCCGTCGGCACAGAGGTTCATGGTCCGCGGCCTGCTGGCCAACCTGCTCAATCCCAAGGCGGCGGTGTTCTACATCACGCTGCTGCCGGCCTTCACCGACCCTGCGCGGCCGTTCGCGCCGCAGGCCCTGGCCCTCGGCCTGACCCACGTCGCGGTCAGCGTCGTCATCCACACCACGATCGTCCTGCTGACCTGGCGCGCTGCGTCGCTGGTGATGCCGGACAGCGGTCGGCGCCGCGGCCTGCGGGCCGTCTTCGCCCTGATGCTGGCGGCGATCGCCCTCTGGATGGCCTGGGAGACGCGCCGCTAGCGACAATGGGGAACCTCCCCCCGCTGAACAGGTTCTCCGCTGTGACATCAGGAGAACGCCATGCTCGTCCAAGCCGCCCGAAACGCCGTCGACGATCTGGCCAACAGCAGGGGCCGGTCGACGCGGCATCTGCTGATCGGACTCGGCCTGACCGCCGGCGCGGTGCTCGCCTCCGCCCTGATCGCGCGGGCCAATGCGCCGACGCCCGATCATCCGGACATCGAGACGGCCTACGACCGGCTGGAGCAGCCGGGCTTCTCGCCGCCCAAGGCCGCGTTCGCCGTGATCTGGCCGCCGCTCTTCATGGCTCTGACCCTGTCGGGCCTGCGCGTCTGGAACGCCCCGGCGAGTCCCGCCCGCACCCAGGCCCTCTCCCTCTGGGGGGCGGTTCAAGGGCTCAACGCCGTCTGGATGGCGCTTGGCCCTCGCCGGCTCGGCGGCCAGCTGACCGCGGCGATCTTCTCGCTGGGCGCGTCGGCCGCCTATGCCTGGCGGGCCAGAGAGGTCGACCCGCCGGCCGCCGGCATGGTCGCGCCTTATGTCGGCTGGATCGGCTTCGCCAATGTGCTGACCGGCGAACTCTGGCGCCGCAACCACGACCGCCCCACCGTCCATTGAGCCTCGCCCCGCTCCCGCGCTAGACTCCGGCGATACCGGAGGGGGACGGGATGAACGAGCAGCCAGCAGCGGCGCGGCAGAGTCACGGGATGGTCATCGGCGGCGCCTCCGTCGGCACCATCTTCGAATGGTACGATTTCTACCTCTACGGCTCGCTGGCCGGGTTCATCACCAAGCACTTCTTCAGCGGGGTCAACGAGACCACCGGCTACATCTTCGCTCTGCTGGCGTTCGCCGCGGGGTTCGCGGTGCGGCCGCTCGGTGCGCTGGTGTTCGGGCGGCTGGGAGACCTCTGGGGCCGCAAGAATACCTTCCTGGTCACCATGCTGCTGATGGGCCTGTCGACCTTCGTCGTCGGCCTGCTGCCGTCCTATGAGTCGATCGGCGTCGCGGCGCCCGTGCTGCTGATCGCCATGCGCCTCATCCAGGGGATGGCGCTGGGCGGCGAGTACGGCGGCGCCGCCACCTATGTCGCCGAGCATGCGCCGCCCGGACGGCGCGGCCTCTACACCAGCTTCATCCAGACCACGGCGACGCTGGGCCTGTTCCTGTCGCTGATCGTGATCCTGCTGGTGCGGACCAACATCGGCGAGGACGCCTTCGGCGACTGGGGCTGGCGCGTGCCGTTCCTCGCCTCGATCCTGCTGCTGGGCGTGTCGCTGTGGATCCGTCTGCGGCTCAACGAGAGCCCGGTGTTCCAGCGGATGATCGACGACGGCAAGGTCAGCAAGCAGCCGCTGACCGAGTCCTTTGCGCGCTGGCCGAACCTCAAGCTGGTGCTGCTGGCGCTCGTCGGCCTGACCGCCGGCCAGGCGGTGGTCTGGTACACCGGCCAGTTCTACGCCCTGTTCTTCCTCGAGAAGATGCTGAAGGTCGACGGCGCCCTGACCAACACCTTGGTGGCGATCGCCCTGTTGATGGGCACCCCGTTCTTCATCGTGTTCGGCTGGCTGAGTGACAAGGTCGGGCGCAAGCCGATCATCCTGGCCGGCTGTCTGATCGCGGCCCTGACGTTCTTCCCGCTGTTCAAGGTGCTGACCGTGGCCGCCAACCCGGCGCTGGCGGCGGCGGTCGACCGCGCGCCCGTGACGGTCATCGCCGACCCGGACACCTGCTCGTTCCAGTTCGATCCGGTCGGCAAGACCGCCTTCCGCTCGTCCTGCGACATCGCCAAGTCCGCCCTGGCCTCGGCGGGGGTGTCCTACGAGACGCGCGAGGCGGTCGCGGGCTCCAGCGCCACGGTCGACATCGGGGGAACCCAGGTGCCGGCTTTCGAGGGCGCGGACATGGCGACGAAGGCGTTCAACGCCGAGCAGACCGCCTGGCGCAAGACGCTTGGCGCCGCGCTGCACGCGAAGGGCTATCCGGAGAAGGCCGACGCCGCGCTGGTCGACAAGCCCAGGGTGGTCGGCGTGCTGTTCGTCCTGATCCTGCTGGTGACCATGGTCTACGGCCCGATCGCCGCGGCCCTGGTGGAGATGTTCCCGGCCCGGATCCGCTATACCTCGATGAGCCTGCCCTATCACATCGGCAACGGCTGGTTCGGCGGCTTCCTGCCGACCACCGCCTTCGCCATGGTCGCGGCGACGGGCAACATCTACTACGGCCTCTGGTACCCGGTGGTCGTGGCGGCGGTGACGGCCGTGGTCGGATTCCTGTTTGTGAAGGAAATGAACGGGGCCGACATCGAGGGCTGAAGCCCCCCCTTTCGGTCCTTCCCAGGCGCGACGAAACACGAAATCCTGCCGCCTGGGTCGTCAGGGGAACCACGCATGAAACCGGTCTGGATCGTCATTGTCGCGGCCTGCGGGTTACTGGCCGGCAGCTGCGCAAGCCTCAGCGAAGACCAGTGCATGACCGGCGACTGGGCCGGCATCGGCTACGGCGACGGCGCCGCCGGCTACGGCACGGGACGCTTCGGCGACCATGTGAAGGCCTGCGAGAAATACGGCGTGGTGCCCGAGCAGTCCGTCTACATGACCGGCCGCGCACGGGGCCTGACCGTCTATTGCCAGCCCGATCGTGGCTTCCGGGTCGGCCGGCAGGGCTCCAGCTACGGCGGCGTCTGCCCCGCATCGCTGGAAGGGCCGTTCCTGGCCGCCTATTCCGACGGCCGGCTCGTCTGGGACGTCCAGCAACGCTACGACCGAGCCGAGACCGCGATCAATGACGCCGAGCGGCGGGCCGACGACATCGACCGCCAGATGCGCGAGGCCGAGACGCGCCTGGCCGACGCGACCGTCACCGACGACGAGAAGCGGGCGATCCGCGAGCGGCTCAAGGCCCTGCGCGACGACCGCTACAGCGCCGGCGAAGACCGCCGTCAGGCCATCGACGCCCGCGACCAGGCCGACCGCGAACTGAGCCGCCTGCGGGCGCGGTTCAGCCCGGTGTACGGCGGCTGGTAGCGCGCCCTACTCCGCCGCGACCTTGCTGACGCCGATCTTCGGGTTCAGCTCGCCGGTCAGGTAGCGCTTGGCCATGGCCGCGGTGGCGATCGGCTTGATCTTGCCGGCCCAGCCGGCGGCGCCGAACTGTTCGAAACGGGCCTGGCAGACGGCGCGCATGGCTTCCTTGGCGGGCTTGAGATAGGCGCGCGGATCGAACTCGCCCTTCTTCTGCATCAGCACCTTCCGGATCGCGCCGGTCATGGCCATGCGGTTGTCGGTGTCGACGTTGATCTTCCGCACGCCGAGCTTGATGCCGCGCTGGATCTCCTCGACCGGCACGCCCCAGGTCTGGGGCATCTCGCCGCCGAACTCGTTGATGATGTCCTGCAGGTCCTGCGGCACCGAGGACGAGCCGTGCATCACCAGGTGGGTGTTGGGCAGGCGGTTGTGCACCGCCTCGATGACGTTCATCGCCAGGATGTCGCCGTCCGGCTTGCGGGTGAACTTGTAGGCGCCGTGGCTGGTGCCCATGGCGATGGCGAGGGCGTCAACATGGGTCGCCGCGACGAACTCGACCGCCTGGTCGGGGTCGGTCAGCAGCGAGGAATGGTCAAGCTTGCCCTCGAAGCCGTGGCCATCCTCGGCCTCGCCCATGCCGGTCTCCAGCGAGCCCAGCACGCCGATCTCGCCCTCGACCGAGACGCCGCAGCTGTGGGCCATCTCGACCACCCGGCGGGTGACGTCGACGTTGTACTCGTAGCTGGCGGGGGTCTTGGCGTCCTCTTCCAGCGAGCCGTCCATCATCACGCTGGTGAAGCCGTACTGGATGGCGGTGGCGCAGGTGGCCGGGCCGTTGCCGTGGTCCTGGTGCATGCAGACCGGGATGTTCGGATAGATCTCGACCAGGGCGTCGATCAGCCGGGCGAGCATGATGTCATTGGCGTAGCTGCGCGCGCCGCGCGACGCCTGGATGATCACCGGCGCGTCGACGGCCTCGGCCGCCTCCATGATCGCCAGACCCTGTTCCATGTTGTTGATGTTGAACGCGGGCACGGCGTAGTCGTGCTCGGCGGCGTGGTCGAGAAGCTGTCGGAGGGTGATACGGGCCACGGTCGGACTCTCTTGCGCTGGTGTTCTGATTTTCCGGGGGTCTTACCATCGGATCACGGGAACGTCAGCCCGCTGGACGCCTCATTCCTCCCCCGCAGGGGGAGGGGGACCGCCGGGACGGCGGTGGAGGGGCAGCACGGGCCTCTCAGGATCAGGCGTAGTGCACGGCGGTCATTCGTCTGACGCCAGCGCCGCCCCTCCACCATGCTCCGCATGGTCCCCCTCCCCGCTGTGCGGAGAGGAAGGTCAGATTTCAAGGGCGGCGACGCCCGGAAGCTCCTTGCCTTCCATCCACTCGAGGAAGGCGCCGCCCGCGGTCGAGACGAAGGTCATGTCGTCGGCGACGCCCGCGTGGTTGAGGGCCGAGACGGTGTCGCCGCCGCCGGCCACGGCGGTGAGCTTTCCGGCCGTCGCCAGCTCAGCCGCGTGCTTCGCCGCCGCCACCGTCGCCATGTCGAACGGCGGGACTTCGAACACGCCCAGCGGGCCGTTCCAGATCAGGGTCTTGCTCGCGTCCATGGCGGCCAGCAGACGCTTCACCGTCTCGGGGCCGGCGTCGAGGATCAGGTCGCCGGCCTTGACGTCGTCGAGGCCGCAGGTGCGGGTCGCCGTGCCCGGCTTTACCTCGCGCGCCACCACCACGTCGACGGGCAGCAGCAGTTCGCAGCCGGCGGCCTTGGCGCTGGCCATGATCTCGCGGGCGGTGTCGCCCAGGTCGTGCTCGCAGAGGGAACCGCCGACGTCGTGGCCCTGGGCGGCCAGAAAGGTGTTGGCCATGCCGCCGCCGATGGCCAGGCGGTCGAGCTTGCGCACCAGATTGTTCAGCAGGTCCAGCTTGGTCGAGACCTTGGCCCCGCCGACGATGCCCAGCACAGGCTTGACCGGCTTGCCCAGCGCCGCGTCGAGCATGTCCAGCTCGCGCCGCATGGCCAGGCCCGGATAGGCCGGCAGCAGGCGGGCGAGGCCCTCGGTCGAGGCGTGGGCGCGGTGGGCGGCGCTGAAGGCGTCGTTGACGAAGAGGTCGCCGATGGCCCCGAGCTCGGCGACGAAGGCCGGGTCGTTCTTTTCCTCGCCCGGATGGAAGCGCAGGTTTTCCAGCACCGCCACATCGCCGTCCTGGAGCGCGGCGACGGCCTTGAAGGCGGCCTCGCCGATGCAGTCTTCGCCGAACAGCACCGGCTGGCCCAGCAGCACCGACAGCGGCGCGACCACGGGCGCGAGGCTCATCTCCGGCACCCGCTTGCCCTTGGGCCTGTCGAAGTGGGCCAGCAGGATGACCTTCGCCCCCCGGCTGCTGAGGAAGTGGATCGTCGGCAGGGCCGAGCGCAGGCGGGTGTCGTCGGTGATGACGCCCCCCTCCATCGGCACGTTGAAGTCCACGCGCACCAGCACGCGCTTGCCGGCGAGATCAGCGGTTTCGAGGGAGCGGAAGGTCATGGGGTGCATCTCGCATTGTGCGTCCTTCGAGACGCGGCTTCGCCGCTCCTCAGGATGACGGACAGCTGTGAAACGCACCCCTGTTCGTCATGGTGAGGAGCGATCCGTCAGGATCGCGTCTCGAACCACGCAGGGCCTTAGAGGAACTTCGCCATCACCAGAGCGGTGTCGCTCATGCGGGTCGCGAAGCCCCATTCGTTGTCGTACCAGCTGAGCACGCGGGCCAGCTTGCCGTCGACGACCTGGGTCTGCTTCAGGGCCGCCGTCGAGCTGGCGGGCACATGGTTCAGGTCCATCGAGACCAGCGGCTCGCTGGTCGTGGCCAGCACGCCCGACATCGGGCCGGCGGCGGCGGCCAGCAGGGCGTTGTTGATCTCTTCCACGGTCACGTCGCGGGCGGCGACGACCTTCAGGTCGACCACCGAGACGTTGGGGGTCGGGACGCGGATCGAGGAGCCGTCCAGCTTGCCCTTCAGTTCCGGCAGCACCAGGCCGAGCGCTTTGGCCGCGCCGGTGGAGGTCGGGATCATGGACAGGGCCGCCGCGCGGGCGCGGTAGAGGTCGCTGTGCATGGTGTCGAGCGTCGGCTGGTCGCCGGTGTAGGCGTGGATGGTGGTCATGTAGCCGCGCTCGATGCCGAACAGGTCGTTCAGCACCTTGGCCACGGGGGCCAGGGCGTTGGTGGTGCAACTGCCGTTGGAGACGACGATGTCGTCGGCGGTCAGGGTCTCGTGGTTGACCTTGTAGACGATGGTCTTGTCGGCGCCGTCGGCCGGGGCCGAGACCAGCACGCGCTTCGCGCCGGCCGTCAGGTGGGCCGAGGCCTTTTCCTTCGAGGTGAACAGGCCCGTGCACTCGAACGCGATGTCGACGTTGAGTTCCTTGTGCGGCAGCTCGGCCGGGTTGCGGATCGCCGTGACCTTGATCTTGCCGCGGCCGATGTCGATCCAGTCCTCGCCGGTCGTCACTGTTCCGGGGAAGCGGCCGTGCACGCTGTCATAGCGGAACAGGTGGGCGTTGGTTTCCACCGGACCCAGGTCGTTGATCGCCACGACCTCGATGTCCGTGCGGTTGTGCTCGGCGATCGAGCGCAGAACCAGACGGCCGATCCGGCCAAATCCGTTGATGGCGACGCGAAGGGTCATGGGTGAAGCGCTCCCGGCGGCAATGTTTGTGATTGGGCGCGGGTTTTGCGGTCAGGGCGCTTTGAGTCAACCCCGCAGCGGGATTTGGCGCGGTCACAACGGGTGAGGGATTGTGACGGATGGCTCGCAATCCAGGTCCTTCGTCCCTCGCGGGAGAAGGGGAACAGGGCATTGGCCGGCTAAGGCGTCTCGATCAGGGTGATGCGATTGCCGAAGGGGTCGAGGAGGCAGAGCTCGAGTTCATCGTCGCCGCGATGCAGGGCCGGACGCAGGTAGCCGTAGCCCTTCGCGGCCAACTCGGCGTGCAGCGCTTCAAGGCCCGAGGCGGCGACGCGCACCGACGCGCCGGGCGCGCCGTCGCCGTAGTGTTCGCTGAGGTGCAGGGTCAGGCCGTCGCGGCGGACCGCAATGTAGAGCGGCATGCCCGGCTCGAACCGGTGATCCCATTCGACCGAGAACCCGAGATAGTCGACGTAGAACTCGAGAGCCTTGGCCACGTCGAAGATGCGAAAAACCGGCGTCACCGCGCCCAGCGTCGTGTTCATTCCGGTCTCGCTCCCCCTCAACACCGGACCTGGTGTCCGGGCGCGCGGCTACCTTCCTGATGACCGCGGCGCAGCCGACAACGCGCCACCGCTATGTCGGGTTCCGGACATGCGCCGCCCTGCCCGTTTCGGGTAGTGAATTCGGGGTAAGGTGGAGTCAGACCTCTCCGCGAAGCGGGGAGGAGAGGAAGGTCCTAGCCTTTCACCACCCGCACCTTGCTCGCCGCCGCGACGGCGTTGGCGCGGGCGGTATCGGTGTCGGCGGCTCTTGCGAGGGCGACGCCCATCCGGCGGCGCTCGAAGGCTTCGGGTTTGCCGAACAGGCGCAGGTCGATGTCCGGACCGGACAGCGCCTCAGCGACGCCCTCATAGGCCACGCCTCTGGCCTCCATGCCGCCGTAGATCACCGCACTGGCGCCCGGCTCGCGCAGGCTGGCGTCGACGGGCAGGCCGAGGATCGCGCGGGCGTGCAGCGCGAACTCGCTGAGCGTCTGGGTGGCGAGGGTGACCAGGCCCGTGTCGTGTGGACGGGGGCTGACCTCGGAAAACCAGACCTTGTCGCCCTTCACGAACAGCTCGACGCCGAACAGGCCCCGGCCGCCCAACGCGGCGGTGACCTTGCCGGCGATGTCCTGGGCGCTGGCGAGGGCGGCGGCGGTCATCGCCTGCGGCTGCCAGCTCTCGACATAGTCGCCCTTTACCTGGCGGTGGCCGACCGGCGCGCAGAACGAGGTCACGATCTCGCCGTTCGCCCCGACCGAGCGGACCGTCAGCAGGGTGATCTCGAAGTCGAAATCGATGCGGCCCTCGACGATGACCAGCGCGGTCTCCACGCGGCCGGCGGACAGGGCGTAGTCCCAGGCGGCGCCGATGTCGGCGGCGCTCTCGACGTAGGACTGGCCCTTGCCCGAGCTGCTCATCACCGGCTTGACGAAGCAGGGGTAGCCGACGGCCTCCGCGCCCGCTTCCAGCGCCTCTCGGGAGGCGGCGAAGGCGTAGGCGCTGGTCGGCAGGCCGAGCTCTTCGGCCGCCAGCCGGCGGATGCCCTCGCGGTTCATGGTCAGCTGGGCGGCGCGGGCGGTCGGGATGCAGACAATCTCGCCCGCCGCCTCGACCTCGGCCAGCACCTCGGTGGCGATGGCCTCGATCTCCGGCACAATCAGGTGCGGCTTCTCAAGCGCGATGACGGCCCGCAGCGCATCCGCGTCGGTCATGGTCACCACATGGCTGCGGTGGGCCACCTGCATCGCCGGCGCGTCGGCGTAGCGGTCGACGCCGATCACCTCGACCCCCAGCCGCTGCAGCTCGATGGCCACTTCCTTGCCGAGCTCGCCGCAGCCGAGGAGCATGACGCGCGTGGCTGACGGAGACAGTGGGGTGCCGAGTTTCATGGTTGGGTCCCTGTTGCGTGGTTCGAGACGCTCGCTCGAGGCTCGCTCCTCACCATGACGAATAGTATTGCAGCCCGCCTCTCCACGTCATCCTGAGGAGCGGACCCTCAGGTCCGCGTCTCGAAGGACGCAGGGTTTCAGAGCTTCGCCTTCGCCGCGGCCGCGACGGCTTCCGCGGTGATGCCGAATTCCTTGTACAGCCGCTCGGCCGGAGCGCTGGCGCCGAAGCCGGTCATGCCGACGAAGACGCCGTCCTCGCCGATGAACCGCTCCCAGCCGAACTTGACCGCCGCCTCGACGGCGACGCGGACGGGCGCCTTGCCGATGGTCTCGGCGCGATACTTCGGGGTCTGCTGCTCGAACAGCTCCCAGCAGGGGGTCGAGACGACGCGGGTGGCCACGCCGTCGGCCTGCAGCAGGGTGCGGGCGGCCAGCGCGATCGGCACTTCCGAGCCGGACGCGAAGATGGTCACCTGGGCCTCGCCGTCGGCCTTGGCGACTTCGTAGGCGCCCCTGGCCGACAGGTTGCCGCCCTGGGTGCGGACCACGCCGGTCTTCTGCCGCGACAGGGCCATGACCGACGGGGTGGTCTTGTGCTCGAGGGCGATACGCCAGCATTCGGCGGCCTCGACGACGTCCGCCGGGCGGAATACCAGCAGGTTCGGCATCGCCCGCAGGCTGGCCACGTGTTCCACCGGCTGGTGGGTCGGGCCGTCCTCGCCGACGCCGATCGAGTCGTGCGTCATCACATGGATCACGCGGACGCCCATCAGGGCTCCCAGACGGATCGAGGCGCGGCTGTAGTCGGAGAAGACCATGAACGCCCCGCTGTAGGGGATCACGCCGCCGTGCAGCGCCATGCCGTTCATCGCCGCCGCCATACCGTGCTCGCGTACGCCGTAGTGGACGTATTTGCCGGCGTAGTCGGGCAGGTCGAACGGGACCATGCCCTTGACGTAGGTGTTGTTGGAGCCGGTCAGGTCGGCCGAGCCGCCGATCATCTCCGGAATCGCCGGGGTCAGGACCGACAACGCCGCGCCGCTGTGGACGCGGGTGGCGTTGACGGCCGGCTCGGCGAGCATCTTCTCGATGTGGGCGTCGAGCGCCTTGAAAGCGTCGGCGGGCAGGTCGCCCTTCATGGCGCGGGTGAAGTCGGCGCGCTGGTCGCTGGCCTTGAGGCGGGCGTCCCACTTGCGGCGCTGCGAGCCGCCCTTGCGGCCGGCCTTGCGCCAGGCCTCGACGATGTCTTCCGGCAGCTCGAACGGCGGCAGCGGCCAGCCCATGGCCTTGCGGGCCAGGGTCGCTTCCTCGTCGAACAGCGAATAGCCGTGCCCGTGAACGTCGCCTTCCTTCGGGCCGGCGCCTTTCAGGATGGCGGTCTTGCAGGCGATCATCGTCGGGACCGACTGTTTCGTCGCCCAGCGCAGGGCGGCGGCGATCTTGCCGTGGTCGTGGCCGTCGACGCTCTTCACCGCCCAGCCGGCGGCCTTGAAGCGGGCGACCTGGTCGCCGGTCTCGGCGATGGTCGCGGCGCCGTCGATGGTGGTGTTGTTATCGTCGAACAGGACGGTCAGCTTGCCGAGCTTGAGCCGGCCCGCGAGGCTGATGGCCTCATGGCTGATGCCTTCCATCAGGCAGCCGTCGCCGGCGATGACCCAGGTGCGGTGGTCGACGAGGGCGTCGCCGTAGCGGGCGTTCATCGAGCGCTCGGCCATGGCCATGCCGACGGCGGTGGCGATGCCCTGGCCCAGCGGGCCGGTGGTGACCTCGACGCCCGGGGTGTGGCCGTACTCCGGGTGGCCGGCGGTGTTGCTGCCCCACTGACGGAAGTTGCGGATCTGCTCCATCGTCACGGCCTTTGAGCCGGTCAGGTGCAGCAGGCTGTAGATCAGCATCGAGGCGTGGCCGGCGGACAGCACGAACCGGTCGCGGTCGGCCCAGTCCGGCTTGCTCGCGTCGTAGCGCAGGAACTTGGTCCACAGCACCGTGGCGACATCGGCCAGACCCATGGGCGCACCCTGGTGGCCGGATTTGGCGGCATGGACGGCGTCCATCGAAAGGACGCGGATGGCGTCGGCCATCTTGACCGGGCTGACGGACATTTTTGGCTCTCTCGACTCGCGTAGGGATGGGCGCCCGTTCGCACGTGGGAAGGATCGTTTCAACCCGCCTTCCTGTCACGCCCCGGTGCGGTCTATAGAAAGGACTTCGATCAGGAGAGCCGAGACCATGACGGGAGAGGCCGAGGGAAGCGCCCTGGACCTGGCCGTGCGCCGGCTGGAGCGCGCGGTGGCGATGCTCGAGAGTCGGATGTCCGACAGGATGGCCGAAGCCGGCGCGGAAGCCGGGGGGCTGTTCGACCAGGACCGCTCGCGGCTGGCCGCCGAACTGGACGCCGCCCGCGCCCGCGAACGGGCGCTGGAAGAAGCGGGAGCCCAGGCGTCGCAGGCGCTCGGCCGCGCCATCGAGGAAATCCGCGCCGCCCTGGGTGATGAACCCGCAACCGGCACGGAGGGCTAGACCGATGGCCCAGGTGACCGTGCAGGTTAACGGCAAGCCCTACAGCGTCGGCTGCGAGGACGGCCAGGAACGCCATCTGATCGAGATCGCCAAACTGTTCGACCAGCAGGTCCACCAGGTCAGCCAGGACGTCGGCAACCTCGGCGAGACGCGCCTGTTCCTGATGGGCGCCCTGCTGCTGGCGGACGAGATGGCTGACCTCAAGCTGCGGCTGCAGCACATCCAGGGCGAGCTGACCCGGCTGCAGGCCGATCAGTCCCGCTCCGAGGTCAAGGCTGTCGCGGCGCTGGAAAACGCCGCCAAGCGGATCGAGAAGATCGCGGCGGGGTGACGGCCCTTTCTTTCCACCCCCCGAAGCCCTACCTTGTGCAGCGGCGGGTCCTGCTGCGGCTCTCGTCGAAGGCAACACATCCCAGCGACCTTAATTCTCTCTAAGGGAGCTGACCCTGTCCTTCCCCGTGGGGTTGGGCACTCGGCGCCCACCTGGCTAGCCAGGTCGAGGGGATAGAACCGACCTTCACGGCTCTTGCGGCGCCGCCACACTTTTTCCTGATCATGACCGATCCCCTCCTCGCCTCACAGAAAGTCACCCTCCGGATGGAGGCGCGCGCGCGCCGCAAGGCGCTGCTGGTGCAGCATCCCGAGGCCGACTGGATGGCCGCCGACAAGGCCGGCGAGATGATCGCAGAGCTGGGCCTGCGCCGCGCGGGCGTGCTGGCCATCTACAAGGCGCTGGGCGCCGAGCTCGATCCCCGGCCGCTGGGCGACCTGCTCGTCAAGCAGGGCTGGACGCTCGCCCTGCCCGCCGTCGAGGTCGAGGACGGGCCGCTGGTGTTCCGGGCCTGGAAGCCCGGCGAGCGGCTGGCCCACGACCTGACCGGCCTGCCCGCGCCGCTGGCCTCCGCGCCGGAGGTTCGACCCGACCTGGTGCTGGTCCCGCTGCTGGCGTTCGACCGGACCGGCGGACGGCTCGGACAGGGCGGCGGCCACTATGACCGGACCCTCGCCGACCTGCGCGCGGGACCCAATCCGCCGTCGGCCGTGGGCTTTGCCTACAGCGGCCAGGAGACCCCCGGCCTGCCCCGCGAGCCGCATGATCAGCCGCTCGATGGGATTCTGACCGAGGCGGGGTATATAGCGGTCCGAAAGGACACCTGAATGCGCTTTGCTTTCTTCGGCGACGTCGTCGGCAAATCCGGCCGCGACGGCCTGGCCGACCATCTGCCGGGACTTCGCCGCCGCCTCGGCCTCGAGTTCGTCATCGTCAACGCCGAGAACGCCGCCGCCGGGTTCGGGATCACCGAGAACACCGCGCGTGAGCTGTTCGAGGCCGGCGCCGACTGCCTGACGCTCGGCAACCACAGTTGGGACCAGAAGGAAGCGCTGACCTACATCGTCCGCGAGCCGCGCCTGATCCGGCCCGCCAACTACCCGATCCTGTCCGACGCGCCGGGCCGGGGCAGCCACCTGTTCCAGACCGAAAGCGGCAAGACGATCTTCGTCGTCAACCTGCTCGGCCGGGTGCACATGGACGCCATGGACGACCCCTTCGCCGCCGCCGACCGCGAGCTGGACAAGGCGCCGCTGAGCCAGGTCGCCGACGCGGTGATCGTCGATATGCACTGCGAGGCCACGTCCGAGAAGATGGCCATGGGCCACTACTGCGACGGCCGCGCCTCGCTGGTCGTGGGCACCCACACCCATGTGCCGACCGCCGACGCCCAGATCCTCAACGGCGGCACGGCCTACCAGACCGACGCCGGCGCCTGCGCCGACTACGACAGTGTCATCGGCAACCAGAAGGAAGAGCCGCTGCGCCGGTTCACCACCAAGATCAGCCAGGGCCGCTATCAGCCCGCCTCGGGCCCGGCGACGGTCTGCGGCGTGTTCGTCGAGACCGACGACCGCACGGGCCTGGCCCGCCGTATCGAGCCGATCCGCATTGGCGGCCGGCTGAGCGAGACGGTGCCGGTGGTGGAGATGGCGAGGGCGTGAGCCTCTATCTCGTCCGGCACGGTCAGACCGAGTTCAACCTCGCCCGCCGCTATCAGGGCGCGCTGGATTCGCCACTGACGTCGCTGGGCGTCGAGCAGGCAGGGCGGATGGGCGCGCTGTTGGCGACCCTGGTCCCCGCCGAAACACCGATCGTTTCCAGTCCCCTCGGCCGCGCCCGCCATACGGCGGAGATCATCGCCGAAACCGGAAGCCTCTCACTGCCGACCTTCGACGCTCGCCTCGCCGAAGTCAGCCTTGGCGTCTGGGACGGCATGACCGACGAGGACATCGATTTCACCTTCCCCGGCGCGCGCGACGGCACCACCCGCTGGGACTGGTACTTCGCCGCCCCCGACGGCGAGCGCTACGAGGCCATAGCCGCGCGGCTGAGCGAGTGGCTGGGCGAGGCGACCGCATCGGAGAGGCCGCTGGTGGCGGTCTCGCACGGCGTCGCCGGCAGGGTCATTCGCGGCCTCTATGCCGGCCTTGACCGCAACGAGACGCTGAAGCTGGACGTGCCGCAGGACGCCGTATTTCGTCTCGCCGGTGGTCGGATTGAACGGATCGACTGCCTGCCGCTGGAAACTGACGGCGACGAAGGCTAAAACCCCGCACCCTTTCAACACCGGGACCGACTCCGCCCCATGGCCGGCCACTCAAAATTCAAGAACATCATGCACCGCAAGGGCCGCGCCGACGCGGTGCGGTCGAAGCTGTTTTCCAAGCTGTCGCGGGAAATCACCGTGGCGGCCAAGGCGGGCCTGCCCGATCCCAACATGAACCCGCGCCTGCGCCTGGCGGTGGCCAACGCCAAGGCCGAGTCGGTCCCCCGGGACGTCATCGAGCGGGCGATCAAGAAGTCGCAGATGGGTGACGCCGCCGACTACACCGAGATCCGCTACGAGGGCGTCGCCGCCGGCGTCGGGATCATCGTCGAGGTGCTGACCGACAACAAGAACCGCGCCGCCGCCAATGTGCGGACCATCTTCGGCAAGCTGGGCGGAAACATGGGCGCCACCGGTTCGGTGACCTTCAATTTCGACCGGATGGGCCAGATCGAATACCCGGCCAAGGCCGCCAGCGAAGACGCGATGATGGAGGCGGCCATCGAGGCCGGCGCCGCGGACGTCGAGGCGGATCTGGGCGAGGACGGCTCGGGCCACACCGTGTTCACCGCCTTCGAGGACCTCAACGAGGTCGCCCAGGCGCTGGAGAAGCAGTTCGGCGAAGCGGCGTCGACCAAGATCGTCTGGCGGCCCAAGTCGCTCGTCCCGGTCACCGGCGACCAGGCCGGCACCGTGATGAAGTTGCTCGACGCGCTCGAGGACGATGACGACGTGCAGAACGTCTACTCGAACGTCGACATCAGCGACGAAGACATGGCGAAGCTCGGGGGCTAGGACCATGCGCCTCTGGGCCTCCATCGCGATCGCCGCCGCCCTTTTGGCGACCAGTCCCGCGGTCGCCGCGGCGCCGTCCCCGGCCCAGGCCGCCTACGATGCCGCCGTCGCCCGCTACGGCCCGACCGACGACCGGGCCCTGATGGCCGAGATCAACCTGGCGACCTGGCTGGCCAGCCGGGACGACTACAAGGCCGCGGCCGTTCATCTGGAACACTTCCGCGATGTCATGATCGCCCGGGACGGCCCCAACTCGCCCGAGGGCCTGATGGTCATCGGCGCCCTCGCCCCGGCCAAGGCCTATGCCGGCGACAAGGAAGGCGCGCTGAAGAGCGCCTCCGAGGCCTACCGGCTGGCCGCGCCCCGGGGCCCGGATGATCCCGTCGTCATCGTCGTCCGCGGCGGCTATGGCGTGGCCCTGAGCATGGCCGGCCAGTACGAGGAGGCCGTGCCCCATCTGACGGCCGCCTACCAGGGCATGATCAAGCTCATGGGGCCGACGGCCGTGCCGACCCGCCAGACGGGCGACCTGCTGGTGGAAGCCAGCCAGGGCGCGGGTCTGATGAGCGACGCCCTGACGATCCGCCGCCAGATCGCCGCGCCGCCGGGACCGCGCGCCGACAAGGCCGAGGAGCTGCTGTCCGCCGGCTTTCAGCTGAGCCTGCTGATCGAGGAGCATCGCTATCCGGAAGCGCGGGACCTCGGCGAGACGTTGATGCCCCGCTTCAACGCCGACTACGGGCCTGACCATAGCCGGACGCTGCGCGCCAAGGGTGAGCTGGCGACGGCCTATGACAATCTCGAGATCCTCGACAAGGCCATGGCGCTCCGGCGCGAGGTCTATGACTCGTTCGTCCGGCTGCGCGGCCCCGACGACCTTCTGGCCTTCTCCCAGGGCGAACTGCTGGCCACGACGGGCTTCAAGTCGGCTGACCCGGCCGAGCGCGCGAGGTCGATGGCCCTGATGCGGGACATCATGCTGCGACGGTCCGTCGTCCAGGGCGACACGGCCCCGGCCGTTCTGCTGAACATGCTGATGCTGGCCCAGATGTCGCTGAGCGCCGCAGAGACAGGCGGCACGACGCAGGAGGGCCGGCTGGCCTATCGGCAGGCCTTCGAGGACCTCCGCAGCGCCGACAAGCGACTTCGGGCCGATCCCGTACTGGCCCGGTCGCGGACCGCCCTGATGGTCAACATGCTGCTCGGTCTGCAGGACATCAACGAAGAGCGCGGCGAAGCGGCCTATGAGCGCCTGAAGTTCTCGGGCCAGGTCGCCCGCGAGCGCAGCCTCGATCGCCGGGTGGCCGGCAACCAGACCGCGGCGCTGGCCGAAATCGTCCAGTATCGCCAGGTGTTCCTCGGCCAGGTGCGCGCCGGCTGGCTGTGGGCGCACCAGCCCTGAGACGACGGGCGTTGATGCAGGGGACACGCGCTGACGCGCATGTCCCCGCGCTTCAGCCCTTCAGTTTGCCCAGCATGCGTCCCATCAGGCCGGGCTTCTTGCCCATCGTCGTCGGGGCGTCCTTTGCGGTCGCGTAGTCCTTGACCAGGGCGAACAGGAAGTCGCGGCTGTCGTAGAGCGACTTGACCCGGACGCGCTCGTTCAGGCCGTGCATGCCGTCGCCGTCGGAACTGCTGAACAGGCCGCTGACGCCGTAGGTCGGGATGCCCGCCGCGTTGGTGTGGACGCCGTCGGTCGCGCCGACGAGCAGGATCGGCACCACCGGGACGCCGGGCCAGAGCTCCGCGGCGCGCTTTTCGATCGGCCCCATGATGAACGGCGTCAACGGCGGCGGCGGCGAGGCCTGGCTCGGCTCATGCGCGAGGGTGACGGCGATGCCGGGGTCGGCGGCCAGAGCGAGCAGTTGCTGACGCACCGCCTCGACCGGCACGCCGGGCAGGATACGGCAATTGATGTTCGCCGTGGCCTTCTGCGGCAGGGCGTTGGGCGCATGGCCGGCGGAGACCATGGTCGCCACGCAGGTGGTGCGAAGCATGGCGTTCCAGGTCGGATCCGCCGCGACCGCCGCCTGCGCCGCCGGGTCGTCGGGATTGGCGATGAGCGCCCGCATCGCCGCGCCCTTCTCGGCCGGGACCAGCGAGGTCATGCGGGTGAAATAGCCGCGCGTGGCGTCATTCAGCGCCACGGGGAAGGCGTAGGCGGCGATTTTCAGCAGGGCGGCCGACAGGCGGTCGAGGGCGTTGTCGCGCACCGGGCGGCTGGAATGGCCGCCGGGGTTGGTCAGGGTCAGGGTGAAGTCCTGATAGACCTTCTCGCCGCCCTGGACCTCCAGCGCGACCGGCCGGTCGTTCTCGTCGAGCAGGCCATCGGCGCCCTCATTGAGCGCGAAGGCGGCGTCGACCAGCGGCCGGTGGTTGGCCAGCAGATCCTCGATGCCGTTGTAACCCTCGCTCTCCTCGCCGCAGGTCAGGGCCATCTTGATGTCGCGACGCGGTTTGAACCCGGCCTGTCTGAGCCGGATCATGCTGTCGACCCAGATCGCCGCCTGCGCCTTGTCGTCCGAGGTCCCCCGGGCGAAGAAGTAGCCGTTCTCCTCGATCAGGGTGAACGGGTCGCGGGTCCAGTCCGCCGCATTGGCCTCCACCACATCGATGTGCGCCAGCAGCAGCATGGCGCCGGCCTTCGGGTCCGCGCCGCGCAGGACGGCGACGAGGTTGCCCTCGCGCGGGTGGTCCGGGTTGATCACCACCTGGACATCGGACGCGGGATAGCCGGCATCCGTCAGCCGCTTGCCCATCGCCTCGGCGGCCCGGGTGCAGCTGCCGACCGACAGGGTGGTGTTGATCTCCACCAGCTCCTTGTAGATCGCCCGGAACGCCAGCTGGTCTGGCCGGACCGTCGCCGGCGGCGTCGCCACCTGTGCTGTCGCCGCGCCGCCGAGGCAGAGGGCGAGCGAGGTCGCCAGAAATCCGCGTCTGAACATCATGATCGCGGTCCTCACTTCGCCGAAGCGTAGGTTTTCATCAGGCCGTAGAGGAAGTCGCGGGCATCATAGAGCGACTTGACCCGCACCCGCTCGTTCAGGCCGTGCGCGCCGTTGCTCTCGTTTCCGCTGAAGATCCCCGTCAGGCCGTAGGTCGGGATGCCGTAGCTGTTGAGATACTTGCCGTCGGTCGCGCCGGTCGACTGGAAGGGCACGATCGGCACGCCAGGCCACAGCTTGTCGGCCTGGACGCGGATCGGCTTCATCAGCGCGGCCGTCAGCGGCGGCGGCGGCGGCGTCAGGCGGGTCGTCGCGGCGGCGGCCACCGAGACCTTGGGATCCGCCGCCAGCGCGGTCAGTTGCGCCAGCACCGACTCCACCGGCACGCCCGGGAAGATGCGGCAGTTCACGTTCGCCTCGGCCCGCTGCGGCAGGGCGTTGGGCGCATGTCCCGCGCTGGCCATGGTGGCGACGCAGGTGGTGCGCAGCATGCTGTTCCAGGTGGGGTTTCGGGAGATGATCGCGGCCGCGTCAGCGTTGGTCGGATCGGCGACGATCGCCGTCATGGCGGCGCCCGTCTCGGCGTCGACCAGCGGCGCCATGGCCGTGAAATAGGCGCGCGTCGTCTCGTTCAACTGGACCGGGAACGTGTAGCCGCCGATCCGCACCAGCGCCCCGGCCAGGTGAATGATGGCGTTGTCAGGCACTGGCCGGCTCGAATGGCCGCCCGGATTGGTCGTGGTCAGGGTGAAGTCCTGGTAGACCTTCTCGCCGGACTGGATCGACAGCGACACGGGCTTGCCGTCATCGCCCAGCAGGCCGCCGGCGCCTTCGTTGAGGGCGAACTCGGCGTCGATCAGGTCGCGGTATTTGGTGACCAGCAGCTCGGCGCCGTTCAGCGCGCCTTCGCTCTCCTCGCCGCAGGTCAGGGCCATCTTGACCGTCCGGCGGGGCTTGAAGCCTTCCTGCTTGAAGCGGATCAGGGTGTCGACCCAGATCGAGGCCTGGGCCTTGTCGTCGGAGGACCCGCGGGCGAAGAACCAGCCGTCCTCCTCGATCAGGGTGAAGGGGTCCCGCGTCCAGTCGGCGCGGTTGGCCTCGACCACGTCGATGTGGGCCAGCATCAGGATGGCCTTCGCCTTCGGATCGGCGCCCGGCAGCACCGCGACCAGGTTGCCTTCGCGCGGACGGGACGGATCGACGATGATGTGCAGGTCCTTATCGGGATAGCCCGCCGCCCTGAGCCGCGCGGCCATCGCCTCGGCGGCCAGGGTGCAACTGCCCACCGACAGGGTGGTGTTGATCTCCACCAGCTCCTTGTAGATCGCCCGGAACGCCAGCTGGTCGGGACGGGGGGTCGCCTGCTGCGCGCCGGCCAGTCCGGGCAGCGCCGCCGCCAGGGCCGCGCCCGCCATCATCTTCCGCCAAAACCGCATGACTCGTTCCCCTCGACTGAAAGCGCAGTTTCACACCGTTCGGCCCTTGCCGCGCAAGGGGACATGTACCGCCTTCGGTACGTGTACCCTACCGCTGTCGCCTTGCCGGGACACGTACCGAAGGCGGTACATGTCCCCGATGGTTTGCATCCGCGCCCAATCAGAGCATTGTTCCGGGTTCGGAGGATTTTGATGGACCAGTTTCTGAACACCGCCTTGAATCCGCAGTACATTCTCCCCCTGCTCGGGGCGCTCGTCGCGGGCGGCTGCATCGGCTTTGAACGCGGCTTTCGCGGTCAGCCGGCGGGCTTTCGCACCCACAGCCTGCTGGCCCTGACCTCGGCGCTGCTGATGGTCGCGGCCAATCACCAGATGGCGTGGATCGGTCCCAGCACGCCGGCGGACGTGATCCGCATCGACCCTGTCCGCATGGCCCACGGCATCCTCACCGGCGTCGGCTTCCTCGGCGGCGGGGTGATTTTCCGGACCGGCTTCAACGTTCACGGCCTGACCACGGCGGCTTCGGTCTGGACCACCTCCTGCATCGGCATCCTGTTCGGCATCGGATTCTGGCAGGTGGCGGTCACCGGCACCGTGCTGGCCCTGCTGGTCCTGGCCGGCTTCCGCCTGATCGACCAGCGGCTGCCGCAGCAGTCGCTGGCCGATGTCACCATCCGTTACGCCCGCGGCGCGGCGCCCGGCGCCGAGGAGTTGCGCGAGCGGCTCAAGGCGCTCGGCCTGAAGTCGGCGCCGCTCAGCGAGCGTCTTTTGAAGAAGGGCCAGTACATCGAGCACGGCGCCACCGTCAGCGCCCTGAACCGCAGCGCCATCGACCGCCTGGCCGCCGAACTGCGCGCCGACCACAAGGTCATCGAGTTCGAGATCGAGCCGAGGAACGCGTGATCCTCCCCATCGGGGGAGGTGGCTCGCCGCAGGCGAGACGGAGGGGGTCCGCTCAGATTTCGGGTGACCCCCTCAGTCGGCTTCGCCGACAGCTCCCCCGATGGGGAGCATCGGTCTTTGCAGTTCGTTCAGGGTTCGGCCACATTGGTAGAACACATGATGAACGCGATTCGGATTCTCGGGCTCGATCCAGGCCTGCGGCGCACCGGCTGGGGCGTGATCGCGGTTGAGGGTTCGCGCCTGACCTGGGTCGCACACGGGGTCATCACCTCCGATGACAAGGCCCCGCTGGCCGAGCGGCTTCTGAGCCTGTTCGACGGCATCGGGGCGGTGATCGACGCGCACGCGCCCCACGAGGCCGCCGTCGAGGAAACCTTCGTCAACAGCAACCCGCAGTCGACGCTGAAGCTGGGACAGGCCCGCGCGGCCGCGATGATCGCGCCGGCGAAGGCGGGCCTGGCGGTCGCCGAATACGCCGCCCGCGAGGTCAAGAAGTGCGTCGTCGGCACCGGCGCTGCGGACAAGACCCAGGTCGCCTTCATGATCGCCCGGCTGTTGCCGACCGCCGGCGGCCCGACGCAGGACGCCGCCGACGCCCTGGCCGTGGCCATCACCCACGCCCACAATCGCCGCGCCCGCAGGCTCGGAGCGGCCGCATGATCGGCCGGCTGCGCGGGATCGTCGCCGAGATCGGCGAGGAAGAGGCGCTGATCGACGTCGGCGGGGTCGGCTATGTCGTGCGCTGCGGGTCAAGAACGCTCGGCCGGCTGCCGGCCGTCGGCGACGAGACCGTGGTGCATGTCGAACACCAGTGGAGCGAGGCCCAGGGGCCGCGCCTCTATGGCTTCTCCACCCGTGAGGAGCGCAGCGTGTTCGTGCTTCTGCAGGCGATCCAAGGCGTCGGGCCCAAGGCGGCGATGGCGGTGCTGGACGTGCTGCCGCCGGCCGAACTGGCCGGTGCGGTGCAGCGCGGCGACCAGGCGCTGGTCGCCCGCGCCAACGGCGTCGGCCCCAAGCTGGCCCAGCGCATCGTGCTGGAGCTGAAGGGCAAGCCGCTCGGCGACGGACTGGTCAGCAGCGGCCCCGCTAGCGGGGCGGAACCGCCGAAGGTCCACAAGGCCAGCGCGAGCGGCGAGGCCGTGGCGGCGCTGATGGGGCTGGGCATCGCCGAGCCGGTCGGGCGGCGCGCGGTCGAGCATGCCGTGGGCCAGCTCGGGGATGAGGCGGACGTCGGCGCGCTGGTGAAGGCCGCGCTGCGGGAGATCGGACGGTGACCGACGAGCGGATCATCTCGGCCGAGGCCGCCCCGTTCGAGGCCACGGACAAGGCCCTGCGCCCGCAGACGCTCGCCGAGTTCGTCGGGCAGGAGCAGACCAAGGCCAACCTGAAGGTGTTCATCGACGCGGCGCGGGACCGTAACGAGGCGCTGGACCATGTGCTGCTGTTCGGTCCGCCGGGACTGGGCAAGACCACCCTGGCTCAGATCGTCGCCCGCGAACTGGGCGTCGGCTTCCGCGCCACCAGCGGGCCGGTGCTGGCCAAGGCCGGGGACCTGGCCGCCATCCTGACCAATCTCGAACCGCGCGATGTGCTGTTCATCGACGAGATCCATCGGCTGCCGGCCAATGTGGAGGAGATCCTCTATCCAGCGATGGAGGACCACGTCCTCGACCTGATCATCGGCGAAGGGCCGTCGGCGCGGTCGATCCGCATCGATCTGGCGCCCTTCACCCTGGTCGCGGCGACGACCCGGGCCGGCTTGCTGGCCACGCCCCTGCGCGACCGGTTCGGCATCCCGCTGCGGCTGGAGTTCTACACGCCCGCCGAGCTGCAACGGGTGCTGCTGGGCGCGGCCCGCAAGATGGGCGCGCCGCTCAGCGAGGACGGCGCCGGCGAGATCGCCGCCCGGGCGCGGGGCACGCCGCGGGTCGCCGGCCGGCTTCTGCGCCGCGTCCGCGACTTTGCCGCCGCCGACGGCGCAGCCCTGATCGACAAGGGCCACGCGGCCCGGGCGCTGGCGCGGCTGGAGGTGGACGAGGCGGGCCTCGACAGCCTCGACCGCCGCTACATGCGCGCCCTGATCGAGAACTACGGCGGCGGCCCGGCCGGGGTGGAGACCCTCGCCTACGCCATCGCCGAGGCGCGGGACGCGGTCGAAGACGTGATCGAGCCCTTCCTGCTGCAGCAGGGCTTCATCCAGCGCACGCCCCGCGGACGGGTCGCCTGCGGGAAGGCGTATCTGCATCTGGGGCTGAAGGAGCCGCCGGCGCCGAAGGCCGCGCCGGGCCTGTTCGACGAGGGCTGACCGCGCTTCAGGCCGCCGGCGCCAGCGGGTCGCGGTCGAACAGGTCCAGTTTGAGCGGCGGCGGCCGCGACTCGTCGCCGGCCAGATGGCGGAACATGTAGTCCACCGCCCGAACCATATCGGCCGCGTCATAGGGTTTGCACATTGCGCCGAGGGCGGCGTCGCGCGCCTCATGGACGGCCGCGACCTGTCCGCTGATGAAGATCACCGGAATGCCCATGGCCTTGAGATCCCACGCCAGGGCCGCCCCGTCGTCGTCACCGGCCAGATCGATGTTCACCAGGGCCATGTCAGGGCGGGTCTCCCGCACCAGGTCGAGCGCCTGCTGGTGGCGCACCGCCAGTTCCAGCACCCGGTAGCCGTGGTCCTCCAACGCCCCCTGCACCGACATGGCGATGAGCAGTTGATCCTCGACGATCAGGATCACTTTGGGGGATTCTGGGGCTGGCGACGCAGTCATGGACATTTCTCCGGTCACAGACCCAACCGTTCGCAGCGGCGCCGGTTCCGGAGGGGGAGCGGCGGGATGACGCCGCGCCTTCAATCCACTACCAACGTCATCCTGAGCAGCGCCTGAAAGGCGCGTGTCGAAGGACGCAGCGTGACCTCCGCCACCCCGACGCCCGACTCCCCGACCGCAGGCCGCTTTGAAGGCCGGGAGCATATCCTGCCGGTGCGGGTCTACTACGAGGACACCGACTTCACCGGCGTCGTCTATCACGCCAACTACGTGCGCTATTTCGAGCGCGGACGGAGCGACTTCCTGCGGCTGGCCGGGGTGTCGCACACCGACCTGCTGGAGCGGCACGATCCGGCGGCGTTCGTGGTCACGCGGATGGAGATCGACTTCAAACGTCCGGCGAAGATCGACGACGCGCTGCAGGTGATCACGACCTACGATCATGCGAAGGGCGCGCGCCTGCAGATCGCCCAGCGCATCGTCCGCGGCGAGGCGCTCATCGCGCTCGCCCAGGTGTCGGCCGCCTGCATCAGTCTCGACGGAAAGCCGCGCAAGCCGCCCGCGGGACTTGTGGATGCGCTGCGGCCCTGGTTTTGCAAGGATGAGGGTTAAGGCCCGTTAAGGCCTGCGCCATAGTTTTACCAAAGCCGCGCGGTGGATTGCGGCCAGACAAGCCTTCGGGGGATGCGACCGTATGGACGCCCAGACGATCTCTGCCGACACGTTTTCCATTATCACCCTTTGGTCGAACGCCGACTGGGTGGTGAAGCTGGTGATGATCGGGCTGGCCCTCGCCTCGTTGTGGTCATGGGCCGTGATCATCGACAAGCTGTTCCGTTTTGGCGCCCTGAACGCCGAGGCCAACCGGTTTGAAGACAAGGTCGGCGGCGGACGCCCGCTGGAAGAGGTCGGCCAGGAGGCCGCCGGTTCCAAGCATCCCCTGCCCAAACTGCTGAACGCCGCCCTGCGCGAGTGGAAGGAAGCCCGCAGCCGGGGCGCCATCGGCGACACCCAGACCGCCCTGCTGATCCAGCGGATCGACCGGGTGCTGGACAGCAACATCGCCCGCGAGAGCCAGAAGGTCGAAGACGGCCTGGGCAGCCTGGCCATCGTCGCCACGGCCTCGCCCTTCGTCGGCCTGTTCGGCACCGTCTGGGGCATCATGCACGCCTTCCAGGCCATCGCGATCGAGAAGAACACCTCCCTCGCCGTCGTGGCGCCGGCCATCGCCGAGGCGCTGTTCGCCACCGCCATCGGCCTCGCCGCCGCGATCCCGGCCTACATCGCCTACAACAAGTTCTCGACCGACGCGGGCAAGTTCGCCGCCCGGCTGGAGAGCTTCGCCGACGACCTGTCGACCGCCATCCAGCGTCGCCTGGCGGAGAAGATCTGAGCCATGGCCCTGTCCGCGAACGACGCCTTCGGCGCCGTCGGCAAGCGCCGCTCCCGCAGGGGACGCGGCCGGCGCGGCGCTCTGAGCGAGATCAACGTCACGCCCCTCGTGGACGTGATGCTGGTGCTGCTGATCATCTTCATGATCAGCGCCCCGCTGCTGACCAGCGGGGTGTCCATCGAGCTGCCCAAGACCGAGGCCGGCGCGATGCAGGACCAGTCCGAGCCGATCACCCTGACCATCAAGGCGGACGGCGCGCTGTTTGTGGGAGAAACCCCGATCCCGTTCAGCGCCCTCAAGCCGCGCCTCGCGGCGATGGCCAGCGGCGGCTATGACAAGCCGATCTATGTCCGCGCGGACGGCAAGGCCTCCTACGAGGTGGTCGCCCGGGTGATGGCGGCACTGTCGACCGGCGGGTTCAGCAAGATCAACCTGATCACCGACACCGGCGGTCCGAGTTCGGGCGCGACCGCCGCCGCCCCGTCAGAGCCTCCGGCGAAATGATGCGGAGCCCCTCCTCCCCAGGCCGGACCTGATCGCGGATGGCCCGGCGCAACACCAGCACCAACCTGTCGCCGGCGCTCCTCGCGTCGCTGGTGCTGCATGTCGGCGCCGCGGTGCTGGTGCTGATCCTCGGGATGTATTTCAAGAAGCCGGAATCGATGGGCGGCGGGGTGCCGATCACCATCGTCAGCGAAGGCCCGCCGCAGGCCCGCGACGCCGAACAGGGCGATACCGAGGAGGTGTCCGCGGGCGAGATCCTGCCGGAGCCGCTGCCCGAGCCTGAGCCGGTCGCGCCGCCCCTGCCCGATCCCAAGCCGACGCCGCCGACGAAGACGCCGCCCAAGCCGGCCCCGACGCCGTCGAAGAAGCCGAAGGCCGATCTCGACTTCGACCGCCTGCTGGCCGACGTGCAGGGCTCCAGACGCCCGCCGCGGACCCAGCCCGGCGGCGGCGGCGGAACCGGCAAGAAGGACCGCACGCTGGCCGTCGGTACGAGCGCGGGGCCATCGGCCGGCGCCAAGGGCTACCTGCTGACGCTGGGCAGCGACCTGGGCCGCCGCTGGACGCCCAACTGCCTGGTCGAGGGCGGCGCCGACGTGAACATCAAGGTCAGCTTCATCGTCTCGTCGAACGGCCGCCTGCTGGCAGACCCGACCTCGTCCGGCTCCGGCGCGCCCGTGGGATCGCTGACACGGGCCGGATCGGACGCCGCCATTCGCGCCATACGAATGACAGAACCCTTCCCTAATTTCCCGCCGGAACTCTTCGGTGAGAAGATCACCGTCAACTTCAACGCCAACCAGGTCTGCGCAAGCCGCTGACCGGAGAGCCTCGATGACCCTCAAAGCTGTCTTCGCCGCCCTCTTCGCCCTGTTCGTGGCGACCGCGGCCCTGCCCGGCCTCGCGCGGGCGGATATCGAGATCGACGTCAACCAGGGCGACGTGCGGCCGATGCCCATCGCCGTACCCGGATTCACCGGCGTGGGCCGCGGCGCGGAAATGGCCCAGGTCATCACCGGCAACCTGGAACGCTCCGGCCTGTTCGCCCCGATCGACGGCGCGGCCTTCCCCGAGCGCAATCTCGACATCGGCATTCAGCCCGACTTCGCCGGCTGGAAAGCGATCAACGCCCAGACGCTGGTCAACGGCGCGATCACCGTCGAGGCCGACGGCAAGCTGCGCGTCGATTTCCGCCTGTGGGACGTGTTCACCGGCGAGCAGTTGACCGGCCAGACCTTCACCTCGACGCCGGAGAACTGGCGGCGGGTGGCGCACAAGATCAGCGACCTGATCTATGAGCGACTG
Source organism: Caulobacter sp. FW305-C-30-S16 (assembly GCF_058783025.1). NCBI lineage: Bacteria > Pseudomonadati > Pseudomonadota > Alphaproteobacteria > Caulobacterales > Caulobacteraceae > Caulobacter > Caulobacter sp. FW305-C-30-S16. The sequence continues at coordinate 67,601 of NZ_JBYSYH010000005.1, read as the reverse complement.
ACCGGCGAGAAGGGCTATTTCGACACCCGCGTGGTGTTCGTCGCCGAGAGCGGCCCGCGCGGCAATCGCGTCAAGCGGCTGATGATCATGGACCAGGACGGGGCCAACCCCTCCAGCCTGACCGACGGCAGCTACGTGGTGATGACCCCGCGCTTCTCGCCGACGAGCCAGGAAATCACCTACATGGCGCTGCGGCCGACCGGCTCCAGCATCTATCTGTTCAACATCGAGACGGCCCGCTCCGAGACGCTGGGCCGCTTCCCGGGCATGGTCTTCGCCCCGCGCTTTTCGCCCGACGGCAACAAGGTCGCCTTCTCGGTCGAGCGCGGCGGCAACAGCGACATCTGGCTGATGAATCTGGCGACCCGGTCGCAGGTGAAGCTGACCTCCGACCCCGGCATCGACACCTCGCCGAGCTTCGCGCCGGACGGCGGGCGGATCGTGTTCAACTCCGACCGCGGCGGCAGCCCGCAGCTTTACGTGATGGACGCCAACGGCGGCGGCGCGCGGCGCATCTCCTACGGCTCGGGCCGCTACATGACCCCGGTCTGGAGCCCGAACGGCGACTTCATCGCCTTCACCAAACAGGCCGGCGGCCAGTTCCACATCGGCGTGATGCGCCCGGACGGCTCCGACGAGCGGATCCTGACCTCCAGCTATCTCGATGAAGGCCCCACCTGGGCGCCGAATGGCCGGGTGCTGATGTTCTTCCGGGAAACCCCCGGCGGGGCGCCGCGTTTGTGGACGGTGGACATCACCGGCCGGATCCTGCGCCCGGCGCCGTACCAGGGGTCCGGCTCGGACCCCGCATGGTCACCCTTGCTCAACTGAGTGGTGATTGTTGTTGTTGAGTCGCAGACTGGCGCCATTGTGAGGTCCAGTCAGAGTTTTCAGTCGCGTTGGTCCGCAATCTGGCGTCACTATTGGCGCAACAATCCGTCTCCTAAGGAGGACGCCACATGAGCTTCGACGCCAAACACGCCGTTAGACTGGCGCTGATCGTCGCCGCGACCGCTTCGATGGCCGCTTGCGCCACGAAGCCCGCCCCCGGCCCTGGACCTGGTCCCGGACCCTCGGGCCCCGGCCCGGCCGGCCCGCGCGGCCCCGGACCGTCCGGTCCGATCGACACCCGCCCGATCCCCGGATCGGTGCAGGACTTCGTCATCAACGTCGGCGACTTCGTCTATTTCGACCTCGACAGCTATGACGTCCGCTCCGACGCCATGCCGGTGCTCGACGCCCAGGCCGCCTGGCTGCGCCAGTATCCGAACGTGAAGGTGCGGATCGAAGGCAACTGCGACGAACGCGGCACCCGCGAGTACAACCTGGCGCTCGGCGCCCGCCGCGCCAACGCGGTGCGCGACTACCTCGCCAGCCGCGGCGTGGCCTCCAGCCGCATCACCACCCTGTCGTGGGGCAAGGAACGGCCGGTCGATCCGGGCTCCAACGAAGACGCCTGGGCGCGTAACCGCAACGGCCACACGGTCATCATCGAGGGCGCGCGGTAACGCAGCCCCGATCAGCGTAAAGCCGGGAGGGGGCCGCGATCCGCGGTCCCCTTCTTGCGTTTAAGGCCCCTGTAAGGCCCCCGCCGTAATTTCGACGCCGCAACAGACGCACGATCGAGCCATGACGCGACACACCCTTCTCGCCGCCGCTTCCGCCCTGACGCTTATGCTCGCGGCCGCGACCGCCTGGTCCCAGACGCCGATGCCTGATCCGCTCGACGACCGCTCCGTGAAGCGGCTCGAAAAGATGGAAAAGGTCGTCCGCGAGCTGCGCTCGATCGTCTTCCAGGGCCGGGACAGCGGCAAGCCGGTCGTGGTCATGCCGGCCGAGACGGACTCCCAGATCCAGGCCCTGACCGACCGGGTTTCGGATCTCGAGGAGACCCTGACCCGGCTGAACGGGGCCAACGAGACCCTGACCTACGAACTGCAGCAGGCGCGCAAGGCGCTGGCCGCGTCCGATGCAGCCAATCGCAGCCTCGGCGACCGCCTGGCCGCGCTCGAGGGGCGGGCCACCCAGATCGAGGCCTCCGTGGCCAGTCAGCAGCCGGTCGCGTCGGAAGAAGACGACGCCCAGGAGGCCGCGGGCGATCCGGACGGCGACTTCGCCCGGGCGCGCAAGTTCATGCTCGATGGCGACTACGATTCCGCCGAGACGGCCTTCCAGGCGTTCGTGAAACGCTACGGCGACACCGAGAAGGGCCCCGAGGCCCGCTACTGGCTGGGCAAGACCCTGTCGGTGCGCGGCGCCAACGCCGACGCCGCCGGTGCCTTCATCGGCGCAATCCGCGGCTGGCCGAAGACCAGCTGGGCGCCCGACGCCACGCTGGAACTGGCGCGGGCGCTGGTGGCGCTGAAGAAGCCCGCCGACGCCTGCCAGACCCTTGATGAACTGGCGCGCAAATATCCCAAGGCGCCCGCCACGGTCATGACCCGCGCCCAGGCGGTCCGCGGTCAGGCGAAATGCGCCGCCTGACCTGACCCTGGCTGACGCCGGCGATGGGACAGCTCTGATCAATCGCCTAGGGTGAGGCGTGACCCTTCCGTCAGTCTTCACCGTTCTCGACCGCCGCCTGCGCCCCGCCTCGCCGGCGCCGCTGGCCGTGGCGTTGTCGGGCGGCGGGGATTCGCTGGCCTTGCTGCTGATGGTGAAGGCCTGGGCCAGGGCGCGCGGCCGGCCGGTCATCGCCCTGACGGTTGATCACGGCCTCAACCCCGACAGCGCCGACTGGACCGCCTTCTGCGGCGAGGCCGCCGAGCGGCTCGGCGTCGCCTTCCAGGCCCTGGCCTGGACCGGCGAGAAGCCCGCGACCGGCCTGCCCGCCGCCGCCCGCGCCGCGCGCCACGCCCTGCTGGCGGATGCGGCGCGCGAGGCCGGCGCGAAGGTCCTGCTGATGGGCCATACGGCCGACGACCTGACCGAGTCCGCCGCCATGCGCGCCGACGGCTCGACCGTGCCGGATGCGCGGGAGTGGGCGCCCTCCCCGGCCTGGCCCGAGGGACGGGACGTGTTCATCCTGCGGCCGCTGCTCGGCGTTTCGCGCGCTGCGCTGCGGGACTTTCTGCAGGGCGCCGGCGAGACCTGGATCGACGACCCGGCGAATGAGGATGTCCGGTTTGCAAGGGCGCGCGCGCGGCATCTGCAATCCTCCCCTCGCAGAGGGGAGGGGGACCGCTCGGAGAGCGGTGGAGGGGGCGGCGCGAACGCCAGCGGCCCCCTCCTGAATTCCGGTCTCTCGGGACAGACCGCCGCCGACCCCTCCACCATGCTCCGCATGGTCCCCCTCCCCACATCGTGGGGAGGACTGACGCTGCCTCGCACCGCCTCGCCCCGCGAGATCGCCGCGGCAGCGTTGTGCGCCGCGGGCACCGACCGGCCGCCGCGCGGGGAGAGCCTGTCGCGGATCATTGACGGCCTGCGGCGCGGCGATCCGTTCGTCGCCAGCCTGGCCGGGGCGCGGATCGACGTCGACTGGACCGAGATCCGCGTCATGCGCGAGGCCGGGGAGTTCACGCGCCGCCCGCCGCCGGCGATGGACCTGCCGCCGGGCCGCGCTGTCGTCTGGGACGGCCGGTTCGAACTGGTCGCCAGCCGGCCCGGCCTGAAGGTGCGGATGCTGGCCGGCGAGGCCTCGCGGCTGCCCCGGTCGCAGCAAAGCCGGCTGAAGACCCTGCCCCCGGCCGCCCGCCCGACCCTGCCGCTGATTTTTGACGCCGATGGCGTCGTGAGTTGCCCGATCCTTGCAGAGCGGTCTTCAACGCGCGTCCGTGCGCTGGCATTGCCCCGTTTCGAGGCGGCCACAGGGCGCGTAGAGAGCGAACCTGCCCCGTGACGAATCGCGCGCGTGGCGAAACCGGCCCGGCCGTCCTATCTAGGGGGTTGGTAAGAACAGGAAGTCTGAGCGAATGAACCTGCGGAACCTGGCCATCTGGGCGGTCGTCGTCATTATCGCCGCCGGCGTCTGGAGCATGGTCGTGCGGCCCGGTGGGACGACCGGCGCGACGGCGCCGACCGAGGTCGCCTACTCCACGCTTTTGAACCAGGTGGACTCAGGCTCGGTCAAATCGGCCGTGTTCCGCGGCGCGAACGTCGAGGTCACCGGCGCCGAGGGCAAGCCCTACACCGTGGTCGCCCCCACCGACTCCGCCGATCTGGTCAAGCGGATGGAGGCGCGAGGCGTCAAGATCACCTTCAAGACGGGCGAACGGAACCTGCTGGTCAGCATCCTGATCCAGGCCTTCCCGATCCTGCTGCTGATCGCGGTCTGGGTGTTCTTCATGCGCCAGATGCAGGGCGGCGCCCGGGGCGCCATGGGCTTTGGCAAGTCCAAGGCCCGGCTGCTGACCGAGAACAAGAACAAGATCACCTTCGAGGACGTCGCCGGGGTCGAGGAGGCCAAGGACGACCTGACCGAGATCGTCGACTTCCTGAAGGATCCCAGCAAGTTCCAGCGTCTCGGCGGCAAGATCCCCAAAGGCGCGCTGCTGGTGGGCCCTCCGGGCACCGGCAAGACGCTGCTCGCGCGCGCCATCGCCGGCGAGGCGGGCGTGCCCTTCTTCACCATTTCCGGCTCGGACTTCGTGGAAATGTTCGTCGGCGTCGGCGCCAGCCGCGTCCGCGACATGTTCGAACAGGCCAAAAAGAACGCGCCCTGCATCATCTTCATCGATGAAATCGACGCCGTCGGCCGCCATCGCGGCGCCGGCGTGGGCGGCGGCAACGACGAGCGCGAACAGACCCTCAACCAGTTGCTGGTCGAGATGGACGGCTTCGAGGCCAACGAAGGCATCATCCTGATCGCCGCGACCAACCGTCCCGACGTGCTGGACCCGGCCCTGCTGCGTCCGGGCCGCTTCGACCGCCAGGTCGTGGTGCCCAACCCCGACGTCACCGGCCGCGAGAAGATCCTGCGCGTGCACATGCGCAACGTGCCGCTGGCCGCTGACGTCGACGTCCGCACCCTGGCGCGCGGCACCCCCGGCTTCTCCGGCGCGGACCTCGCCAACCTGGTCAACGAAGGCGCCCTGCTGGCCGCGCGCAAGAACCGCCGCATGGTCACCCACGACGACTTCGAGATGGCCAAGGACAAGGTCATGATGGGCGCCGAGCGCCGGTCGATGGCGATGAACGAGGAAGAGAAGAAGCTGACCGCCTATCACGAGGGCGGCCACGCCCTGGTGGCGATGCTCGTCCCGAGCGCCGACCCCGTGCACAAGGCGACGATCGTCCCGCGCGGCCGGGCGCTGGGCATGGTCATGCAGCTGCCGGAAGGCGACCGCTACTCGATGAAATACGCCCAGATGACCAGCCGCCTGGCGATCATGATGGCCGGCCGCGTCGCCGAGGAGCTGATCTTCGGCAAGGAGAACATCACCTCCGGCGCCAGCAGCGACATCAAGGCCGCCACGGGTCTGGCCCGGGCGATGGTCACCCAGTGGGGCTACTCCGACAAGCTCGGCACCGTGGCCTATGGCGACAACCAGGAAGAGGTGTTCCTCGGCCATTCGGTCGCCCGCACCCAGAACGTCTCGGAAGAGACCGCCCGGCTGATCGACAGCGAGGTCAAGCGTCTGGTGCAGGAGGGCCTCGACGAGGCTCGCCGGATCCTGACCGAGCGGCTGGAAGACCTGCACAAGGTCGCCAAGGCCCTGCTGGAGTTCGAGACCCTCAGCGGCGAGGAAATCACCAACGTCCTCAAGGGCGTGATGCCCAACCGCGACGAGCCCGAGCAGAAGCGCCCGAGCGGTCCGAGCGCCTCGGTGCCGCTGTCGCCCCGTCCCGGCGGCGTGACGGCCTGAGCCGGCGCCGTTCCGCCCTTGGCGAGACGCGGGAGTGGGCCTAGCGTCCACCCCGCGTTTCGAGGCGAGGTGCAGAGGTGTTGCAGGTGAAATCGACAATCATGGCGCTCGCCGCCGCGGTGACTCTCAGTCTCGCCGGCGGGACAGGCGCGGCCGCAGGCGACCTGATCAACAAAGACGGCATGACCGGCCCGGAAGTCGCCGCCTGGCTGCAGGGTGCGGGCTACAAGGCCGAGCTCTCCAGGGACAAGACCGGTGACCCGATGATCCGCAGCGCTTCGGGCGGGGTCAATTTCACGGTGCTGTTCTACGACTGCAAGAACGACCGCTGCCGGGCGCTGCAGTTCTCGTCCGGCTTTGACCTCGGCGACGGCATGACGCTCGCGAAGGCCAACGAGTGGAACAAGAAGCACCGCTATCTGAAGACCTATCTCGACGACGAGATGGACCCCTATGTCGAGTTCGACGTCAATCTGGACGCCGGCCGCACGATGGCCGGGCTGAACGACGACTTCGCCATCTGGACCGACATGCTGGCCGACTTCGCTGTCTTCATCGACTGGTAGCCTGAAGGGAGCGGCGGCCATGGCCGGGCCGACGGCGCGCGTCATGGGGATCGTCAACGCGACCCCCGACAGCTTCTCCGACGGTGGACGCTTTGTGGCGCCGGACGCGGCGCTGGCCCATGCCCGCCGGCTGATCGCCGAGGGGGCCGACATCCTCGACATCGGCGGCGAGTCCACGCGGCCCGGCGCCACGCCGGTGCCGCAGGCCGAGGAGCTGGAGCGGGTCATCCCCCTGATCACGGCGATCCGGACGGAGAGCGCCGCGCCGATCTCCATCGACACCTTCAAGCCCGCCGTGGCCCGCGCGGCCGTGGCGGCCGGGGCGACGCTCTGGAACGACGTGACAGCCCTGCGCGGCGCCCCCGATGCGCCGGATGTCGCCGCCGCGCTCGGCTGCGAGGTGGTGCTGATGCACATGCTGGGCGAGCCCGGCACGATGCAGGACGCGCCCCGCTATGACGACGTGGTCGCCGAGGTCGAGGCCTTCCTGCTGGCCCGCGTCGAGGTCGCCCTGGCCGCCGGTGTGGCGCGCGACAGGCTGTGGCTCGACCCCGGCATCGGCTTCGGCAAGACCCTGGAGCACAACCTCGCCCTGCTGCGCGCCCTGCCCCGCTTTGTAGCGCTGGGCTTCCCCGTGTTGCTCGGCGCCAGCCGCAAACGGTTCATCGCCGCGCTGGACCCGACGGCGACGGACGCGGGCGACCGCCTGGGAGGCTCGCTGGCTGCCGCGCTGGCGGGCGCCCGGGCCGGCGTGGCGGCCGTCCGGGTGCATGACGTGCGCGAGACGGTCCAGGCGCTGAGGATCGCGGCGGCGCTGTAGCGCCGGAGATCAGCGCAATCCTGGCATCCTCCTTCAGCCTGCCGCGGCCCGGCCTGCGCCCATTCCGCGCACCGATCGCCGTTCTGACGCGGGATTCAACCCGGGGTGAGCGTCGGTGAGCGCGGGAACAGGCCGCTGCTTGACGGCCCGGGAGAGGGCTGACCAAAGTCTTAACGAACCTTGTTACGGGGCGGGCATGGCGACGGTCACAGGCACAACGGGCGACGACACCCTCACGGGAACCGGCGGTGATGACATCATCAGTGGCGGCGACGGCGCGGACACCCTGACCGGCGACACCGGCGGCGGGGGCGGCGGCGGCTCCCTGACCGTGACCCGCGTATCGACCGACAGCAGCGGCGCCGAGGGGAATGGCGCCTCGACGAGTCCGAAACTGTCGCCCGACGCGACCATGGTCGTGTTTTCGAGCGCGGCGAACAATCTGGTCGCGGGCGACACCAACGGCGTCACCGACATCTTCGTCGTCAATCTGGCCACCGGCGCAGTGACGCTGATCTCCACGGCCGCGGACGGGTCTCTGGGCAATGGAAACAGCGGCACGCCCGTCTTCTCTCCCGACGGCACGAAGGTGATGTTCACGTCTTCGGCGTCGAACCTGGTTGCCGGTGACGCCAATGGCGTGAACGACACCTTCATCAAGGATCTGGTGACCGGGGCCGTGACGCTGGTTTCGATCGATTCCTCCAGCGCCCAGGGGAACGGAAACAGCTTCGCCGGCTCGTTTTCCGCTGACGGCACGAAGGTGCTCTTCGCGAGCGCCTCCACCAACTGGGTCTCGGGCGACTCCAATGTCTCCAATGATGTGTTCCTGAAGGACCTCGTCACCGGCGCGATCACGGCGGTCTCGACCTCGGCGGCCGGGGCGTTTGGAAACGTCGGCGGTACGACGCCGAACCAGGGCGGCGGCCTCTCGGCCGACGGTACGCTCGCGGTCATATCCAGCTTCAGTTCCGCGCTGGTCGCCGGGGACACCAACGGCACCAGCGACATCTTCGTAAAGAACCTGACCACCGGCGCCATGACCCTGGTGTCCAAGTCCGTCGGGGGAACGATCGGCGACAACCTGTCCGTCAACCCGGTGATCTCGGCGGACGGGACAAAGGTCGCGTTCCAGAGCAACGCGTCAAATCTGGTGGCCGGCGACACCAACGGGCGGCAGGACATCTTCGTGGTGGATCTGGCGACCGGCGTTGTGACGCTGGTCTCGACCGACGCGGGCGGGGGTCTGGCAGACGGCTCGTCGCAGAACCCGCGGTTCACCAGCGACGGCGGCTCGATCATCTTCCGCAGTTCGGCGACCAACCTGGTGGCCGGCGACACGAATGGTCGCGATGACATCTATCTGAAAAACCTCACCACCGGCGCCATCACCCGCCTGTCCCTTACCCACGACGGGAGCGAACCGACCGGCGCTGATGTGGGCGCCACGGATATCGCCGCGGACGCTTCAAAGATCGCCTATGCCTCCGGTGCGACCAACATTGTCGCCGGCGACACCAACGCCGTGGGCGACATTTTCGTCGCCACCCTGCCGTCAGGCGGGGCCGGCAATGACCTTATCGACGGCGGCGCCGGCGACGACATCATCAACGGCGGCGACGGCGACGACTACCTCAAGGGCGGGCTGGGCGCCGACACCCTGCTGGGCGGCCTCGGCAACGACACCTATGTCATCGACGACGCCGGCGACACGACGGACGAAACCGGCGGCGACGGCATCGATCTGGTGATCAGCCGGATCAGCTGGACCCTGGGGGCAGGGATCGAAAACCTCAACCTCGGCAACGGCGGGACGATCAGCGGCACGGGCAACGCCCTGGCCAACGTGATCACCGGAAACAGCGTCGCCAACACCCTGAACGGCGGGGCGGGCAATGACACGCTCAACGGCGGCGGCGGCGACGATGTCCTCAACGGCGGCGACGATGCCGACACCCTGAACGGGGACACCCAGAACGACACGCTCAACGGCGGCGCAGGCGCTGATACGCTGAACGGCGGGGCCGGAAGCGACGTGCTCGACGGCGGCGCCGGCGCGGACGTCATGTCCGGCGGGGCGGGCAACGACAGCTATGTCGTCGACGACGCCGGCGATACGGTCACCGAAGGCGGGGGCGCCGGAACCGACACGGTATCCGCCTCCATCGGCTACAGCCTGACCGCCGAGGTCGAAAGCCTGACCCTGACAGGGTCGGACGATCTCAACGGGACGGGGAACACGCTCGCCAACACCCTGACCGGCAATGGCGGCGCGAACGTCCTCAACGGCGGCGACGGAGCGGACATCCTGAACGGTCTGGCGGGCAACGACAGCCTGCTGGGCGGAAACGGCGCCGACGCCCTCGACGGCGGGGCCGACAACGACAGCCTCTCCGGCGGCGCGGGACAGGACCGCCTTACCGGCGGGACGGGCGTCGACACATTCGTGTTCACCAACGCCGACATCCGCCGCACCGGGCCCGGGTTCGGGCTGGTTGCCGACAAGGACCAGATCCTCGACGTAAACTTTGCCGCCGGCGAGGGGATCGACCTTTCGGCCATCGACGCCAACGTCAATCTGGCCAACGACCAGGCTTTCAAGTTCGCCAGCTACTTCAGCGGCGTCGCCGGACAGGCCACCCTGAAGTTTGTCGGCGGACGGAGCGTCCTGTCGCTCGACGTCGACGGCGACAAGAAGGCTGACCTGATCGTCGAGATCAACGGCAACCTCACCGCCTCGCAGTTGAACCTCTACACCGGCGCCGGCGATGTGAACGGGGGCTGGGTGCTGTAGAGGGCAGGCCCTAGTCCGGATGCCAGTCGGCGATCGAGGGGCGGACCCAGGGCGGGAACAGGTCGACCATCGTCTCGTACTTGTCCCGCGCGGCCTTGTGGCGGGCCTTCAGGTCGCTGACGACATCAGGATGCAGTGAGGCGACGCTGTAGTTCTCGCCGGGATCGCGGCGGATATCGAACAGCAGCGGGTAGTTGAAGCGCCCCAGATTGATGTGCCAGACGCGGGTGTTGACCCGGGTGACGAACTTCCAGTCCGGGGTGCGGATCGCCGCGACCTTGGTGTTGTCGAACAGCAGGATCTGGTCGTGCGGCGAGGCGGCGCCGGTCAGGATCACGTCGGCGATGTCCGCGCCGTCCAGCTCCAGATCCGCCGGGAGGGTCCCGCCGGCCAGCCGCGTCAGGGTCGGCAGCAGGTCGAGGTTGCTGGCGATGGCGTCGGTGACCACGCCCGCGGGCACGGTTCCCGGCTGGCGCAGGATGAACGGCACGCGATAGCCGCCGTCGAAGCCCGCCCCGCCCTTGCGGTCGCGGAACGGCCCGGACGAGCCCTCGAACCAGGGGCCGTTGTCCGAGGTGAAGATCACCAGGGTGTCGTCGTCCAGACCCAGCGCCTTCAGCCGGTCCAGCAGCAGGCCGACGTTGCGGTCGACCTCCTCGACCACATCGCCATAGGCGCCCGCGGGGGAGTCCCAGGCCGCGTCGTCATTGCGGATCAGCGGCACATGCGGCGCGGTCAGGGCCAGCAGGGCGAAGAACGGCCGGTCGCGGTTGGCTTCGGCGAAGGCCAGGGTCTCCTCGAAGAAGGTCTGGGTCAGCTTGGGGAAGTCGACCGGGCTCTCGGTCAGCGGCGCCTCGCCATCCTTCTCGTAGTAGGCCAGCGGCTGCATGTCGTGGCTGTAGGGCAGGCCCTTGAAGACATCGAAGCCGTGCACATTGGGCGGCCAGTACTGCCCGCGATGGCCGAGGTGCCACTTGCCGATCAGGGCGGTGGCGTAACCGAGCGGCTTCAGCGCCTTGGGGATGGTCAGCTCGCTGAGCGGCAGGCCGCGATCCTCGGGCGACTGGATGACCTCATGCGCAAGGTTCATCCGCACCGGATAGCGCCCCGTCAGCAGGCCCGCCCGCGACGGCGTGCAAAGGTTGGCGCTGGCGTAGAAGTCGCTGAACCGCGTCCCCTCCGCGGCCATCCGGTCGAGGTTCGGCGTGCGGATGATCGTCCCGCCGTCGCAGCCGAGGTCCCCGTAGCCGAGATCGTCGGCCATGATGATGATGACGTTGGGCTTGCGGGTCATGCGGGACGGGATCCTTCGGAACGACGTCTCCGGATTTGAGGGGGCGACAGGCCGGTTGGCAATCCATCAACGCCTGCCGGCATCGGTCGCACGCCTTCCGCGGCCGCGGATTCCACAGTTCGGGTAACAGCAATCGCTGAATCGGCGTCGGCGATGTTGCAAGGTCGTCGAAGGCCAAGCCAGAATTGAAGCAGTGTCCTTTGCCTGGGGGCGGACATCGGGCGCGCGATCGTGCGGGCCCCGTCGCCCCGTTCCCGGCATCAGGCTTTGCGGGCGCTTGCGCCCAGGATCGGAGTGGCTTGTGCGTCGCGCGGATTTTGGGGCGGATTTCGCCTTTGCAGTCATTGGCTCTGACACGGACCGACGCGGTCTGAACGCCGGGCTCCCTGCAGACGGGGCCTTGTCTCCCGCTGCCGCCTTCACAGCCGGGGCGCTCATTTCGGACCCGAAGGGCGGCGAGCAACCCCAGCGCTTCGCCGGCACGGGCGGGCCGAGCGTGAACGTGGAGACTGTCGTCGTCCGGACGGGCGGGGAAATCCTAGTCAACACCGCCACGACAGGCATTCAGTACGTGCCGAAGATCACCACCCTGTCCAACGGCGGGTTCGTCATCACCTGGACCGACGGCAGCGGCAGCGGCGGCGACGCCAGCGGCCACGCTGTCAGGGCGCAGGTCTTTACGGCCGGCGGGCAGACGGTCGGGACCGAGATCCTCGTCAACACCGCCACGGCGGGCGCCCAGAACAGCCAACAGATCAAGGCCCTGACCAACGGCGGGTTCGTGATCACCTGGACGGACGCCAGCGCCACCGGCGGCGATACCAGCGGTCAGGCCATCCGGGCCCAGGTCTTCGACGCCGCCGGGGCGACGGTCGGGAGCGAAATTCTCGTCAATTCGACCACCTCTGGCAGCCAGAGCATCCCCCAGATCACCGCCCTCGTCGGCGGCGGATTCGTGGTCACCTGGCGCGACGGCAGCAACACCGCCCCCGACACGGACGGCGGCGCCGTCAGGGCGCAGGTGTTCAGCGCCGCCGGTGCGATGATCGGGTCCGAAATCCTGGTCAACACCGCCACGGCGCTGAGCCAGACCTTCCCCAAGATCACCGCCCTGCAGAACGGCGGGTTCGTGATCACCTGGCAGGACTCCAGCCGGACAGCCCCCGATACGGACGGCTCCGCTGTCCGGGCGCAGGTGTTTACGGCGGGCGGCGCGACGGTCGGCGGCGAGATCCTCGTCAATACGGCGATCACCGCCAATCAGTCCTCGCCCCAGATTACCGCCCTTTCCGGCGGCGGGTTCGTGGTCACCTGGTACGACCCGAGCAACACGGCGCCGGACACGAGCAACGGAGCCGTCCGGGCGCAGGTCTTCACGGCCGCCGGCGCCGCCAGCGGAAGCGAGATCCTCGTCAACACGACGACGGGCGGCACCCAGTCGTCCCCGGTGATCACCGCCCTCTCAAACGGCGGGTTCGTCGTCAGCTGGGGGCACTTCGGCGCGTTCGGGCCGGATCAGTCCGGCATCGCGGTGTATGCGCAGGTCTTCCAGTCCGACGGGACGAAGGTAGGGACCGAAATCCTCGTCAACACGACCACGGCGGGCAACCAGCAATCGCAACAGGTCACCGCCCTGGCCAACGGCCGGTTTGTGATCACCTGGCAGGACGACAGCGCAAGCGGCGGCGACACGAGCTTCTCCGCCATCCGGGCGCAGGTCTTCAACGCTGACGGATCGACGCTGGGAACGGAGATCCTCGTCAACACGCTGACGACGGGCGATCAGAGCATCCCGGAGATCACCGCCCTGTCCAACGGCGGATTCGTGATCACCTGGCGGGACGAAAGTCTGACCCTTCCGGACGACTCGGACCTGGCGGTCCGGGCGCAGGTCTTCAACCTCGGCTCGCCGACGGCTGTCGAACAGATTCCGGCGAACCTGAAGAACGCCGGCTTCACCATCACCGATCCCGACGCCGGCGACATTCTGACCGTCACCCTGTCGACGACCTACGGTCTGCTCACGGTCACCGCCGGAACCAGCGGCGCGTCGGTCTCCGGCTCGGGGACGGCCAGTGTGACGCTCACCGGAACCGCGGCGCAGATCGCCGCCCTGCTCAACACCGATGCGACCAGCACCGTCATATTCCTGGCCGACACCGACACCCCGCCGGCCTCGGCGACCGTCACGCTGGCGGCCGATGATGGCGCCGGCGGCACGGACTCGACCTCGCTGGTGGTGCCGATCGAGCCGACCGCGGAGAGCGGCTCGACCACCCCTTCGCCCGGCGACGACACCCTTACCGGGACGGGCGGCAACGATTCGATCAACGCCCAGGCGGGCGCCGACACGGTCGACGCCGGCGCGGGGAACGACACCATCGACGGCGGCGAGGGCGATGACGTCATCGATGCCGGCGACGGCGACGACTACATCAAGGGCGGCCTCGGCGCAGACACGATGCGGGGCGGACTGGGCAACGACACCTATGTCGTCGACAACGCCGGCGACATCACCGACGAGACCGGCGGCGACGGCGTCGACCTGGTGATCAGCCGGATCAACTGGACCCTCGCGGCGGCCATCGAGAACCTGACGCTCGGCAACGGCGGGACCCTGACCGGGACCGGCAACGAACTGGCCAACGTCATCACCGGCAACAGCGTCGCCAACACCCTCAATGGCCTGGCCGGAAACGACACCCTGAACGGCGGCGGCGGGGACGATGTCCTGAATGGCGGCGACGATGACGATACCCTGAATGGCGACACCCAGAACGACATCCTCAGCGGCGGCGCCGGGATCGACACGCTCAACGGCGGCCCCGGCAGCGACTCGCTCGACGGCGGCGCGGGCGCGGACGTCATGGCGGGCGGAATGGGCAACGACAGCTATGTCGTCGATGACGCCGACGACGCGATCACCGAAGCTGCCGGCGCCGGGACCGACAGTGTCACGTCGTCCGTCAGCTACACCCTGTCGGCCAACATCGAGAGCCTGACCCTGACCGGCGGCGTGGTCGGCGAGGGCAATGCGCAGGCCAACACCCTCAACGGCAACGCCAACGGCAATACCCTCATCGGCAACGACGGCGCCGATGTGCTCATCGGCCTGGCGGGCGGGGATTCCCTCTATGGCGGCAACGGCGCCGACACCCTCGATGGCGGCCAGGACAACGACTTCCTGTTCGGCGGCGCGGGCCAGGACCGGCTGACCGGCGGCGCGAACGCCGACACCTTCGCCTTTACCGATCTGGACATCCGTCGCACCGGCCCCGGGTTCGGGCTGACGGCGGACAAGGACCAGATCCTTGACCTCAGCTTCGCCGCCAACGACCGGATCGACCTCAGCGGGGTCGACGCCAACGCCCTCCTCGGCGGCGACCAGGCGTTCACGTTCGTCGCCAACTTCACCGGCTTGGCCGGCCAGGCGACGCTGAAGCTCAGCGGCGGCAAGAGCATCCTGTCCCTCGACGTCGATGGCGACCGCAAGGCCGACCTGATCGTCGAGATCAACGGCAACATCACCGCCACCACCGCCAACCTCTACACCGGCGGAGGGGATACGGACGGGGGATGGGTGCTGTAGGGCGTCAGACGGACGCTCACCCCGGAGCCTGCGGCGTCCCGTCGGAGATCGGTTGGACAGACGGACTCCCGGCCGTCGCCGCGCGAGGCTACAACCGCCTCATGCCTGCTCCTGATTCCCCCCGCGGCCGCGTGCTGATCATCGCCGGATCCGACAGCGGGGGCGGAGCGGGCATCCAGGCGGATATCAAGACGGTCACGGCGCTGGGCGGCTATGCGTCCACGGCGATCACCGCCGTCACCGTCCAGAACACCCTCGGCGTCACCGGCGTGCACGCAATCCCCATCGACATCATCGAGGCCCAGGCGCGGGCCGTGCTCGACGACATCGGCGCCGACGCGATCAAGACCGGGATGCTCGGCGACGTCGCCACCGTCGCGCTGGTCGCGCGCCTGCTGGACGGCGCGACAGGCATCCCCGCGGTCATCGATCCGGTGATGATCGCCAAGGGCGGCGCCTCGCTGCTGGCGAGCACCGCGGTCGAGGCGGTGCGGACCCTGCTGGTCCCGCGCGCGCGCCTGCTGACCCCCAATGCGCCGGAGGCCGAGGCGCTGACCGGCTTGCCGGTGCATGATCTCGACGGCCAGCGCCGCGCGGGCGAGGCCCTGCTGGCGATGGGCGCGCAGGCGGTCCTGATGAAGGGCGGCCATGTGCCCGGCGACCGCGTCGCCGATGTCCTGATGACCGCCGCCGGAGAGACGATGTTCGAGGGCGAGCGGATCGACACGCGCCACACCCACGGCACCGGCTGCACCCTGGCCAGCGCCTGCGCGGCCGGACTGGCCCAGGGGCTGGACCTTACCTCAGCCGTGGCCCGGGCCTGGAACTATGTCCACGAGGCCATGCTGCACGCGCCGGGGTTCGGCGCCGGGCACGGGCCGCTCGATCACGCCTGGCCGATGAGGGGATAATGACGCTGCTTATGCAATGCGTGGTTCGAGACGCGGCTTCGCCGCTCCTCACCATGACGAATAGTGTTGCCGCCCTCCCCGTTCGTCATCCTGAGGAGCCTGCGCAGCAGGCGTCTCGAAGGACGCAATATCGATGAGCCGCACACTCGAACAACAGCTGGAGGACATCCTCCGCGCCTCGCCGTCGATTATGACGGTGATGACCCTGGCCCGCGATCTCGCCCTGCCCGACTGGCTGATCGTCTCCGGCGCGGTCTATCAGCGGGTGTGGAACCATGTGACGGGCCGCGAGCCGGACTACGGCGTGCGCGACTACGACCTGGTCTATTTCGATCCCGACACCAGCTGGGACGCCGAGGACGTGTTCATCAAGCGCGCCGCGGCGCTGTTCCCGCCGCCGCTGGATGCGCTGGTCGAGGTGCGCAACCAGGCGCGGGTGCATCTGTGGTTCGAGGACCACTTCGGCGAACCCTACGAACCGCTGTCGAGCAGCACCGAGGCCCTGAGCCGGTTCGTCGCGCCGGCCTTCGGCGTGGGCGTGCGTCTGGAGGCCGACGACAGCCTGACCATCGCCGCGCCGTTCGGGCTGGAGGACGTGTTCGCCATGACGCTGCGGCCCAATCCGCACCGGCCGCTGGCGAAGGGCTGGGAGAAGACCACCACCTCGGCCCGGACCCGCTGGCCGGAGGTTCAGATCGTCGGGGTCTGAGCCGGGGCGTGCAGCCGCCGGTAGTCCTCGATGTGCCGCACCAGTCGCCTCGCCCCGCCATCGCCGAACACCGTGAGCAGCCGCCGACCGATCACCTTGCCGACCATCCCTTCCACGCCCTCGCCGGCGTAGGCGAAATGCAGGGTCGAGGGCGTGACGAGGTCGAGCCCCGGCACGGCATCAACGCCGATCGGCCCCATGCGCGACCACTCGAACGCCTCCGTGCGGCCGAGCGTGTGGTGGATCATGGCTTTGGGCGTCAGTTCCAGACGCCAGCGCCGCCGACCGAACAGCCAGAGCAGGCCCGTCGCCGCCAGCGGCGTCATCGCCACCCAGGCGAAGCTCCAGGGGGCGTCGCGCCAGGGCTCCGGGTTCACCGCCAGCGAAACCCCGAGCAGCAGCCAGAGCGGTGCGAACATCCCGAGCAGCTTGCCGGCATTGAGTTCAAAGGTCATGTCACCCACCTATCGCGTTTCGCCGTTACCCGGGAACTCCGCACATGCGCCAATGGACAGTCGACGCCTTCGCCGCCGCCCCCTTCAAGGGCAATCCCGCCTGCGTGGTCGAGCCCCAGGCGGCCTGGCGCGACACGGCCTGGATGCAGGCGCTGGCGGCGGAGAACAACCAGGCCGAGACGGCGTATCTGCTGACCACGGAAGACCCGGCCCGGTTCGGCCTGCGCTGGTTCACGCCGGCGCTGGAAGTGCCGCTGTGCGGTCACGCGACCCTGGCCGCAGCCCATGTGCTGTTCGCCGAGCTCGGCGTTGCCGCGGACATGATCACCTTTGACACGCTGTCCGGACCGCTGACCGTGCGGCGGCGCGCCGACGGCTATGAAATGGACTTCCCCGCCAATCCGCCGAAACAGACCGCGATTCCGGCCGGCCTCGTCGAGGCGCTGGGCGCGACGCCGGCCGAGGTCTGGGCCGCGAGCTATCTGGTGGCGGTGTTCGACAGTGAGGCGGCGGTGCGCGGCCTGACGCCCGATCTGGCGGCCATCGAGAAGATCGTCGGCGAGGCCACCGGCGGGCGCGGAAACATCTCGGTCGCGGCCCTCGCCGATCCGGGGTCGGGCCATGATGTCGTCAGCCGCTTCTTCGCCCCTGGGTCGGGGATTCCCGAAGACCCGGCGACGGGCTCGGCGCACTGCATCCTCTCGCCGCTGTTCGCCGGCAAGCTGGGCCGCGCCGAGCTGAACTTCCACCAGGCCTATCCGGGCCGGGGCGGCGACCTGAACTGCGAGCATCGCGGCGATCGGGTGCTGCTGCGCGGCCAGGCGGTCACGGTGATCGAGAGCCTGCTGCGGCTCTGACCACAGGAAAACGCCCCGGCTCGGGGAGAAGCCGGGGCGTTCCTTCGCGCTAGTGCTGGTCCGGGGGGAGCCTACCAGCGGCGCGGGTTGTGCGGGAACCGGTCGTAACGATCGGGGTGACCGTCGCGGTCGCTGTCGAAACCGGGACCCGGGCGGGGGTGCGGACCACGGTCATCGCGGTCACGGCGCTCGTAGCGGATCTTGGCGCTCAGGATGTCGAAGCGACGATCCAGGTCACGGCGTTCCCAGGTCTGCAGACCGCCGGTCCGGCGATAGCGGTACTCGAGACGGGCGATGTCCTGGAACTCGGCGCGCAGATTGAGGGCCTCGCGGCGGGTCAGCGAACCGTTGCGAACGCCGACGTCGATGCGCTGGTCGAGCTGGGCCTGACGCTGATTGATGTTCATCCACGGCGCGGCGGCGGCGGGGACGGCGGCGCCGGCCAGGGCGGTTGCGGCCAGCAGCGGGATCAGAAACTTTTTCATATCGAACTTCCTCTTCGCTCACGCCGCCTTGTCGACGACCATGAGCTAGAGAAACACGTGGGACCTGAAACGGTTCTGACGCGCTCGTTGTCTTCCGTTCAGATTCCGGAAGGTCTCAGGCGGCGGCGGCTTCGGCCCTGGCGACCGCGGCGTTGGCGAGCGCGGTTTCGATCGCCTCGTACAGACGGGTCAGCTCGATCGGCTTGGAGACATGGCCGTCCATGCCCGCCGCCATATAGGACTCCACCTGATGCACGAGGGCGTTGGCGGTCAGGGCGAGGATCGGGATGCGCGCGCCGCCTTGGGCGGCCTCAGCCGCGCGGATGGCCCGCGCCGCCTCGACGCCGTCCATGACCGGCATCTGGACGTCCATCAGGATCAGGTCGAACCCGCCCTCGCGCCAGGCCTCGACCGCCTGCTTGCCGTCCGGGACGATATGCAGGTGGACATCCAGCGGCTCCATCACCGCCTGCAGAACCTTCTGGTTGGTGGCGTTGTCCTCCGCCGCCAGGATTCGCAGCTTGCGCTCCTCCAGCGCGTCGAGCGCCGAGATCGGGGCGGCCTGCTCCGCCGGCATCGCCGCGCGGTGCAGCGGCAGGTCGACGGTGAAGGTCGAGCCTTCGCCCTCGATGCTGCGCGCGAATACCGCCCCGCCCATCAGCTGGGTCAATTCGCGGCAGATCGCCAGACCCAGACCCGTTCCGCCAAAGCGGCGGGTGGTGGAGTTGTCGGCCTGGATGAATTTCTCGAACAGGGTCGGCAGCTTGTCCCCGGCGATGCCGATGCCGGTATCGGAGACCGTCAGCCGCAGCCCGCCCGACGGGGAGCGCGAGAACCGGGCCGCAACCGCGCCCTCGGCCGTAAACTTCACCGCGTTGGACAGCAGGTTGCTGAGGATCTGCCGGATACGGTCGGAATCGCCGCGCCACCAGCCGGCGACCTCGGGATCGACCGTCATCCCGAAACGGAGGCCCTTCTGCGCGGCCATGACCGAGAAGGCGCTGACCGCGGTCTCGGCCGCCTCGTCGAGCGAGAAGTCATGCTCGGCGAGCTCCAGCCGGCCAGCTTCGATCTTGGACAGGTCGAGCACGTCGTTGATGACGCTGAGCAGCAGCTCGCCGGACTCGCGGATCACGCCGAGGCGCTGGCGCTGGCGGCCATCGAGATCATCCCGCGCCATCACGTCGGCCATCGCCAGCACGCCGTTCAGCGGCGTGCGGATCTCGTGGCTCATGTTGGCCAGGAACTGCGACTTCAGCACATTGGCCGCATTGGCCATGTCACGCGCCTCGACCAGCTCGCCCATCGTCTGGCGCAGCTCGCGGTCATTGGCGTCGAGCTTGGTCAGCAGCTGGTTGAAGCTCTTGGCCAGGCTGCGGAACAGGTCGTCGTCCGCGTCCTCGGCGACCGGCGTGAACCGGCCGCTCTCGGCCACCTCGCCCATGGCCGTGGACAGCCTGTTGACCGGTTGGATCACGCGACGGGCGAGTGTGTTGGCGACGAACGTGGCGATGCCCGCCGCACCGAAGAACAGCGCGAACGTCAGCGCGAGATAGCGTGGCAGGAGCGCCGAAAGCCGCGGCGACTCGACAGTGGTTATCAGGGTGCCGACCGCCTTGCCGTCGAGTATGACGGGCGTGCGGATCGTGATTTCCCGGCCGCCGCCCGAAGCGGGATCTCGGTGAACCGCAAGGATGCGGCCCCGGCTGTCGATGAGGCTGGCCGACCGGATGCCCGGGGCGTCGATCATCGACTCCACGGCGCTCCGGGCGCGCCCCTCGTCGCCGCGGGCGACTGCCGGCGCGGCGATTTCCGCCACCACGACGTTCATCGCCGCATTGACGACCCGGGTCTCCTGGCGGGAGACCGCCCACTGCTGGAGCATGAAAGTGACGCAGGCCGCGACCAGCACGGCGACGGTCGTGACCAGCGCAACGCTCGCAATTCGCGCCTGAAACGGCGCGTGGCTCAACGTCTGGGAAGTGTCCGTCTTCTGGCTCATCTGCGCGAAACAACAGCCCCTCGGAGGACCCTTATCGCGCAATCTCCCTAACGCTTCGCTTCCGCGACATTTTAACCGTTTATTCACCTAGTCAGAAATTAAGGTTTCGTTTACCTTCGGCTCGCGTAACAGTTGAAGGAGAGTTCAGGTGGAAAAAGCTTTCGTGGCCCAACGCGTGGCCAGGAAATTGTTCGCGACCGAGCACGCACTCGACGCGGCGATGACCGAGGCGGCGGAACTGATGGCGGACCTGCTCAAGGCCCGCAAGGATCTCAACCTCTCGGCCGTGGTCGGCGACGCCGCCCCCGCCAAGCTGGTTGAAGCGCTCTCGGCGCTGGCGGAAGCCCGCACCGCGATCGTCAGCGTGCACAACGAACTCAACGACGTGAAGCTTCGCATCGGCGTGCGGACGAAGATGACCGGATGGGAAGACAAGCCCCCCGAGTC
Source organism: Caulobacter sp. FW305-C-30-S16 (assembly GCF_058783025.1). Lineage (NCBI taxonomy): Bacteria > Pseudomonadati > Pseudomonadota > Alphaproteobacteria > Caulobacterales > Caulobacteraceae > Caulobacter > Caulobacter sp. FW305-C-30-S16. The sequence goes on along the minus strand of NZ_JBYSYH010000005.1, from coordinate 46,865 downwards.
GGATACGCCCAAGAATCGTCAGGACCTGCGCCAGGTCTCCTGACCGGCCAAGGTTGCGATAGTTTAACTCTCTTGCGCCTCTAACTCCGTGTAGAGGCGCAAGAGATGTATCACTCGCTCATTCCACTGATCGGCTGGGGCGCCACCTTCGTGGTGTGCGCCTTGGCATGGTGGAAAGGCGAGCGACCTGAGCAACTGGGCGCCGCCCTGAAGCTGGCCACGTCACTGATCGCCCTGGGCGTTCACCATCTCCTCAAACAGGATGCGATCTCCGGCGCCCTGCTCACAGCGGACGGCGTGCTGGCGATGGGTTTCCTGGCGCTGACGATCCGCTACGCCAGCCTGTGGCTCGGGGCGGCGATGCTGCTCCAGGCCGGCCAGTTCAGCCTGCACGCCTGGTATCTGGTCAGCGGCCTCGAGCGCGACCGCCTCTACGCCGTCGCCAACAACCTGGTGACCATCGGCATCCTGGCCTGCATTCTCGTCGGAACGCTGATCGCCTGGCGCCGCCGCAGCAAGGCCGCCGCGTCTCAGGCCGCCTGAGCGGCCGCCTTGGGACGCACGGTCGTCAGACCGACTCCGCCGAGGATCAGGGCGAGGGCCGCGAACGCGCTCCAGCCCGGACGCTCATGCATCAGCCCCACGCCGATCACCGTCGCCCACAGCGGCAGCAGATAGACCGTCATGCTGGTGAACACCGCACCGCGCCGCTGGATCAGCCAGACCCAGCCGACCGTGCCCAGCCCGCTTGAGAACACGCCCAGCACGATGGTCACGACCAGCGGCCAGAACGGCGGGATCGGCGGCGGCCCCTCCAGCACCAGCGCGCCGATCGTGGCGAGGATCGCGCCGGTCAGGCACATCATCAGCGCGCCGACCGTCGAGCTGACCTGCGGCGTCTTGCGCATCATGATGTTGGACGCCGCGTAGAACGCCGCCGCGCCGATCGCGAGCCCGAGCGCCGCCGCCTCGACCGCGACGCCGGCCAGCAATCGGGGACTGACCAGCACCAGCAGCCCGGCGAAGCCCAGGGCGACACCGACCCCCTTGCGGGCGGTCATCTTCTCGTCGTGCAGGAACAGGTGGGCCAGCAGCACGGTGAACACCGGCGAGGCGCCGTTGCAGATGGCGTTGACCGCGCTGGGCAGGCTGGTCGCCGCTGTCGAGAACATGAAGAACGGGGCCGCGAACCCGACGAGTCCGAGCATGGCGTAGGCGAACCACACGCCCTGTCGATCAAAGGTCACCGGCGGCAGCTGCTCGCCGCGCGAGGCGCTGACGATCCACAGGGTGAAGGCGGCGACCCAGAGCCGGAAGGCTGACACCCAGAACGGATGAATGCCCCCGACCGCGATCTTCAGGCCGGCGAAGGCCGAGCCCCAGATGATCACCAGGACGCCCAGCACCACCCAGTCAATCTTCGCCCGTGACGTCACCGGTTTCCCCCTGATTGCGCCCGGACGTAAGGCGCTCTCCGCCGGCGCGCCAGCGGTTCCTGTCGGCCGCGTCGGAAAAACTCCGCTTGTGCGGCGCAGCGAAATCGGTTCTTTCGGCGGCGGGCCACGCTCTCCCAACGGAGCGCAGTCCATCTGCAAGGATGGGAGACATCGCAGTGAACACGACTCCGCAGAAGCCGGCTTTGCGCCCGGCGCGCCCCGAATTCTCTTCAGGCCCATGCGCCAAGAGGCCCGGCTGGACCCCACAATCCCTCAATGACGCCGTCCTCGGACGCTCGCATCGCGGCAAGCCCGGCAAGGCGAAGCTGAAGCTGGCGATCGACCGCACCCGTGAGGTGCTGGGCGTTCCGGCCGACTTCCTGATCGGCATCGTCCCCGGCTCCGACACCGGCGCCGTCGAGATGGCCATGTGGTCGATGCTGGGGCCGAAGCCCGTCCAGCTGCTGGCCTTCGAGTCCTTCGGCAAGGACTGGGTCACGGACGTCACCAAGCAACTCAGGCTGCCGGACGTGGAGGTGCTCGACGCCCCCTATGGCCAGCTGCCGGACACATCGAAGGTCCGTCCCGACGCCGACCTGGTGTTCACCTGGAACGGCACGACCAGCGGCGTGCGCGTGCCGAACGCCGACTTCATCTCGGCCGACCGCGAAGGCATCGTCATCTGCGACGCCACCAGCGCCGCCTTCGCCCAGGACCTCGACTGGACCAAGCTCGATGCGGTGACCTTCTCCTGGCAGAAAGCGCTCGGCGGGGAGGCCGCCCACGGCGTGCTGATCCTGTCGCCGCGCGCAGTCGCCCGGCTGGAGAGCTACACGCCCGCCTGGCCGATGCCGAAGCTGTTCCGCATGACCGACAAGGGCAAGCTCAACGCCGGCATCTTCGACGGCGCCACGATCAACACCCCCTCGCTGCTCTGCGTCGAGGACGCCCTGGACGCCCTGGCCTGGGCCGACACTGTCGGCGGCTTCGCCGGCATGAAGGCCCGCTCGGAAGCCAATCTGAAGGCGATCGAGGACTGGGTCGCGGTCACGCCCTGGGTCGCGTTCCTCGCCGAAGACAAGGCGATCCGGTCCAACACCTCCGTCTGCCTGAAGGTCGTGGATCCGGCGATCACGGCCCTGTCCGAAGACGTCCAGGCCGACTTCGCCAAGAAGCTTGCGTCCGTCCTGGAGAAGGAAAAGGCCGCCTACGACATCGGCGGCTACGCCAAGGCGCCTCCGGGCCTGCGCATCTGGTGCGGCGCGACGGTCGATACGGCCGACGTGCAGGCGCTGACGCCCTGGCTCGACTGGGCGTTTGCGACCGTCTCCGCCGAGCTGGCCGCCGCCTGATCCCTTGTCCCCGGCCCGCTCGCGCCGGCCGGGGACAACCTCTCCATCATGACAAGCCGGGAGGACCGCGATGCGGCGCCCGTGCATCCCAAAGGAAATCCGCCCATGGCTCCCCGCGTTCTTATCGCTGACAAGCTCAGCCCCGCCGCCGTCGACATCTTCAAGAACCGCGGCGTCGACTTCGACATCAAGACCGGCCTGACCAAGGACGAACTGATCGCCGTCATCGGCGACTACGACGGCATCGCCATCCGCTCGGGCGCGAAGCTCGACAAGGACGTGATCGCCGCCGCCCACAAGCTGCAGGTCATCGCCCGGGCCGGCATCGGCGTGGACAACGTCGACATCCCCGCCGCCACGGCCAAGGGCATCGTGGTGATGAACACGCCGTTCGGCAACTCGATCACCACCGCCGAGCACGCCATCGCGATGATGTTCGCCCTGGCCCGCCAGATGCCCGCCGCCGACGCCTCCACCCAGGCCGGCAAGTGGGAGAAGAACCGCTTCATGGGCGTGGAGCTCTACGCCAAGACGCTGGGCCTGATCGGCGCCGGCAACATCGGCTCGATCGTCGCCGACCGGGCGCTGGGTCTGAAGATGAAGGTCATCGCCTTCGACCCGTTCCTGTCGCCGGAACGGGCCATCGAGATCGGTGTCGAGAAGGTCGAGCTGGAAGACCTGCTCGCCCGCGCCGACGTCATCACCCTGCACACCCCGCTGACCGACAAGACCCGCAACATCCTGTCGGCCGAGGCGCTGGCGAAGACGAAGAAGGGTGTGCTGATCGTCAACTGCGCCCGCGGCGGCCTGGTCGACGAGGTCGCCCTGCGCGAACTGCTCGACAGCGGCCACATCGGCGGCGCGGGCTTCGACGTGTTCGTCACCGAGCCGGCCAAGGAGAACCCGCTGTTCGGCAGCGACAAGGTCGTGGCCACGCCGCACCTGGGCGCCAGCACCAACGAGGCGCAGGAGAACGTCGCCCTGCAGGTCGCCGAACAGATGAGCGACTATCTGCTGACCGGCGCGGTGACCAACGCCCTCAACAGCCCCTCGATCACGGCCGAGGAAGCCCCGCGCCTGAAGCCCTTCGTGGCGCTGGCCGAGAAGATCGGCGCCTTCGCCGGCCAGATGGTCGACTTCGGCATCACCGCCATCGACATCGCCTATGAGGGCGAGGTTTCGGCCCTGAACGTCAAGCCGATGACCAGCGCGGCGCTCGCCGGCGTGCTGCGGCCGATGCTGGCCGAGATCAACATGGTCTCGGCGCCGGCCGTGGCGAAGGAGCGCGGCATCGTCGTTTCCGAGAGCCGCCAGGAGCAGAGCCCGGTCTATGAGAGCCTGATGCGCATCACCATCACCACCGAGAAGGGCAAGCGCTCTTTCGCCGGCACGGTGATCGGCGGCGCGCCGCGCATCGTTGAGGTCAAGGGCATGGAACTGGACGCGGCCTTCTCGCCGGCCATGCTGTACGTCAACAACCTCGACAAGCCGGGCTTCATCGGCGCGCTGGGCATGCTGCTGGGCGAGGCGGGCGTGAACATCGCCACCTTCAACCTCGGCCGGGTCAGCGCTGACGAGGACGCCATCGCGCTGGTCGGCGTGGACCAGGCCCCGGACGCCGCCCTGCTGGCGCGGATCCAGGCTCTGCCGCACGTGAAGGAAGCGCGCGCGCTGGTGTTCTGACCCAGCGGGGACATGTACCGCCTTCGGTACGGGTCCCCGCCGCTTGAAGCCGAAGGGGACACGCACTGAAGTGCATGTCCCCCAGGCCTGGCGACGGAACAGAACAGCCAAGCATGCGCTTTACCTTCCGCACCGCGACCAGGGTCGCTTCAGGAAATCGCGCATGTCCCTCTTGATCTTCGCCATCATCGTTCTGATCGTCGCCTCCCTGATTGCCTGGGCAGTACAGAAGCTGCCCCTGCCCTCGCCGTTCGGCGCGATCATTCAGGCCCTGATCCTGATCGCCGCCGCCTTCGTCATCGGCCAGCGCGCAGGGCTGTTCTAACCGCTCGCGGATGGGTCAGGCGGTTCTGATGGCCGTGATGAGGTGATCCGTCGACCGCCCGGTCAGAGCCCTGGTGATCCCGGCCCGGGCTTGCGCGGGACTGGCGCCCCGATGGAAACTTCGGCAGGTTGGCCGGCCGTATCAGCGCCGGAGCCTCGCCGCCCATGACCGACGAAACCCGACCCGACCGCCAGCGCGGCCTGCTGGGCCTTGTCGAGCGCGTGGGCAATCTGCTGCCCGATCCGACGATGATCTTCGTCTATCTGATCTTTGTCCTCATGCTGGTCTCGGCCCTGGGCGCGGCGCTCGGCTGGGAGGCCTCGCTGCCCTACTCTGGCGAGAAGGCGCCGCAGTACGCCGAGCTCGCCAACGGGGTGCTGACCTACCGCGCCTCCAGCCTGTTCTCCGAAGAGAACATCGCCCACCTGTTCACCGAGATGCCCAAGACCTTCGCCGGCTTCGCGCCGCTGGGTCTGGTGCTGACGATCATGATCGGCGCGGCCGTCGCCGAGCGGACCGGCCTGTTCTCGGCCCTGATCCGCGCCTCCCTGCGCAACGCCAGCAAGGGCCTGCTGACCCCGATCGTGGCGGTCATCGGGATGGTCTCGCACCACGCTTCGGACGCGGCCTATGTCGTGTTCATTCCGTTGGCGGCGATCATCTTCGCGGTCGCCGGTCGACATCCGCTGGCGGGCCTGGCCGCGGCCTTCGCGGCCGTGTCAGGCGGCTACGCCGGCAACGTGATGCCGGGCCAGATCGACGTGCTGCTGCTGGGCTTCACCCAGGAAGCCGCCCGCATCGTCGACCCGAACTGGACGATGAACCCGCTGGGCAACTGGTACTTCATCCTGGGCATCGTCGTGCTGTTCACGCCGATCATCTGGTTCATCACCGACAGGGTGGTCGAGCCGAGGCTCGGGCCCTGGGGCGGGGTGGTCGACGCCGAGCTTCAGGCCGATCTGGACAAGACTGACCTCACACCGCACGAGCGCAAGGGCCTGCGCCATGCGGGCCTCGTCGCCCTGCTGGTCGTCGGCGCCTTCGCGGCCCTGGCCCTGTGGCCGGGCTATACCCCGTTCATCAACGAGGAGGCCGAGGGCGCAGCCCGGCTGCAGCCGCTGTACGCCTCGCTGATCGCCGGCTTCTTCCTGCTGTTCCTCACCACCGGCGCGGCGTTCGGACGGGCGACGGGCCTGGTGAAGTCGCCCGGCGACGTGGTCGACATGATGCAGCACGGCGTGCGGACCATGGCGCCCTACCTGGTGTTCGTGTTCTTCGCCGCCCACTTCGTGGCGATGTTCAACTGGTCGCGGATCGGACCGATCATCGCCATCAACGGCGCGGAGATCCTGCAGGGCATGGCGCTCCCGGCGGCCTTCCTGCTGGTCTGCGTGCTGCTGCTGTCGTCGTTCCTCGACCTGTTCATCGGCTCGGCCTCGGCGAAGTGGAGCGCGCTGTCGCCGGTCGTCGTGCCGATGTTCATGCTGCTCGGCATCAGCCCGGAAATGACCACAGCCGCCTACCGGATGGGCGACAGCTACACCAACATCATGACGCCGCTGATGAGCTACTTCCCGCTGATCCTGGCGTTCAGCCGCCGGTGGGACGGGCAGATGGGCGTCGGCTCGTTGCTGGCGCTGATGCTGCCCTACGCGCTTTGCTTCATGGCCGTCGGGATCAGCATGACGGTCGGCTGGGTGCTGCTCGACCTGCCGCTCGGCCCGGGCGCGCAGGTCCACTGGGCCCCGCCGGTCGCCGGCGGGGGTTAGAACCGGACGACGCTCCTCCCCCGGTGGGAGAGGAGCGGTTCGGTGGTCAGGCCGCCAGGATCGCCGCGGCGATATGGTCGGGCGACTGGCCGGTCAGGTCCTTGGCGATCTCGCCAATCAGTTTGGCCTGCAGCGCCTTGTGCCAGTGCTTGCGCAGCTCGCCGAGCGTGCGCGGGGCGGCGATCACCACCAGCTCGCCGAGTTTGCCCGACAACGCCTGGCTGTTGAGCATGGCGGCGACGCCGGCGGCGAAGTCGCCTTCCTCGCGCGCGCCATGGTCAGGGTTGGCCGAGCTGGTGTGATGGCCCGCGGACGCGCCCCCGCTGGCGACGGCCGGCGCCGGCATCGCCTCGAGCTTCACGACCTCATGGCCGACATTGTGGAACATCACGAGCTTGCCGCCGTCGACGACGGCCACCGTGGCGCCTGTAGGAAGAATCATCGCGTGTCCTCTGGAGTCTCTGGAGCCTGCTAACGGCTGGCAGAGAGCGCGGTTGCGACGACGGCGCGTTGATATGCGTCATGGCCGGGGCCGCTTCGCCCGCACCGGATGACAGAAAGACTTGATGGAATTGTCCGCGCCGGAGGGCGGGCGCCGTCAGGCCCCGGTCTCGTCCACGACGATGGAGACCGTCTTGCCGCGCGAGTGCGGCTCCCATCCCGCCTCGATCGCCGAGGCGATGGCCCGGGCGACCAGGTCAGGATTGATCATCTCGGGCTTGAGCATCGGGGCGCCGTAGCGGGGCTGTGGCCCGGCCGGAAACTCGATCACCGCCTCCCGCTGCCCCTCGGCATGCCGCGCGGCGACGGCCATGCCCTGGAAGGCGTTGGTGTCGCTCGACCACTGCGGCCGCCGTTGCAGCCGCCAGACATACGGCTCCCCGTCGACGGTGATCTCGAATTCCGGGTTCTGCTTGCGCGCCATGGCAGGGAGGTAGCGCGCCGGGCCCGCGGACGCCAGTGCGGTTGCCGAGGCGGGATCGCCGCCTTCCCGGACATGGAGGAGGCTTCCATCACTCTGGGGAACGCCATCTATGGGGTCAGGGCCGGCGTTCCAGTCGCAGGGCTGCCGGCGCGAAACATGACACGGGGCCCACGACACGTCGTCGCGCCCGGGAGAGAAGCGAATGTCCACCGCCCTCAAGACCGACGAAGCCATGCACCCGACCGGCGAGGACCGCGCCTGGAGCGAGAGCTACTATTTCAACTTCATCGATCCGACGTCTGGCGTGGGGATGTTCACGCGCATGGGCTTCCGGCCCGGAAGCGGCTGGGCGGACGCCCTGCACGCCGTCTATCTGGGCGGCCAGCGGGTGGCCTTCACCTATGGCCGCCGCGACATCGGCAAGGACCTGACCGCCTATGACGGCGACCTGAAGGTCGGTGATCTGGCCCTGACCTGCGTGACGCCGTTCAAGCACTGGACGGTCGCCTACCATGGCCCGGCGCAGGACATCGCCGACGGAGCCATTCTGGTGACGCCTGCCAGGGAGCGGCCGGAAGGCTGGTTCATCCCCGCCGATCTTTCCATGACCGTGACCATCGAGACGCTGACCGAGCCGCATTACGCCGCCAACGGCGCGCACGGTCACTTTGAACAGAGCATTCACGCGATCGGCAGTCTGACTCTCGGCGGCGAGGAGATCGCCTTCGATGGCTACGGCGTGCGGGACAAGTCCTGGGGCCCGCGCAACTGGGGCGGATCAAGCGTCGGCGGCGGCGCGCCGGTGGCCGGCTCCACCCCCGCGGCGCCCAGCCCGTTTGTCTTCTGGTTCTCGATGAACTTCGGGGCCGATGTCTCCCTGGGCGGCGCCTGTTTCCGCCGGGCCGACGGGACGATGAAGGGCAAGGGCTGGATCCAGGACGGCGAGGGGATGGACACCTTCGACGATGTCGCGGTGGAGACGACCTTCCGCGCCGGCTCCATCCTGCACGAGACCGTCACCCTGACCGGGCGCACCGGCAAGGGCCGCGCCGTGAGGATCGAGGGCCAGGTGCAGAGCATGTGCCCGACCAAGATCCCGTTTCCGGGCGGGGCCACATTCGTGAACGAGGGTCTGGCGAAGTTCGTCATGGACGGGCGCGAGGGCTTCGGCATCGCCGAGTCCTGGCACAATGTGACGCGGTAGCCGCCCGGGTCCTAGGCCCGCGCCTTCTTGCGCACGAACATCGCCGCGTCGGCCTCGGCCAGGGCGGTTTCCGGGTCCATGCCGGGTTCGACCGGACGGATGCCGTAGCTGACGCGGATCGGGGCGGACCAGTCGCCGAGGTTCATCGGCTGGTCCTCGATCACCTTGCGCAGGGTCTCGGCCTTCGCGCCGGCGGTTTCCATGTCGGCCTGGACCAGGATGACGGCGAATTCGTCGCCGCCCAGCCGTCCGACGATGTCAGTCTCGCGCGTATTGGCCAGCAGGCGGTCGGCCACCTCGCGCAGGGCCGCGTCTCCGGCGGCGTGGCCGAAGCGGTCATTGACGCTCTTGAAGCCGTCGAGATCGAAATAGACCAGGCTGGCCGGGGCGCCGTAGCGGGCCGAGAAGGCGCCGATGCGGTGCAGCTCACGCACGAAGGCACGGCGGTTGAGCAGCGGGGTCAGCACGTCGCGGTCGGCCAGGGCCTCGACTTCCTGAAGGCGGCCCTTGAGGCGCGAGACCTCGCCGCGAAGGTCCTCGACCTCGGTCAGCAGCGTCTTGATCGCGCCCTGGACGGCGGGGGTCAGGTCCGCTTCGGACAGGCCGAGGAAGGCGGTCTTGTCCACCGGCGCGGCGGACGACGCCGTCGCCTGGGCGCCCGCCTGCGCCAACGCGCGCTTGCGGATCGCCGAAAAAGACTCCGCCCGTGCGCCACCGATCTTCATGAGAGAATCATACCGCGTTACCCACCCGTATGGGAATCTGACGCATCGGTTGCGGCGTCACAAGCGGCGCCTATACTCCGCGACCTTCCAGCACAGGGATTTCCGGGTGGCTGGGCAGGGGATGACATCGAAATGAGCGCAAGCCCGCCGGTCGCCATCATCATGGGCAGCCGCTCTGACTGGCCCACGATGAAGCACGCCGCCGACAGCCTCGACGCGCTGGGCGTGGCCTATGAGACAAAGATCGTCTCGGCCCATCGCACGCCGGACCGGATGTTCGCCTTCGCCCGGGGGGCCAAGGCCGCCGGGGTGCAGGTGATCATCGCCGGGGCCGGAGGCGCGGCGCATCTGCCGGGCATGACCGCCTCGATGACCGATCTACCGGTGCTGGGCGTGCCGGTGGAGAGCAAGCTTCAGAACGGCCTCGATTCGCTGCTGTCGATCGTCCAGATGCCGGGCGGCATTCCGGTCGGGACCCTGGCGGTCGGCGCGGCGGGGGCCAAGAACGCCGGCCTGCTGGCCGCCCGCATCCTGGCGCTGTCCGATCCGGCCTTGGCCGGGCGGGTGGCGGCCTATGCCGCGAGCCAGACCGAGGCCGTGGCCGAAACGGTCGAGGACTGATGCCTTTTCCGCTGCCTCCGGGTTCGACCATCGGCATTCTCGGCGGCGGGCAGCTGGGCCGGATGCTGGCGCTGGCCGCCGCGCGGCTCGGGCTGGACGTGGTCATCCTGACGCCGGACGCGGGCTCGCCGGCCTCGAAGGTCGCCCGCGAGACCCTCGTGGCGGCCTATGACGATCCGGCCGCCCTCGCCCGCCTGGCGGCGCTGGCCGATGTGGTCACCTACGAGTTCGAAAATGTGCCGGCAGCGACCGTCGAGGCGCTGAACGGCCTGGGCGCGCCGACCGCGCCGGGCCAGTTGGCGCTGGCGGTGGCGCAGGATCGTGTGGCCGAGAAGCGTTTCCTCAATGAAGCGCAGTCGCCGACCGTGGCCTTCGCGACCATCGACGGCGCGGCCGATATTGTCCCCGCCCTGCCCCGCATTGGTCTGCCCGCCCTGCTGAAGACCCGCCGCGAGGGCTATGACGGCAAGGGCCAGGCGTGGATCCGCGCGGCCGACGAGGCGGAGGCGGCCTTCGCGTCGGTGGGCGGCGTGCCCTCGATCCTCGAGGCGCGGGCGGCCTTCATCCGCGAGCTGTCGATCATCGCGGCGCGCGGGCGGGACGGCCAGACGGCCTTCTATCCGCTGTCGGAGAACGTGCACGAGGGCGGGGTCCTGCGCACCACCTTCGCCCCGGCCCGCGTCACGCCCGCGCTGCAGGCCGAGGCCGAGCGGATCGCCGGCGAGGTGCTGGGGCGGCTGGACTATGTCGGCGTCATGGGGATTGAGCTGTTCGACCTCGGCGACGGGACGCTGCTGGTCAACGAGATCGCGCCGCGCGTCCACAACACCGGCCACTGGACCCAGGACGGCTGCGAGGTCGACCAATTCGAGCAACACATCCGCGCCGTGGCCGGATGGCCGCTCGGCGACACGACTCCGGCGGTCTCGGTCGAGATGACCAATCTCCTGGGCGACGAGGTGCTCGACTGGGCGACGCTCGCCGCCGATCCCGACGCGCGGCTGCATCTCTACGGCAAGGGCGAACCCCGTCCGGGCCGGAAGATGGGGCATGTGAACCGGGTGAAGCGGCTTTAGAGCGTGCGTGGTTCGAGACGCTCGGCTGATGCCTCGCTCCTCACCATGACGAACACCTTTGAAGCCCGACGCTTTACGTCATCCTGAGGAGCGAGCCCCCAGGCGAGCGTCTCGAAGGACGCAATTCAGCTACCCGAACCGCACCTTCGCCAGCGCGCCGGCGAAGTCCTTGGCCAGGTCAGACGGCTTGAAGCCGGCCTTCCACTTCTCGAAGTCCATGACGTTCTGGATACGGGTGTCGAGGACCTCCAGCGCGTCGGCGCGGCCGGCCTGGAGGTCGAGCGCCATGACCTGGACCAGGATGCCGCTGAGGATCGCGCGCTTGGAGTAGTGGTTCTCGTCGGTCGCCGTGTCGCCGGCCCAGCGCCAGAGGCCGTCCGCCGTCTCCCAGACCAGACGCAGGGCCAGCGGCAGGTTGGTCGGCAGGGCGAGGAAGCCGGCCCAGCGGCGCAGCGCCTCACGGTCGGCGGCCGCGGCGTCGAGCCGGGCGATGACGGCGGTGCGAATCCGCTCGCGAATCTTCAGGCCACCGGGATCAGGCAGGGCGGCAAGGGCGGCGGCGTCGTGGCGCCGCGACAACAGGGCGGCCAGATCGCGTGCGCCATTCGGCAGCAACAGCTCGCAGTCGCCCGCCGACAGGCCGGCGGCCCTGGCGGCGGCGAACGTGGTCGCGCGGCCCCAGCCCTTGGCGGGAGCCAGCTTGATGGCCTCGTCCAGAACCTGCTGCTCGGTCCGGACGGCCCAGTCGTCGGGTGCGGTCATGGCCTTGTAATACACCGCCTCGCGCGCGCCGTCGCCGATAGACAAGCCCGCCCGCCTCTGCTATCTCGCGCGCCTCGCCACGGGAGGCTTCTCTCGGGGCAACCCATTATTCGTCCGCCATGCCGCACGGCTAGCGGCGGGCCGTACGAAGGAGAGTCTCCCCTGGTTCAGATTTTCGTCCGCGACAACAATGTCGACCAGGCGCTGAAAGCCCTGAAGAAGAAGATGCAACGCGAAGGCTCGTTCCGCGAAATGAAGCGGCACGTGGCTTACGAGAAGCCTTCGGAAAAGCGCGCCCGTCAAAAGGCCGAAGCGGTTCGCCGCGCCCGCAAGCTGGCTCGCAAGCGCCTGCAGCGTGAAGGCCTGATCGCCGCCCCGAAGAAGCCCGCTCCGCGCGGGTAGGCTTCGCGCCGATCCAGATACGTCAAAGGGCCGTCCGGGCGACCGGGCGGCCCTTTTGCTATGCGTTGGTGCGTGGTTCGAGATGCTCGGCTGATGCCTCGCTCCTCACCATGACGAGGAAAGCGCCAGCCACCACTGCTCGTCATCCTGAGGAGCGATCCCTCAGGATCGCGTCTCGAAGGACGCAACGACGGTTTTGCTACTCCCCGCCACGCACCCTCATGATCAGGCCCTTCAGGTCGATCTTGCCGGTCGACAGCGCGCCGGTGCGGAACGCGCGGCCGGCGACCCAGACGACGAGCGCCACCGTCAGCGCCATCAGGGTTCCGGTGCCCAGCACCTGCCACAGCGGCGGCTCGCTGGCCGCGCGGGCGGTCATCAGGAACGGCGTGAACGGCGGGAACCAGGACAGCGCTTCCAGCATCGGCGAGTCGGGCCGGCGGATCGCCTGGGTCAGGAAGATCACCGGGATGGTCAGCAGCGCCATCACCGGCCCCAGCAGGGTCTGGGCCTCGCGCGTCGTCTCGCAGAACGAGCCGATGGCGGTGAAGATCGCCGCGTACATCAGATAGCCACCGACCAGGTAGAAGAGGAAGTAGAAGATCAGCCCCTTGCCCATCAGCACGGCGGCGACATCGGCGGCGACGTCGGGCTGGGCCGCGACGAGCAGGGAGCCGCCGACGCCGGCCCAGACGGCCAGCACGGTCAGGGTCACGCCGGCCACGCCAAGGATCTTGCCGAACATGATCTCGGGCACCGAGGCCGAGGCCAGAAGCACCTCCAGCACCCGGTTGGACTTCTCCTCGATGACGCTGTTCAGCAGGATGCCTGCGCCGGTGAAGATCATCATCCACAGCAGCATGGCCGCGCCGAACCCGACGATGCCCGGCAACCGGTCGCGGAGCGCGACCTTTCCGCCGCCGCCGGCCTTGGGCGAGAAGGACGCCACCTTCGGCTCCAGCGCCTGGGCCGCCTTGAGCGAGGCGGGATCCACGCCGAGCTTCGCCAGCCGGCGCGTCTGCATCTCGTCCGCGACCGCGCCGCTGACACGCCGCTCCAGGGATCGGTCGGCGAGATTGTTGCTCCAGAAATCGATCGTCACCGTCTCGCCGGCGCCCTTGATGATCGCCGCCGCGCCGAGCACGGGGTCGCCCGGCTTCGGATAGCCGTCGGTCATCCAGCCCCGGACCTGCGCGTCCAGGGGCCGGGCCTGATCCGGCGCGGCTGACACCACCACGGCGGTCGGCTTGCCCTCCGTCGCCTGCTCCAGCGCGCGCGCCACGGGATCGCGCAGGGCCTCGCCCGACTGGTCGATGATGGCGATGGTCGGCAGGGGCGAGGTCTTTTCCAGGTACGCCGGCGCGCCGAACGACAGGGCGCCGACCACCGGCATCATCAGCATCGACAGCCAGAAGCCGACCGTGCGGACATAGGCGCCGTACTCGCGGCCGGCGATGCGGAGGAGGCGCATCATTGGCCCGCCTCCCCGCCGGTCAGGGCGATGAAGGCGTCGTGCAGACTGGGCTCGCGCATTTCGAAACGGTGGATGTCGAGGCCGCCGGCGAAAGCCGCGCGCAGGGCGTCCTGGCCGGCAGCGCCCTTGCCGAGGGCGGCGGTGAAGCGGGTCCCGCCGTCTTCCAGCGCCTCGCTGGTCACGCCGGACACGCCCGGCAGGGCGGCGACGTCGGCCGCGTCCAGCGCGCCCTCCAGCACCAGCGCGCGCGGCGCGTGGCCGCGGGCCTCCAGCACCGAGCCGTCAAACACCTTGGAGCCGGCGGCGAGAAGCACGACCTGGTCGCAGAGCCGCTCGGCGTGCTGCATCACATGGGTGGAAAAGATCACCGTCGCGCCGCGCGCGGCGAGGTCGCGGATGACCTGTTCCAGCGTCTGTTGATTGACCGGGTCGAGACCGCTGAACGGCTCGTCGAGGATCACCAGTTCCGGCTCATGCACGATGGCGCTGATCAGCTGGACCTTCTGGGCCATACCCTTGGACAGGTGGCGGATCTGGCGTTTGGCGGCGTCGCCCAGGCCCATCGCCTCCAGCATGGTCGCCGCCCGCCGGCGCCCCTCCGCCGTCGGCAGCCCCTTCAGGCCGCCGAGAAAGGCGATCGCGTCGATCGGGGTCATGCGACGGTAGAGGCCGCGCTCCTCGGGCAGGAAGCCGATCCGTTCGCGCACGGACCGGGCGTCCGGCGCGCCGAGCAGGTTGATCGTTCCGGACGTGGGCGCGACCAGGCCCAGCACCATACGGATGGTCGAGGTCTTTCCCGCGCCGTTCGGCCCAAGGAAGCCCAGGATCTTGCCCCGCCGGGCTGAGAAGGAGAGGTCGTTCACGGCGGTGAAGTCGCCGTAGCGCTTGGTCACCCCGGAAAGTTCAAGCGCCGCGTCCATGGTCCCGCCGAATCGAAGCTGTCGCCTATGACTTAACGGCTGCTGCGTCGCGAACGAACAGCACCGCCTTCACGATCTCGTCCGCGAAGGTCTCGCCGAGCAGGGTGGCGTGGCCGGCGGCGTCGACATTGGCGATGAACGGGCTTTGCGAGGCGCGCGCGGGGGCGGTCTGGACTTCGCGCCAGGCCTCCCGGCCGGCGCTGGGACCGGCGGTGACCACGGCCACCGGCCATGTCGGATCGTAGCCGGGCAGGTCCGCCGCCTGCTTCGAGGCGGTCAGCCACTGGGTCACCTCCTCGGCGGACCAGCGATTGTGGGCGCCCGAGGCGAAGGCGCGGCGCTTGTCGCGGGCGGCTTCGGCGGGCAGGCCGATTCGATCGCCCATCCAGGGCGACACCGGCTTGAACAGGCCCGTTGAGGCGGTCCAGCCCGCCAGCTTTGACGCCGTCCCGAACCGGCCGATCCAGGTGCGGGCGATCGGGCTGTCGGCGGCTTCCGGCGTGGCGGCGTCGACCAGCACCAGACCGGCGACCTTGTCGGGGTTGCGACCGGCGAACAGCCGTCCGTAGAGGCCGGCCATCGAATGTCCGACGTAGATGTAGGGCCCGGGCTCGCCCGAGGCGGCGAGCATCTTCTCGAAGTCTGACGCCACAGCCAGGCCGTCGCGCGGGCGGGGGCCGGGGTCCGACTGGCCGAGACCGGCCCGGTCATAGGCGCAGGAACGCACGCCGCGCGCCGCGAGCCGGGCCTGGACCGCGCCCCAGTCGGCGGACAGGCCGAAGGCGCCGGCCTCGAACACCACGACCGGCTTTCCCCCGGCCGGGCCGGCGCAGACCATGTGCAGGGAGCGCCCGCCAATATCGATCATCCGGCCGCGCAGCGGCGTCTGGCTGGCGGCGGACATCAGGCCTCCGAGGGCGATGAGAACAAGGAGAGCGAGGACGAAACCCGCCGTCCCCCGAGCGGCGAACTTGAGCATGCCGCTAATCTAGTCGTCCGTCGGTGAACGAAAAGCCCCTAGCCCGCGGACGGGGCCTCATGCGCGTTGGCGGCGGCCTCGGCCGGCGACGCGGGGGTCGGACGGCGCGGGGGCGGCGCGTTGGTCGCGGCCTCGACGGGCAGGATCGTCGCCCGCACCCGGACATCGGCCCGGACGGGCTGGACGATGCCGCCGTCGGTCTTTCGGACAGCCGCAGCGCCGGTCGGCCAGGTGGACACCTGGGCCACGCGCACCCGGCGAGAAACACGCGCCGCGGCGGTCAGGGGCAGATCGGCCGCGGTGGCGAACGTGCGGCCGACGAACGCCGTCGGGTCGAGCGGGCGACCATCCTGGCGGATCTCGAAATGCAGATGGGCGCCGGTCGACCGGCCGCTTGAGCCGACGAAAGCCACGACGTAGCCCGCCGGCACGACCATACCGGGCTTCAGGCCTTTCGCGGTGCGGCCCAGGTGGGCGTAGAGCGAGGTCAGGCCGTCACCGTGCGAGACCTCGACGAACCGGCCGTAGCCGCCGTCGACGCCCGTGCGGAGGATCGTGCCGGCCAGGGTTACGCGGATCGGCGTGCCGATCGGGGCGGCGATGTCGACGCCCTCATGCAGGCGGCCGCCCTCTTCCCAGGGCATCTTGCGCAGTCCGAACGGCGAGTTGACCGCAAAGCCGGTCAGGGGCGAGGCGAAGGTGAACTTGGGCTGGGCGATGTGCGGCCGGGCGGCCGGCAGGGACGGCGCGACAGCGGGAACCATCCGGGCGGCGCGCTCCTCGCGGGAGGGCAGGCTGGCCTGGGCGGACGCCACGGCGACGGCGCCCATCAGGACGGCGGCGAGGCCGGTGCCGAGCAACGGCGGAAAGCGGCTCTCGCGGGACAGCAAATCACGGAACAAGGGTCGGCCTCGTAGACTGTTGTCGAGCTATACGCGCGGTGCGACGAGGTCTGACGCACCAGCTTCGACGTTCAATGAGAATGAGGCCGGGCATATGCTGGCCAAACCCGGCGAGACTATGACCGGGAGGGGCGGGTTCTATTCTCTGGAGGGTGAAGAGGCAACCCCGGCCAGGCCGCGCGGGATTGCTGTGGCATTCACCGTTGCTCTGCAGAGGCAGGCGTTAGTCTGGTCGACAAGACGACGGGCCCGCGCAAGTGACCGTCAGACAGGGTACTTCTCGCGCATCATCCGGACCGACTCCGAGGCCAGCTCGCGCAGCACGCCCATGTCCACATCCGCGAGGCGGTTGAGGTACAGGCAGGAGGCGCCGGTCTTGTGTTTGCCGAGCCGCCCGAGCAGGTCGGCCTGCGCCTCGAAGCCGGGCATCATGTAGAGGACCAGGTTGGCCTTGCGCGGCGAGAAGCCGATCCGCGGCCAGTCGCCGGTCGGGCCCTTGTAGGACCCGTAGCCGACAATGCTCGGCCCCCACATGATGGCCTTTTCACCGCTGATCTCCGCCATCATGGCGGCGACGACCTTGCCGTCCTCGCGCCGGCCGGGATGCTCGACCGCATCGAGGAAGTCGGCGACGGAGGCGTCAGTGGGTTTGGTCTTGGGTTCGGATGCCATGGCTTTCGGTCCTTCCTGCCCGGCCAGCCTAGCCAGATCGGCGCTCGGACAGAAGGGTCTGGCGCCCGGGCGCGCATCGCTTCGCCGCTTCCCGGTTCGGACCCTCGCTATCGGGGAGGCAGCAGGGACACGTACCGAAGGCGGTACATGTCCCCGAGCCCTGCCGCAGCATCGGAAGCCCGCCATGGATCGCCTGGCGGAGCATGACTGCGGGGCCGAGCGGCTCGACGAGCCCCTAGAGGTTCTTCACGATCCCTTCGACCATCTTCTTGGCGTCAGCGAACAGCATCATGGTGTTGTCGCGGAAGAACAGCTCGTTCTCGACGCCGGCATAGCCCGAGCTCATGCCACGCTTCACGAACAGCACGGTCCGCGCCTTTTCGACATCGAGGATCGGCATGCCGTAGATGGCGCTGGTGGTGTCGGTCTTGGCGGCCGGGTTGGTCACGTCGTTGGCGCCGATGACGAAGGCGACGTCGGCGGTCGGGAACTCGGCGTTGATGTCTTCCAGCTCGAAGACCTCATCGTACGGCACGTTGGCTTCGGCCAGCAGCACGTTCATGTGGCCCGGCATGCGGCCGGCGACGGGGTGGATGGCGTACTTCACCTCCACGCCCTCTTCCTTCAGCTTGTCAGCCATCTCGCGCAGGGCGTGCTGGGCCTGGCTGACGGCCATGCCGTAGCCGGGGACGATGATCACCTTGGAGGCGTTCTTCATGATGAAGGCGGCGTCTTCGGCGCTGCCCTGTTTCACGGGGCGGGTCTCGACCTTGCCGCCGGCGGCCGCCGCGCTGTCGTCGGCGCCGAAGCCGCCAAGGATCACCGAGATGAAGCTGCGGTTCATCCCCTTGCACATGATGTAGCTGAGGATGGCGCCCGAGCTGCCGACCAGGGCGCCGGTGATGATAAGGGTGACGTTCTCGAGCGTGAAGCCCAGCGCCGCCGCTGCCCAGCCGCTGTAGCTGTTGAGCATCGAGACCACGACGGGCATGTCCGCGCCGCCGATCGGGATGATCAGCGTGATCCCGATCAGCAGGCTGAGAGCGAAGATCGCCCAGAAGGCCCAGATGGCCGTGCCGCCGCTCATGATCAGCACCACCGTCAGGGCGACGATGCCGCCCAGGATGGCCAGGTTCAGCAGGTGGCGGGCGGGCAGCAGGATCGGCGCGCCGCTCATGTTGCCGTTCAGCTTGGCGAAGGCGATCACCGAGCCGGTGAAAGTCACCGCCCCGATGGCCAGGCCGATGGCCAGCTCGATCAGCGACTGCAGGTGGATATGGCCGGTCGCCTCGTCGACGATGCCGTAGGCGGCGGGCGTGTAGATGGCGGCGACGGCCACCAGACAGGCGGCCATGCCGACCAGGCTGTGGAAGGCGGCGACCAGCTGCGGCATCGAGGTCATGGCGACCTTGCGCGCGATCACCGCCCCGACGATGCCGCCGATGGCGACGCCGCCGGCGATCAGGCCCAGCGTGATGGTGTCGAGCTTGTTCTCGCCCCAGAGCGTGGCGAGCGTGACCCCAACGGCGATGGCCATGCCGATCATGCCGTTGCGGTTGCCCGCCTGGCTGGTCACCGGGCTGGACAGCCCCCGCAGCGCCAGAATGAAGAGGACGCCCGAGGCGATGTAGAGCAGGGCGGCGATGTTGGCGTTCATGATGTCAGATCCCTCGAACGCGCGCTCAATGGCCGCTCTTGCCCTTGGCGGGCTCTTTCTTTTTGTACATCGCCAGCATGCGCTGGGTGACCAGGAAGCCGCCGAAGATGTTCACCGCGGCGAAGGCGGCGGCCAGGGCGCCGGCGCCCTTTGAGATCCAGACGTTGGTCGGGATCGCCCCGCCGCCGGCGAGGTCACCGCCGCCGCTGGCAGCCGCCGCGAGCAGCGCGCCGACGATGATCACCGAGGAGATGGCGTTGGTCACGGCCATCAGCGGCGTGTGCAGGGCGGGCGTCACGCTCCAGACCACATAGTAGCCGACGAAGATCGCCAGCACGAAGATGGCCAGGCGGAAGACGGTGGGATCGACGGCGGTTTCCATCTTCGCGCTCTCTACTTCTTCTTCGGGGCGGACTTGGCGGCCGGCTTCGCAGCCGGCTTGGCGGGGGCCTTGGGTTTGGCGGGCGCCTTGGCGGCGGCCTTGGCGGGAGCGGGCTTCGCGGCAGGTTTCGCGACCGGCTTCACGGCAACCTTGGCCGCCGGTCTGGCAGCAGCTTTGGCGGCAGGTTTCGCGGGGGCCTTGGGAGCAGCCTTGGGAGCGGCCGGCTTAGCCGCCGCCTTTGCGGGCGCGGCCTTGGCCGGAGCAGCCGCCTTCGAGGCCGCCGGAGCACTCTTCAGCTGCTCATGAACGATCGCCCCGCCGTGCGTGACCAGCGCGGCCTTGAGGATCTCGTCCTCCAGGTCCGGCGCCAGCTTGCCCTCCTTGTCCAGCAGCAGCACTGCGAAGGCCATCAGGTTGCGGGAATAGAGGGCCGAGGCGTCGGCGGCGATGCGGCCGGGCAGGTTGGGCATGCCCATGATCTTGACCCCGCCGGGGGTGACGAAGTTCTGGCCGAGCTTGACGCCCTCGACGTTGCCGCCCTGTTCGACGGCCAGATCGACCAGCACCGAGCCGGGCTTCATCGAGGCCACCTGGGCGGCGGTCACCAGACGCGGCGCCGGCCGGCCCGGGATCAGGGCCGTGGTGATGACGATGTCCTGCTTGGCGATGTGCGAGGAGACCAGCTCGGCCTGCTTGGCCTGGTACTCCTTGGACATCTCCTTGGCGTAGCCGCCGGCGGTCTGGGCGTTTTTGAACTCCTCGTCCTCGACGGCGAGGAACTTGGCGCCCAGCGACTCGACCTGCTCCTTCGTGGCGGGACGCACGTCGGTGGCCGTGACCACGGCGCCCAGGCGGCGGGCGGTGGCGATGGCCTGCAGGCCGGCGACGCCGACACCCATGACGAACACCTTGGCCGCGGCGACGGTGCCGGCGGCAGTCATCATCATCGGCATGGCCCGACCATAGGCCTCGGCGCCCTCGATCACGGCGCGATAGCCGGCGAGGTTGGCCTGGGACGACAGCACGTCCATGACCTGGGCCCGCGTGATCCGGGGCACGAACTCCATGGCGAAGGCCGAGGCTTTCGCTTTCGCCAGCGCGTCGAGGGTGGCGCGGTCCTGGTAGGGGTTGAGGGTGGCGACGACCGTGGCGCCGGGCTTCAGCGCGGCGATCTCTTCGGCCTCCGGGCCGCGCACCTTGAACAGCACGTCGGCCTTGGCCAGCGCGTCCTTGAGCGATTTCACGACGGTCGCGCCCGCCGCGGCGTAGTCGGCGTCGGGGAAGGAGGCCGTGGTTCCGGCGCCCGCTTCAACCGTCAGCGACCAGCCGGCGGCGATCAGCTTCTTGACGGTCTCAGGAGTCGCGGCGACCCGCGTTTCACCGGCTCGACGTTCGCGGGTGACGGCGATGACTGGCATGGAACTCCCCATCCGGACGCGTTTCGAGTCGCGTCCCTGAGGAGCTTGTTTAGGGGATGATCTTGCCCGTTGTCGAGCCTGTCGATGGTGCGATGCGAAAAACTATGCCGCGCCGCAGCATCGGGGGCGGGATTTAGTGCCCGCCGCCCTTCTTTTCGCGCAGGAAGAAGATGCCCGCGGCCGCCAGGACCACGCCCGGGATCAGGCCGCCGAGGAAGCCGGCCGGGGTGCAGAACCACAGCGTCAGCATCAGCAGCGCCACGGCCAGCGCCAGCGAGCCCCACTTCGTCATACCCATCACGGCATGATAGGTGGCCGTCTGCTCGGAGATATCCATCTCGCCGCGGTGATATTCGGAAGCCATCGGTGTTTCCTGCGATCTGATGGGCCGGGATTACTATGGGAGGGGCGTTGGCTCAAGGGGGCGGTTAGGGAGTAGGGAGTAGGGAATAGGGCGTAGCTAAAGAGCAGGCGCGGAGTCCGCGGCGTGAACCGGTCGAACTACGCCCTACGCCCTACTCCCTAAGCCCTTTCCCCCGGCCACCCCGCCAGCAACCCCCGCAATGCCCCCACAAACGCCAGCGGCTGATCGATCATCACGTGATGGTCGGCGTCGGGGATCGCGATCTGCGGCGAGCCGGGCGGCAGCAGGCCGCGCATGTAGTCGAGGATGTGCGGCTCAGCGAGGCGCGAACGGTCGCCCCACATCATCGCCACGGGACAGGTGATCCTGGCCAGCAGCGGGCCGCGATCCTCCATCATGAAGGACGACCACATGAAGGGGTCGAATCGCCAAGTCCAGCCGCCCTCGACCTCCTTCAGCGCGTTCCGGGCGATCCAGTCGGCGATGTAGGGATTCTCGCAGCCCTGCGGCGGCGCCAGCCGGAACCGGCCGAGCGCCTCGGTCAGAGTCGGGTAGACGCGATTGGGACTGACCCGCTTGGGTGGCCCGCGCCATTCCAGCTCCGGCGGGCGGACCATGGAATCGACCAGCACCACGGCGCCGAGCCGGTCGCCGTACTTGCTGGCCGCCAGCATGGTCGGAAAGCCGCCGAAGGAGTGGGCCACGAACACCGGCTTGCCGGCGGCGTAGAGACCGGCGGCCTCGGCGGCGGCGAACGATTCCTGGGCGAATTGTTCGGCGGTGTATTTTTCGCGCCAGTCGGACCGGCCCATGCCGCTCCAGCTGAACGCCGCGACCCGGTAGTCCTTCGCGAACCACGGCGCGATGAAGGTCCACCAGTCGGCGCTGGCGCCGTTGCCGTGCAGCAGCAGCAGGCCGGGCTTGCCGACCTCGCCCCAGGTCAGCAGCTCGATCTCCGCGCCCTCGAAGTCGAAGGTCGACCGTTCAGGCTTGTCGGCCAGGGCGGCGTCGAACCAGGCCGGCGCCGGCGGGACTTCACCGTTGAACGTTGCGAGCGGGGCCGGGAACTCCGGCCAGGGCTTCTGATCGTCAGGCATGGGCCGCCTCGACAAAGGCCTTCTCGCCGGGACGCGGCGGGCGCGGACCGATCACCTTGTAGATGGCCGAGCCGGTCATCAGCGTGCGGTCGCCCGACCAGAGCTTGCCGCGCACGGTGTAGACGTCGGCCTCCTCCGAGACGATCTCCGAGTGCCCCTCGACCCAGTCGCCGAGCTTCGCGGCCGACAGGAAGTCGCAGGTCAGCCGGACCGTGACCCAGAAATGCGACTTCTGCACCGAGATCACCCGTCCCCAGGCCACGTCCGCGACCGTCATCAGCATGCCGCCGTGACAGTTGGCCATGCCGTTGGTGTGGTGCTCCTCGACGCGGAAGCCGAGCGTGCAGTCGAAATCCTCGTAGCGCTCGTAGAGCGGACCGATCTGGCGGCCGAAGCCCCGGGTCCAGTTCAGCGGCTTGAACCCCGCCGGAATATCGCCCGCCTGGGCCTCGGTCAGATCATCGGACATGGTCCGACTCTAACAAGCGTTTGATTGTGGGGGAAGCAGCCCGGGGACATGTACCGAAGGTACGTGTCCCTAAACCCGCGGAAGCTCGATCGAGGGACACGTACCTTCGGTACATGTCCCTGTTCACACCAGCGCTTCGAATTCCTCGACCAGCCGGGCGATGTCGCGGCAGCCGGCGGCCCAGAACTCCTTCTTGCGCGGATCGAGCCCGAACGGGGCCAGCGCCTCGACGTAGGTCTTCGTGCCGCCAGCGGCGAGCAGTTCCTCGTAGAGCGGCGCGAAGCCGATCGGGTCCTCTCGGCGCTTCTCCATCAGCGCCCGCACCAGCAGGTCGCCGAAGGCGTAGGCGTAGACGTAGAACGGCGCATGCACGAAGTGGCTGACGTAGGCCCAGTAGTGCTCGTAGCCGTCGTTGAGTTTGATCGCCGGGCCGAGACTCTCGCCCATCACCTCCAGCCACAGCGCGCCGATCTCGTCAGGCGACAGCTCGCCCTCCTGGCGGGCGTCGTGGAAGCGGGTCTCGAACTGGTGGAAGGCGATCTGGCGCACGACCGTGTTCAGCCCGTCCTCGATCTTGCCGGCCAGCAGCGCGCGGCGGTCGGCCGGGCTCGCCTCGGCCAGCAGGCGTTCGAACACCAGGCCCTCGCCGAAGATCGACGCCGTCTCGGCGAGCGTCAGCGGCGTGTCTGCCAGCAGGGTCCCGAGCGGCGCGCAGAGGGTCTGGTGCACGGCGTGCCCCAGTTCGTGGGCGAGGGTCAGCACGTCCCGCCGTTCGCCCATGAAGTTCATGAAGACGTACGGGTGGCGCGTGGCCGTCACCGGATGGCTGTAGGCGCCGGACTGCTTGCCGGGGCGCGGCCGGGCGTCGATCCACGGGCTGGCGAAGAAGGTCCGGGCCTGGTCGGCGAACTTCGGGGCCAGGGCGGAGAAGCTCTCCAGCACCACGCCCTTCGCCTCGTCCCAGCCGTACTGGCGGGGTGTCGCCGCATCGAGCGGGGCGTTGCGGTCCCAGTAGTCGAGCGTCTTGCGGCCCATCACCTTTGCCTTGGCGGCGTAGTAGCGATGGCTGGTGGCGGCGTAAGCCTCGGTGACCGCCTCGGCCATGGCGTTGACCGCGTCGGCGTCGACCTCGTTGGCCAGGTGCCGCGACTGGGCCGGGTAGTCGTATTTCCGCCAGCGATCCTCGACCTGCTTCTCGAAGGCCAGGGTGTTCATCACCAGCGCCATGGTCGGGGTGCGGTCATGCAGCGCCTCGGCCAGGCCGTTGGCCGCCTGCTTGCGCCGCGCCGCCGACGGGTCGGACAGCCGGTTGAGCGCCTCGGGCAGGGTCAGGTATTCGCGGCCGACCTTCGCCGTCAGCTTGGCCAGGGTCTCGTCGTACAGCCGCGACCAGTTGGCCACCGCCGGGCCGCGATCGATCAGCAGCCGCTCGAGATCGGCCGACAGTTCATGCGGCCGGCTCAGGCGCAGCCGCCGGATCCACGGCCGCCAGCGGGCCGCCGCCGGGACAGCAGCCAGGGCGGCCTCGAGCTCGGCGTCTTCCAGTTCGTTGAGTTCCAGCGTGAAGAACAGGCTCTCGGCGCCGATCTGCGAGGCGCGGGTGCGCAGGTCGCCCTCGAACCGCGACCACTCGGGATCGTCCCGCGCGGTCGAGGACGCCAGCGAGGCGTAGGCGCCGACGGTCCAGAGACTGTTGGTCGCCTGTTCGTAGAGGCTGACGCCCTGGTCGATCAGCGCGCCCAGCGCGGCGGCGTCGGAGCGGGCGGCGACGAACCGGCCCTTGAGCGCGACCAGCGCGTCGTTGCTGCGCTTCGCTTCGGCAAGGTCGAGCTCGATCCGGGGATCGGTGCGGCTCTCGTAGAGATCAATGAGACTCCACTCCGGCGGGGTCTCGAGGGCGGTCGGCTTCACGGGGGCGTTCATGGAGGCGGATATGGCGCGAGGACAGACGAGGCGCAACGCCCTCCCTCAGACGAACCCCTTCCGCTTCCACCAGGCTTCGACCAGCGCCGGCCAGGCCGCCACCGGTTTGCCGCCGGTGAAGCGCAGGCCGAAGCCGTGGCCGCCTTCCTCGAAGACGTGCATTTCGGTGGGGACCTTCGCGGCGCGCAGGGCGTCGAAGAGGCGCAGACTGTTCTCTACCGGCACCGAGGCGTCGTCACCCGCATGCAGCAGGAAGGTCGGCGGCGCGTCGGCGCGAGCACTATCCTCCAGCGACCAGCGGCGCTCCTGGTCCGCCGTCGGCGCGACGCCGAGCAGCTGTTCGCGCGAGCCGGCATGGGCGAAGGCCGGATACATCGTGGCGACCGGATACATCAGCATCGACAGGTCCGGCCGGGCGGACAGACCATCGACGGCGTCGACCGGCGCGTAGGTCGGGGCGTCCCACATCAGGCTCAGGCAACCGGCGACGTGGCCGCCAGCCGAGAACCCCATCACCCCGACCCGGGCAGGATCGGTCGCCAGCGACCGCACCAGCCGCAGCGCGCGCTGGGCGTCCTGCAGCGGCGCGGCCGGACCCGCAGCCCAGCCGTCGGCCGGGAGGCGGTAACTGGCGACATAGACGGTGACCCCGGCGGCCGCGAAGCGCTCGGCGCATTCGTAGCCCTCCTTGTCCATCACCACCCATTTGTAGCCGCCGCCGGGGGTCATCAGCAGCGAGGCGCCGTTGGGTCTGGCTGGCGCGAACACCGTCAGGGTCGGGGTGCGGACGTGCTTCACATATCGGTCGCGAAGGGGATTGGGCGGCGGATTGCGTTCGACCACCGCCTCGGTGACGGAGACCCCCTCCCCGCCTGGCGGACCGTTCGGCCAGATCGGGATGACCCGGGGCGCCGCCGCCAACGCCGGGCCGGCGGCGGCCAGGCCGGTGGCTGTCAGCAGGGTGCGTCGCGTCCAGGCCGCCATCGCCGTCTCCAGGAAACCGGTGTCAGGCTATCCGCCCGGGGCGCCGCTCCACAAGCCAGGCGACGGCGGCGACCGCCAGATAGATGCCGATGGCCATGGCGCCGGTCGGGACCGGGTCGCTTCCCATGGGCGCCAGCTTCGACGCGATCTGCACGCCCGTCAGCACCAGCAGGAAGGTGGCGGCGGGCCAGACGCTGAGGCCTTCCCTCGCCCGAACCCAGGCCCAGCCCGCGCCGGCGGTCGCCAGCAGGCCCATCTCAAGGGTCGCTTCCGGGATCGGGTAGTTCCACCAGCCGAGACCGACCTTCTCGGCGCCGAACCAGAGCTCCAGGTCCGGTCGGTGGACGAGAAAGTCCAGCAGCCAGTGCGAGAATACCGCCAGGCCCACGAACACCGACGCTCGCCACGGCGTCTTCAGCAGCCCGCGCGCCAGCAGGGCGCCACCCACCGACCAGGCCAGGGCGCCCGGCAGGCTGTGGGTATAGGGCATATGGTAGAGTTCAAGCGGACTGCCCGGCAGGTCCGGATTGACGCTGAACTTCTCGGCCCCGGTCATGATCAGGGCGCCCCAGCCGATGTCCATCAACTGGCAGGCGGCGACATAGCTCCACAGCGGCGCGCGGGGCTCGGCGGCGCGCAGGGCCAGGGCGGCGGCGTAGTGTCCGACGAACATCGGCGTCTCTCCTTCTCTTGAGGCCGAAGGTGTCGCCTGCAATCGGATATTCGTGAATTGCAGATCATCGCCTGTTTGATATGCAATTTTGCATGGACTGGAATCTCTATGCCTCGTTCCGCGAGGTCATGCGGCAGGGCAGCCTGTCAGCGGCGGCGCGAACGCTGGGCCTGACCCAGCCGACGCTCGGCCGGCACGTGGCCGCGCTGGAGGCGGAGCTGGGCGTGGCCCTGTTTACCCGCTCCCCCCAGGGACTGACCCCGACATCGGCCGCCGCTGACCTGTTGCCCCGGGTCGAGGAGATGCATGCCGCCGCCGAGGCCGCCGCAAGGGCCGTCAGCGGCGGCCCTGCCAATGAGACGGGCGTGGTCCGCATCACCGCCAGCGAGATCATCGGCGGGGTCGTGCTGCCGCCGATCCTCGCGAGGTTCCGGGAGGCGCACCCGGCGATCGTCGTCGAGCTGGTGCTGACCAATCGCAATGAGGACCTGCTGCGGCGGGACGCGGATATCGCCGTGCGCATGGTGCGGCCCGCGCAGGCGGCGCTGGTCGCCCGGCGCATCGGCGCGGTGGCCATCGGCCTGTTCGCCCACCGCCGCTACGCGGACGCGCACGGCCTGCCGTCGAGCATCGAGGAGGTCGCCGACCATCCCCTGATCGGCTTCGACCGGGACGAGATCTCGCTGCGCTCGCTCGAAGGGGCCGCCGCCTTCCTCCAACGCGACCGGTTCGCCTTTCGCTGTGACAGCGACCTGGCCCAGTTGGCCGCGCTGCGGGCCGGCTATGGCCTGGGCGGCTGCCAGCTGGGCATCGCCGCAGACGCGCCGGATCTGATCCCGGTCCTGCCCGACCTGCTCCGCTTTGAACTGGAGATGTGGCTGGCCATGCACGAGGACCTGAAGCCGGTCGGCCGGGTGCGGACGATGTATGATTTTCTCGCCGCTGAACTGGGGCTCTACGTCCGCCGCCGTTAACCCCCGACTCAGGTCTCCGAAACCCGGCCTTTACCCCCCTGTGTTTCAATCCGGGTCAACAAGAGCGGCGCTCCATGTCGGGCGCACGCCGGTTCGGTGGGTGAGCTTCATATGACCAAAACGGTCCTGGTCGTCGACGACGACCCGACGCAAAGGCGTCTGATCCAGGCGGTGCTGGAACGCGAGGGCTTCGCCGTCGCCCAGGCCGAGGACGGCGACAGCGCGATCAAGCACCTGATGAGCGGCCAACCGGCCGACGTGGTGCTGCTTGATCTTCAGATGCCCGGTCTGAACGGCCACGACACGCTGAAGGAAATGCGCGCCAAGGGCTACGGCCAGCCCGTCATCGTGCTGACCGCCGGGGGCGGCGTGGAGACGGTGGTCAAGGCCATGCAGGCCGGCGCCGGCGACTTCATGGTCAAGCCGGCCAGCCCCGAGCGGATCATCGTCTCTATCCGCAACATCCTGTCGATGGGCGACATGCGCAGCGAGGTCGACCGGCTGAAGAAGCAGGTCACCGGCCGCACGACCTTCGCCGACCTGATCGGCGACAGCGCCCCGATGCAGATGGTCAAGCGCCTCGGCGAGCGGGCGGCAAAGAGCTCGATCCCGATCCTGATCAGCGGCGAAAGCGGCGTCGGCAAGGAAGTCATCGCCCGCGCGGTGCACGGCGCCAGCGACCGGGCCGGCAAGCCCTTCGTGGCGGTGAACTGCGGCGCGATCCCCGAGAACCTCGTGGAATCGATCCTGTTCGGCCACGAGAAGGGCAGCTTCACCGGCGCCTCGGAAAAGCACCTCGGCAAGTTCCGCGAGGCCGACGGCGGCACGCTGTTCCTCGACGAGGTCGGCGAGCTGCCGCTGGACATGCAGGTCAAGCTGCTGCGGGCGCTGCAGGAGAGCGAGATCGATCCGATCGGCGCCAAGCGCTCGGTGCGGGTGGACGTGCGGATCGTCTCGGCGACCAACCGCGACCTCAGCAACCACATCGCCGAGGGCCGCTTCCGCGAGGATCTGTTCTACCGCCTGAACGTCTATCCGATCGAGGCGCCGTCCCTGCGCGAACGCCGCGAGGACATCCCCGCCCTGGCCGAGGCCTTCATCCGCCGGTTCAACGTCGAGGAAGGCAAGCGTGTCGCCGGCCTGGCGCCGGAGACGGCGGCGATCCTCAACGGCTTCGACTGGCCGGGCAACGTCCGCCAGCTGGAGAACGCGGTCTATCGCGCCATCGTCCTCAGCGACGCGCCGTTCCTGCAGCCGCACGACTTCCCGGCCATTTCGGGGGTCAAGATCGCGCCGCAGGAGCTGATGGCCGCCGCCGCCAGCATGCCGACGCCGCAGGAGATCATCGCCGAGGCCGGCCAGGGTCAGGACTCCCCCGTGCGCATTCTCGACGGTCGCGGTCACGTCCGCCCGCTGGAGGAGGTCGAGCGCGACCTGATCCAGCTGGCGATCGAGATCTATGCCGGTCACATGAGCGAGGTCGCCCGCCGCCTGGGCATCGGCCGCTCGACCCTCTACCGCAAGGTCCGCGAACAGGGCCTCGACGTCGATGGAAGCCTTGAGGAGGCCAGCTGATGCGCCGCCGCATACAGATCCGCCCGTCCACGCCGCGCGACACGCGGCTGAAGACCCTGATGCACCGGATGAAGCTGGCGACCGCCCGCGCGGCGACCCTTCCGACGCCCGCCACGGCCTGACCTCACGGCGCTTGCTTCTCGCGGGGTCAATCGCTCTAGCTGGGCGTGAAATCCGGCTTCCGAAGGGGCGACCAGCGTGGAATCGACCGTTGACCTGACAGTCCTGGCCGGCTGGATGGACGGACAGGGGCTCGGCTCCGGACCCGTCGAGGACGCCGTCCGGCTGACGGGCGGGACGCAGAACATCCTGCTGCGCTTCAGCCGCGCCGGGCGCAGCTACGTCCTGCGTCGTCCGCCGCCGCATCTGCGGGCCAACTCCAACGAGACCATGCGCCGCGAGGCCCGCGTGCTGGCGGCCCTCGCCGGCAGTGACGTGCCCCACCCCGCCCTGATCGCAGCCTGCGGCGACGAGACGGTGCTCGGCGCAGCCTTCTACCTGATGGAGCCGATCGACGGCTTCAACCCGACCGCCGGCCTGCCGCCGCTGCACGCCGGCTCAGAAGCGATCCGCCACCGGATCGGCCTGGCGATGGTCGAGGGGATCGCGAAGCTCGGCGCGCTCGACTATCGCGCCGTCGGCCTGGAAGGCCTGGGCCGTCCCGACAACTACCTCGAGCGGCAGGTCGAACGCTGGAAGGCGCAGCTGGCCTCCTACGCGGAGTTCGCCGACTGGACCGGCCCCGCCGAGATTCCGGGCGTCGACGCGGTCGCGGCCTGGCTCGAGGCGAACCGCCCCGCGAGCTTCCTGCCG
The DNA here is from genome assembly GCF_058783025.1 of Caulobacter sp. FW305-C-30-S16. Classification (NCBI taxonomy): domain Bacteria; kingdom Pseudomonadati; phylum Pseudomonadota; class Alphaproteobacteria; order Caulobacterales; family Caulobacteraceae; genus Caulobacter; species Caulobacter sp. FW305-C-30-S16. Next base: position 17,309 of record NZ_JBYSYH010000005.1, on the reverse strand, counting down.
GGGATCATCCACGGCGACTTTCATCTGTCCAATGTGCTGGTCCGCCCGGACAGCGGGGAGCTGGCCGCCATCGTCGACTGGGAGCTCACCACCATCGGCGACCCGCTGCTCGACCTCGGCTGGCTGCTGGCGACCTGGCCCGAGGGCGAGGATCCCGATCCGGCCAGCGTCGCCGTGCGGCCCTGGAAGGGGTTCGCCACCGCCGCGGAGCTGGTTGAGCATTACCGCTCACGGACCACGCGGGATCTCTCGGCGATCCACTGGTACGGGGTCCTGGCCTGCTACAAGCTGGGCATCATTCTGGAGGGCACCCACGCCCGCGCCTGCGCCGGCAAGGCCCCGGTGGCCACGGGTGACCGGCTGCACGCCCAGACCATCGCCCTCTTCGAACGCGCCCTGCGCTGGATCGGTTAGGTCACCGGATCAGCGGCGCGGCGTGATCGCCAGCACTGTGCCATCGCCCGCGCCCAACGAGCCGCGGCAGGCCATCGGCCGGTAAGCAAGGTCGTAGCAGAACCGCACGTCCATCAACCGGTTGTCGTCGACGGTCTTGATGTAGATGCCGTCGCGCTTCATCCACGGGTTGGCCGCCACGAAGGCGTCGCGCAGCGCGCCGGCGGTCATCGACGGGCCCGAAAGCTCGGGCATCCTCACCGCATACCATAGCGTCGCGGCCTGCTGGAAATAGGCCTCCGGCGTGTCCCAGCCGCAGGTGCCATGGGCGGCCCACTCATGCTGCTGCATCACGGTCGAGGGGGTCATGCAGGCGGTCTTGCGCACCGTCGCGGGGCTGATCGCCGGGGCCGGACCGCAGTATCGCGGATGGCGGCGCGCGGCGCCGTTGGGCCACAGGCCGTGCAGCACGAAGCCGAAGGCGTTGTCGCGGCACTGGATCTCGTAGCCCCGCCGGTCGCCATTGGCGCGGCAGTCCTCCGGCGCCCAGGTCAGGGCCAGCATGTAGAAGGCGGTCGGCTCGTCCGCCTCGATCTCATCGGCCGGCGGGTCGTAGGCGGGCGCAGGCGTGATCGCGGCAGGCAGCACGCAGGCCGGCGCTGTGGCGGCCTGCTCCACCCCGGCGGGCGCAGCGCAGCCGGCGATCAGCAGAGAAAGCAGCAGGGGCGAAAAGCGGTGCACCATCCGGTCAGTCCTGCTCGGCGGGCGATGGTCGCCGCCCGAACGCCTTGCGTTTCATCGGCTTCTTCTCGCCCTTGGCCTTGGCGGTGATCTCCTTGAGCTTCACGGCCTGCAGCACCGACAGGGCCTGGCCCGCGCCGCCCTTCTCCGGGTCCCCGAAGGCGCGGCCATAGGTCTTCAGGCGATCCTCGACGCTGCCGAGGAACTCGCCTTCCCAGTCGGACAGTTCGATGCCGGCCTTGTCAGCCGTGCGGCGGGCGCGCTTCAGGGCGTTCAGCGCGGCCCGTTTGGCCTGCGCTTTCAGATCTGGCGCGCCGCGCTTCAAACTTCCCCGATGGCCGAGAGGTAGAGGTCGATCAGCGCGTCCTCTTCCTGGCGCTTGGCGCGGTCCATCTTCCGGATGCGCACCACCTTGCGGATGATCTTGACGTCGAAGCCGTTGCCCTTGGCCTCGGCATAGACCTCCTTGAGGTCGGCCATCACCGCCGCCTTGTCCTCTTCCAGCCGCTCGATGCGCTCAAGAATGGTCTTGAGCTGCGTCTGGGCCGTGCTGTTGAGCACGTCGATGGTGGAGGCGTCGTCGGCCATGGGGGAAGGCTCTCACAGGACGGAGGGATCGGGAAGGCCGACCCTCTAGCCCTCCGGGCCTCAGGCCTCAAGCAGTCCGTGGCCGACGAGGACCGGAAACAGGTGGGCAGGGTCCTCGAACCTGTGGACATGAAAGCCCAGCGCGGCGGCGGAAGCGATGTTGGCGGCCGAATCGTCGATGAACAGCAGATCCTGCGGCGCCATCCCTGCCCGCTCGGCGGCCAGCCGGAAGATCGCCGGATCAGGCTTCACCAGCCCCTCGTCGCCGGACACCACCGTATCGCCGAAGCAGGCGAACGCGGGTGAGAGGGTCGTCACGCCGGGCCAGGCCTCGCTGGGCATGTTGGTCAGACCGAACTGGGGAACGCCCCGCGCGGCGAGGGCGAGGATCGCCGACTCGCTCTCGCCGATCACCGGACCGACCATGTCGATGAACCGGTCGCCCCACAGGCGGATCTCCGCCTCATGCTCGGGGTGTTGCGCGATCAGCGCCGTTGCATTGTCCGCAAACGAGACGCCGCGGTCGTGTTCGAGGTGCCAGTCGAGGGTGCAGACAGACGAAAGGAACCGGTCGCAAGCGGCCGGCTCCTGGAAGATCTGTTCGTAGAGGCGACGCGGGCTCCAGCCCACGATCACATTGCCGACGTCCCAGAGTACTCCCCGGGGCGTGCGCATGCTCAGCCCTGTTTGGCCTTGAAGCGCGGATCGGTCTTGTTGATCACGTACATCACGCCCTTGCGACGCACGAGCTTGCAGTCGCGGTGGCGATTCTTCAGCGACTTGAGCGAGCTTCTGACTTTCATGACCCGTCTACCGTTTGCGGGACGTCCGGGCGCCATCTGCGGCGCCTGCGGAAACCCGGTTGTTCCAGAGCGGGCGGCTATAGGCGGCGACGGCTTTTGAGTCAATCCGCGCGCTTGAAGGTCCAGGCGCCATAGGCGCCGTTCTGGTTGGCCATGGTGCCGCCCATTTCGCCGCCGGTGACGAAACCGAGGTAGATGGCGAAATGATCGTTGGTGTTCCACATCACCATGTCGCCGCGCTGCAGCCAGCGTCCATTGGTGTAGGTGGCTCCCTTGTAGCTGTATTTCACCGTGCAGTCGGGCAGCAGGGTCATGGTCTGGGCCACCGCCGGATCGCCCGTCCAGGTGAAGGTCCCCTTCCAGCTTGAGCCGGTCAGGGTCGCGGGCTCGCCGGGGCGTCCGCATCCGCCTTTCGACTGGGCCGCCGCGCCGCCGGCGAGCAGAAGGGACGCCGCCAGGGCGATTCCGAGCATCAGACGCATGGTTCTCTGTCCCCTTTTGACGACCGCCCGGATCAGTCCGCGCGCTTGAATCGCCACACGCCCTGCTGGCCGCGACGATTGTACATGACCCCGCCGATCTGGCCGAGGCCGGCCTGGCCGACATAGACCGCGAAGTGGTCGTTGGACTGCCACTCGATCAGGTTGCCGCGCTGGACCCAGGTCCCGTTGGTGTAGGTCACGCCACGCGAAACGTACTCCACGACGCAGTCCTGGCGCAGGAACAGGGTCATCGGGTTGGGGGCGACGCCTTCCCATTCCGACGTGCCGGACCAGCGGGTGTTGGCGAAGGACGGGCCGCCCGCGGGGTCGGCGCAGTCGGTTTCCGCCGCCGAGGCGGCCCCGGAGAACATCAGCAGCGCCGACGAAAAAACGGCTCCGAGCAACAAACGCATGATTTGTATCCCTACAATCCCAGAGCCCGACTATCCTGCGAGCCTGCGCGTCAGGTCAATCTCGGCACGGTATTCGCAGGCTTGTGATTTAGGGTGCGCCCCCGCACCCCTGTAGCGTAGACCCATGGACCGTCGTTCGTTTCTCGCCCTGATTGTCGCCGGCTGCGCCGACCCCTCGCTGGAGCCGTCGCTGGGCGTCACCAGTCCGGCCCCGCCGCCCGCGCCCGGAACACCGGCCGTGCCGTCGGTTCCCGCGCCCTCGGCGAGCCTTACGCCGTCCGGCGACCCCAATTTCGACGCCTGGCTGTCCGGCTTCTACAATCGCGCCCGCGACGCCGGGGTGCCGGTCGCCGTCCTCGACCGCGAACTGGCCGGGCTGGCGCCCGATGTCCGCGCCTCGGCGCAGGACTCGCGCCAGCCGGAGTTCTCCAAGCCGGTCGGCGACTACGTGAAGGGCGTGGTCAGCGACGTCCGCGTCGCCCAGGGCCGCCAGTTCCGCGACAGCCTGCCCTACCTGGCGACCATCGAGCAGCGCTACGGCGCGCCGCGCGAGATCGTGCTGGCGATCTGGGCCATGGAATCCGCCTTCGGCAAGATCCAGGGCGACATGGACGTGATCCGCTCGCTCGCCACCCTGGCCGCCGACGGCCGCCGGCGCAACTGGGCCGAAGGCGAGCTGATCGCGGCGCTGAAGATCGTCGGTTCCGGAGAAGCCACGCGCACCCGGCTGAAGGGCAGCTGGGCCGGCGCCATGGGCCAGACCCAGTTCCTGCCGTCCGTATTCCTGGCGACCGCCGTGGATGGCGACAACGACGGCCTGCGCGACATCTGGGGCTCCACCGCGGACGCCCTGTTCTCGACCGGCAACTACATGGCGAAGGCCGGCTGGAAGCGTGGCCAGAGCTGGGCGCGGGAAGTGATTTTGCCGTCGGGCTTCGACTATTCGGTGGTCGAGGGTCCGAAGGACACGCCGGCCGGCTGGGCTGCGAAGGGGGTGCGGCGCGCCGACGGCCTGCCGTGGAGCAGCGCCGACCAGACGGCGGAGGCGGGCCTGATCCTGCCGTCCGGCGTCAATGGCCCGGCCTTCCTGACCTTCCCCAATCACATGGCGATCCGGCGCTACAACAACTCGACCGCCTACGCGCTCGGCGTGGGGCTGCTGGCCGACCGCTTCGGCGGTGAAGGCCCGCTGGTCACGCCCTGGCCTTACGAGATTCCGCTGTCTCTGGCTGACCGCATGGCGGCCCAGACGGCGCTGGCGAAGCTGGGCTTCAACCCGGGCGCGCCGGACGGCGTGATCGGCTCAGGCACCCGCACCGCCCTCCGCGCTTGGCAGAAAGCGCGCGGCCTGCCTGCGGACGGCTACCTGTCGATCGATCTGGTGAAGAAGCTGCGGGACGAGGCGGGCGTCCTCTAGACCCCGCCCTCGTCGCTCCGCTCGAGCAGCGCCAGGGTCGCTTCCTCGTCCGCGTCGCCGGCCTCGCCCGCCTTGCGCAGGATGCCGTTCTTCAGGGCGAACACCAGCAGACCGGCCAGGATCACCGCGTTCAGCAGGAACGGACCGGGGTGGATTGCCTCGTAGAGCGTCACGAACAGCGGGGCGATGATCACGTTCAGGCCGTTGACCGCCGCAATCGCCGCCGCCGCCTGCGCCTGCTCGTGCATCTGCACCGACAGCGAGGCCCCGGCGGTGAAGCCCGGCCGGGCGAAGCCGTAGCCGAGGCAGGCGATGGCGTAGCCGGCCACGACGGTCCAGTAGTCCGGCGCGAACGCGGTGATCAGGTTGCCGACGCAGGCCAGCGCGACGCCCCAGCGCAGCAGCGTCTTGGGCCCCATGTTGAAGATGCGGATCAGGCCCCACTGCGCCAGCAGGCCCGCCATCGCCCCGGCGGCCATCGAGACGGCGATGAAGCCCAGCGCCTCGACCGGCGAAACGCCCAGTTTGTCGATGATCATGAAGCCGAGGGTGTAGCCCTGGGCCGTCTGGCAGGTGGCCACCAGGAAGCCGTAGATCAGGAACGGCGCGAGCCGCTTGTCCTTCCACAGCGCCGCCCCGGCCAGGCGGCGGGTCTCGCGGGGGACGGACTCCTCGGGAAGCATCCGCCAGACCGCGATCAGCATGCACAGCGCGATCAGCGAGAAGCTGAACAGCGGCCCGGCCAGCGACACTACCGGCAGGATGAACATCGGCGCGAGGAACGGCCCGACCACGGTGCCGAGACCGAAGGCCCCCGCCAGGCTGGCCATCATCTGGGTGCGCTCGGCGCGCGAGGTCCGCTCGGCGACATAGGCCTGGGTCGCCGGGTTGGACGCCGACCCGATCAGGCCGAACAGCGCGCGGGCCAGCAGGAAGACAATGAAGATCACCGGCCAGGGCGCCAGGTGATGCAACCCCGCCGTCACGACCAGGCCGCAGCAAAGCATCGACACCGCGAACCCGGCGAGACCGAGCATGATCAGCGGGCGACGGCCGCGCTTGTCGGACTCCCGGGCCCAGATCGGCGACATGACGGCCCAGAGCAGCGCCGACAGCGAGAAGATCGCCGCCATGAAGGCGTCCGGAATGCCGATCTGCCGCCCGATCGCCGGCAGAATGGACATCAGGCCCGTGTTGCCGATCGCGACCACGATCGAGACGGCGAACAGGATGGCGAAGGATCGCGGGGCGAGCTTCGGGACGGATCGCGCCTGTGAGGTCATGGCTGCAGTCTAGGGCGCGTCGAAACAGCGGCGCAACGGCCCCCGCGCTCATCGCCCATTAAGCATTCCGGCGGATTCTTCGTCCGTTAACCCCGACAGGCGGCGTCTCACTCCATGTTCCAGATCATCGGCATCGTGCTGCTCTTCGGCCTCGTGTTCGGCAGCTACATCATCTCCGGCGGCAAGATGGAGGTGATCCTTCACTCCCTGCCTCACGAAATGATGGCCATCGGCGGGGCCGGCGTCGCCGCTTTCCTGATCTCGAACTCGATGACGGTCGTTAAGGGCTCGCTGGGGGGTCTGGGCAAGGCCTTCGCCGGCCCGAAGTGGAAGGCGAGCGACTACCGCGACCTGCTGTCGCTGCTCTTCCTGCTGACCAAGACGATGAAATCCAAGGGCGTGATCGCCCTCGAAAGCCACATTGAAAAGCCCGGCGACAGTTCGATCTTCTCGCGCTTCCCCCGGATCATGAAGGACCACTTCGCCGTCGACTTCATCTGCGACACGCTGCGGATGATGACCATGAACCTGGAAGATCCCCACCAGGTCGAGGACGCGATGGAGAAGCAGCTCGAAAAGCACCATCACGAACACGGCGAGCCCGCGCACGCCCTGCAGAACCTGGCCGACGCCCTGCCCGCGCTGGGTATCGTCGCCGCCGTGCTCGGCGTCATCAAGACCATGGGCTCGATCACCGAGCCGCCCGCCGTGCTGGGCGGGATGATCGGCGGCGCCCTGGTCGGCACCTTCCTCGGCGTGTTCCTGGCCTATGGCCTGGTCGGTCCGATCGCCGCGCGACTGAAGGCCGTCGTGGACGAGGAGGCCGCCTTCTATCGAATCATCCAGGCGGTGCTGGTGGCGCACCTGCACGGCAATGCTGCGCAGATCTCCGTCGAGATCGGCCGCGGCAGCGTCCCCTCGGCGGCCCAGCCCAGCTTCCTCGAACTCGAGGAAGCCCTGTCCACCATACCGAATGAAGCCTGAGGCCTTTCGTCGCGGAAAAAAGTGATCACAGGGGCGTGAAGTCGGCCCTTGCGCTCCTCGCTGAGAGCGGCATAGTCCGGTGTGCGCCTCCCCGACGGGGCGCGTTAGAAAATCCTCACAGGGGACTCCAGGACATGACCTCCGATATGCTCCGTAAGCTGCTCGTCGCCGGCGCCGCCGTCGCCGCTCTCTCCGTCGCCGCCTGCGGCAAGCCCGCTGAAAAGGCCGAAGACGCCGCCGCGACCGCCGACGCCGCCGCCGCTACGGCGACCGACGCCGCCGCGACCGCTGACGCCGCCGCCGCCGACGCTTCGAAGGCCGCCGCTGACGCCGCCGCCGCCGCTCCGGCCGCTGACGCCGCTGCTGCTCCGGCCGCTGACGCCGCTGCCGCTGCTCCGGCCGCGCCCGCGCCCGCGCAGTAAGACACGTCACAACGCTTCACGCGTTGTAAGGAAGGGCCGTCCTCCGGGGCGGCCCTTTTTCTTTTTCCGGTTCAGATGACGTCAGACTCGACCCGCGCCGCCGATCCGGCCCTCGTCTGGGGCGATGACGGCCTGCCCCGGTCGGGCCGGTTCGGCGATGTCTATTTCTCCAGCGATGACGGTCTGGCCGAGACGCGCGCGGTATTTCTGACCGGATGCGGCCTGCCTGAGGCCTGGGCCGGACGACGTCGCTTCGTGGTCGGTGAACTGGGCTTCGGCACAGGGCTCAACATCGCCGCCCTGCTGGATCTGTGGAGCCGCCGCCGGCCTGCCGGCGGCAGGCTGAACATCTTCTCCGTCGAGGCCTTTCCCGTTTCGCGGGACGACGCCGCGCGCGCGCTGGGGCGCTGGCCCGAGCTGGCGCCGGTCGCCGACCGGATGCTGGCGCAGTGGCCGCGGCGGGCGGCGGGTTTCCATCGCCTCGACCTGCCGGAACTCGACGCGACGCTCGATCTGGCGGTGATGGACGTCGAGAGCGCCCTCGGCCAGTGGACCGGGCGCGCCGACGCCTGGTTCCTCGACGGCTTCGCCCCGGCGACCAATCCGGCGATGTGGAGCCAGCCGGTTCTGGACCGGATCGCCGCCGCAAGCGCGCCCGCGGCCCGCGTCGCCACCTTCACCGTCGCCGGAGTCGTCCGGCGTGGTCTGCAGGCCGCCGGATTCACCGTCGAGAAGCACCCTGGCCACGGTCGCAAGCGCGAGCGGCTGGAAGCCCGCTTCGCCGGGGAGCCGACGATCATCCCGGCCCTGCCCACGGTCGCCATCCTCGGCGCGGGGATCGCCGGGGCCTCGCTGGCGCGGGCGTTTCGCCGGCTGGGCGTAGAGCCTGTGCTCATCGACACGGCGGGACCAGGGGCCGGCGCGTCCGGAAATCCCGCGGCGCTGGTCTCGCCGCGGCTCGACGCCGGCCTCGGCCCGTCGGCCGCCTTGCATGCGCAGGCCTTCGCCCATGCCGTGGACCTCTATCGCGCCCTGCCCTCCGCCGTCATCGCGCACGGAGCCCTGCAGCTGGAGGCGACGCCCAGGGACGCCGCCCGGTTCGACACCCTGGCCGGGGCGGACCTGTTCGAGGCGGGAACCCTGGCGCGCCTGGACGCCGCGCAGGTCGGCGCCCGCCTCGGCGAACACGCTCCGGCCGGCCTCGATATCCGCGACGCCGTCGTGCTCGACCCTGCGGCGGCGCTGGAGGCCTGGACAGGGCCGGTCCGGGTCGCGACCGTTGACCGGATCGAGGCGCGAGAGGGTCGCCAGGCCCTGATCGATGCGCAGGGCGTGGTGCTCTGCACCGTCGACGCCGTCTGTATCGCCGGCGGCCACGCCAGCGCGACCTTTGCCCCGGATCTGACCCTGCAACCGATCCGCGGCCAGGCCAGCTGGACCGTCGATCCGGAGCCCGCCGTCGCGCTCTCGAAGGGCGGCTATGTGATCCCGCTGCGCGGTGGCGGCGTCCTGTTCGGCGCCACCTTCGACCGGGACCGGACAGACACGGCGACCACGCCGGCCGATCACGACCGCAACCGCACCCTGCTGGCCGAGACCCTGCCCCGGCTCGCCGGGCGGGTCGCCGACCGTGACTTGCAGGGGCGGGCCTCGATCCGGGCGGCGACCCGCGACCGGCTGCCGCTGGCCGGGCCGGTTCCGGATGCTCCGGGGCGGTTCATTCTGGCGGGGCTCGGCTCGCGCGGCTTTTCGACGGCGCCGCTGCTGGCCGAACATCTCGCGGCGCTGGTCACGGGCTCGCCCTCCCCCCTGCCGGCTGACCTGGCCGCCCTGGTCGATCCCGACCGGTTCGCGGCCCGTGCGCGGCGCCGCGCCTCGATCCGGACGTAACCGCGTGTCAGGATGCAACCGGGACCGGGAGCCACACGTCTGGAGACCGCTATGAAAACACTGACCACAGCATGCCTGATTGTCGGACTGGCCCTCACCGCCGGCGCCTCGGCGCTGGCGTCCGACGCCGCGCCCGGGCCGGCCGCGAACCCTCCTGCGAAGCGAGCATGCTTCTTCTCTCACCAGATCAACGGGTGGCGGGAAGACAGGTCCGCGCGCGACAACGTCGTCTACCTCGATGTGAACGCGCACGACGTCTACCGGCTGGACATGTTCGGGCCCTGCAACGGCCTCAACGAGGCGATCTCCATCGGCGTCGAGACCCGCGGCGGCGGTACGGCGATCTGCGACGGGCTGGACGTCACCCTGATCACGAACTCCTCGGTCGGGCCCTACCGCTGTCCTGTGTCGAAGATCACCAGGCTGACGCCTGAAGAGGCCAAGGCCCTCGCCGCAAGCAAGCGGCGCTGACGCTCCACGCCCGCCGCGACAGCCTGTCGCAGGACGGATCGGCAACCAATCCCGCCCCGCGACATTCCGCGTCGTGGTGGACGCGCGTGGCCGGCCATAAGGTCGCCGAACGCCGTTCACCCTCGGCGGGGGACAATCGTTTGGACGGAGACGCGCACGGCAGGATCGGTCCTTTCAGGCCGGAGGTCTTCTTCGTGGGCCGCACGGAGGGCTGGGGGCTGACCCGCGGCCCGACCGGCAGGCTGCAGCGGCGCTGCCAGGTCATCACCGAGGGACGACTGGACGACGCCTACCGCGCGATCAAGTTCGACGAAGCCTTCCATTGGGAAGATGGCGAGTTCGATGAGTGGCGCTGGGCCATGACTCGCGGGCTGAACGGCCAGTATGTCGCCGCCGAGGCCCTGGCCGGACCCGGCATTCAGGGGCGCTACGAGGGCGCGGACTATGTGCTCTCGTTCCGACGGCCGCTGAGATCCGACGGCGGGCCCAGGCCCCGCTTCCTGACCCGCTTCACCCAGATCTCGTCGACGGTCGCGCTGAAACACGTCCGCGTCTTCCTCTGGGGCCTGCCGGTCGGACAGATGACCGTCTTCCACCGGCGCGTGGATTGACGCTCCCGCTCTAGTGCTCGCGGCCGGAGCGCCAGAAGGTCTGCGTGAGCGGTTCCAGCAGATAGTCCAGCGCGGTGCGCTTGCGCAGCGGGACAAGCACCTCGACCGGGAGGCCCGCCTGGAGACCCGTCTGGGCGCCACGCACCTTCTGGATCCGCGCCAGTTCAGTCGGCGGAACCGAGATCTCGGCGCGGAAGAAACGCTGGCCCGACTGTTCGTCGACGAAACTGTCGGCCGAGAGCTTGGTCAGCCGGCCCTTGAGAATGGGCAGGTTGCGCTCGTGCAGCGAGGTGAAGCGGATCTGGGTTTCCTGGCCGAGCTTGAGATCGTCCGCGTCGTTCGGCGCGACCATCGCCTGGATCACCAGGGCGCGATCCTGCGGCACGATCTCCATCAGCACGTCGCCTGGACCGACGACGCCGCCGACCGTGAAGACCTTCAGGCCCACGACCTTCCCGCTTTCCGGCGCCCGGACGGTCGCCCGGGACAGTTGCTGGCGCATGGCGCTGAGCTTGGGCTGCAGTTCGTCCAGCCGGACGCCCACATCCCGCAGCTGGCTTGTGACTTCCTCGATCATCTGGCGGTCGAGGGACAGGAGCTGCATCCGGGTCTCGCCGACGGCCTCGCCCGAGCGGGCGATCTGGGCGCGGTAGGAGCCGTTCTCGCCAGCCAGGGCGGCCTCGTTGCGCTCAAGCGCCCGAACCCGGTTGACCGGCGCATAGCCCTGGGCGGCGAGCTTGCGCATGCCGTCCAGCTCCTCGCCGATCAGCCGCTGCTGTTCGGCGTTGGCGTCGAGCTGGCGCTGGAAGCCGGTGACCTGTTCGGTCAGCTGCCCGATCCGCTGGCCGAGCACGCCGCGCTGCGCCGCAATGGCGTTGCGGCGCGCGTCGAACTGCTGCCGCTGCAACATCATGGCCTCGGCGGCGAGCGTGACGTCTTCCGGGGCCAGCTTCGAGAACTCGGGCGGCGCGGAGAAGCTCGACAGCTGCCGCCGCTCTGCGTCGAGCCGGGCCCGCTGGGCCAGCAGGGTGAAGACCTCGCTGGTCGCGGCCCGCTCGTTGGCGCGCAGGTCGCCGGCGGCGATCTCGACCAGCATCTGGCCCTTGGCGACGGTCTGGCCCTCGGTGACGTGGATGGCGCTGACCAGTCCGCCCTCACGGTGCTGGACGCTCTGCCGGTTGCCGGACACCGCGATCACACCTTGGGCATAGGCGCCCGCGTCGAGCCGGGTGATCGCCGCCCAGCCGAGAAACAACACGAAGAAGGCGCCGGCGACGATGGTCCCCCAGCGCAGCTCGCTGCGGGGGTCGTCGCTGAGGCTGTCGGGTGTCGGCGAGGCCGTCCCGGGATGGTCCAGCGCGACGGTCATATCGGAGACGCTCATTACTGGCCCTTCAGCTCGACGACGTTGGAGCTCGGCGCGGGCCGGCCCGCGCCGGTCATGGCCGCCAGCACCTCGGCGCGCGGGCCGAGGCGTTCAACCATGCCATCGCGCAGAACCAGCAGCTTGTCGGCCGCGGCGAGGACGCCGGTGCGGTGGGCGATGATCATGATCGACGCGCCGCGCGCCTTGGCGTTGGTCAAGGCCTTGGACAGGGCCAGTTCCCCCTCGGCGTCGAGGCAGGAGTTGGGCTCGTCAAGCACCAGCAGGGCAGGGTCGCCGTAGAGCGCCCTGGCCAGGGCCACGCGTTGCCCCTGCCCGGCGGACAATCCGCGACCGCCGTGGGCCAGCACGGTGTCGTAGCCCTGGGGGAGCTTGAGGATCATGTCGTGGACGCCGGCCACCTGGGCCGCGGCGACAGCGGCGGCGTCGATCGCGACGGGATCCTCGCCGCGCCAGACCGCGAAGCGGGAGATGTTGTCACGCACGGTGCCGGCGATCAGGGCGTTGTCCTGCGGCAGGTAGCCGATGTGCCGGCCGAGCCGGTCCGGGTCCCAGTCGGCGAGATTGGCGCCGTCCAGCCGCACGACCCCGGCGTCCGGCGCGAGGGCGCCGACGGCCAGACGGGCCAGCGTGCTCTTGCCGGCCCCACTGGGACCGACCACGCCCAGCACCTCGCCCGCCGCGAGGGCGAACGACACGCCCTTCAGCACCACTGTGTCCGATCCCGGCGCGCGCTGGGCCACCTTGTCGAACAGCAGGGCGCCCTTCGGATCCGGCAGCTGGGTGCGCGGGGTCTCCGGCTCGGCGGAGGAAAACAGTTCGGCGAGCGTCTTCAGGGCGCCGCGCGCCTGGACGACGGTGCTCCAGGACCCGACGACCTGCTCGACGGGCTGCAACGCCCGGCTCATCAGGATCGAGGCGGCGATGATGGCGCCGGCGGAGATCTGGCGTTCAACCGCCAGCCAGGCGCCCAGGCCCAGCGCCGCCGACTGCAGGAACAGACGCAGGAATTTGGTGCCGGCCGCATAACCGCCGCCGGTGAACTGGGCCTGGCCGGCAAGGCTGAGGCCGGTTCGCCGGTCGGCCAGTTGCCGCTCGCGCAGGGCGCCGCGCATGCCCAGCGCCCGGACGATGTCGGCGTTCTGGGCGGCCGCTTCCTGCGAGGCGTAGGCCGCGTTGGTCGCCTTCATGGCGTCCTGCGATTTCGACTTGGTCGACCGCTCGTTGAATATCGCCAGGCCGACGAGGATTACCCCGCCGAGAATGGTCAGCCCGCCCAGGGCCGGGTGCAGCATGAAGGCGATGATGACGTAGATCGGCGTCCAGGGCGCATCCAGGAAGCCGAGCGCGGCGGGTCCCGAAATCGCCTGCCGCAGGACGTCGAACTCACGCATGCCCAGGATCGGCGCGCCGGGCGCGCTGCGGGCCATCAGCTTTTCAAGCAGCGGACCGGCCAGGATCTTGTCCAGCCTCAGGCTGGCGCGCACGAGCAGGCGGGCGCGCAGGGCGTCCAGCGCCGCGAGGGTCGCCAGGGCGAACGCCACCACCAGGGTGATGAAGGCGAGCGTCATCAGCCCCCCGGTCGGCACGACCCGGTCGTAGACCTGCAGCATGTAGATCGATGGCGTCAGGAACAGCAGGTTCAGCAGGCCGCTGAACACGGCGATACCGATGAAATGGGGCCGGCAGGCGCGGAACGCCGCGGCCATCGGCGCCGGTAGATCGATACTCAAAATCTTCACGGCCTGCCCTTTTTGGGAATGCGTCTCTGGCGCAAGCAATCCTTATTCCACATGCCCTGCGCGGCCAATGCGTCAATGTCTCTTCATCGCAGGGCTAACAAGGGGGATGGACGAACGGCGCCGTCGGCATTTACCTCTGCGTTCATGGGGGAGCAGCACGACCCGTTGGCGATAGAACGGCTAACCCCGCGTGAGCGGGAATGCCTCCGTCTGGTCGCGGAACACCTCCATTCCAAGGAGATCGCCCGGCGGCTGCACATCTCGCAGCATACCGTCGATGGCCACCTGAACGAGGCGCGCCGACGCCTCGGCGTGGCCAGCCGCCGCGACGCCGCCCGCCTGTTGCGCGACTGGGAGAACGGCCATGACCCCCTCAATGATCTAGGGGGCGCCGCGGCGGGGATAGCCGTCCTGCCCGATGATCCATCAGCCTTGACGCAGTTGCTGCGGGAGGCGGGAAATGGACGGCATCAAGGATCAGACGACCTGGGACGTGGGAGTCCCACCAATCATCGAACCGGCGGCGGAGCCGGAACTCTGGAACGCGGCGGCGGACATGCCGGTGTGGACCTGGAGCCAGTTGGAGGACGCGCTGAGCGAGCTGGCGGCGAGCCGGCAACAGCACGACATGATCGAGAACCTGGTCTCGGCCACGCGCAAGCAGGCCCGGTACCTGCCTTCGGGACACATCCTGAAGGAGATTCTCTGCATCGCCTGGGTGATCGCGGACGAGACGTTCAAGGGCGGTCGCGAGGAGGGCTCCTCCATGACCTAGGACCCCTCGGCCGCCTGGCGCTGATCGGAGGCGCCGCCGTCCTGGCCGCCCTGTTGCTGAGCGCCGTGATCATCGCGAGCCACCAGTTCGCCTACGTGATCCAGCAGAGCATGTCGGGCTGGGACAACTAGCCGGGACCTGAGGGTCCCACACCCCTTCAGAAAATTCGCACGGAACCGCCGCGTCGAGCCTTCGGCGCGGACCGGAGGAGCATGCCATGAAGCGCAAAATTCTCGGCCATCAGGTGGCCGACCAGCTGTTCGCCGCCGAAGCCGCCATCGACGGCGCCCTGTCGGCCGTCGCAACCTTGACGGCGATGCTGCCCAATGCCCGCATCGAGGCGCGCCTGTCGGCCGTCGTCGGCCAGGGCGTGTTCGACCGGTCCTGCCAGACCATCGCCGCCCTCACCGAGGCGCGCCGGGGCATCGTGGAGACCCACCATGAACTGACCCGACTGCAGCACAGCATCGGCCTGGGCGCCGTCGCTCTCGGCGGCCACGACAAGCCCGATGAAAACGAGCCGCCCCTGGAAGGACGCCTGCGCGCCGTGGCCAGAAGCCGCGCCGCCTGAGGCTTACGTCCGGCCCCGGTTTGGGGTCTGATGGCCGGAGCAACCCCTGGGGGACGTTCCGGCCATGTTTCAGACCCCTGCATCGCAGATCGGCCTGGTGATCATGGCCGCCGTCTGCCTGTTCGTCGGCTGGGCCGGCCGGCGCCCGCAGAAGGTGGCGGCGGCTGTCGTCTTTGTCGGCTGGATCGCCTCGGCCGCGGCCGAGGACCGAACCTTCCGCCATCCGCAGTTTCTCACCATGGCCCTGGACGTCGTCCTGACGGTGGTCTTCATCTCCCTGGCCCTGCGCTGGCGCCCGCTCTGGCTGACCGCCCTGGCCGCCTTCCAGGTCCTGACCATGGCGACCCATTTCGCCATGATCCTCGATCCCCGGATCTGGCCCCGCGCCTCGATCACCGCCTACATGATCTGGAGCTACCTGGTGCTGGCGTCTCTCGGCTGGGGCGGGATCGTCGGCCTGCTGGAGCGACGGCGAGCCGCTACCGACCCGTGAACGCCGGCGCCCGTTTCTCGACGTAGTGGGCGACGCCCTCCTTGAAGTCCGCCGACGTGAAGCTGTCCTGCATGTCGCCGTTGGCGGTCTCGATGGCGTCGCCGAGACCCTGGAACTGCGCGCCCCAGATCTCGGCCTTCATCACCCGCATCGAGCGGGGCGAGACCTCGGTGGCCAGCATCCGCGCGTAGGCCATCACCTCGTCCATGAAGCCCTCGGCGGGGATGACGCGATTGACCAGGCCGATGCGCTCGGCCTCCGCGGCGGTCACCCGGCGCGCGGAGAACAGCAGGTCGGCGGCGTGAGCGATGCCGACCAGTCGCGGAAGCAACCAGCTGATCCCGTGCTCGGCGATCAGGCCGCGTCGCGAGAAGGCGGTGGTGAAGACGGCGTTGTCCGCCGCGAACCGGATGTCGGTGTAGAGCGCCATCACCATGCCCAGCCCCGCGCAGGCGCCGTTGATCGCCCCGATGATCGGCTTGGGCACGCTGGGGAAGTAGGAATAGGTCTTGCGGAAATCCTCGCGGGCCTGCGGATCGAACGGGCCGTCCGCGACCGCCGCCCGCGTCCCTGCCCCGATGCCCTGCAGGGCGTTCATGTCGGCCCCGGCGCAGAAGCCGCGGCCCGCGCCGGTCAGCACGATCACCCGCACGGCCGGATCATCGCTCGCCGCGCGCATCGCGGCCCGCACATCGACGTGCATCTGGCCGGTCCAGGCGTTCAGCCGGTCGGGCCGGTTGAGGGTCACCACCGCGACGCCGTCCTCGACCTGATAGAGAATGTCCTGATAGCTCATGGCGGCCTCCCGGTTCTGTTTGGCGGGAGCGTAGACGAGCAGCAGCGGGAGTCGAGGCGATGAAGGGTGTGGCGTTCGGACGGACCACCTACGAGACCCTGCTGTGCGACCGGCCGGCGGCGGGTGTGGCGCGCATCACCCTGAACCGGCCGGGCGCGATGAACGCCTACAGCTTCGGCATGACCCAGGACCTGCAGGCGGCCGTCGGCGCGTTCCGCGACGACGACGCGCTGAAGGTGCTGATCCTCACAGGCGCCGGGGAGCGGGCCTTCTGCACGGGCGGCGATATCTCCGGCGACGACCCGGAGCACTCGGCCCATGTCGCCTCCGCGCCCATGGGCCACGGGCGCGAGATGCGCGAGGGCATGCAGGCCGTTGTGCTGGCCCTGCATCGGCTGGACAAGCCGTCGATCGCCATGGTGCGCGGATATGCGGTGGCCGGCGGGCTCGCGTTGGCCTGCGCCTGCGATTTCCGGCTGGCTGCCGAGAGCGCGAAGCTGGGCGACACGAGCAACAAGGTCGGCCTGCTGCCCGACGAGGGCGGCGCCTGGCTGTTCCCGCGCCTGATGGGCCTGGACCGCGCGCTGAAGATGACCCTGCTGAGCGAGATCTACGACGCGCCGACGGCGGCGAGGCTGGGGCTGGTGACGGAAGTCGTCGCCGACGCCGCCCTCGAAGAGCGGACTCTGGCGTTCGCCGCCGCCCTCGCCACCCGCGCCCCGCTGGCCGTCCGCCTGAGCAAGACGATGATGCAACGCGCCGGCCAGATCAGCCTCGAGGACTCGATGATCGACGCCCAGCACGCGGTGATGATCGCCAACCCGAGCGCCGACGTCCGCGAGGGGATCAAGGCCTTCCGCGAGAAGCGGGCGCCGAAGTTCGAGGGGCGGTGATCAGCCGTCCGCCTTCGACGCGGCACACTGCCTTGAATGTAGGGAACCCGGCTATTCATCCGAAGCCCGCAGGGCGAAGGATGGTGGACACGACTGGGACTTCACGGTCTTCCAACGACCCGTTTTCATCGTCCTGGACCGTCTCGGGATCATCGTC
>NZ_JBYSYH010000004.1:0-341782 GCF_058783025.1 Caulobacter sp. FW305-C-30-S16 | reverse complement strand
GGCGACCGCAAGGCCGACCTGATCGTCGAGATCAACGGCAACATCACCGCCACCACCGCCAACCTCTACACCGGCGGCGGCGATGTGAACGGGGGATGGGTGCTCTAGGCGCTGCGCGGGGGCGGGTATCGCGGGCAGGTTGAAACCTGCGGGTAACACCCTCCCGCCGCGGGCGAAATCCTCAAATCGGGTATGGTCAGACACCCCAATTCGGCGTTGTGATCTTGCAGGACGCCCCCACGCCCGGGCATGCAGGCTGCCGAAGTTTTGATGTTGGCGGGCCGGCGCGGCCTGCCCGGACCTCCGTGCGGGGAGCCGGGGACGGGCACCCTGAAGACCCATTCGGTGAGTGTGTTGGCAATGCGTCGTGCAGCGTTTGAGTCGGACCCGGGCTTTGCGGCGATCCGCGCGGATGAGGGCCGGTCTCCGGCGGGCCAGGCCGCTCGCGCGGATGGCGCTGCGTCTCCGGGCGCATCGACGTCCGGAGCTCTGATCCTGGACCCCAAGGCCGGCGGCGACCAGCCGCAGGGGTTCGCCGGAACCGGCGGACCGAGCGTGGGGTTCACGCCGGTGGTGGTTCGGACGGGCGGGGAGATCCTCGTCAATACCGCCGTTGCCAACAACCAGGCCGCCCCCCAGATCACCACCCTGTCGAACGGCGGTTTCGTGGTCACCTGGACGGACAGCACCAACAGCGTCATCCGGGCGCAGGTGTTCACGGCCGCCGGGGCGATGGTCGGGACCGAGATTCTCGTCAACACGGCCACGGCCAGCCTCCAGGACCGTCAACAGATCACCGCCCTGTCCAACGGCGGGTTCGTGGTCACCTGGCAGGACGCAAGCGCGACGGCCCCCGATACCTCCAGTACCGCCATCCGCGCTCAGGTGTTCACGGCCGCGGGGGCAAAGGTTGGGACCGAGATCCTCGTCAACTCCATTTATACCAGCTCCCAGGTTAATCCTCAGATCAAGGCGCTGTCGGACGGCGGGTTCGTGGTCGCCTGGGTAGACAACAGCACCGCGGGCGGCGATCCCAGCGGCGCGGCCATCAGTGCGCAGGTGTTCTCGCCAGCCGGGGCAATGGTCGGGACCGAGATTCTCGTCAACACAGCCACCGCCGGCGGCCAGATCGCTGCCCAGATCACCGCCCTGTCGAACGGCGGGTTCGTGGTCACCTGGCAGGACGGCAGTCTCACAGCTCCCGACACCACCGGCAAAGCCGTCCGGGCGCAGGTGTTCACCGCTGCCGGCGCCATGACGGGGGGCGAAATCCTCGTCAACACCGCGACGGCTGGCGACCAGTCTGCTGCCCAGATCACCGCCCTGTCGAACGGTGGGTTCGTGATCACCTGGCAGGACGCCAGCCTTACGGCCCCCGACTCCTCCAGCGATGCCGTCCGCGCCCAGGTGTTCTCCGCCGCCGGGGCGAAGGTCGGAACCGAGTTTCTGGTCAACACGGCCACCACCAACGGCCAGACCGCTCCCCAGATCACCGCCCTGTCGAATGGCGGGTTTGTGGTCACCTGGCAGGACGGCAGCCTGACCGCCCCTGACACCTCCGTCGAGGCCGTCCGGGCGCAGGTGTTCACCGCCGCCGGGGCGAAGGTCGGGACGGAAATTCTCGTCAACACAGCCACACTCAACGGCCAGACCGTCCCCCGAATTACGGCCCTGTCCAACGGCGGGTTTGTCGTGACCTGGACGGATGCCAGCCTGACCGCCCCCGATACCTCAGGCACCGCCGTCCAGGCCCAGGTGTTCACCGCCGCCGGTGCGAAGGTCGGGACCGAGATTCTGGTCAACACGGCGACGGCGCTCGCCCAGGATCAACAGCAGATCACGGCCCTGCCCAACGGCGGGTTCGTGATCACCTGGCGAGACGCCAGCGCGACCGCCCCTGACACCTCCGGCTTTGCCATCCGGGCGCAGGTGTTCAATGTCGGCCCCTCGGCCGTCGAGCAGGTGGCGCTGAGCCTGAAGAACACCGGGTTCACTGTGACGGACCCCGACGCGGGCGACGTCCTCACCGTGACCCTGTCGACGACCTACGGCCTGCTGGCCGTCACGGCCGGGACCAGCGGCGCGAGCGTGTCCGGCTCCGGCACGGCCAGCGTGTCGATCACCGGCACGGCCGCCCAGATCGCCGCCCTGCTGAACACCGACGGAACCAGCACGGTCAGCTTCTACGCCAACACCGATACGCCCCCGGCCTCGGCGACCATCACCCTGGCGGCCGACGACGGCGCGGGCGGCACGGCCTCGACCAGCCTGATCCTGCCCATCGAAGGCACGTTTGACGCCATCTCGACGACGCCGTCATCCGGCGACGACACCCTGACAGGCACCGGCGGCGTGGACGCGATCAGCGGCCAGGGCGGCGTGGACACGATCAGCGCGGGCGGCGGCGCCGACACGATCGACGGCGGCGAGGGCGACGACATCATCGATGGCGGCGACGGCGACGACTACATCAAGGGCGGCCTCGGCGCCGACGACATGACCGGCGGGACGGGCAACGACACCTATGTCGTCGACGACGCCGGCGATGCGACCGACGAGACCGGCGGCGACGGGACCGATCTGGTGATCAGCCGGGTGTCCTGGACCCTTGGGGCGGGCCTCGAGAACCTCACCCTCGGCAACGGCGGGGCGCTGACCGGCACAGGCAACGCCCTGGCCAACGTCATCACCGGCAACAGCGCCGCCAACACCCTGAACGGCCTGGCGGGCAACGACACCCTGAATGGCGGGGGCGGCGACGACGTGCTGAACGGCGGCGACGATGACGATACGCTGGACGGCGGGGCGCAGAACGACACCCTGAACGGCGGCGCTGGCATCGACACCCTGATCGGCGGGGCCGGCAACGATGCGCTCGACGGCGGAACGGGCGTCGACAGCATGGCCGGCGGGGCGGGCAACGACAGCTACGTCGTCGACGACGCCGACGACGCGATCACCGAGGGCGTGAATGGCGGAACCGACAGCGTCACCGCATCGGTCAGCTACACCCTGTCAGCCAACATCGAGACCCTGACCCTCGCCGGCGGCGTGGTCGGCGAAGGCAACGCCCTGGCCAACACGATCACCGGCAACGCGCTCGGCAACACCCTGCTCGGTCAGGACGGCGCCGATGTCCTGAGCGGCCTTGCCGGCGCGGACAGTCTCTACGGCGGCAACGGCAATGACAGCCTCGACGGCGGCCAGGACGGCGACTTCCTCTACGGCGGTGCGGGCGGCGACCGGCTGACCGGCGGCACGGGCGGCGACACGTTCGCCTTCACCGACGCCGACATCCGCCGCTCAGGCCTCGGCCAGACCGCTGACCGCGACCTGATCATCGACCTGAGCTTCGCCGGAGGCGACCGCATCGACCTCAGCGCCATCGACGCGAACATCAATCTCGCCAACGACCAGGCGTTCACCTTCGTGGCGAAGTTCACCGGCGTGGCCGGTCAGGCGACGATCAAGGCGAACGGCGGCAAGACCCTGCTGCAGCTCGACGTCGACGGCGATGGCGTCGCCGATCTCGCCATCGAGATCACCGGCAACCACGCCGCCAGCACCGCCAACCTCTACACCGGCGGCGGCGACGTGAACGGGGGCTGGGTGCTCTAGGCGCGCGCGGTCACGATCCAGACGGCGGCGGGCAGGAAGACGCCACTGGGGCCGGCGTGGGGCTCCAGGGCGTCGCGCAGGCTCGCGATGACCGCGTCGCGGCTGTCGGGGTTCTCGCGCAGCATCATGCCGAGCGGGCCGACGCGGAGGGACAGGGAGATGGTCTCCTCCAGGTCATTGCCGCCGATCAGGGCGTCGTGGGCGTCGATGGTTACGGCGCTGAAGCCGGCGTCGCCGAGAATGCCGCGCACCCGGTCAGGGTCGGCGAAGGCGAACGGGCCCGGCGCGAGCGGGTCGAGCATCGGCGGGGGCGGGGACGCGGCCATGTGCGGCAGCGCCGCGCGCATCGGCAGCATCATCCACTCGTTCAGCGGCAGGGGCCGCCAGCAGACGAACGCCAGCCGGCCATCCGGCCGCAGCGCCTTGCGCAGGTTGACGAAGGCCGCGGTCGGGTCGGAGAAGAACATCACCCCGAAGCGCGAAAAGACGCCGTCGGCCCCGCCGGCCGCGAACGCCCGCGTCTGGGCGTCGGCCTCGAGGAACCGGACATTGCCGAGGCCGAGCTCGCTCGCCCGCCGGCGCGCCACCGCCAGCATCGGGGCGGAGATGTCGACGCCGAGCACCGAGCCGTCGTCGCCGACCTCGGCCGCCAGCTCCAGGCTGGTCGCGCCGCAGCCGCAGCCGACGTCGATCAGCCGTTCGTCCGCCGCGATGTCGAGAACGTCCATCGCCGCCCGGCCCAGCGGCGCGAGCTGCCGGTCGAGGCGGTCCTGCATCGCCACCCAGGTCTCGCCGGCCGCGGCGTTCCAGTAGGCGACCTGGTCGGCGTTGGCGCCGGCGTCTGCGTCAGCGGCCACGGACCAGCTCGCGCATCGCCTTGTCCAGTCCGTCGATGGTCAGCGGATACATGCGGTCGTTGACCAGCTGTTTCATCACCCCGATCGACTGGGTGTAGTCCCAGTGACGTTCGGCGGTCGGGTTGAGCCAGACGACGTTGTTGTAGATCTCGGTGACGCGGTCGACCCAGATGGCGCCGGGCTCCTCGTTCCAGTGCTCCACGCTGCCGCCCGGATAGGTGATCTCGTAGGGGCTCATGGTCGCGTCGCCGACGAAGATCACCTTGTAGTCGCTGGGGAACTTGTGGAGCACGTCCCAGGTGCTCTGCTTTTCCGTCTGGCGACGGCGGTTGTCCTTCCACACACTCTCGTAGAGGCAGTTGTGGAAGTAGAAGAACTCGAGGTTCTTGAACTCGGTCCGGGCCGCGCTGAACAGCTCCTCGCAGAGCTTGATGTGGCTGTCCATCGAGCCGCCGATGTCGAAAAAGATCAGCACCTTGATCTTGTTGCGGCGCTCGGCGCGCATGGTGATGTCGAGGTAGCCCTTGCGCGAGGTGTTCTTGATCGTGCCGTCGAGATCCAGCTCGTCCGGCGCGCCTTCGCGGGCGAACTTGCGCAGCCGGCGCAGGGCGACCTTGATGTTGCGGGTGCCCAGCTCGACGCTGTCATCGAGGTTCTTGTATTCGCGCTTGTCCCAGACCTTCACGGCCTTGCCGTGGCGGCCCTTGTCCTGGCCGATCCGCACGCCTTCGGGATTGTAGCCGTTGGCGCCGAACGGGCTGGTGCCGCCGGTGCCGATCATCTTGTTGCCGCCTTCGTGGCGCTTCTTCTGCTCTTCCAGCCGCTTCTGGAGCATCTCCATCAGCTTGTCGAAGCCGCCCATGGCCTCGATCTCGGCCTTCTCCTCGTCGGTCAGGAACTTCTCGGTCAGGAGCTTGAGCCACTCGGCCGGAATCTCCGGATTGCCCGCGTCGCCGACCATCTCCAGGCCCTTGAACACATGGCCGAAGACCTGGTCGAACTTGTCGAGGTTCTTCTCGTCCTTCACCAGGGCGGAGCGGGACAGGTAGTAGAAGTCCTCGACCTTGTGCTCGATGACCGCCTTGTCCATCGCCTCCATGAGCATCAGGTATTCCTTCAGAGTCACGGGAACCTTGGCGTCCCGAAGCTCGGTGAAGAAGCGCATGAACATGGCGGACTCTCAGTGTCGAACGGTTGTTTGACAGAGGATGGGGGGCAACCGCCGGCTTGTCCAGTTTCGCCGATGCCGATTGCGTCCTTCGAGACGCGATCCTGAGGGATCGCTCCTCAGGATGACGAATACCAGCGCCCGTCATGGTGAGGAGCGAGCTTCAAGCGAGCGTCTCGAACCACGCACGCTACCCCCGCCGCAGAATGAACTCCCGGTCGCGGGTCTGGCCGACGATGAATTCGTATTCGCCGGCCTTTTCAAAGCCCATGCGGGCGTACAGCCGTTGCGCGCCGTAGTTCTCAGACCAGACGCCGATCCAGAGGCGGCGCGGGCCGTCGCGTTCGAGCCAGGCGAACGTCTCGGCCAGCAGGCGCGAGCCGGTCCCGTCGCCCTGACAGCGCTTGAGCATATAGAGTCGCTTCAATTCACCGCAGGCCGACGTCACCTCGTCGTGGGGCAGGTCGCAGTCCCCGGCCAGGGCGTAGCCGACGACCTCGCCGTCCGCCTCGACCAGCCAGGCCGCCTTCGCCGGATCCGCCAGGTCGCGCAGCGTGCGCTCCAGGCCGTAGGCGTAGACAAGGAAGTCAGCCAGATCCTGCGGCGGATAGAGATGGCCGAAGGTCTCGGTGAAGGTCTCGGCGCCGATGCGGCTGAGGGCCTGGGCGTCGTCGGGGCCGGCGCGGCGGATGATCGGGGCGGGCATGGCCGCCTGAATAACGTCCGCCCGTGACCTTTCAAGTGGAGTCAGCCGCCGGGCCCGCGCCATTTCACGACCGCGTCGCCGCCGGCGAAGTCGGCCATGCCGCCGTCACGCAGCCATGCCCTTGCCGCCGGATCGCCCTTCAGCCAGGCGTCCCACCATGCCAGCGAGGCGGCCTTGATGATCTGGCGGTGGCGATCGTCATTCGGTCGCGGTGCGCCGCCGACCTCCTGCCGCCCGGAAAAGACCATGTGGTCGCCATCGGTGAGCAGCACCAGCACTGATGGGCCGCCGACAAAGGCGAACGGCTTCTGGCGACCGGCGACCACCTCGGCGGCGTTCTCGTCGCTCCGGAGGGTGAAGCTGTCGTCAGTGCCGGTCAGCGACATGAACGGTCGGATGACGCCGCCGAACGCCCTTTCGTCGGTGCCATCGCGGGAGCCGGAGGGGCTCATCGCCAGGAAGGCCGTGAATCGGGGTTCGGGCATCGACCGTCCGTTCGGATAGACCTGACCTGCCATCGCCTGGGTGGTCACCGCGCCGAAGGAATGACCGGACATGCCGATGCGGCTCATGTCCAGCAGGCCCTGCAATGGGCCGGGCGCGGCGGTCATCGCCGTCAGCTGGTCGAGGGCGAAGGGAATGTCGAGAAAGCGTTGGATCGTCACCATCGGATCCGCTGTCACGCGGTTCAGCGCCGCGCGATCGACGTTGCCGAGATCCGGCCGGATATTCTGCCAGATCGCGACGTCCGAGCCGGGATGCTGGACCATGACCACGACGTACCCGTGGCTGGCGAGATGGTCGGCGTAGTAGGCCGCGCCCCGTCGCGACCCGCCCAGTCCGTGCGAGAAGATCACGACCGGGACCGGCCCGGTGACACCCAGCGGATAGCGGATCAGCCACGGCACGTTGCGGTTCCGGCGGGCGTCCCGCCACTCACCCTCCAGAACCGCAACGCTGTATTTGCCCGGCGCTCCATAATCGCTGATGGCAAGGGGCGCCGTCGATGCGGCGTCCGCGGC
This sequence comes from Caulobacter sp. FW305-C-30-S16, assembly GCF_058783025.1. Lineage (NCBI taxonomy): Bacteria > Pseudomonadati > Pseudomonadota > Alphaproteobacteria > Caulobacterales > Caulobacteraceae > Caulobacter > Caulobacter sp. FW305-C-30-S16. The sequence goes on along the minus strand of NZ_JBYSYH010000004.1, from coordinate 334,411 downwards.
CGGCGCCGGACCGGCCATCGCCAGGCTCGCGGCGAGGGCGGCGATGAGGGAAACAAGGCGCATCCGGCGTCTCCAAAACGATGAGCGTAAGCCCTTCACGCGTCAGCGCCGCCGTTCCGTCGGGCGACGGGCTTCGCGACCGTCGCGTTCCGCGCTAGCGTCGGGCCATGTCCCTCGCCCTCTATACCCATGCTGCGATGCTCGGCCACCGACAGGGCGCCGGCCATGCGGAACGGCCAGAACGGCTGGAGGCGGTCGTCGGGGCGCTCGACGACTCCACCCTGGACCTTGAGCGCCATGATGCGCCGATGGTCGGGATCGACGACCTGTTGCGAGTCCATCCCCAAGCCTTTCTCGACGTCATTCAGACCGCGGGGCAGGGCGTCGGCCTGACCCGGCTGGATCCCGATACCGCGATGGGGCCCGGAAGTCTGGAGGCGGCTTCCCGCGCCGCGGGCGCCGCGGTGGCGGCTGTTCGGGCGGTCGCAGGCGGTGAGCATCGCCGCGCCTTCTGCGCCGTGCGACCGCCGGGCCATCATGCCGAGCCGGACCGGGCGATGGGTTTCTGCATCTATTCCAATCTCGCGGTCGCCGCGCGGGCGGCCCAGGCCGCAGGGCTGGCGCGGGTGGCGGTGGTCGACTTCGACGTCCACCACGGCAACGGCACGCAGGCCGCCTTCGAGAATGACCCGACCCTGTTCCTGGCCTCGATCCACCAGCGGCCGCTCTACCCGGGCACCGGCGACGCATCCGAGACGGGCGTCGGCAATATCGTCAACGGCGTGGTCGGTCCCCATTCGGCCCGCGAGAAGTGGCGCCGGGTGTTCGAGGGACTGATGGTTCACGTCGACGCCTTCGCGCCGGACCTGATCCTGATCTCGGCCGGCTTCGACGCCCATGTCCGCGACCCGCTGGCCAGCCAGTCGCTGGAGGCGGAAGACTTCGCCTGGGCGACGCGGGCGATCGTCTCGGTGGCGAACAGCCGCGCCGGCGGCCGGGTTGTGTCGTCCCTCGAGGGTGGCTACGACTTGGAGGCGCTGGGGCGTTCGGCCCTGGCGCACGTGCAGGCGTTGCAGGAGGGCTGACGGGCGCCGGAAACGGAGCACGTCAGATGCAGCGTTCCCGCCAGCCCAGGGGGATCATGGCCGAGCCGCTCGCCGCCGACGCTGCTGTCGCGCCCCCGAACGACGGGCGCAGCGGGGCCGTGATTCTCGCCCGGCACGGCGAACCGGACCTGTCGCGGAAGATTCTGCTCAACGCCGAAGGCTATCGCCGCTGGTGGAATACCTATGAAACCAGGGGTCTGCTTGCGGGTCAGACGCCGCCGGATGACCTGAAGTCTGTCGCCGGCAAGGCCGGAACGATCATCGCCTCAACCCGGCCGCGCGCGATGGAAACCGCCCTGGCCGTCTGCGGCGACAAAGGCTTCGCCCGCGATCCGATGTTCATTGAGGCACCGTTGCCGCCGCCGCCGTTTCCCGCCTGGTGGCGGATGTCGCCGCGCGTCTGGGGCTTCATTTCGCGGTTCTGGTGGTGGTTCTTCAATCACCATGGCGAGGAGGAGAGCCGCGCCGAGGCCGAGGCGCGCGCCGCACAGGCCGCCGCCCTGGTCGCGGACCTGGCGTCCGGCGGCCAGACGGTGCTGATCGTGGCGCACGGCTTCTTCAACACCATGATCGGCGAGGCCCTGAAACGTCAGGGCTGGCGCTGCACCGACGACCAGGGATTTCACTACTGGCGGGCCCGACGCTTCGAGCGGAATTAACGCGGGTCCGGAATCGGTCGATTGCTCCCCTCGCCACGCGCCTCTAGTTTGGCCGGACTCTCCTGGAACACGACATGACCGACGCTCCCGCCATCGACACGGCCACCGCCGCCATGAGCTTCGAGGAAGCCCTCGCCGAGCTGGAAAAGATCGTCCAGCGGCTGGAATCGGGCTCCGCGCCGCTCGAGGAGTCGATCTCGATCTACGAGCGCGGCGCGGCGTTGAAGGCCCATTGCGAAGCGCGGCTGGAGCAGGCCCGCCTGCGGGTCGAGAAGGTGGTCCTGAATCAGGGCGGTGCGAGCGGCGTCGAGCCGGCCGACTTCTCGTGAGTCTGGCGCGCCGCATCGCCGAGACGGCTGACATCGTCACGGTCGCGCTCGACGAACTGCTGCCGCGCGCGGATGGTCCCGAGACCCGGCTGATGGAGGCGATGCGCTACGCTGCGCTGGGGCCGGGCAAGCGCCTGCGGCCGTTCTTCGCCATCGAGACCGGCAAGATGTTCGACCTGCCGGAACGGCCCGTGCTGCGGGCCGCCTGCGCGCTGGAGTGCATCCACGCCTACAGCCTCGTCCATGACGATCTGCCGGCGATGGACGACGACGACGTCCGCCGGGGCCGGCCGACGGTTCACAAGCAGTATGACGAGGCGACGGCCATTCTCGCCGGGGACGCGCTGCAGACCGCAGCCTTCGAGATCATGGCCCATCCCGACACCCACCCTGACGGCAATGTGCGGGCGGAACTGGTGCGCAAGCTGGCGTTCGCCTCCGGCGCCCAGGGCATGGCCGGCGGCCAGATGATCGATCTGCTGGGCGTCCGCGAGGATCTGGGCGGCGTCGCCCGGATGCAGCGGTTGAAGACCGGCGCGCTGATCGCCTACGCCTTCGAGATCCCGCTGATCATCGCTCACGCCCAGGACGCCGAGCGCAGCGCCTTGATGGCTTTTGCACAGGATCTGGGTCTGGCCTACCAGATCGTCGACGATCTGCTGGATGCCGAAGGCGATCCCGAGGAACTGGGCAAGGCGGCCGGCGGCAAGGATGCGGCCCGCGGCAAAACAAACTATGTAACCTTGCTGGGAACAGACGCGGCGAAGGAACGGGTGGCTCATCTGGCCGACCAGACCCGCGCTCATCTCGACATGTTCGGCGACCGTGCCGCAACCTTGCGGGCGTCGGTGGATTTCGTGCTGGACCGCAACTCGTAACCGCGCTTTCGTCGCGGCCATTGGTAATCGACGGATTTTTCATGCCCCTCGCAACGCCGCTGCTCGACAAGGTTTCGTCGCCCGCCGACATCCGCGGCTATTCGATCGCCGAGCTGAAGCAACTGGCGGGGGAGCTGCGCGCCGAAACCATTGATGCGGTGTCGGTGACGGGCGGACACTTGGGCGCGGGCCTGGGGGTTGTCGAGCTGACCGTCGCGCTGCACCACGTCTTCGAGACGCCGAAGGACATCGTCATCTGGGACGTCGGCCACCAGGCCTATCCGCACAAGATCCTCACCGGCCGCCGCGATCGTATCCGCACCCTGCGCACGGGCGGCGGTCTGTCGGGCTTCACCAAGCGGGCGGAGAGTGAATACGACCCGTTCGGCGCGGCCCACGCTGCGACCTCCATCTCCGCCGCGCTGGGCTTCTGCGCCGCGCGCGACGCCAAGGGGGAAAGCAACAAGGTCGTGGCGATCATCGGCGACGGCTCGATGAGTGCGGGCATGGCCTATGAGGCGATGAACAACGCCGCCGAGACGACGAAACAGCTGATCGTCATCCTCAACGACAACGACATGTCCATCGCCCCGCCGGTCGGCGGGATGAGCGCCTATCTGGCGCGGATGGTCTCCAGCGGCGGCTACCAGTCGCTGCGCAAGCTGGGCAAGCAGGTCGCCGGGGCGTTCCCCAAGCCCGTGCAGAAGGCGATCGGCAAGGCCGAGGAGTTCGCCCGCGGCATGGTCACGGGCGGGACCTTCTTCGAGGAGCTCGGCTTCCACTATGTCGGGCCGATCGATGGCCACGACCTCGACGCCCTGACGCCGGTGCTGAAGAACGCCCGCGACTTCGAGGGCAAGCCGGTGCTGGTTCACGTCGTGACCCAGAAGGGCAAGGGCTACGCGCCGGCCGAGAACGCCGCCGACAAGTACCACGGCGTGGTCAAGTTCAACGTCATCACCGGCGAGCAGGCCAAGGCCGCCGCCGGCCCTCCCGGTTACACCAAGGTGTTCGCCCAGGCCCTCGTCAAGGAGGCGGAGAAGGACGACCGCATCGTCGCCGTCACCGCCGCCATGCCTTCGGGCACGGGTCTTGATCTTTTCGGCAAGGCCTTCCCGGACCGCACCTTCGACGTCGGCATCGCCGAGCAGCACGCGGTCACCTTCGCCGCCGGCATGGCCGCGGACGGGATGAAGCCGTTCTGCGCGATCTACTCCACCTTCCTGCAGCGCGGTTACGACCAGGTGGTCCACGATGTGGCGATCCAGCGCCTGCCGGTGCGGTTCGCGATGGACCGGGCGGGCCTCGTCGGCGCCGACGGGCCGACCCACGCCGGCAGCTTCGACATCGGCTTCATGGGCGCGCTGCCGGGCATGATCCTGATGGCCGCCGCCGACGAGGTCGAGCTGGCCCGGATGGTCGCCACTGCGGCCGCCATCGATGACCGTCCCAGCGCCTTCCGCTATCCGCGTGGCGAGGGGCTTGGCCTGGACATGCCGGCCGTCAATGAACCGCTGGAAATCGGCAAGGGCCGTGTCGTCCGCGAAGGTTCGGCCGTAGCGATCCTGTCGTTCGGCACCCGGCTTGGCGAAAGCCTCAAGGCCGCCGACCTGCTGGCCGCGCGCGGCCTGACCGCCACCGTGGTCGACGCCCGCTTCGCCAAGCCGCTCGATATCGAGCTGATCCTGCGTCTGGCGCGCGAGCACGAGGCCCTTATCACCGTCGAGGAAGGCGCGATGGGCGGCTTCGGCGGCTTCGTGCTGCAGGCCCTGGCCGAGCACGGCGCGCTGGATCGCGGCCTGAAGGTCCGCACGCTGGTGCTGCCGGACGTCTTCCAGGACCAGGACAAGCCGGACCTGATGTACGCCCAGGCCGGTCTCGACGCGGAAGGCATCGCCGCCGGCGCGCTGACCGCGCTCGGCGTCAACAATCTCAGCACGGCGGGCCGCCGGGCGTAGGGCTTTCACGCGCAGCGTCGAAAGGTCCGTATCAGCCACGAGGCCAGTTCAGGCTTCCGGCCCCTTGCGGACCTGGCCGAAGGCCCCCGATTTTCGCACTCCCTGCGGAGCGGACTACGCTGGATCCCGGGGCGCTGAACCGGGGCCGGCTCGGGTCTTCACGTCGCGCGCGGTCACCGGAGCGTGGCACTCCGAGCAGGTCATCACGGGGTGGAAGTCGCAGCCGCAGGCACGATGGTTGTGCAGCAGCGGCGCGCCGGCATCGCCGGCGTAGTGGCGGTCGCCGAAGTTCACCACGGCCATGATCACCGGATAGAGGTCCAGCCCCTTCTCGGTCAGTCGGTACTCGAATCGCGGCGGTCGGTCCTGGTAGGCGACCTTCAGCAGCACGCCATGGTCGACCAGGGTCTTCAGTCGCTCTGCGGTGATCGTTCGAGAGATGCCCAGGCGGGCCTGGAAGTCCTCGAACCGCCGCACCCCTAGGAAACAGTCGCGCAGGATCATCAGTGTCCACCGGTCGCCGATCACGGCCACCGTGCGCGCGACCGAGCAGCGCTCCTTCGCGAGGTCGTCCCACTTCATGTGCTCGCCTCTCGATTGACAGGGTCCAGATTCGATACCATGGTCAGTCCAGAAAATAAACTTAAAGGGAAGCATGCCCCAGCAAGCCTCATCCGGCGCCAAGGGCGTCTGTCTGGTCATCGGGGCCGGTGACGGTGTCGGCAGCGCCATCGCCCGGGCCTTCGCCCGTGAGGGTCACCCTGTCTGCATCACCCGGCGCGCCCGAAACCTCGAGCAGCTCGAGGCGCTGGCGCAGTCCATCCGCGACGCCGGCGGCACGGCGCACGCCTTTGGGGTCGATGCCCGTGAGGAGGGCGAGATGATCGCCCTCGTCGACCGTATCGAGTCCGGGATCGGGCCCCTGGAGGTCGTGGTCTTCAACATCGGCGCGAACGTCCGGTTCGCTCTGACCGACACTACCGTGAGGGTTTTCACAAAGGTCTGGGAGATGGCCTGTTTCGCCGGCTTCCTGGCCGGGCGTGAGGCTGCCCGGGTGATGACGCCGCGCGGAGCGGGCTCGATCCTGTTCACCGGCGCCACCGCCTCCATGCGCGGTCGCGAGGGCTTTTCGGCCTTCGCGTCGGCCAAGGCGGGCCTGCGGATCATGGCGCAGAGCGCGGCGCGCGAACTGGGTCCCAAGGGCATCCACGTGGCCCATGTCGTCGTCGACGGGGCCATCGACGGGGTCTTCACCCGCTCCAACCGCAACGACGTGGAGGAGTTGCTGGCCGGAGACCGCATCCTGAAGCCCGATGACATCGCCGCGAACTACGTCGCCCTGCACCGCCAGCCGCGGTCCGCCTGGACGCACGAGCTGGATCTCCGCCCCTGGACCGAAACCTGGTGAGGCCCCGACCATGACCAAGACCGCAGCCACCAAAACGCTCGACTTCATCTTCGATTTTGGAAGCCCGAACGCCTATCTGTCTTGGCGGGTGCTGCCCGATCTCCTCGGCAGGACGGGAGCGACGCTGAACCTGATCCCCTGCCTCCTGGGGGGGCTCTTCAAGCTGACCAACAACCAGCCGCCGATGGCCGCGTTCGGCCCGGTGAAGGGCAAGCTCGACTACGAGCGACGAGAGACCGAGCGCTTCGTGGCCAGGCACCGGCTCACGGCCTTCCGGTTCAACCCGCATTTCCCGGTCAACACACTGTTGATATCGCGCGGCCTGGTGGCGGCGCGGCGGATGGGCGTGGGCGACGCCTATGTGGAAACCGTGCTGAAGGCGATGTGGGAGGACGGCCAGAAGATGGACGATCCGGCGGTGGTGGCCCAGGTTCTGGACGCTGCCGGCCTCGATGCCCGAGCGATCCTGGAGGCGACCCAGGACCCGGAAGTGAAGGCCGAACTGATGGCCAATACCGAGGCTGCCGCGGAGCGCGGCGCCTTCGGCATCCCGACCTTCTTCGTCGGCGACGAGATGTTCTTTGGCAAGGAACGCCTGGGCCAGGTCGAGGAGGAACTGACCCGCACGCAGGCATGACGGCCTGTTGAGACGGAACCCGGGACGGCTACGGATGAGCCGGGAGAATGACCTAGGCGCGGCAGGCTTCGAAGAACCGCGAGACGCCGGCGCGTTCCAGGGGCGACGCATCCAGATTGACCGTCCTGTCACGGTCCGTGATCGACAGGTCGCCCGTGCGGGCGAAGCGGGCCAGCGGGGCGGAGTCGGGGCGGGCGGAGGCCTGGATCATCTGACCCATGCCAGGTGCGGCGACCAGATCGCCCCGCAGCGTCTCGCGCGTCTCGCCCGATGTGAGGGTCACGCCGTCGCGCGGTGATCCGCCGAGCAGGGAAACGTCCACCGACGTCGCGCCCGGTTCGCAGGTCATCATCAGCACGATGTTGTCCGAGGCCGGGGCGCCATAGGCGAGCTTTGGACCTTCGCCCGCGTTGTTCTGATAGCTCCAGGCGAAGCCCGGCGCGACGGGCGCTGAAACGCAGCTGCCCATGAGCAGGCTCAGCATGACGGTCGACAGGGCGATTGTCCGATGCATGAAACGCTCCTTCCCAACGAGAGAACGCGCGGCTCGGCATCCGGTTCAGATGTGTTAACCCGCCCCGTCGGTCCGTCAGAACGGGGTGAACCGCTCCACGACCGCCTGACCGGCCGGCGTGCGTTGCACGCGGCTGATGTCGCCGCGGCCGCCGTAGGCGATGCGGGCCTCAGCAATCTGGGTGTGGCGGACGGTGTTGGCGGCCGAGATATCCTCCGGCCGCACGATGCCGGACACGGTCAGGCGGCGCAGTTCGCCGTTGGTCATCACTTCCTGCGTGCCCTGGATCACCAGGTTGCCATTGGGCAGCACGCCGGTGACGACGGCCGCGACGGTCAGGCTGATCTTCTCCGAGCGGGTGACCGCGCCGGCGCCGGCCTTGGTCGAGGTTGACCCGGTTTCAAGCGCGGCGGCCGGATCAAAGCCACCCGGCAGAATTTTCCCCAGCGAGCTCTCCAGCCCGAACAGGTGCGGGAAGCCCATCGTCTGGTTGGCCGTGCGCGACGTCGTGGAGTTGTTCTGGGTGCGGGCGGAATCGTCGATGTCGATCTGCACCGTCATGATGTCGCCGACGCGGGACGCGCGCTGGTCGACGAAGAAGGCGCGAGCCCCGGCGCGCCAGAGCGAATTGGCGCTGGCCGGCTGCGGCTGCATGCCCGGGGGGGACAGGACGGTCTGGTCCTGCGGCACCAGCGCCGAGGGGTAGCCGATGGGCGCGAGTTCCGGCCCGCGAACCGCTTCGGTCACGGTCGAACAGGCGGCGAGGGGGGCGAAGGCGAGGGCGGCGAGAGCGGCGAGACGCATGAAACTGATCCTCTAGCGGACGGCGTACTGGGAAGAGCCCGCGGCTTTCAGCCGTTGCGCCTCGGGGCCTGTGACGGCGGTTCCGGGCGCGGTCGCGACCGCCTCGATGACTTTCTTCGAGACGGGATTCTGAACACTGAAGCTCTGGCCGACGGCCGCGGCGCCGAGCGCCTTGGCCTGCAGCGTCAGGCTGATGCCGTTGTCGGACCAGGTCACCTGGACCATGTCTCCGGGCTTGATCACCTGCTGGGCCACGACGTCGCGCTGGCTGACGACCGCACCCTCGCGCAGCGGGCGCTTGGCGGCCAAGCCGATGACCATGTCGGCGTCGCGCGGCGCGTCAGGCGGCGCGCCGGCGACCTTGGTCCAGGTCATGTCCTGCGGCTGGATCAGCTCGCCGGTGTTGAGGCTGCGGGTCCAGGTCAGCACCTCGACATTGCCGCGTTGGGCCGGGCTGGAGGCCGCTTCCGCCGCGCCGCCGCGCACCACGATGCGGCGCAGGCCCTGCGGATTGCTCCAGTCCAGACCCGACCGGCGCGCCAGACCCTGAACGGCGGCGGCGTCGAGCACGATCGAAGGGCCGGTGCGGGTCGCCACCAGCACGCCGGCGGCGCCGCCGGCGCCGTCGAACAGATCGCCCAGCGTTACGCGGCCGTCGCCGTCGGCCACGTCGGCCTTCAGGCTGACGGAGCCCGCCAGCGCCGGAGACGCCATCAGGGCGGCGCAGAGCGCGGTCAGGAGGACGCGGCGCATCCTATGACTTCACCTGGTTGGCCGCCTGGAGCATCTCGTCGGCGGTGGTGATGACCTTGGAGTTCATCTCGTAGGCGCGCTGGGCGATGATCAGGGCGGTGATTTCGCTGACCGCGTCGACGTTCGAGGCTTCGGTGTAGCCCTGCAGCAGCTGGCCGAAGCCCGTCGTCCCGGGCGCGCCGGTGACGGCGGGGCCGGATGCGCCGCTTTCCATGTAGAGGTTGTCGCCCATCGCCTCGAGGCCGGCCTCGTTGACGAAGGTCGCCAGTTCCAGCTGGCCGGCCACTTCCGGCGCGGCCGTGCCGGCCTTGGTCACCTGGACCTGGCCTGACTTGGAGATGGTCACGTCGACCGCGTCCGCCGGGATCGTGATCGAGGGCTGGATCTGGTAGCCGTCCTCGGTCACCAGCTGGCCCTGGTCGTTCAGCGACAGGTTGCCGGCGCGGGTGAAGGCGGTCTCGCCGGTGGGCATCAGCACCTGCAGGTAGCCCCGGCCCTGGATGGCCAGGTCATAGGTGTTCTCGGTGCTGGTCAGCGCGCCCTGGCCGGTGATCCGGTAGGTGCTGCCGGCCTTCACGCCGCCGCCGATCTGCACGCCGGTCGGCACGACCGTGCCCTGGTCTGACGACTGGGCGCCGGCCCGTTCGAGGCTCTGGTAGAGCAGATCCTGGAACTCGGCGCGCTGACGCTTGAAGCCGACGGTGTTCATGTTGGCGATGTTGTTCGAGATGACCTCGACGTTCATCTGCTGGGCGGCCATGCCGGTCGCGGCGGTGCGAAGAGCCTGCATCAGACGTTACTCCCTCAGGCCAACCTGCCCAGTCGCTCGACGGAGCGGCGGGACAGTTCGGCGGAATTTTCGATAGTCCGCGCCATACTTTCGTAGGCGCGGCTGATTTCGATCAGGCGCGTGACCTGCAGGATCGAATTGACGTTGCTGCCCTCCAGCATGCCCTGGTGGACCCGGGCGGCCGTAGAGACCTGCGGCTGCAGGTTGGAGGTGTTGCGGAACTGGTTGTCGCCGGTCTTGGACAGGCTCGACAGGTCGTCGAAGGTGACCACGTCGATCTTGCCGACCTTGGTCACACCCTGGCTGACGGCGCCATCGGCGGCGATGGACACCGGTCCGAGCTCGGGATTGATGACGATCTCGCCGCTCTGTCCCTGTACCGGGTCGCCGCCCTGGGTGGTCAGCTTGCCTTCGGGGCTCAGGGTGAAGCGGCCGTCGCGGGTGTAGCGCTCGCCGGCGTCGGTCTGGATCTTGAAGAATCCCTGGCCCTCGATGCCGAGGTCAAAAGACCCGCCGGTCTGGCGCAGCGTTCCCTGCCCGAAATCGCGCGTCACGCCGTCGTCGATGACGAACTTCAGGCTGGCCGGGCCGTCGACCATCTTCGCCCCGGTGGAGGGGTCGGTCCGGACCATAGTGCCCTCAACCTTGAACCCGGTCGTGTCCACGTTGGCGATGTTGTTGGCGACGATATCCAGCTCGCGCCGAAGGGTCATCTGGCGTGACAGGGCGACGTACATCGCGTTGTCCATGACGGGTCTCCCTGGGCGATTTCGACGCGGTTCGCGACGTGTCCTGCCTTGCAACCTTCGGGCCAGTCCAAAAGATCAATGATTTCAGCGTACCCGATGGTTAACGCGCGCCGACCGGCGGTTCTTGCCGGGCGTATTCCGCCGCCCTTCAAAACCGATCCTTAACCAACGTGAACCATTGAGGAGAGGACGAGGATTCTAAGGAGCCGCGCGCGTGGCCAAGGACAAGGGCAAGGAAGCCGAAGCCCCCGCCGAGGGGGAGGGCGCCGCCGAGGGCGCCGACGGCGCTGCGCCGGGCAAGAAAAAGCTCCCGATGAAGATGGTGATCATCGGCGGCGTTGCGGCGGTGCTGGTGCTTGGCGGCGGCGGAGCGGGGGCCTTCATATTCCTGAAGCCCAAGCCCGCGGCCGAAGCCGGCGCCCATGGCGAGGACGCTCACGGCGAGAAGGCGGGAAAGCCCAAGAAGCCGAAGAAGGCCAAGGGCGACCACGGCGGCGGCGACAAGCCGGAAGCCGGCGCGGCCACCGTCAAGGAGGGCCCGGACGGAGTCGTGTTCTACACCCTGCCCGACATCGTCGTGAACATGCAGACCGCCGACGGTCGCGCGACCTTCCTGAAGCTGAAGCTGACGTTCGAGCTGCCCGACCATGAAATCGTCGAGGTGCTCAACCCGAACATGCCCAGGCTCCAGGACATGTTCCAGACCTTCCTCCGCGAGCTGCGGCCGGAAGATCTGCAGGGCAGTCAGGGCAGCTACCAGCTGCGCATGGAAATCCTGCGTCGGGTGAACCTCGTCGTCGCCCCGGCGAAGGTCAACGCCGTCCTGATCGAGGAGATGCTGATCAACTAGGCTCCGGCCCGGTGGACGCAACAAGCATGGCTGACGAAAGCGAAGATCAGGCCGCGATGGCCCAGTGGGCCCAGGAGAACGCCCCTGCCGAGGACGCCGGTGGCGCGCCCGGCGGCGACTGGGACGCGCCGTCCGGGGCCGATGACGCGCTGATCGGTTCCGAGCGCATCCTGAACCAGGACGAGATCGACAGCCTGCTGGGCTTCGACCTGACTGACGACGACGCGGCCGAGCGCACCGGCATTCGCGCGATCATCAATTCGGCGCTGGTGTCCTACGAGCGTCTGCCGATGCTCGAGATCGTCTTCGACCGGCTGGTCCGGCTGATGACCACGAGCCTGCGCAACTTCACCAGCGACAACGTCGAGGTCAGCCTCGACAACATCAGTTCGATCCGGTTCGGCGACTACCTCAACTCGATCCCGCTGCCGGCGATCCTGTCGGTGTTCCGCGCCGAGGAACTGGACAACTACGGCCTGCTGACGGTCGACTCCAACCTGATCTACTCGATCGTCGACGTGTTGCTGGGCGGTCGTCGCGGCACGGCGGCCATGCGCATCGAGGGCCGGCCCTACACCACCATCGAACGGGTTCTGGTCCAGCGGATGGTCGAGGTCGTGCTGGCCGACGCCAAGGCGGCCTTCGAACCGCTGACCCCGGTCAACTTCGTGCTCGACCGGCTGGAGACCAATCCGCGCTTCGCCGCCATCGCCCGTCCCGCCAACGCCGCCATCCTGGTCAAGCTGCGGATCGACATGGAAGACCGCGGCGGCCGGATCGAGCTGCTGCTGCCCTACGCCACGCTCGAGCCGATCCGGAAGATGCTGCTGCAGCAGTTCATGGGCGAGAAGTTCGGCCGCGACAACATCTGGGAAGGCCACCTGGCGACCGAGCTCTGGACCACCCAGATGGAGGTCCGCGCCGTCCTGGACGAGCAGCAGGTCAGCCTCTCCAAGGTGCTGAACCTGAAGGTCGGCGACACGATCATGCTCAACGCCACGGCCGACAGCCTGGTCGAGCTGCGCGCCGGCACGATCCCGCTGACCCGCGGCCGCATGGGCCGCCGCAACCACCACATCGCCGTTCGTTGCGAGGCGCCGTTGACCCCGGCCGCCAAACAGGCCGTGCAGAAGAGGCTCACATGAGCGCCGTCGCCATCGTCATGAACCTGATCCTTTCCAGCCTGCTGCTTGCGGCGCTGGTGTTCGGCTGGCGGCTGGAGCGGCGCCTGAAGGCGCTCAAGGACAGCCACGACAGCTTCGCCCGGGCGGTCGCCGATCTCGACACCGCCGCGGCCCGCGCCGAGCAGGGTCTGGCCGATCTGCGCGCCGCTACGGACGAGGCCGCCGAGACCCTGTCCGACCGGATCGAAGCCGCCAAGGCGCTGTCGGCCCGCCTCGAGCGTGGCGTTTCCGCTTCCTCAACCTCGACCCTTCAGACTGAGGCCCGTCCGGCCGACGTCGTTCGCGAGCGCGAGCGACCCGAGCCCGTGCGGGTCGAACCGGCCGCGACGCCCAGGTCCCGCGCCCGGGTGGACGATGATCTGTTTGAACCGGACGCCGACGGCGGCCGGTTCCGCGCCATACTTGGAGGCCGTCGATGAAGAACATGCCCCGGATCCTGCCGCTGGCGGGCGTCGCCGTGGTCGGGGTGCTGGCGATCAACGCCCTGTCCGGCGCGCGGAGCCTGCCGGAGCTGTTCACGGGCGCCCGCGCCTTCGCCGAGGAACTGGCCGGCGGCAAGGCGGAGCCCGCCACGCCGGCCGAGAAGGTCGCGGCCGCTCCCGTCCCCAAGCCGGCTGCGGTCTGCGCGCCGACGGCGGCGGAACTGGCCCGTGAGGCCAACCTGTCGCCCGCCGAACTGCGCATGCTGCAGAGCCTTGGCGTCCGCCGGGGCGAGCTGGACCAGCGCGAAGGCGACATCGACCTTCAGCTGCAACTTCTGGCGGCTGCCGAAGCCAAGCTGGATGCGCGGGTCAAGGCGCTCGACGCGCTGAAGGGCGACATCCAGGGCCTGCTCGGCCAGGCTGACGCCCAGCAGCAGGCCGAGACGACCCGGATGGTCGCGGTGTTCTCGGCGATGAAGCCCAAGGACGCGGCGGCCCGCATGACGGTGCTGGAAGACTCCGTGCGTCTGCCGATCGCCGCCAAGATGAAGGAACGGACCCTGGCGGCGATCCTGGCGCAGATGACGCCGGCTGAAGCCAAGAAGATGACCGAAAGTCTCGCCCGTCGGTTCGAGGCCAGCACCAGCCTTGCGGCGGCCCGCACGGCCGTGGCCGCGCCGGTCCAGACGGCCGCCCTGACGCCGCCGGCTGCAGCCGCGCCTGCCACGGCAGCGCCGGCGCGGACGCCTGCCAGAACCCCGGCCCGCACGCCGGTCAAGCCGGCCGTGAAGCCCTCGGCGGGGCCCGCTCCCGTCGCGGCGGCGCCGGCGGCGACTCCTCCGAAAGCGACGGGCGCCGCGCCCGCCGCCACGCCAGCGACAAAATAGGTGTCGCTCCGCTCCCTCCTGCGTTCGGGCGTCGCTGCGGCCTGTATCGTCGCGGTCTCGGCTCCGGCCGTGCTGCCGACGGTGGCGGTCGCCGCCCGTCCGCCGCTGGAGGTGCGCACCGCCCAGTCGGGCAAGCTGACCAAGATCGAGTTTCACTGGGCCGGCGGGGCGAAGGTGTCCACGCGCCGGGTCGGCCAGACGCTGACGCTGCGGTTCAGCCGCGACGCCCGGCCGGACATCTCGACCCTGCGGATTTTCCCGCCGAAATGGCTCAAGGGCGCTGAAGCGCGGCACACGCCGGGCGGCCTGGAGATCGATCTGGTTCTGACCGACGACGCCGAGGCCAAGGTCGGATCGGCGGACGGCGCGATCTACGTCAACCTGTTCGAAAAGCCCGAGACCCCGGCCGCACCGGCGGCCGCGGCGGTGGCCGAAGCGGCGCCCGCGCCGGAGCCCGCGCCCCGGGCGCCGCGACCCAACCCGATGCCGGCCGGCGGCGTCGTGCGCATGGCGCCGGATATCACGGGCGCCCAGGTGCGGCTGCGGTTCGACTGGGCCAACCCCGCCGGTGCGGCCGTGTTCCGTCGCGGCGAAGCGGTCTGGGTCGTCTTCGACACGGCGGCGACCCTGGATGTATCGAAGGCGCCGCGCGGCGTATCGCAATACCGGTCGATGCAGGCGGTGAAGGGGCGGGACTACTCCGCCGTCCGCATCGTCACGCCACGGACGACGCCGATCGCCATCGTCGGGGAGGGCTCCAGCTGGACGCTCGTGCTCGGCCCCGGACCCAAGACCGAGCCCGGAAAGATCGCTGTCGAGCGTGACGACGAGTCCGCTGAGGCGGCGCTGACCGCCGTGCTGGCCGGCGCCACGGCCTCGGTCTGGCTCGATGATCCGGCCGTCGGCGACAGGATCGCGGTCGTCACCGCGCTCGCGCCGTCCAAGGGCCTGGGTTCGCGTCGCGACTATGTCGAGATGGCCCTGCTGCCGACCTTCCAGGGCCTGGCCATCGAGCCCTACGCCACCGACCTGAAGGTCGTGGCCGAGGGCGACCTCGTGCGGATCGGCCGCCCGGCGGGCCTGGCGCTGTCATCGGCGTCGGCCGGCGCCCGCAAGGTCGACGTCGCCGCCGGCGCGCCCCAGGCCGCCAGCATGCCGGCCCTGATGAACGATGACTGGGCCCATACCGGTCCGGGCGGCTTCATGGCCCGCTACGCCGCCCTCACCGACGCGGCCGCCGCCGAGGGTGCGCAAGGATCGGCGGCGCCGGTCGAGGCCCGCATGGCCCTGGCCCGCTTCCTCGTCGGCGCGGAGCTGAGCTACGAGGCGATCGGCGTGCTGAACGCGACCGCGCGGCAGCAGGAAGCGATCATGGGCACGCCCGAGTTCCGCGGGCTCCGGGGCATCGCCCGCACCATGGCCGGCCGCGACAAGGAGGCCGAATCCGACTTCGGCGTCGCGATCCTCGGCTCCGATCCGTCCGCCGCCGTCTGGCGCGGATACCTGGCCGCCCGGGGCGGTCAGTGGGCCGACGCCCGGGCGCGGTTCGCCGAAGGCGCGATGGCCGTCAGCCAGTTCTCGCCGATCTGGAAGGCGCGCTTCCTGAGCGCGGACGCCGAAGCCGCGCTCGAGCTCGGCGATCTGACCGCCGCCGAGGACCGGATCAACGAGGCCCTCGCCGAAACCCTGCCGGCCGCCGAGCAGCTGGCCGCCCGCCTGATCCAGGCCCGGCTGTTCGAGGCTCAGGGCCGCAAGAAGGGCGCGCTGGGCGTCTATCTGGCCATTTCGCGCGCGCCGCTGGACCAGCTGGCCGCCCCGGCGCTGCTGCGCGCCACGCGGGTGAAGCAGGAACTGGGACAGATCACCGTCGCCCAGGCCGCCAACACATACGACGGCCTGCGCTATCGCTGGCGCGGCGACGCGACCGAGCTGGAGACCATCCGCACGCTGGGCCAGCTTTATCTCGCCCAGGGACGCTATCGGGAGGCGCTCGAAGCGCTGCGCTCGGCCGGCACGCGCCTGCCCGACCTGCCCCAGGCCGTCCAGCTGCAGGGCGACCTGGCCAACGCCTTCCGCGCCCTGTTCCTTGACGGGATGGCCGACGGGCTGGAGCCGATCCAGTCGCTGGCGCTGTTCTACGACTTCCAGGAGCTGACCCCGCCGGGCGCCGACGGCGACCTGATGGTCCGCAAGCTGGTTCGCCGGCTCGTGGACGTCGACCTGCTCACCGACGCGTCGCGGCTGCTGCAGTACCAGGTCGAGAACCGCCTCGACGGCGTGCCCAAGGCCCAGGTCGCCACCGATCTGGCGCTGATCTATCTGATGGACCGCAAGCCCGAGCAGGCGATGGCGGCGATCAACGGCTCACGCACCACGGTGCTGCCCGCCGCGCTCAACGCGGAGCGCCGGATCATCACCGCCCGGGCGCTGATGGCGCTGGGTCGCCTCGACGCCGCCGCCGAGATTATCGAACCCGACACCTCGCCCGACGCGCAGGACGTGCGCGCCGAGATCGCCTGGAAGGCCCGCGACTGGGCGCTCGCCGGGTCGCTGTTCGAGCGGGCCATCGGCGAGCGCTGGAAATCGCCGCTGCCGCTGCGCCCGGACGAGGAGGCCAAGCTGCTGCGCGCCGGCGTCGCCTTCAGCCTGGCGGGCGACGATATTTCGCTGACCCGCCTGCGCGACCATTTCGCCGGCTATGTCGAACTGGCCCGCAACCCGGAAGCCCTGCGCGTGGCCTTCGCCGGCGTCGACGGCGGCGCCCTGACGGCCAACGACTTCAGCCGCACCGTGGCGGACAACGAAGGCTTCGCCGGCTGGGTCTCGAAGATGAAGGTCCGCTTCCGCGACAAGCCCGCCCCGGTTGGGCCTGCGGTGACGCGGGCGGCGGCTGCGCCGGCGGCGGCGCCGGGGACGCCGCGGGGGTAGTCGGAGCGCTCAAGGGAAGAGACTGCTGCCGACCCATTGCGGACGTTGGATTCATCGTTGCGATGGCAACTATTGGAAAGTTAGCTTTTGAACGACTCACCATTCAAGTGAATCATACAATGATTGCTTAGCGCGGCCCTACGATGCCGCGATGCTTTCTGAAAGTTTGCATCCGACATCATTCGCAGGAACGCGCCGCGACTTGGAAAATACATAATGGCAGCCGCATGCCAGTTTGCTGCTTCATGTCCAATCAAGACCTGCTCGGCAGGCGCACTCATAACAACCCGGCCACCAAGGTCTTCAATGGTCTTCCCTGCAACCTCGCCATATAGTTGGAACGCTTCTTGGCCGGAGATTTCAGCAGCGCTGGTTGCATATTCAGGATCGCCGGGCTGATAATTCGCCACGGCGTTAAACTCGAAAAGATTGAGCACAGCCAACGGCGTTTCGATGGGTAGCGAAATGAGCTTGGCGAGTTGTTTTTCGCTTGGTTCGAGTTTCTGTTCCATGCTCGCTTATGTCGAAAAATCTCGGAATTCCAAGAAGCATCAGCACGATTCGCAAGGCCTCTTCTTGACTCAAAAAAGCCCGGCCGTAACCACTTGCTTGCGTCCGCTTCCCACCCTTAGCCGACCTTCAATCGCCCCGCCCGCTACCCCGGTGTCACCGGCACCTGATGGAAGCTCTCTACCAGCGAGCCCGCCACGAGCCGCCAGCCGTCGACCAGGACGAAGAAGATGAGCTTGAACGGCAGGCTGACCACCACGGGCGGCAGCATCATCATACCCATGCTCATCAGCACGCTGGCCACGACCAGGTCGATGACCAGGAAGGGCACGAACAGCAGGAAGCCGATCTCGAAGGCGCGCTTGAGTTCGCTGATCATGAAGGCCGGGGTGACCACGCGGATCGGGGTGTCGGCGACGGTGGCCGGCTTTTCGATGCGCGACAGCCGGACGAACAGGTTGAGGTCCTCCCGGTCGACCTGGGCCAGCATGAATTCCTTCACCGGGTCGCCGGCGGCCTCGAAGGCCTGCGGAAGTTCCATCTGCTGGTCGAGCAGCGGACGGACGCCCTCGTCGTAGCTGCGCTGCAGGGTCGGACCCATGACGATGGCGGTCAGGAACAGCGCCAGGCTGATCAGCACGGCGTTGGGCGGGCTCTGTTGCAGGCCGAGCGCCGTGCGCAGCAGGCTGAGCACCACCGTGATCCGCACGAAGCTGGTGGTCATGATGACGATCGACGGGGCCAGCGACAGCACCGTCAGCAGGCCGATCAGCTGGACGACCCGCTCGGTCAGCCCGGCGCCGCTGCCGAGATTGATGTTCACCGCCTGGGCCAGGGCGACGGCCGGCAGGATCATGCTGGCCACCGTCACGCCGAACGACAGCAGGGCCGCGCGGCGCAGGTCCTCGCGGTTCACGCCGATGACGGCTTTCCACAGGCGGGTCAGGGCGGCGCGCATCAGGCGGCGGTCTCCGGCGGCTTGCGACGGCGCGGCGGCGCCTTGAGGATCTCGAGCGTGCGGCCTTCGCCGAGCAGGATCAGGCGTTCCTCGTCGTCGAGCCGGACAAGCACCATCCGGCGGGCCGGATCCAGCACCAGGGTCTCGACGAGGGTCAGGCGGCGTTCCTTGCGCGAGACCTGCAGGCGCGACATCGCCTCGGGTCCGAAGCGGCGCATGGCCCAGGAGGCGAGCATGATCAGTCCCACCGTCACCAGCAGCGCGGCGAGCATGCGGATGATCTCGAGGAAATCCATGAGGCGGGCGGCTCGAACGCGAGGGGTGGGACTCTGACCCCATGCTCTGCGCTGCAACCCTTAAGGCGCGATTAACCCTGTTTGTTCACCATGATCGATGATGGACATTTCCGGCATCCCGCTGTTCGCCATGCTCCGCCAGCGCCTGGGTTACCTGGGCGAGCGGCAGCGTGTGATCGCCCAGAACGTGGCCAACGCCGATACGCCCGGTTACACGCCGCGCGACCTGAAGGCCTTCACCTTCACCGCCCAGGTTCAGTCCCAGGCGGGGATGGCGATGACCCAGCCGGCGCAGACTGCGGCCGGCCATATGCCTGGATCGACGCGCCGGATCGGCGGCGCCGGCGCCTTCCGGTCGGCGACCCGGCCCGATTCCGAGACCACGCTCGATGGCAATGCGGTCGTGCTGGAAGATCAGATGATCAAGATGAACCAGTCGCGGATGGAGTACGAGGCCGCGATCGGATTCTATCAGAAATCCATGACTCTGCTGCGGATGGCCGCCCGTCCGCCGGGCCGCTGAGCGAGGACTAGATGGCCGAAATCAAATCCCAGTCCGACGCCGCCATGTCGGTCGCCGCGTCCGCGATGCGCGCCCAGCAGGCGCGGATGCGGATCATCGCGGAGAACCTGGCCAACGCCAATTCGACGTCGCGCACGGCCGGCGGCGACCCCTATCGCCGTCAGGTGCCGGTGTTCGAACCCCGCGCCGTCGACGGCGGCGAGGGCGTTCGGATGAGCCGGGTCGAGCCTGACCGCCGCGATTTCCGCACGACCTACGACCCCGGACATCCGGCGGCCGACCCCCTCGGCTACGTGAAGCTGCCCAACGTCGACCCGCTGATCGAGGCGCTCGACATGAAGGACGCCCAGCGGGCCTACGAAGCCAACCTCAATGTGATCGAGACGGCGCGCGCGATGGAAATGCGCACCCTCGATCTGCTCAAGAAATAGGGGCGTAAGCCATGATGACCGCGATGGCCGCCGCGAAGGCCTACGCCGCCGCCGGCAGCGGCATGTCCCTGGGCGGCGCCGCTCCGGCCGCCGCGGGCGGTCAGGACTTCGGCGACCTGCTCAAGTCGGTGATGGGCGACGCCATGAAGGCGTCGAAGAACGCCGAGACCCAGATGGCCGCCCAGGTTGCGGGCAAGGCCGAACTGATCGACGTCGTGACCGCCATCTCGTCGGCCGAGGCCAGCCTCGAGACCGTCATGGCCGTGCGCGACCAGGTGATCTCCGCCTACCAGGAAATCATGCGGATGCCGATCTGACCGGCCTCGCGAACCTGAACGGCGCATAACGCCGCGCTCAGGCGAGGCTCAGGTCCGGCCTGTCATCTTCACCCTCGACAAGTCCCGCTCCCCCCGGATCGTCCGGGGACAGGGACCTCCTGAAGGAGTGAAGACCATGAAAAAGTTCCTCGTTGCCGCTGTCGCCGTCGCGACCCTCACCGCCGCCGGCGCCGCCTCGGCGCAGAGCTATGGCGGCCCGCGCCATCCTGCCCCCGGCTATGAGGGCGGCTACGGCGGTGGTTACGGCGGTGGCGGCGCCTACAACACCGGCTACGGTTCGCAGGCGTTTGACCTGAAGCAGCGCCGCCTCGTCATCGCGATCAATCGCGCCGCCAACACGCGCCAGCTCGATCGTCATGAAGCCCACGCCCTGCGCGCCGAGCTGAACGAACTGGACGCGATCGAGCACCGCTTCCGCCTGACCCGCGGCCTGGACCGTCGCGAGTACGCCATGCTCAGCACGCGTCTGGACCGTCTGGAGCGTCGCTTCGCCCATGACGTCCGCGACGACCGTGGTGGCGACGGTTGGGATGACCGCCGCGACGACCGGCGTGACGACCGCCGCGATGATCGCCGTGATGACCGCTACGACCGCCGCTGACACGGCCTGACATCCACACCCGGGAAGGGGGCGGCGAAAGCCGCCCCCTTTTCGCGTCAGGATTCGATCCGAAGCACGCCGCGATCCGGGCCCAGTCGCACGATCATATCCGCGGGCACGCCCCCGGCCAGCATGTGCCGGGTGATCCGTTCGAAGTGCTGGATGAACCGGGCAAGCTCCAGGCGCCGCGCCGGCGGCAGCGCGTCCGGCGCCAGGCCCAGCAGTCCGGCTTCCTGCTCGCAGCGCCAGTCGAGCACGGCGTCGAACGACGGCGCCGCCAGCATGATGATGGCGTCGAAGCCGCCAAAGAAGGTCTGGTAGCGTCCGGCCAGGGCCTTGTCCGCCACGCTTCGCCAGACGGCGTCGGGGTCGTCCTCGCGTTCCAGCGCGTTGACCGGCCGAACGAGGGACTCCGGCGTCTGCCGCGTCGCGCCCAGGCACCAGCCCTCGATCAGGATCGCGCGCGGCCGTCCCCGGAAGGTCGGCCAGTCGACCGTCGGCCGCCTGTCGTCGGCCAGCTTGTCGAAGGCGGGCAGGGGCGTTTCCGTCTCCGGTCCCGCCGCGCGCAGGGCCGCCACGACGGAGTCGGCGAGGTCGAGGTCATGGGTCCCGGGCGGACCGCGCACGGCGAACAGCGGATGAACGGCCCGCGCCATCGCGGCACGATCGGCGCGGGTCAGGTAGACGTCGTCGAGCGAGAAGGCCGCGCCGCCGAGCCGTCCGGCGGCCGCGCGCGCGAGCGTCGTCTTGCCCGACCCCTGCGGCCCGCAGATCCCGATCAGCGGCGGCCGGCCGGGCGCATCGCGGGCGGTCGCCAGATCGCAGACAACATCAAGCAGGGCGGGCGAAATCATTCACCGAGGCTGGCCCGCGGAGACCCGTCCGTAAACCCGCATTAACCATAACCGGCCAGTGTGGCGGCCGGTTCTGCAGATTCCCCGACGAGGCTCCCCAGATGAACGGCGCAGAGGTTCTTGACGTTGGACGCGACGCCATCTGGCTGACGCTTCAGCTGTCCGCGCCGGTGCTGATCGTCGGTCTGATCGTCGGTGTCGGCATCGGCCTGTTCCAGGCCCTGACCCAGATCCAGGAAGCGACCCTGGTCTATGCGCCCAAGATCGTGGCGATCTTCATCTCCCTGCTGATCTTCCTGCCGCTCATGGGCGCCCTGATGGGCAACTTCATGACCCACATCGCCGCCCGCATCGCGGCGATGTAGGCGGGTGGAGAGCTACGCCACAGCCGCCCAGGTCTACGCCGCCGGCCTCGTGTTCGCGCGGATCGGCGCGATGGTGATGCTGGTGCCGGGCCTCGGCGACGCCAGCGTGCCGCCGCGCATCCGGCTGGCGTTCGCCCTGCTGATGTCCCTGCTGCTGACGCCGCTCGTGGCGACCGGCGTGGTCGTCCCCGCGACGATGGGCGCCGGCGCCGGCGAACTGATCCGCGAGACCCTGGTCGGGCTGATGATGGGCTCGATCCTTCGGCTGTTCCTGTCGTCGCTGACCACGGCCGGCGAAATCGTCTCGATCCAGACTACGCTCGGCTTCGCCCAGACCGCCAACCCGGCGCAGGCCGCCCCCAGCACCACCATCTCCACCTTCCTGGCCCTGATCGGGACGGTGCTGGTGATGACCACCGACCTGCATCACCTGTTTTTCGGCGCGATGTTCAGTTCCTACCGGCTGTTTCCGTTCGGCCAGCCGCTGATGGTCGGCGACGCCGCGACCCTGGCCGTGCAGACGGTCGCCGGCTCGTTCGCCCTGGGCGTCCAGCTGGCGGCGCCGGTCATCGTGTTCTCGATCGTGTTCAACATCGCGGCGGGCCTGGTCGGCCGGATCATGCCGCAGTTCCAGATCTTCTTTGTCGCCACGCCCCTGTCGGTGATGTTCGGCCTCTCGGTCTTCGCCCTGAGCCTCGGCGTTATCGGCATGGTCTGGTCCAGCCGCTACCGCGAACTGCTTCAGGTCTTCAGCTAGATGGCCGAAGACAACGAAGCCGCATCAAAATCCGAAGAGCCGACACCGCGGAAACTCGAGGAGGCCCGCAGGAAGGGCGATGTCGCGCGGTCGCAGGACGTCGCGCAGCTCGCGTCCCTGCTCGGCGCGTTCGGCGTGCTGGCGATCGGCGGCGGGTGGCTGGTGCAGGACCTGGCGGTGCGGCTGTTGCCGTTCATCTCCCAACCCGCATCGATCGATGTGTCCGGCGGCGGGATCATGCTGGTCGCCCGCGAGGCCGGCCTGGCCTCGGCGCCCATCCTGATCACGGTGATGGCCGGCGCCGCCCTGGCCGGATTCGCCGGCAACGTCTTCCAGACCGGCCTGCTCTGGACCGGCGAAAAGATGAAGCCGGAACTCAAGAAGGTCTCTCCCGGCGAGGGCTTCAAGCGCATTTTCGGCGTCGACGGCCTGGTCAACTTCCTCAAGTCGGCGATCAAGATCATCGTCACCGGCGCTGTGGCGTGGTTCGCGCTGCGGCCGCGGGCCGACGAACTGGGCCAGCTGGCGGCGATGGATCCCGCAGCGATGCTGCCGGCGAGCGCCGACCTGCTCAAGGCGCTGTTCTATGCGGTCATCACCTTCCTGGCGATCACCGCCGCCGTTGACTGGCTGTGGCAGCGCCAGCGCTTCATGGCCAAGATGCGCATGAGCCGCGAGGAGCTGAAGGACGAGTACAAGCAGACCGACGGCGACCCGCACATCAAGGCCAAGCAGAAGCAGATCCGCGCCGAGCGCGCCCGTCGCCGGATGATGCAGAACGTTCCCAAGGCCACGGTGGTGGTGATGAACCCGACCCACTACGCCGTCGCCCTGCGCTACGAGCAGGGCGTTACGCCCGCGCCGGAGTGCGTCGCCAAGGGGATGGACGATCTGGCGCTGCGCATTCGCGCGGTCGCCGAAGAGCACGGCGTGCCCGTCATCGAGGACGCGCCGCTGGCGCGCGCCCTCTACGCCGCCGTTGAAGTCGACCAGCAGATTCCCGACGCGCACTTCGAGGCGGTGGCCAAGGTCATCGGCTTCATCATGGGCGCGGCGCAGCGCCGGCAGGCGAAAATCGCCGGCACACGCGCCCGGGCGCTTTAGCGAGTAACATCCATGAGTGATTCGACCGCCACCCCGGCTGGACTGATGACCGAGCCTGCGCCGTCAGTGCCGCATGAGCGGCGATTTGATCCCCTGTCCCTCGCGGCGGGCGGCTTCTTCCTGCTCGCCGTCGGGTTCGCCGCGGTGCCGGTTCTGGCCCGAGCGGGCTCGGAAGTGATCGCCAGCACCCTGCTGCTGTCCGGTCTGGCCGGCGTCGCCTTTCTCGGCCTGCTCGCCTTCCGCAATTCCACACGTCCGGTCGAGATCGCCGACGAGGGGGCGGAGACCTTTATCGACGCCCTGGGCGAAGCCGCGGCCGTCGCCGGCCCCGATGGCCGGCTGCATGCCGCCAACGCCCCCTGGCGCGCGGCGCTCGGCGCGCTGAAGCGCCTTCCGCGCAACGGCCATGCCGCCCCGGGACTGTTCGCCGCCCTCGCCAGGGCCCGCAAGGGCGAGATCGGCCGCGCGGCGGTCAAGGTCGGGCGGGAGGAATGGCCGGTCTCTGTCGCCCCGCTCGGGGCAGGCCGCTTCCTGCTCAGGCTCGACGCCGGCAATGGCGAGGCGCTGCGGATCACCGCGCCGGTCGCGGCAGCGCCCGCCGTCGCTGTGGCGCCGGCTGTGATCACCCCCACTGGCCCCGCGGCCCTGGACGCCCTGGCGTCCGCGTCGCCCTTCGGCGCAGCCATGCTGGAAGGGCCGGAAGTCTTCGGCGCGGTGATCGTCGAGGCCAACGCCGCCCTGACCGCGATGACCGGCGGCAAGGCCGCGGCCGGCATGGCGTTCGGCGACCTGATCGAACCGGCCTCCCGCATCGACGCCGGCTTCGGCGCCGGTGAAGGCCGCGCCGGGCCGATCGAGGTGCGGCTGGCGCATGATCCGATGCAGATCTCGCACCTCTATCTGGCGCGGACCGACGGCCGGCTGGTCGCCTATCTGGTCGATGTCACCGAACAGAAGCAGATCGAGCTGCAACTGGCCCAGAGTATGAAGATGCAGGCCATCGGCCAGATGGCTGCGGGCATTGCACACGATTTCAACAACCTCCTGACCGCCATCCAGCTTCGTCTCGACGAGTTGCTCGAGCGCCACTCGCTGGGCGACCCCAGCTACGAGGGCCTGACCTCGATCAAGGGCGCATCGGCGCGCGCGGCCGACCTGGTCCGCAAGCTGAAGACCTACTCCCGCCAGGAAACCGTCCAGCGCGAAGTGCTCGACCTGGGCGAGATGATCAGCGACTTCGAGGTGCTGCTGCGCCGGCTGCTGCGCGAGAACGTGCGGCTCGACACCGACTACGGCCGCGATCTGCCGCTGGTGAAGGCCGACAAGGGGCAGCTCGAGATCGCGGTGATGAACCTGACGCTGAACGCCCAGGACGCGCTGATCAGCGCCAAGGGCGGCGGTAAGGTCTGGCTCAAGACGGCCAAGGTCACCTACGCCGAGGCCGCCGCGCTCGGCTACGGCGGCCCGCCGATGGGCGACATGGCCATGATCGAGGTCGCCGACGACGGGCCCGGCATACCCGACGCCGTCATCGGCAAGATTTTCGACCCCTTCTTCACCACCAAGGCTGTGGGCGAGGGGACCGGCCTTGGCCTCGCCCAGGTGTTCGGCATCGTCAAACAGTCGGACGGCTGGATCGAGGTGCTGTCGAAGCCCGGCGAGGGCGCGACCTTCCGCATCTTCCTGCCGGTGCACATTCCCAGCGCCGTCGCCCCGAGGCCAGTGTCGGTTCCTGTCGCCACCATGGCCCGGCCGCGTCCGGCCCGGGACCTGTCCGGAAACGGCCGGATCCTGTTCGTCGAGGACGAGGAAGCAGTTCGCGGCATCGCCGCCACCCTGCTGCGCAAGCGCGGCTACGAGGTGATCGAGGCCTCGGACGGCGAGCAGGCGCTGATCCTGGCCGAGGAGAACGCCGGCGAGATCGACCTGCTCATCAGCGATGTGATGATGCCGGGCATGGACGGACCGACTCTGTTGAAGAAGGCGCGCATCCATCTGGGCGACGCCCCGGTGATGTTCATCAGCGGCTATGCGGAGGCGGAGTTCTCCGACCTGCTGGAAGGCGAGACGGGCGTGACCTTCCTGCCCAAGCCGCTCGACATCAAGACGCTGGCGGAGCGGGTGAAGCAGCAGCTGCGTCCTGCGGCGTAGGGACGCAAACCGAACCTGCCTTCGCCAGGGCCTGCTCGCAGCACCAGCGGAACATCATGAAGGTGCCGGCCACCAGCAGCTCGACATGCTCGGCGAGCAACGGCGTCAGATTGACCTCTCCCTCGCCGGCCAGCTCGAAGAATCCCTCGTTCGCCCCGGCCTTGAGGATGCGGCGAACCTGGGTGCGGGAGATCCCGCACGCCTTCGCGATCCCGGCCATGGAAATGCTGGTCGGTCCGACCGGTGGAAACGGGCCTCCCGGCGCGTCGCATGACCCGATCAGTTCACCGACGACCGTCATGCCGGCGTACTGGTGGGAAATGACGTCGAGGCTCGCGTCCCGGGGCGCGTAGGTCTGCAGCGCCGCCAGGCTGAGCTCGCCCATGGCCGCGACCAGGGCCCTGAAGAATTCCGGGCGATCCAGCGCCTCGTGTCCGGCCGCCACGACCGGATCGAGCGACGATCCGGCATCCAGTTCCCGACGGTACCGTTCATGAAAGGCCGCCATCATGCGGTCTGTCACCTGATATCGCTTTGCTCGCTTGTCTCCGACGTTCTCCGTGGATTCGATGAAGCCGATGAAGCGCAGGAAGATGAGGATCGACCGCGCTCGGCCCGGTCCGGAAATGCCCGCTTCGCCCAGCAGGACCCCCAGTCGGATCAGCGTGATGCCTCCGGGCGTCGCATCGAGATACAGGGACCAGACCCCGCTGGCGAAGCGACCGAGATCCCGCAGTGAGCTGGACAGGGCGGGGTCGACGCTGTCCCGGGCGCGCCAGATCGCAACAGCGCTGCGCAGATAGGCTGGAAACCCCGGCAACGCGATCGTGCGATCAAGCTCTTGCCTGTCCAGCATGAGCGCCGCGCCCTGCCGGGCGGCTTCAGAGATAAGTTGCTCGGGAATCGGCGCCCCTCGGAAGTGCGCCGGACCGGGACGACTGCAGAGACAGCATAGAGCGCCGTCGGCGTTCGTCGAACAACATTCTCTCGGCCACGTGCTGCATACTGTCGCGGCTCTGAGGAGGCTCCCTGCGTTCGGTCGCGGCGAGCCGAGGCGTCAGCCGGCGGGCGTGGGCTCGACCCGGATTGCCCTCTGAATGTCTTCTCCCATGAAGCCGACGGCCTCGGCCTGGACCACACCCGGCAGCACGGCGACGTCATAGAGCTCCTCGATCGTGTGCTCGAAACGCAGCCATTCGACCGTCCGGCCGGTATCGATGTCGACAACGACCAGCCCGCATCGGGCGACCGCATCCTTGTCCGCGAGCCGCTGATCCAGCGCCAGGCCTTCAAACGTGTGGTTTTTGCGCGGACGGGACAGGCCGATCACGGCGTAGCGGCCGATGAAGGCCAGGCCGCGCGCATAGCCCGGACAGAAGGCGACCGCGGTGAAGTCGCCGGTCCTGGGATCAATGACCCCGAGCTCGCCCTCCCCGGAGTTCAGCACCCACAGCTTTCCGTCGTAGAGGCGCGGCGAGTGCGGCATGGACAGGCCCCGCGCGACGATCTCGCCGCTTGCGATATCGATGATCACGCCGCCGTCGCGCCGCCGCTCGCGCCAGCCGTCCAGCACGTCCGACCGGCTGACGGCGCTGACATAGGCCGGGCGGGTTCCGTCCATCGCCAGGCCGTTCAGGTGGCAACGGTCCTCCGGCGTCAGCGCCGAAATGAACGGCGGCATCCACCAGGGCTTGAAGCTGTGCGTCTCGCTGGGCGTCGCCAGGCAGTTGTAGAGGGTGTTGACAAACACCGGCGTGCGGCGGCCGTCGATTTCGGTCATGCCGATGTCATGGCAGTCGATCCGGCCGGTGATCCGCCCCTCACGGGGGACGAACCGGCGGTCCGCGCCGCTCTGCGTATGCTCACCCGCCGCCAGCTCGTTCTCGAACCGCCAGAGGGCGTGCATGCTGCTGGCCCAGATCGTCTGGCCGTCGGTCCACAAGCCCTGGCACTGCTCGATCAGCCGCTCGTGGGCGCGGACCGATCCGTCCGGCCGCCGGCCGATCAGGAACAGCCGCCCGGCCTGATAGGTCGTCAGGGCGAGGCTGCAGCCGGTCGACTCCAGCCATTGGGTGAAGCCCTGCGAAAGCAGAAGGATCGAGCCCTTGTCGGGCTTGTCTTGCGGACTCATCGCGGCGCTTCGCCCTCTCCGGTCACTGCCGTCTGTTCTGGTCGATCTTCCGGGTCGAGCGCAAGGGTCGGGAGCGCCTGCGCGACCGTCGCATTACGCCGAATTAACGCGGCCCGCGTTGCCGAGCCTGCGTCGGCGGCCTACGCCTTTGCGCAATCTGATCAGCGCCTGGGAGATATCTCCGTGCAAAGCCGTCGTGAACTTCTCTTCTCAGCCGCCGCCGCCGCGGCCGTCGCCGCCGCGATTTCCCCGAAGGACGCGTTCGCCGCGATCGCGCCGGGCAGCGATCCGGCCGAAGTCGCCAAGGCGACCGCCCTCTACGACGCCATCGTCGCCCGCCAGCTGCGCCGTTCGCCGGAAGCGGCCACCAGTCTCGGAATCGACTCCGGCGACATGGCCTGGACCAAGTCCCAGCTGTCGGACTTCTCCTTCGCCGCCATCAAGGAGAACGGCGAGTACGGCGCCCAGGCGCTGAAGACCCTCAAGACCATCGACCGCAGCAAGCTCGCCGGCATGGACGCCGCCAGCTACGACACGGTCGAGTTCGTCCTCACAAACGGCGAGCGCTACAACGCCTCCTTCGAATACAACGGCGCCTACGGCGGCGCTCCCTATGTCCTTTCGCAGCTGACCGGCTCCTACCAGCAGGTCCCGGACTTCCTCGACAGCCAGCATGTGATCGAGACCAAGTCCGACGCGGACGCCTATCTGTCGCGGGTCGAGGATTTCGGCCGTCTGCTCGACCAGGAAGTCGAGGTCGCCCGGCGCGACGCGTCGCTGGGCGTGATCCCGGCCGACTTCACCATCGACAAGGCGCTGATCCAGTTCAAGGCGATGCTGGGCGTCGCCCCGGACGCTTCGCCGCTGGTCACCTCGGTCGCGCGCCGGGCCAAGGAAAAGGGCATCGCCGGCGACTACGCGGGCGTGGCCGAGAAGCTCTATGCCGAGAAGATCCGTCCGGCGCTCGCGCGCCAGGCGGCCCTGCTCGAAAGCTGGCGGCCCAAGGCCTCGCACGACGCCGGCGTGTGGCGTCTGCCCAAGGGCGAGGAGTACTACCTGACCTCGCTGGAGAACTACACGACCTCGCAGATCACGCCGGACGAGGTCCACCAGACCGGTCTGGACATGGTCGCCAGTCTCGGCGCCCAGTGCGACAAGCTGATGCGCAAGGCCGGCTACACCAACGGCACGGTCGGCGAGCGCTTCCGTCAGATGTACGCCGACCCGAAGCAGCACTATCCCAACACCGACGAGGGCAAGGTCCAGCTGATCGCCGACCTCAACAAGAAGGTCGAGGCGATCATGCCCAAGCTGCCGAAGTACTTCGGCCAGCTGCCCAAGGCCCCGCTGGAAATCCGCCGGGTGCCCAAGGCCATCGAGGCCGGCGCGCCGGGCGGCTACTACAACTCGCCGACCCTCGACGGGTCCCGGCCGGGCATCTACTGGATCAACCTGCGGGACAGCGCCGAACAGCCGCGCTTCACCCTGTCGACCCTGACCTATCACGAGGCCATTCCGGGCCACCATTTGCAGCTGGCCCTGAACAACGAGGCCGGCGACCTGCCGCTGATCCGCAAGATGATCGGCTTCTCCGGCTACAGCGAAGGCTGGGCGCTCTACGCCGAGCAGCTGGCGGTCGAGATGGGCATGTACGAGGGCGATCCCGAGGGCCAGATCGGCATGCTGCACGACGCGATGTTCCGCGCCGTCCGGCTGGTGGTCGACAGCGGCATGCACCACAAGCGCTGGAGCCGCGAGCAGGCGGTCAAATACTATGTCGACAGCATCGGCGACCAGGAGGCCAGCGCGATCACCGAGATCGAACGCTACGTCGTCTGGCCGGGCCAGGCCTGCAGCTACATGGTCGGCAAGATCGAATGGCTCCGCCTGCGCGACAAGGCCCGCAAGGCGCTCGGTCGGAAGTTCGACATTCGCAAGTTCCACGACACGGGCCTGCTGTCCGGCGGCGTCCCGCTCACCGTTCTGGAAAAGGTCATCGACGGCTACATCGCCAGCGCGAAGTAGCCGTCGGCGGCTCCACGGCGTCAGCCTGTCGCGAACAGCTCGAGCCGCCGTGGCGCGATGCGCAGACTTGCGCCCGGTCTGGCGGCGTCGGGGACCTCGCTTGCCGTCAACAGAAGTTCGATGGGTTCGCCCATGGCTTCGAGGTCGAGGCGGATGGCCGGTCCCCGATGCGCCGCGCCTTTCACGACGGCCAGGAAACCTTCGCCTTCAACGGCGTTGATGACCGCCTGGTCCTGGCGGAAGAAGACATCGACGGGACCGGACGGCGCATCGATCGGTGCGGCCGTCCGCCAGTCGCCGATCGAGAGAACGCCGTCCGTGACTTGGCCGCGCAGCCGAACGGCGCCGCCCAGGAAGTCATAGATGAAGGCGTCGGCAGGTGCGTTGTACACGGCCTGGGGCTCGCCTACCTGAACCAGGCGACCTCCCTTCAGGATCGCGACCCGGTCAGCGAGATCCAGCGCTTCCTCCTGGTCATGGGTCACGAACACGGTGGTCACGCCGGTTTCGTCATGCACCCGGCGAAGCCAGCGCCTCAGTTCGCGGCGGACCTTGGCGTCGAGCGCTCCGAACGGCTCGTCGAGCAACAGCATCCGCGGTTCAATGGCCAGCGCCCGCGCCAGGGCCACCCGCTGACGCTGGCCGCCGGACAGTTGCGAGGGGTAGCGGGTTTCGTGACCCTCAAGCTGGACGAGTTTCAGCAAGTTCTCGACCCGGCGGGCGATATCGGCCCTTGAAGGCCGCGTGGCCCGGGGCCGCACGCTCAGGCCAAAGGCGATGTTGTCGGCCACCGTCATGTGCCGGAACAGGGCGTAGTGCTGAAAGACCATGCCGATCCGGCGTTCACGCGCCGAGAGGGCGAGGAGGTCCTCGCCGTCGAAAGTGACCCCGCCGCCGTCGGGAACTTCCAGTCCGGCAAGGATCCGCAACAGGGTGGTCTTGCCCGATCCCGACGGACCCAGAAGGGCGAGAAACTCACCCTGTCTGGCGGTCAGCGACACATCTGTCAGCGCCGGGAAGCGGCCAAAGGCCTTTGAGACGGAATTGATGACCAGGGACATGAGTGCGTTTCAATCAGTGGCGGCGCGTGGTCGACGGCTATTTCGCGCGCGCGAGGGACTGAGGCGTCGGGGCGGCGGCGTCAGCCGCCGCCGGACTCCCAGAAGTGGAAGTTGACGTAGCCCTGGCCGATCTGCCGGGTGTCGACGCCCAGCAGGCTGGTCAGGAACAGGGCCGCGTCGAACAGCGCCTCGGCCACGCCCGGCACGAAGAACACGACCGCGATCAGAATGAAGATCGCCACCTTCTCCACCGGCGCCACCTTCGCCTGCAGGTCCGGCGGCAGGAACGGGCGGATCACGCCGTAGCCGTCCAGCCCGGGCACGGGCAACAGGTTGAAGAAGAAGGCCATCGCCTGGAACAGCGCCAGCAGCGCCACGGCCGGCCACAGCGGACCGCCCCAGCCGCTGGCCGGTCCGACGGCCAGCAGGATCGACAGCACGATCAGCACCAGCAGCGTGCCGACCGGTCCGGCCAGCGAGGCGGCCGATCGCCAGGCCGCGCTGCGCATCAGGTCCGGCCGCAGGTAGACCGCGCCGCCGGGCAGGGCGATCCCGCCGATCGCCAGGACAATGACGGGGAAGACGATGCTGGTGGCGACGTCGGCGTACTTGAGCGGATCAAACCCCAGATAGCCGGCCGCCTCGACCGTGTGATCGCCGGCCTTCCAGGCGACAAAGGCGTGGCTGAACTCGTGGACGGCCAGCGCGACGATCCAGCCGACCATGACGAACAGGAATGTCAGGATCCCGGTCAGCGCGGGCGGCGCATGGACCAGCGTCATCCCGATCAGCACCCAGCTGCTCAGCAGCAGTATTCCGTTCCGACTCATTCGCCCCTCCGGCCGTCACGCCACTATGCGTGAGCCGGAGCGCTACCCCCACTGCTCTTTCAGTCCCGCGCGACGGGCCGCGACCGGCGGCGCCGTTTCCCGCACGATCGCCGGCTCGGGGCGATCGGCGGGGCGGCCGTAAAGCCAGCCCTGGGCGAAGTCGACGCCGGCCTTGCGGGCGGCGTCCTCGATCTCGACCGTCTCGACCATCTCGGCGACGGTCTTGACCTTGAGTTCCTTGCACAGCTGCACCAGGTGCCGCACCAGCGCGCCGTCCCGGCCGTCGCTGGCCAGGTCGCGCACATAGCGGCCGTCGATCTTGACCACATCGACGCTGAGCCGCTGCAGATAGGCGAACGAGGCGGCCCCGGCGCCGAAGTCGTCGAGGCAGACCTTGCAGCCGAGGCCGCGCAGGCTCTGGATATGCCGGTTGGCGAGGTCGAGGTCATCGATGGCGGCGCTCTCGGTGACCTCGAAGATCAGCCGGTCCTTCAGCCGCGCGTCGGCCTTGATCATCCGCTCCAGTCCCGCGACGAAAATCTCGCTGCCGATCGACCGGCCGGAAATGTTGGCCGCCAGACGGACCTTGCCCGTGCGGTCGCCCTTGAGCTGGCGGATCACCTGCTCGACCACCGCCTGGTCGAGCTCCTCGATCAGGTCGAACTCCTCGGCCATGCGAACCATGGTGAACGGACTGCCGCCGTCCTCGAACCGGACCAGCGCCTCGTGGTGATGCGCGATCCCGGTCTGGATATCGACGACCGGCTGGTAGGCGAGGGTGAACCGGCGCTGGCTGACCGCCGCGCCCAGCTCGCCGGCCTTGGTCAGGGTGCGACGCACGGACCGGTCCATGGCCTGGCTCAGGGTGATCGGCGGCACATCCTTCAGACCCTGTTCGATGAAGTCGTCCAGGGCGTAGCGCAGCGCGCGGGCAAGGCGGGCGGGCGAGCCAGACTCCATCGGCACGGCGTGGGCTGCGGCGCCCAGGCTCTGGCCGCCGGCGCAGCTGGCCACCACCCGGGTCAGGCGCTTGATCATGGTCGCGGGGTTCTCGCCCTGCTCGCGCAGCAGCACGAACCGGTCGTCGCCGACCTTGGCGGCGCCGGAGCCCTGCAGGGACTCGGCGCGCAGGGCCCCGGCGACCTGTCTCTCCAGCGCGGCGCCGGCCTCGGGCCCCAGCAGGGCGCTGGCGTCGGTCAGGCCGTTCATCTCGACCATCGCGAGTTCCAGTTGCTGGCCAGTGGCCTTGGCGGCGTCCATCAGGGACTTGGTGATCGCCTCGAAGCCGTCGCGGCTCAGCAGCCCGTCACTGGCGCTCGACCCGGCGGCCGGCGGTGCGGCGGCGGACAGCAGGGCGCAGGAAATCCGTCCTTCGTTCTGAGGCAGGCGACGGGCGGTGAAGGCGACCGCACGGCCCGGCTGGCCGGCCACGCGCACCACCAGCGGCGCGCGGCGGGCCCCGTCGTCCAGCCCGGCGATCAGCGCGTCCAGCATCGGCCGGTCGGCCTCGACCACCAGATCACCCACAGATCGCCCGACCAGCCCGGCCTCATCCACGCCCAGGGTGGCCTGGGCAGCGCCAAGGGCGAGCAGAATGACCCCGCCGGACTCAATCTCGAGCAACATGTCGGCGTTGGCGAAGGCGAGGCCGAGCAGGCGGCGGGCGGCGATGGACAAGGCGAAGACTCCCCGGAACCCGCCCAGTTTGCACGGACGGCCTTAAGGCCCGGTTGCCGCCGGCGTCATGGCGTGACGTTTTGCGACCCGGGTCGGCGGACATCTGAGGAGGCGGGCCGGAAACCCGGCGGCCAGGACGAAATACAATTTCTGCGCGCAACAATGAGAACATATTGCCAACCGGAACAAACCATGATCAAAGTTTGTCCGTGGGCCACGCGGCCCGGCAGAATCGTGGAATAAGGACGGCTCCCATGAACCAGGCGGCTTTGAGACTCGTGACACGCGACGAAGGTGACAAGCAGCGCGCGCTCGAAGCGGCGCTGACGCAGATCGATCGGGCCTTCGGCAAGGGCTCGGTGATGCGGCTGGGCTCCAAGAGCAAGATCGAGGTCGAGGCGGTGCCCACCGGCTCGCTCGGGCTCGACATCGCGCTGGGCATCGGCGGTCTGCCCAAGGGGCGGGTGGTCGAGATCTACGGTCCGGAAAGCTCGGGCAAGACGACCCTGGCCCTGCATGTCGTGGCCGAGGTCCAGAAGGCCGGCGGAACCGCCGCCTTCGTCGACGCCGAGCACGCCCTGGATCCGCAGTACGCGCGCAAGCTGGGCGTCAATCTCGATGACCTGCTGGTGTCCCAGCCGGACACCGGCGAGCAGGCGCTCGAGATCACTGACACCCTGGTGCGGTCCGGCGCCGTCGACGTGATCGTCATCGACTCGGTCGCGGCCCTGACGCCGCGCGCCGAAATCGAAGGTGAGATGGGCGACAGCCTGCCGGGCCTTCAGGCCCGTCTGATGAGCCAGGCGCTGCGCAAGCTGACCGCCTCCATCTCCAAGGCCGGCACCCTGGTCATCTTCATCAACCAGATCCGTATGAAGATCGGCGTGATGTACGGCAGCCCGGAAACGACCACGGGCGGCAACGCCCTGAAGTTTTACGCCTCGGTGCGCCTGGACATCCGCCGCACGGGTTCGGTCAAGATCCGCGACGAGATCGTCGGCAACAACGTCCGGGTGAAGGTGGTCAAGAACAAGGTCGCCCCGCCGTTCCGCGAGGTCGAGTTCGACATCATGTACGGCGAGGGCATCTCCAAGCTCGGCGAGATCATCGACCTTGGCGTCAAGGCCGGTGTGATCGACAAGTCGGGCTCCTGGTTCTCCTTCGGCGACCAGCGCATCGGCCAGGGCCGCGACAATGTCCGCGAGTTCCTCAAGAAGAATCCCGACATCGCCAAACAGATCGAGGACGCCGTGCGCGGCAAGTCCGAGATCATCGAGGAGGAACTGCTCGTCGGTCCCACCGAGGGCGAAGACGAGGACTAGCCCCGGGCGAAGGCTTTCGCGGCGCGCCTCTCCGCGCCGGGCGTTCGCCCACCCGCAGCCCGCGTGGCCCCGCGGGGCGCACCGCGATTGAAGGACGTCCGGCGCCACCGCCGGGCGTCCTTTTTCGTCCGATCGTTTCCTGCTCCCGGCGGAAGAAGGTGTCGGCGTAGCCGACGGATGCGGGCTTACGAACCCTGCCGACCCAGGCCGTGACCCCTAGCCCTCCTTCTCCCTCCGGGAGAGGGTTGCTTCACGACCGTCCAGCCGGTCGCGGATTCCCCTCTCGCGCGCCTTTTCCTTTGTGGCGCGGGCGGCCGTTGGTTAAGGAGCCGGTTCCATTCCATCCCGGCGAGGGGGCGGCGCCCCGGACCGACAGCGACCTGGCCGAACGATGAAGAGTCTCAACGATATCCGCAGCGCGTTCCTGGACTATTTCGGGAGCAACGGGCACGCCGTGACCGCCTCGGCCCCGCTGGTGCCGCAGAACGATCCGACGCTGCTGTTCGTCAACGCCGGCATGGTGCCGTTCAAGAACATGTTCACCGGCGCGGAGACGCCGCCGACGCCGCGTGCGGTGTCCTCGCAGAAGTGCGTGCGCGCCGGCGGCAAGCACAACGACCTGGACAACGTCGGCTACACCGCCCGCCACCACACCTTCTTCGAGATGCTCGGCAACTTCTCGTTCGGCGACTACTTCAAGGAGCAGGCGATCGAACACGCCTGGACCCTGCTGACGCGCGACTTCGGCCTGGCGAAAGAGAAGCTGCTGGTCACGGTCTATCACACCGACGACGAGGCGGCGGCGCTGTGGCGCAAGATCGCCGGCCTGTCCGACGACCGGATCATCCGCATCGCGACCAACGACAACTTCTGGTCGATGGGCGACACGGGTCCCTGCGGCCCCTGTTCGGAGATCTTCTTCGACCATGGCGACAAGGTCTGGGGCGGGCCTCCGGGCAGCGCTGAAGAGGACGGCGACCGGTTCATCGAGATCTGGAACCTGGTCTTCATGCAGTTCGAGCAGCACGCCGACGGCACGCGCACGAACCTGCCCAAGCCCTCGATCGACACGGGCATGGGTCTGGAACGCATCGCCGCGGTGATGCAGGGCGTGCACGACAACTACGACGTCGACCTGTTCCGCACCCTGATCGCCGCCTCGGAGGAGGCCACGGGCGTCAAGGCCGTGGGCGACCAGGCGCCGTCGCACCGGGTCATCGCCGACCACCTGCGCACCTCGTCCTTCCTGATCGCCGACGGCATCACCCCGTCAAACGAAGGCCGGGGCTATGTGCTGCGCCGGATCATGCGCCGCGCCATGCGTCATGCTCACCTGCTCGGCGCGACCGAGCCTCTGATGCACCGCCTGGCGCCGACCCTCGTCGACCAGATGGGCGCCGCCTATCCCGAGCTGCGCCGGGCCCAGCCGGCCATCGTCGAGACCCTGCGCCAGGAGGAGGAGCGGTTCCGCCGCACCCTCGGCCGCGGCATGATCCTGCTGGACGAGGCCACCGCGCCCCTGTCCGAGGGCGGCGTCCTGTCCGGCGACGTGGCGTTCAAGCTGCACGACACCTACGGCTTCCCGCTCGACCTGACCCAGGATGCGGTCCGTTCGCGCGGCCTGACCGTCGATACGGGCGAGTTCGACCGGCTGATGGCCGAGCAACGCGGCAAGTCCGAGGGCCTCAAGGGCACCGGCCAGCAGGTGGCGGCCGCCGAGTGGTTCGCCATCCGCGACCGCGTCGGCGCGTCGGCCTTCACGGGATACGACAGCGTCGATGGAACCGGCACGGTTCAGGCCCTGCTCAGCGACGGCGTCGAGACGGCCGAAGCCCTCACCGGCGACACCGTCCAGGCCGTGTTCGACCGCACCCCCTTCTACGCCGAGAGCGGTGGCCAGGCCGGCGACATCGGCCTGATCGAATGGCCGGGCGGCTCGGCGAAGGTCACCGACGTCCAGAAGCACGCCGGCGACCTGCATGTGCATGACCTTGAGATCGTCGCGGGCAGCCTGAAGGCCGGCCAGGCGGTGACCCTGCAGGTCGATCCCGCCAACCGCACCACCACGCGCGCCAACCACTCGGCCGCCCACCTGATGCACGCGGCCCTGCGCAACGTGCTCGGCGAGCACGTGACCCAGAAGGGCCAGATGGTCGACGGCGAGCGCCTGCGCTTCGACTTCAGCCACGGCGGCCCGCTGACCGCCGACGAACTGGCGCGCATCGAGGACGAGGTGAACGCCGTCGTCCTGCAGAACCGCGCCGCCGAGACGAAGATGATGGCCCCGCAACAGGCCATTGAGGCCGGCGCCATGGCGCTGTTCGGGGAGAAGTACGGCGACGAGGTTCGCGTCCTGACGCTCGGCGACAGCCTGGCCGGGCAGGGCGCCTATTCCGTCGAACTGTGCGGCGGCACCCATGTCGCCCGCACCGGTGACATCGGCCTGTTCAAGATCATCGCCGAACAGGGCATCGCCGCCGGCGTGCGCCGCATCGAGGGTCTGACGGGCCTCGCCGCCCGCCGCTGGCTGCAGGACCAGGCCAATGTCGCCCGCGACCTGGCTGACCGGTTCAAGGTTCCGGTGCTCGAGGTCGGCCAGCGCGTCGATGCGCTCGATGGCCAGCGCCGCAAGCTGGAGAAGGATCTCGCCGAGGCGAAGAAGGCCCTCGCCATGGGCGGCGGCGGCTCGGGCCCCGTGGCGGCTGAGGATATCGGCGGCGTCAGCTTCATCGGCAAGGTGCTCGACGGCGTCGGCGGCAAGGAACTGCGCGGCCTCGCCGAAGAGTTCAGGAAGCAGGCGGGCGTGGTGGCCATCGTCGGCACCGCCGACGGCAAGGCGGCCATCGCCGTTGCCGTCGCGCCGGACCTGACCGGCCGCTTCAACGCCGCCGATCTGGCCAGGGCCGCCGTGATCGCCATGGGCGGTCAGGGCGCAGGCGGCAAACCCGATTTCGCCCAGGGCGGCGCCCCCGACGACAGCAAGGCGGCGGACGGCGTGGCGGCGGTGCGGGCGGCGCTCTCATAGCCTTCCTCTCCCAGGTGGGAGAGGTAGACGCAGGTGAGACTCCCGCCCCCGATAGTCCGGGGACAAGGGCGGACAAACGCAGACACCCCATTCCCGCCACAGGCGAGCGCGGGTTGCCAAACGGCCCATATTGCGTGCTCTGATACCCGCCACAGTTAACGGGCAGACCCCATGCGGTTCGACCTCTTCAAGATTGTTGTCACGGCGGCCCTCGTGTTCGCACTGGCATTTGCCAGTGCGCCCTATTTCGCGTTCCGTGCGTTGCGGGCCGCAACGGCTGCGGAGGACGTGCAGGCGACGGCCGACCTCGTGGACTTTCCGGCGGTTCGCAAGAGCCTGACCGGCCAGCTGTCGCCGGCCCAGGCGCCGGCTTCGGTCGAGGCGCCGTCCATCTGGAAAGACCCGATCGGCGCCCTCAAGCGCGCCATCGAGCCGCTGGCCCCGCCAGAGCCCAAGGTCGACCGCTATCTGACGTTGCCGGGCCTGTCCGCCATGACCCGCGGCTACAAGCCCGGCGCGGCCCCG
Source organism: Caulobacter sp. FW305-C-30-S16 (assembly GCF_058783025.1). Taxonomy (NCBI): domain Bacteria; kingdom Pseudomonadati; phylum Pseudomonadota; class Alphaproteobacteria; order Caulobacterales; family Caulobacteraceae; genus Caulobacter; species Caulobacter sp. FW305-C-30-S16. Next base: position 296,071 of record NZ_JBYSYH010000004.1, on the reverse strand, counting down.
CCGGCGGCGCGCGGCGAACAGACGCTGGGAGTACAGGTCAAGGCGGCGATGAAGGGGCCATGGCCCACGGTGCCTTACTGGGGCGTCGACCGTGTACGGATCGCGGTCAAACGGCCGGGCGACGAGAAGACCGTGACGGTCTTCACCTTCGAGCGCCGCGCGCTGTTCGACTGGAAGCTGGTGCACATCCAGCTGCCTGAAGGCGAACGCTGAGTCCTCCGCTGCTGCCATCCTCTGTCAGCATGACGACCGACGAGTTCTTGTTCTGTTCCGGCCGTTGATCTAGCCTCGTTCGATCACAACGAGGGAGGTCGAGATGATCGGCTACGTCACCATCGGCGCTCTGGACGTCGAAAAATCGCTGCCATTCTGGGATGCGGTGTTCGGCGCCATAGGCGGCGAACGCGGCTTCTTCAGCGGCGGCTGGGCCGGCTATGGCCCCGTGGGCGGACCCCAGACCATCTACATCTGCCCGCCCCATGACGGTCAGGCCGCCCGGGGCGGCAACGGCGTCATGGTCGCCCTGCTGGCGCCGTCCACCGATGCGGTGAAGGCCGCCTACGCCGCCGGCCTGGCCAACGGCGGGTCCGACGAAGGCGCCCCCGGGCCGCGACCTGAAGACTCGAAGGACTTCTACGGCGCCTACCTGCGCGACCAGACCGGCAACAAGATCTGCGTCTACGCCAAGGGGCCGTTCTGATGAGCGCCGGGACACGACCGGTGGTCAGCTACCTGACCATCGGCGCCGACGACATCACCCAGGCGACGGCTTTCTACGACGCGGCGCTGGGGGCGCTCGGCCTGCGCCGGGCCTGGCTGAACGACGGCTGGGCCGGCTACGGACCGGAGGGCGACGATCACGGCACGATCCTGATCTGCGCGCCGTTCAACGGCGAGGCGGCCCGCGCCGGCAACGGCATCATGATCGGCCTGCATGCGGAGAGCACAGCCCAGGTCGACGCCTTCCACGCCGCGGCGCTGGCCAACGGCGGAACCTGCGAAGGTAAGCCTGGGCCGCGAACGACCTATGGCGAGGGCTACTATCTCGCCTATGTCCGCGATCCGACGGGCAACAAGCTGTCGGCCTTCTACCGGCCCGAGCCGGCCTGACGTCGGACGACGAAAAAGGCCGCCCCTCCTGTCCGGCCGGACGGGAAGGGCGGCCCTGTCATCTGGGCGGGCGAGGACCGGAAGACCGGTCCCGACCGAACCTAGGCCATCGCGATCTTCAGGTTCTCGTCGACCTTGTCGAGGAAGCCTTCGGTGGTCAGCCAGGCCTGCTTGTCGCCGACCAGCAGCGCCAGGTCCTTGGTCATGAAGCCCGACTCGACGGTGTCGACGCAGACCTTTTCCAGCGTCTCGGCGAACCGGGCCAGTTCGGCGTTGTTGTCCAGCTTGGCCCGGTGGGCGAGGCCACGGGTCCAGGCGAAGATCGAGGCGATCGAGTTGGTCGAGGTCGACTCGCCCTTCTGGTGCTGGCGGTAGTGGCGCGTGACGGTGCCGTGCGCGGCCTCGGCCTCGACGGTCTTGCCGTCCGGGGTCAGCAGCACCGAGGTCATCAGGCCCAGCGAGCCGAAGCCCTGGGCGACGATGTCGCTCTGCACGTCGCCGTCGTAGTTTTTGCAGGCCCAGACGTAGCCGCCCGACCACTTGAGCGCCGAGGCGACCATGTCGTCGATCAGACGGTGCTCGTAGGTCAGGCCGAGTTCCTTGAACTTCGCGGCGTACTCGGCGTCGAAGATCTCCTGGAAGATGTCCTTGAACCGGCCGTCGTAGGCCTTGAGGATCGTGTTCTTCGTGGAGAGGTAGACCGGGTACTTGCGGCTCAGGCCGTAGGCGAACGAGGCGTGCGCGAAGTCACGGATCGAGTCGTCGAGGTTGTACATGCCCATGGCCACGCCGGCCGACGGGGCGTCGAAGATCTCGTGCTCGATGACCTTGCCGTCCTCGCCGACGAACTTGATCGACAGCTTGCCCTTGCCCGGGAACAGGAAGTCGGTGGCCTTGTACTGGTCGCCGAACGCATGACGGCCGACGATGATCGGCTGGGTCCAGCCGGGCACCAGACGCGGCACGTTCTGGCAGATGATCGGCTCGCGGAAGATCACGCCGCCGAGGATGTTGCGGATCGTGCCGTTCGGGCTCTTCCACATCTTCTTCAGCTTGAATTCCTCAACCCGTTGCTCGTCCGGGGTGATGGTCGCGCATTTGACGGCCACGCCATGGCGCTTGGTCGCCTCTGCAGCGTCGATCGTCACCTGGTCGTTGGTGGCGTCGCGGTGCTCGATTGAGAGGTCGTAGTAGTCGAGCTCAAGATCGAGATAGGGGAAGATCAGCTTGTCCTTGATGAGCTTCCAGATGATGCGGGTCATCTCGTCGCCGTCCATGTCGACGACCGGATTGGCGACCTTGATCTTGGCCATGGGGGTGTTTCTCCGTTGGGCGCGCTTCTGCTGGAAAAAGCGGCGGCGCACAGGGCCCCCGCGAGCGCGAGCGGGAGGGCTATAGCGCCTGTCGCGCGGTGGGGCAAACAGCCCTCAATCCAGTCAACGGCCTGTTCAGGTCTGATCGCTAAGCGTGTGTCGTTGAGGGAAGGCCGTTCCATCCATGACGATTGTCGCCAAACCGCTGGCCCGGAAGCTGCTGGCTATCGTGGTCGTCCTGTCCATCGCCGTCACGGGCCTTGCGACCGCGGCGACGTTCGCCTTTGTGCAGCAGGCTTCGATGGACCGGCAGATCCGCAATCTGCAGCTCTATGTGAAGGAGCGCACCAGCACCGAGGACCGGCTGTTCTCCGATCTGGTGAAGGTGCACGGGGATGCGACCCGGGCGCTCATGCGACGTCTCGACGTCGCTGCCGGTCCGGACCTGGACGCCCGCTTCGACAGACTGTTCCCGCTGAAGAGCGACGGAACGCGCCGTAGCGCGCCGGCGCTGTTCGAGGGCTCAAGCCGCAGCGACGGCGCCTTCATGTACGGCATGGGCGCCTTCATGGCCGATGGCGCCGACGTCACCCCGCAGCAGAAGGCCCTGTTCATCGCCGCGCTGCAGACCGTGTCGCTGGCGGGGGAAGCGCAGCACTCGCGCTACGACAACTTCTACATGTTCACGCCGGACAACCGGCTGGTGATGTACGGCCCCGATCGCGACGACCGGCTGGTCTATTACCGCGAGACGGCGCCGGCGACGCTCGACTTCCGCAAGGAAGAGATGACCGAACTGACGCTGCCCGGCGTGAACCCGGCGCGGATGATGAAATGCACCAAGCTGCGCAAGCTGATGAGCGACCCGACCGGCAAGGCGCTGACCACGGCCTGCATGACCCCGATCGACATCGACGGCGTGCACGTCGGCGCCTGGGGCACCACGGTGACGCTCGACTCCTATCTGATGGCGGCCATCGGCGAGTCGATCCAGGGCGGCGAGAACCTGATCGTGTCGGCGGACGGCGAGCTGATCGCGGCGCCCGGTCTGGGCAAGGGCGGCATCGTTTCGCCGGCCGAACTGGTCCGCGAACAGGAGCGGCGCGCGATCGGGCCGCTGGTCAGGAGCATCCGTGAGCGCGGCGGCAATTCGGGTGTGTTCCGGTCCGGCGAACGGGTCATCGCCTACGGTCACCTGAAGGAGCCGGACTGGTATTTCGTCATGAGCCTGCCGACGGCGGAAATCGCCTGGTCGGCCGCCCGGACCGCGTCCTGGGTTCTGCTGTTCGGGCTGATCGGCATCGTGGTCCAGGCGATCCTGCTGTTCCGCTTCATTCACCGGGAAGTCGTCGACCCGCTGGTCATCCTGTCGGCCGCCCATGCCCGCGACGGCACGGCGCAGGCGCCTCTTGTCGAGGCCCGCGACGACGAGATCGGCGATCTGGCCCGCATGCTGCGGACCCAGCACGCCGACAACGACGAACTGTTCCGCTCGCTGGAGGATCGGGTCGCGGCCCGCACGGCGGAGCTGGAGCGGGCTAACCGCGCCAAGTCGACCTTCCTCGCCAACATGTCCCACGAGCTGCGGACGCCGCTGAACGGGGTGATCGCGCTCACCGACCAGCTGGCTGATACGCCGGATCTGGCCCGGCGGCGCGAGCTGGCGGGGCTGGTGTCGTCGTCCGGCCGTCTGCTGGAACAGGTGCTCAGCGACATTCTCGATGTGTCGAAGATCGAGGCCGGGCAGTTCCGCCTGTCGCCTGCGCCGTTCGAGTTGAAGGACACCGTGTCGGCCATGGCCGACCTGCATCGCGCCTCGGCGGAGGCCAAGGGTCTGAGCCTGACATGGCGCATCGCCGATGAGGCCCAGGGCGCCTGGCTGGGCGACAGCGGCCGGATCGCGCAGATCCTCAGCAATCTGCTCGGCAACGCCGTCAAGTTCACCGACAGGGGCCAGGTGACCCTGACCGTCGAGCGCCAGGACGAGGCCCTCAAGTTCTCCATTCGCGACACGGGCGTCGGGTTCGACGCCGAGGTTCGCGAGCGGCTGTTCCGCCGGTTCGAGCAGGCCGACGATTCGATCACGCGCCGGTTCGGCGGGACCGGTCTCGGCCTGTCCATCTGCGCGGCCCTGACCGGCATGATGGGCGGCGAGATCGACGCCACGGCCACTCCGGGCGAAGGGGCCGAGTTCACCGTCATCCTGCCGTTGCCCCGCGCGGAAATGGCCGTCGCCGAGGAACGCGCCGGATCCGGCGACGGTGTCAGCCTTGAGGGCTTGCGCGTCCTGGCGGCCGAGGATCATCCGACCAACCAGAAGGTCTTGCAGATCGTGCTGGAGCCGTTCGGCGTCGACCTGACCATCGTCGGCAACGGCGAGGAGGCCGTGGCCGCGTTCGGAGCCGGCTACGACGCGGTGCTGATGGACATGCAGATGCCGGTGATGGACGGCCTGACGGCCACGCGCCTGATCCGGGAACGCGAGGCCGCGTCCGGCGCCGCGCCCTGTCTGATCATCATGCTGACCGCCAACGCCATGGACGAGCATATCGAGGCGGCTCACCAGGCCGGAGCCGACATGCATGTCGCCAAGCCGCTCCACCCGACGCTGCTCGTCGAGGCCCTCGCCCAGGCGCGCCTGACGAGGACGTCTCTCAGCGTCGCCGCCGCCTAGGGCTTCCCTGCGGCGCGGACGATGACGCCCATCACGTCGCTGAACACCTTGTCCTGCGCCGCCTCGTCCTGGGTCGAGCCGGTCATGAAGACCACCACCGCGTAGCGTCGACCGTCCCTGAGCGTGACGATGCCCATGTCGTTGACGACCATGGTCATGCCCAGATCAGTCGCCGAAGTGCCGGTCTTGTGCGCCAGGCTCGCACCGGGCGGCAGGCCGGCCTTCAGCCGTCCTTCGCCCGTCTTGCTTTCGGTCATGATCTTCAGCAGCAGGGCGGTGCTGCGGGGAGAGAGCAGTTCTCTGACCTGCAGCAGGCGCAGGAAGGTCAGCGCCCCGCTCGAGGTCGTCGTATCGCGGGGGTCCGCCAGATACTTCGCAGCCGCCGCGCGGCGCGTCGCTTCCGGCACGCTGTCCCGCGCCATCGCGAACGCCGGCCAGCCCTTCCAGGCGATCCGGAACGAGGCCATGCCGCTGATCTCCGGCTGCAGCTCGCGCTCGTAGCGATCGACCCTCATGTCCATGACGCGCCTGGACCTGAGCCAGGCCGTGACGGCGCCCGGGCCACCGATCCGCTTCATCAGCACATCGGCGGCGGTGTTGTCGCTTTCGCCGACCGCCGCGACCAGCAGTTCGCGCACTGTGTAGGCGTCCCGCTCCGGCCAGGCGTCGGCGATGGCGCTGTGGGCGGGCGAGATGTCCTTCTCCTCAAGCGTGATAACCTCGTCGAGCGACAGCCTTCCGGCGTCGACCTCCGCCAGCGCGGCGGCTCCCAGCGGCGCCTTGAAGACGCTCTGCATCGGGAAGGCCTTGTCGCCGTTCCAGGCCCACATCTCGCCGCCCTCAAGGTTCTGGACGGCGACCTCGATCATGGCGGGCTCGGCGCGCTGGGCGATCTCGCCGATCTCCTGGTCCAGCAGGGCGGCGTCGAGCGGCAGGGTCCTCGCGCCGGTTTCCGGCATCGGCTGGCTGCAGGCGGCGAGAACCAGGGCGGCGAGGATCGGCAGGAGCTTGTTCATGATGCCGTTGGTAACGCGTAAGCGACCCATTGGGCGACCCATCCGTCATTTTTCTGCTATCTGCCCCGGCTTGGCATCGAAGCAGGCCTGATCCGCGCGCCCGGAGCAGGTGGAGAGACCCGTGACCGCACCCGTCGTCATCCTCAACGAACCCCAACTGGCCGAGAACATAGGCGCGGTCGCCCGCGTGATGGCCAACTTCGGGCTGAGCGACCTGCGGCTCGTACGGCCGCGGGACGGCTGGCCGCAGGATCGCGCCTGGGCCTCGGCGTCGGGCGCGGACTGGCCGCTGGACAATGCGAAGGTCTTCGACCGGCTGGAGGAGGCCGTGGCCGACCTGCGTCTGGTCTACGCCACGACCGCGCGGTCGCGCGGGACCCAGCTGCCCGTCCTGACGCCGCGCGAGGCGGCGGCGAACCTGCATGAGGCGGTCGCCGCCGGTCAGGGCGTCGGCATGCTGTTCGGCGGCGAGCGCGCCGGGCTGGAGACCGACGACATCGCGCTCTGCCACGGCATCGTCACCATCCCCGTCGACGAGAAGTTCCGCTCGCTGAACCTGGCCCAGGCCGTTGCGCTGAACGCCTACGAGTGGCGGCTGGGCGTCGCGGACCGGCCCCGCGACGCGTTCGCGGTCAACGTGGACGAGCCGGCCGACATGGAGACGCTGGTCGGCTTCTACGAGCACCTGGAAGGCGAACTGGATGCCGCCGGCTTCTTTCATCCGCCGGAAAAGCGTCCCTCGATGGTCCGCAACCTCCGCATCTCGCTCGGCCGCTCGCGGCTGACCGACCAGGAGGTCCGCACTTGGCGGGGCGTGGTCACCGCCCTGTCGAAAGGGCGGGGCCGGGTGCTCGAAAAGCTTGCGCGCCAGAAGGCGGCTGCTAAGAATGAGACCAAAGGGTAACAAAACTCTTCGGGAGGCGTCATGAATCGTCGGGACCTGTTCGCAGCGATGGCCGCCACGGGACTGGCGTCCGCCTTTTCCGGAACAGCCCTTGCCTCGGGAGATCAGAGGGCGGCCGGCCGCGACCTCTGGCTCTACGGCCTGGCCCTGATCGAAATGGCGGCCACCCGCGCGATGCACATCGCTTCCGGCGCCGTGGTCAACCAGCTGCGCCACGCGCGTCAACTCGCCGACCACCGCTCGCGGTTCGTCACCACGCCGAACAACGACACCCTCTACTCAATGGCCTGGCTGGACCTGACCAAGGGGCCGATGACGCTGACCGTGCCGGCGACCGGAGACCGCTACTGGTCGGCGGCGATCATGAATATGTACACCGACAATGACGCGGTCCTTGGCTCGCGAACCGTGGGCGGCCAGGGCGGCCGGTTCACGATTGTCGGACCGGGGCAGACGGGCAGTGGTCCGAACGTCGTGCGCTGCGCCACGCCACACGCCTTCTTGCTGGTGCGCACCCTGACGGACGGCGGCGATGACCTGCCGGCGACCCATGCGGTGCAGGACGGCTTCACGCTCGCCGGGCCTGTCGGGGAGACGCCGCCGGCCTATGCCAACCGCGGCGCGGCGCCTGCGGGCTACTTCGCCGCCGTGAAGGCGCTGATGGTCTCGGACCCGCCGCCGGCCACGGACAGCCGGATCCTGGCGCGGCTGGGCGGACTCGATCTGGCCAGCCCGGAAGTTGCCGCCGGTGTGGCCGAGGCCCGGGCCATCGTCGCCGGGTCGCGCGGGCGGCTGACGTTTGTCGAGGGCTGGAGCAATGCCCGGCCCAACCTCGGCGACTTCGGACAGGATTATGTCTTCCGGGCCATCGTGGCGATGAGCGGCCTGGCCGCACTGCCGGTGGCGGAGGCTATGTATGCCCGCAGCCAGGGTGACGCCGACGGCGTGTTCACCGGCGACGGTCTCTACCGCATGACGCTTCCGGCGCAGGTTCCGGTCGACTCGTTCTGGTCGTTGTCGATGTATCAGCTGACGCCCGAGGGGCAGCAGTTCTTCGCGGAGAACCCGATCAACCGCTATACGATCGGCGACAGGACCAGGGGTCTGGTCCGCAACGCCGACGGGTCGCTGGACATCTGGATCGGCCGGACCGATCCCGGCGGTGCGAAGTCCGCCAACTGGCTGCCGGCGCCTCGTTCCGGGCCGTTCGGCCTGACCATGCGCCTCTATCTGCCGCGCCCGGAGGTCCTCGATGGCCGCTGGCGCCTGCCGGCGATCGTGAAAGCCTGAGGAATGTGATGACCGACCTACGCACCGCCGCCAGGGACGCCTGGCTCTATGTCCTGCCGCTGATCGAGATCGCGGCGATCCGCAGCGTCGGGCAGGCCGTCGGCACGCCGCTGAACAGCTTCGGGATGATGCGCCGGCTGGCCGATCATCGCGCCCGGGCGGTGACCACGCCCAATAACGACACGCTCTACGCCACCTGCCAGATCGACCTCAGCAACGGGCCAGTGAGCCTGACGATCCCGCCGTCGGGCGACCGGTATGTCTCGCTGCAACTGATGGACGCCTGGTCGAACAGCTTCGCGGTGCTCGGCACGCGGACCACCGGCAACGACGGCGACGTCTACACCCTGGTCGGGCCGACCGACGCGGCGGACGGCCGCAACGTCGTCCGCGCGCCGACCCGCCATGTCTGGGCCCTGGCGCGAATCCTCGTCGACGGTCCGCATGACCTGGACGCCGCCGGGATCATTCAGGGCGGCTTCTCGGCCCAGGGGCCGCAGGCCGCGCCGGCGCCGGAATACGCCAAACGCCGCGACGGCTGGGCGGACTACTTCGCCAGCGCGGACGCCCTGATGGCGATCAATTCGCCGCCGGCCACGGACGGCGCCCTGCTGAAGCGGATCGCGCCGCTGGGTCTGGGGCAGGGGACCTTCGACCCCGCGCGCTTCAGCCCCGCCGAACAGGCGGAGATCGAGGCCGGCGTCGAGGAGGCTCGCAAGGCGGCGCGGGGCGGCGGCGGCCTGTCGGGCAGCAACTTCATCGAGGGCTGGGCCTATCCGTCCAGCAAGCTCGGGGACTTCGGGCAGGACTATCAATTCCGCGCGGTCGTGGCGCTGGGCGGGCTGGCGGCGCTGCCGCTGGCCGAGGCCACCTATCTGCGGGCCGGTGCGCCTGAGGGCGGCGGGGCCTTTGACGGGACGCGAAACTGGCGTCTGCATCTGCCTGCCGACCGTCAGATCCCGGTGGACAGCTTCTGGTCGCTCTCGATGTACGAGATCACGCCGGAGGGGCAGTTCTACTTCACCGACAACCCACTGAACCGCTACGCGATCGGCGACCGGACGCCGGGCCTGGTCTGGAACGACGATGGCTCGCTCGACCTCTGGATCGGCCACGAGCGCCCCGAGGCGGCGCGCGAGTCCAACTGGCTGCCGGCCCCCGCCGGGCGGTTTGCGCTGTTCATGCGCGGCTACCTGCCGAGGCCCGAGCTGCTCGATGGCCGCTATCGCTTGCCGGCGGTGGTTGAGGCCTAGGGGACATGTACCAAAGGTACGTGTCCCCCAAACCAGCAGCTCGATTAGGGAACACGTACCTGCGGTACATGTCCCCTTCCGGCTGACATCCCCGGTCCCGTGGCTATAGTCCCCGCGTTCAACCGGAGAGTCGCCCCATGAAGACCCGCGCCGCCGTCGCGTTCGAAGCCAAGAAGCCGCTGGAAATCGTCGAGGTCGACCTGGAAGGTCCCCGCGCCGGCGAGGTGCTGGTGGAGATCAAGGCGACCGGCATCTGCCACACCGACGCCTATACGCTCGACGGTCTCGACAGCGAGGGCATCTTCCCCTCGATCCTCGGCCACGAAGGCGCGGGTGTCGTGCTGGAGGTCGGCGCCGGCGTGACCAGCGTGGTCCCCGGCGACCATGTGATCCCGCTCTACACGCCCGAATGCCGGCAGTGCAAAAGCTGCCTTTCCCGCAAGACCAACCTCTGCACGGCGATCCGCGCCACCCAGGGCAAGGGCCAGATGCCGGACGGCACCAGCCGCTTCTCCTACAAGGGCCAGCAGATCGCCCACTACATGGGCTGCTCGACCTTCGCCAACCACACGGTGCTGCCCGAGATCGCCCTGGCGAAGATCCGCAAGGACGCCCCGTTCGACAAGGCCTGCTACATCGGCTGCGGCGTGACCACGGGCGTCGGCGCGGTGACCAACACCGCCAAGGTCGAGCCCGGCGCCAACTGCATCGTCTTCGGCCTCGGCGGCATCGGCCTGAACGTGATCCAGGGCCTGAAGCTGGTCGGGGCGGACATGATCATCGGCGTCGACATCAACCCGGACCGCGAGGCATGGGGCCGCAAGTTCGGAATGACCCACTTCGTCAATCCCAAGGACGTCAGCGGCGACATCGTCGCCCATCTGGTGGCCCTGACGGACGGCGGCGCGGACTACACCTTCGACGCCACCGGCAACGTCACGGTCATGCGCCAGGCGCTGGAAGCCTGCCATCGCGGCTGGGGCGAGAGCATCATCATCGGCGTGGCCGAGGCCGGCTGCGAGATCGCCACCCGCCCGTTCCAGCTGGTCACCGGCCGCGTCTGGAAGGGCACGGCCTTCGGCGGCGCCCGCGGCCGCACCGACGTGCCGCAGATCGTCGACTGGTACATGGACGGCAAGATCCAGATCGACCCGATGATCACCCACACCATGCCGCTGGAAGACATCAACAAGGCGTTCGACCTGATGCACGCCGGGGAGAGCATCCGGTCTGTGGTGGTGTTCTAGGAGTGATCCTCCCCATCGGGGGAGGTGGCGCTGCGCAGCAGCGACGGAGGGGGTCCGCTCAGATCCCGGGTGACCCCCTCAGTCAGGCCTGCGGCCTGACAGCTCCCCCGAATGGGGAGCATCTTTGAAGCGAGCCCTCAGATGACCGAAGTCGAAATCCTCTCCACCAACCGCACGTTCGACGGCACGCTGCACTATTGCCGCCACCAGAGCGCGGCGACCGGTACGCCGATGCGGTTCAGCATCTTCCTGCCGCCGGGCGAGGGGCCGTTTCCGGTGCTGGTCTGGCTGTCGGGGCTGACCTGCACGGAGGACAATTTCACGGTCAAGGCCGGCGCCTATGGCGCGGCGGCGGCGCTGGGGATGGCCATCGTGGCGCCGGACACCAGCCCGCGCGGCGAGGGCGTCGCCGACAGCCCCGACTACGACTTCGGCCAGGGCGCGGGCTTCTATGTCGACGCGACGCAGGCGCCGTGGGCCGAGCACTTCCAGATGGAGACCTACATCACCCGCGACCTGCTGGAGGCCGCGCATGGCGCCTTCCCGCTGGATCCGGCGCGGCGGGCGATCAGCGGCCATTCGATGGGCGGCCACGGAGCGCTGACCCTGGCGCTCAGGCATCCCGACCTGTTCCGTTCGGTCGGCGCCTTCGCCCCGATCTGTTCGCCGACGCGTTGTCCGTGGGGTGTGAAGGCCTTCATCGGCTACCTCGGCGCCGACGAAGCGGTCTGGGCCGGCCATGACGCCGCCCGGCTGATCGAGGCCGGCGCCGCGAAGGGGCGCTATGCGGACATCCTCGTCGAGCAGGGTCTGGGCGACAATTTCCTCGCCGACCAGCTCAAGCCCGAACTGCTGGAAGCCGCCTGCGAGGCCGCGGGTCAGCCGCTGACCGTCCTGCGGCACGCGGGCTACGACCACAGCTACTTCTTCATCTCGACGTTTATCGCCGATCACCTGGCCTGGCATCGCGAGCGGCTGGATTGATGCTCCCCATCGGGGGAGCTGTCGGCGCGTAGCGACGACTGAGGGGGTCCGCTCAGATCTCGGGTGACCCCCTCCGGCTCGCCGAAGGCAAGCCACCTCCCCCGATGGGGAGGATTCAGATTCCCGCGCCCAGGTCCACGAACGCCTCCTCGAGCGACGGCCCCACCACCGCGTCCTCCGCCAGCCGGTGCGCCAGACCGTCGACCTGGGCGGTGATCTCGGGGACGGCGGTGATCTCCCACCAGGCGGGGCGGGTAAGGGGGCCGAGGGCATGGAGCCAGGTCGAGACCTCGCCCCGCGCGCCCAGCACGGCGCAGTCGGCCGTCTCGAGCCCCAGACCCAGATCGTCGGGCGCGATCAGCCCCTTGCGGGCGAGGTCGGCGTAGAGCGGAACCTCAAGGCCGTGCAGGTCGCTGCGCGGGCCGGTGCAGTTGATCACCTTCGACGCGGTCAAGGTTCTGGGCGCTCCGCCGCCGCGGGGCTGCAGGGTCACCGTCACGGCCTCGCCGGCCGGGGTCCAGTCGCGGGTGCGGCCTGCACGGACGCTGAGCTGGCCGTCGGCCATCAGGGCCTCGATCCGCGCGGCAATGCGCGGCGCCATGCGGTGGCGGTGGACGTCCCAGCGCGGACGCTGGTGGCGCAGAAACTGGCGCTTCTGCTTCGGGGTCCAGGTCGACCAGATGCGGGCAATGACCGGCCGCACGGCGTCGATCACCCGCTGCCAGGGCTGGCCGGCGGCCCGGGCGCGTTTCACCTCGGCCCGGATGGCCTTCGAGAGGGTCAGCGGACCGGCGGGAAGCATCGGCGCCAGGAACGGCTCCCAGTGGCCGCCGTAGCGGTGGGCGCCGGGCAGCAGGCCGCGCCGGCTGACCGCCAGCATCGGCCCGCCATGACCTTCCTCGGACAGCTTCAGCGCAATATCGACCATGGTCAGGCCCGTACCCAGCAGCAGCACCGGCGCGTCCGGGGCGATGCCGGTCAGGGCGTCGGCCGCCCACGGGTCGGCGGCGAAGGCGGCCGCATCGCGCAGCCAGCTGTCGGCCGGAAGGGGCGGACGGGGCGGCAGGTTGCCGGTGGCCAGCACCACGGTGTCGGCCTCGACCTCGCGGCCATCGCCGAGCATCAGCCCACGCCGGGGCGGGTCCAGCAGCCGCACCGCCTCGCCGCGCAGCACGGTCAGGCCCGGGCCGTTGTCGGTCACCCGGGCGGCGGCCACCTGCTGTTGCAGATACTGGCCCCAGAGCTCGCGGGGCGAGAAGGCGGCGCTCATCTCGCCGCCGCTTTCAGCCAGCGCCTCGGCCATCTCGGCGCGCCCGGCCAGCCAGTCGCCGTAGGCGGGGCTGAGGCCCGCCTCCATCCGGGCGACGGGTACATTGAGCAGATGCGAGGGCGCGCAGGCGCCATAGGCAAGGCCGCGTCCCGGCCGGCTCGACGGATCGATCAGCACCACGCGCCAGTCCGGCCGCAACGCGACCAGCTTCAGCGCCAGCAATGACCCGCTGAACCCGCCACCGACGATGGCGAGGGTCCGGCGGGCAGTGGGTGTGTCGAACGCCATCGGCCCATGGAGATTCGAGGAAGTGCCCTGAGGGCATCCAACACCAGTTGGCGAGTCGGGGGGAGGGGAGAGTTGTAAGTCCCCCCAAGACTGTCATCCCGGAAGCCGCGCAACGGCTATCCGGGACCCCGATCTAGTCCAGGCCGAATCTGGGTCCCGGCTCTGAGTTCATCCTCGGGCGCGCGCTCCGCGCGACCCGGGGGCTGCGCTTCGGCCGGGACGACAGCGTGAGATGAGCCTCCCGAAAGTTGACTCCCCCGCCCCGCTTCGTCATAAGCGCGCCTTCCCACGCCGCCGGTCCGCCGGACGGCGCTGGAATCCATGACGGGTGACACGAAGCCGCCGTTGAGATCGCGCCTCCACTTTCGGAGGAGCCGGCCCGGGTCGAACTGAAGAAGAGCTACACATGTCCAAGCGCCACAGCGCCAAGTACAAGATCGACCGCCGGATGGGCGAAAACATCTGGGGTCGCCCGAAGTCCCCGGTGAACAGCCGCTCCTACGGCCCCGGCCAGCACGGTCAGCGCCGCAAGTCCAAGGTCTCCGATTTCGGCCTCCAGCTGCGCGCCAAGCAGAAGCTGAAGGGCTACTACGGCAACCTGACCGAAAAGCAGTTCAGCCGCACCTACACCGAAGCCGCGCGCCGCAAGGGCAACACGGCCGAGAACCTGGTCGGTCTGCTGGAAGCCCGTCTCGACGCGGTCGTCTACCGCGCCAAGTTCGTGCCGACCGTCTTCGCCGCCCGTCAGTTCGTCAACCACGGCCACGTGCTGGTGAACGGCAAGCGCGTCAACATCGCCTCCTACCGCGTGAAGGCCGGCGACGTCGTCAGCGTCCGCGAAAAGTCGCGCAACATGGCCCTCGTGCTGGAAGCCCTGAGCTCGGGCGAGCGCGACACCCCCGACTACATCACCGTGGACGCCCGCCACATGGCGGCGACCTTCGTCCGCGCCCCGGAACTGGCCGAAGTGCCCTATCCGGTGAAGATGGAGCCGAACCTGGTCGTCGAATTCTACGCCTCGTAGGATCGTCGTCAGACAGAGTTGCGAAGGGCCCCGGAGCGATCCGGGGCCCTTTTGCTATGGCGCGGATGGCGTTCCGTACTCCCACTCATACGGCACACCGGTTTCGCCCAGGATGAACCGCACCAGGCCCGGAAACGCCGCCTCCGCCCGCACGTCGTTGGACAGCAGCACCACGCAGCGCTGACTGCGCTCGATACAGACCCAGGTGTTGGCCGTCGTGTCGTTGTGGCCGCCCTTGTAGAAGCCGGGCCCCTGCGGACCGTTGAACACCACCACGCCGAGGCCCGCGCCGAGATCGGGCCGCCGCTCGGCCACGGGCCGTTCGGGGAGGAGGGTGGGGAATTGCTGCCGTGTGGTGATGGCCAGCTGGAACCGCGCCATCTCGGCCCGCGAGGCCTTCGCCAGGCCCTCGCCCTTCACCATCGCCGCGGCGAAGCGGGCGAAGTCGCTGATCGTGGTGTCCATCGAGCCGGCGGCGCGCGGCCGGCTGCGTTCGTCGTGGGGCTCGACCTTGCCATCGACATCCCAGCCGTCGGCGAGGTTCCCGGCGAAGTCCGGCCGCCACATCATGCTTGTGCGGCTCATGTCGAAGCGATCGAACACCCGCCGCTGCATCTCCTGTCCGACGTCCAGGCCGAGGCCCTGCTCGAGCACGAACTGCATCAGGATGATGCCGTCGCCGGAATAGGCGTAGCGCGAGCCCGGCTCGAAATGGATGTGCAGCTTCCCGTCCGGTTCCAGCCAGGAGAAGTTGGCGAAGCCGGCGCTGTGGGTCAGCAGCATGCGCGGGGTGATGGCCCGCCAGCGCTCGTCGCCGGCCAGGGTGTCCCAGGGGGCGTAGCGCTCTTCCGGATCGGCGTAGTCGGTCAGAGGCTTCGGGAGATAGCCGGCTATCGGCCGGTCCAGCGAGACCCGCCTCTCGTCGACGAGTTGCAGCACCGTCCAGGCGAACACGGCCTTGGTCAGGGACGCTCCGTACATGATCGAGTCGGTCGTCAGCGGGTCGCCGCCCGCGTTCCGCTTCCCGTACGCCTGGACGTAGGTGACCTTGCCGCCATCGATGACCGCGACGGCCAGCCCTCGGGCGCCGGTCGAGGTCATAGCCCGCGCGACCTCGCCGTCGATGGCGGTGGAACGGGGCAGCCGGGGCGCCGCGAGGGCCGGCGTCGACAGCAGAAGAAGACCCAGCAGAACCGGCAAGACACGCATCAACGGCGACTCCAGCGACCGGCTCAGCCTAGACAAGTCCCGCCGGGCCGTCTTTGGTCATGACATGAACCGTCGCGCCTTCCTCATCGCCGGAGCCCTGTTGCTGAGCGGCTGCGTCACGGCGCGGGTGGCCGCACCGCCGGGCGCCGGATTCGAGCTTCTGGAGCCGGTCTATACGGTGAGCGCCGACCGGAGTGCTCTGGCCATTCGCGTGGCCTCGAATGGCTGCACGACAAAGGAGGACTTCGCTTTCTTCGTCGAGAAGACCCGCGCCGGCGCGCGGGTGGCGTTCGGCCGCAAGCGCGTGGATACCTGCCGGACCGTCGCCCAGGGCCGGGTCGAACTGACGTTCACCTGGGAGGAGCTGGGGCTGGACGGCCGTTCCGGCGTGTTCCTGGCCAATCCCGTCGTCGCCTGGACCGGACCCGGCGCGCTCTAGCTAAACATCTCTTCCATCCAGGCGGGCACGCGGGCCGGCCGCTTTGTCATGGCGTCCACCAACACCCATTCGGAATGGGTCTGGGCGCACATCTCGCCGTCGGGGCCGTCGATCCGTACGAACCGGTCAAAGCGCGGGCCGCGCCGCTCGCCAACCCAGGTGCGGCCCGTGGCATGCTCGCCGGGCATCAGGGGGCGGCGATAGTCGATTTCGTGCCGCAGCACGACCCAGGCCCAGCGCGTGGCCTCCTCGACCGGCGCGCGCGAGCGCCAGTGGGCGATGGCGATGTCCTGCACCCAGCCGAGATAGACCACGTTGTTGACGTGGCCGTTCTCGTCGATGTCCGAGGTCTTGGGCGTGAAGGGCAGGGTGAAGACCTGCCGGTCGGACAGAGGGGTGAGGAGCTTCATCGTGTCCGCCCGAATGAACGGGTTCAGGCGCTCAGCAGGCCCTGGGCGTCCAGAAGGGTCTTCAGTTCGCCGTCCTGGTACATCTCGCGGATGATGTCGCAGCCGCCGACGAACTCGCCCTTCACATAGACCTGAGGGATGGTCGGCCAGTCGCTGTAGAGCTTGATGCCGTCGCGCAGCACATCGCTCTGAAGCACGTCCACGCCGACGAAATCGACGCCGAGATGGTCGAGGATCTGCACCACCTGGGCGGAGAATCCGCAGCGCGGCTGTTCGGGCTCGCCCTTCATGAACACCACAACCGGATGCTCGGCCACGGTGCGGGCGATGAAGTCGTGGGCGGGGTTGGCGACGGCGGCGTCAGTCACGGCAGGAGCCTTTTCGGCGTGAAACAAGGCCTATCAGCTAGGCGCCCGACCGGTTCGGGTCAAGCCCGCGCGCCGATCCGCAGACCATCGGCCGAAAAGCGCGCCATCTCGATCTGGGCGGCGATTCCGGTGGGAAGATCGCGGTCCGGCACGGAGGCCAGACGTTCCAGACGGTCCAGCCGGTCGATCTCGAACCGGACGGTGGTCACCGCGGGCTCTGTCAGCACATAGGCCAGGCAGATTTCCTCAGGGGTCCAGCCCGGCGTGGCCTCGAGGAAATTGTAGCCGCCGACCATACCGGCCAGCGGGTTTCGCCGTCTGCCCAGCAGCGGCTTCTTGAAAATGACCGGCTTGGGATGCAGCGACTCGGGCCAGACGTTCCGCGCCACCACCGCCATGCCCCGCTCGGCGGCCGCCTTCAGGCGGTTGCGCTCGCGCCAGCCCGAGACCGGGCTGTAGCAGGTTGTCAGGGCGTCGAAACCGCCGTGGGTGATGAGCAGGTCGGTGTCTTCATCGTCGCTGGTCAGGCCGTAGGATCGCACCCAGCGGGTATCGCGCAGCCGCTGCAGCACGTCGGCGGACGGCGGGGCGGAATCGAAGCAGAGCAGATCCAGATAGCCCAGGCCCGTTCGGGCCAGGAAGGCCTCGATCGCATGACCCGGCTCGAGGGGCAGCATCCGCGGCCGCCAGATGATAAACAGCAGCTCGCGCTCGACAGCGGCCAGTGCTTCGGAAGCGCCTTCGATCAGCGCGGGACTTTCGCCGGCGATCTCGAAGCCATTGATCCCGAGATCCAGCGCCGCGCTGACCTGATTGCGCCATTCGCGCGCGGAGTGCCGGACGCCGCCGTCCAGCAGCAATGACACCGCTGACACCACCTGACCCGCCTTGCCGTAGGGACGATAGCGCATGGGTCAGGCGGCCGGGGCTGCGGTTTCGAGCGCCAGCGCGTGCAGGGCGCCGCCAAGGACGTCGGCGAGGGCCTTGTTGACCAGCTGGTGCTGACGCACGCGGGGGAGGCCCTGGAACTGGCTCGAGACGATGCGCGCCTTGTAGTGGTCGCCGTCGCCGGCGAGGTCGGTGATGGTGATCTCCGCGTCCGGGAACGCGGCGCGCAGGCGAGACTCGAGGTCAGCGGCAGGCATCGGCACGGGATGGTCTCCGGAAAACAACCCTTTCAATGCGCCACAATGCTTAACAACGGCTGGATGCGATCCCGACCGGTCCTGCGAATTCGCGTGCTACCCGGACTCAACGGCGCCATGATCACGCGTCCGTGATCGGAGAGTCGCCATGAGAATCCTGCTGGGTCTGTGCGTGGTGCTTCTGCTGGGCGGCTGCAATCGCGTCATCACCGATACGCCGCTCTTCACCCCCAGTGATGCGCCCGACGCGCCGCGCCTGCGGGAAGGGCTCTGGGTGATGCGCACCGAAGACGACTGCCGCGTCGATACGCGCAGACCGGCGCATCGCTGGCCGGGCTGTGCGAGCCCGATGATCGTGCGAGGCGGCGAATTGCTGGGCTACAAGCGGGAAGACGGCAAGCCGGGAGAATGGGAGCGCATTCCGTTCGTTCTGGCCGCCGGTGAGCCGATCGTGATGCAGTTCGAAGGCGCGGGAGACGACGGCGTCACCTATCAGTATTTCGGATTCGAGGGGGAGCGGGCCGACGATGGTCGATACGCCGCCTTCCGCATGTGGCCGGTGCTGTGCGGGCCGCCGCCGCCGCCGACGCCGAAGGGCGAGGCGACCCGCTATGTCACATTGCAGCCGTTGCCCGGGCTGACGATCCGCGAAGACAACTGCACCACGACCAGCCCCGGCGCGGTCGTGGCCGCGGCCGCCGCCAGCCTGGCGTGGAGCGAGGACTTTGCGCGGGCCCGCTGGGTCCGCGCAACCTGGCCCTGAGCGTCAGTCCTCGATCGCCGAATAGATCAGGCTCTTCAGCTGGCCCCGGAAGTTGAACGTCGCCGACGGCATCAGCTGGGTCATGAAGACCACCGACAGGTCCTCCTCCTGGTCCGCCCAGAAGATCGTCGAGGCCGCGCCGCCCCAGTAGAAGTCGCCGCTGGAGAGGCCGCCCGTCAGGGTCTGGTCGATGGTCATGGCGAAGCCCAGGCCAAAGCCGATACCGGCGTTGGAGGTCTCCGAGAAGCCGCCGATGGCCATCTGGGTCAGGTCCTGGTTGTCCTTCAGATGGTTGTGCACCATCAGGTCCAGCGTCCGCGTGCCGATCACCCGCACGCCGTCGAGCGATCCGCCGGCCCGCAGCATCTCGGTGAAGCGGACGTAGTCGGCCATGGTGCCGGCGAGGCCGCCGCCGCCCGACTTGAACACCGGGTCCTTGAGGTAGGGGCTGCTCGCCGGATCGTCCGAGAGGCGCAGGCTCTTGTCCGGCATGCGCATGTAGTTGGCGGCGAAGCGGTCGGCCTTCTCGGCCGGCACATGGAAGGCGGTGTCGACCATGCCGAGCGGCTCGAAAATCGCCTGTTTCAGGTAGTCCTCCAGCGGCATGCCGCTGATCCGCTCGACGAGCCCGCCGCAGACGTCCGTCGCCAGGCTGTACTGCCAGCGCTCGCCGGGATGGTAGCGCAGCGGCACGCGGCCGAGTTTTTCGAAGAACTGGTCGAGCGTCTCACTGCCGCGCCGCACGCCGACGGCGTCATAGGCCTTGTCGACCGGGTGCTCGATCGGCAGTCCGCTCACCTGCGCCAGCATCGAGCCGTAGGTCAGGCCGGCGGTGTGGCTCAGCACGTCGCGGAAGCTGATCGGTCGGCTGGGCGCTTCGGTGACCATGCTGTCGCCTTCGCCGGACACCCAGACCCGGTGGTTCTTCCATTCGGGGATGTAGCGGTGCACCGAGTCGTCCAGCTCGAAGCGGCCCTGTTCCATCAGGGTCATCAGGGCCACCGAGACGATCGGCTTGGTCATCGAATAGATGCGCACGATCGTATCGTCGCTCCAGGCCACGCCGCGCTCGCGGTCGCGCAGGCCGAAGCTCTTCGCATAGGCCTGATGACCGTGACGCCGCACCTCGATCTGGCAGCCGGCGATCTTGCCGGGCTGGATGTAGTTGCGCTCGATGTGGTCGGTGATGCGCTCCAGGCGATCAGCGTTCAGACCCGTCCATTGCGACTGGGCGTCCATGGTTTCGCTCCCTCTATCTCGTTGCCCGCATGATGGCCGGGCGACGCAGGGGAGGGGAAGCAGAAAAAGCGGTATGGGCTAGCGCGGGGCGCCCGGATGCGAATTCCAGACCCGGCCATCGAGCGTCCGCACCTCCACAGGTCCGCGCTGGCCCTTGCCGACCAGCGCGCGAACATCGCGGAACACGGTGGTCATGCCCCGTCGCGTGGTCGTCGTCAGGCAAACAGTCTTCTCGCCCTCGCGGCCCCAGGATGTGACCGAGGACGTGCGGATCAGGCGCGGATGCCGGGCGGCGTAACGCTGAACCCTGTCGAACGCGCGGCCGTCGATGCCCATGGCGTAGCTGCCGAACTGGACGCTGACGTCACAGGCGGGCCCGCTCGCGCTCGCCGCGGCGGGTGTGAGGACGGTCAGGGCGAGGGCGGCGGCGAGCAGGGTCTTCATGGATCACCTGTGGAACGGAACGGCCTCACCCTGACAGGCGGCACGTGAACAGCGCATGACCGGCTTGCGTGGGCGCGTCCGGCCCCGCATTGATGGGTCCGTTCAGTCCGGAGTTTCCATGCGCCGTCTTCTGCTTGCCGCAACAGCGGTCCTGATCCTGGCCGCGCCTGCTCTCGCCGCGCCGGGCGACTTCGCGCTGGAAGACGTGCAGATGCTGTCCGCGGACGCAATGCAGGGGCGGGGCATCGACACCGAAGGCTCCGCAGATGCGCGGCTCTACATCCTGGGGCGCATGCGCGAGATCGGGCTCGAGCCGGTCGATCAGGAATTCACCTTCACCAGGAAGAACGGAACCGCGGTCAGCGGCGTCAACCTGATGGCCCGGATCGCGGGGACCCGGCCGGGCGGCAAGGTGATCGTGGTGACCGCCCACTACGATCACCTCGGCGTCCAGGACGGCAAGATCTACAACGGCGCCGACGACAACGCCTCGGGCGTGGCCGGAGCCCTGGCTGTGGCCGAGGCGTTCAAGGCCAGGGCCCCGCTGCATGATGTCTGGATCGTCTTCCTCGATGGCGAGGAGAGCGGTCTGCGCGGCGCCCGGGCCTTCGTCGAGGCCCCGCCTGTGCCGCTCGCAACGATCGCGCTGAACGTAAATTTCGACATGCTCAGCAAGAGCGCGAAGAACGAGATCTATGCCGCCGGCGGATCGGCCAACGCCTGGGTCAGGGCGCGGCTGGAAGCCCTTGTCCCGATGTCGCCGGTGACGCTCAAGCTCGGCCACGACACCGACGCCGAGGGGCCGCAGAACAACTGGACCTTCCAGTCGGACCACGGCGCCTTCGCAAAGGCCGGCCTGCCGTGGGTCTATTTCGGGGTTGAGGACCATCCCGAGTACCACAAGCCGACCGACGACTTCGCCACGATCCCGCAGCCGTTCTTCCGCGACGCCATCACGACCGTGGTGGCCGCCGCGCGGCTGTTTGACGACGAACTGGACTCCATGATGACCGAGACCGGACGCTGATGCAGACCCTGCTCCCCATCGCCGAACGGATCGGCGCCCGCCTCATCGCCCGCAAGGAAAGCGTGGCGGTCTCGGAGTCCTCGTCCGGCGGGCTGGTGTCAGCGGCGCTGCTGGCGGTGCCCGGAGCCTCGGTCTGGTACCAGGGCGCCAGCGTCACCTATACGCCCAACGTCGCGCGCGGCCTGCTGGGTCTGCAGAGGGGCGATCTGCCGCCCGGCGTGCGGTCCTCCAGCGAGCCCTACGCCCTGTTCATGGCCGGGGTGATCCGCGAGAAGCTGCGCGGGACCTGGGGTCTGTGCGAGACCGGAGCGGCCGGGCCGACGGGCAATCCCTACGGCGACGCGGCCGGCCATACCTGTGTGGGCGTTGTCGGGCCGGTGGAGGCCGCGTTTACCCTGGAGACCGGCGAGAGCGACCGCCTGGCCAACATGATGGCCTTCGCGAGGTTCGCGCTGGAGCGGTTCGAGGCGGTGCTCGGCCAGGCATAGGGGACATGTACCGCAGGTACGTGTCCCCCAATCGAGCGGCTGGTTCAGGGGACACGTACCTGCGGTACATGTCCCCGGCGCTTAGCCCATATACCCCGGCAGCCACGCCTCATGCGCCGTCCGCAGGGTCGCCATCGGGATGCTGAACAGGCCCTTGGACGCGAACGCGTCGCCACCCGCCTGCCCAACCACGCTGGCATGCAGGCCTGCCTCGGCGGCGGCCTTCAGCAGGCCCTCCGGATCCGCGGTCGCGATCAGATAGCGGGCCTGGTCCTCGCCGAACAGGAACGGATGGGCGTTGCCCTCGCTGGTGGCGTCCAGGTCCAGACCGACGTTTGAGGCCAGCGCCATGTCGGCCGCGGCGACGATCAGGCCGCCGTCGGAAAGATCATGCACGACGGTAGCTTGCTGCGATGAAATCAGGCTGCGCACGAAGTCGCCGGTCTTGCGTTCCAGCGCCAGATCGACGGGCGGCGGCGCGCCGTCCTCGCGGCCGAGCACCTCGCGCAGGTAGATCGAGGCGCCCAGTTCGCCGGCGTTGGCGCCGAGCAGGACCAGGGTGTCGCCGGTCTTCATCCCGGAGAAGTCCGCCCGCAGGCTGTACTCGGTCAGCAGGCCGACCGCCCCGACGGTCGGGGTCGGTGGGATCGCCGCGCCGTTGGTCTCGTTGTAGAGGCTCACGTTGCCGCTCACGACCGGGAAGTCGAGCACGCGGCAGGCCTCGGCCATGCCCTCGATCGCCTTGACGATCTGGCCCATGATCTCGGGCCGCTCCGGATTGCCGAAGTTCAGGTTGTCGGTGATCGCCACAGGGTCGGCGCCGACGGCGGTCAGGTTGCGCCAGGCCTCGGCGACGGCCTGCTTGCCGCCCTCGTAGGGGTCGTTCTGGACGTAGCGCGGCGTGCAGTCGCTGGTCACGGCCAGCGCCTTGCGGGTGCCGTGCACGCGGACGATGCCCGCGTCGGCGCCGGTGGCGCTGTCCTCCAGGGTGTCGGCCATCACGTGGCGGTCGTACTGCTCCCAGAGCCAGCGCTTGGAGGCCATGTCGGGACAGCCGATGACCTGCAGCACGGCGGCTTCCCAGTCGGTGGGCGCCGGCACCTGCGCCGGGTCCAGGCGCGGGTGCTTCACGGGCTCGGTCCAGGGACGGTCATAGAGCGGCGCGTCTTCGGACAGGGGTGCGAGCGGGATGTCGCAGACCACCTCGCCCTTGTGCTTCAGCACGATGTGGCCGGTGTTGGTGGTCCAGCCGATGACGGCGGCGTCCAGACCCCATTTCTCGAAGATGGCGTGGCCTTCGTGCTCGCGGCCCGGCTTGAGGATGGCCAGCATCCGCTCCTGGCTCTCCGACAGCATCATCTCGTAGGCGGTCATGCCCTCTTCGCGCTGGGGCACCATGTCCAGGTCGAGCTCGATGCCGACCTCGCCCTTGCCGGCCATCTCGACCGAGGAGGAGGTCAGGCCCGCGGCGCCCATGTCCTGGATCGCGGCGACCGCGCCGGTGGCCATCAGCTCGAGGGTCGCCTCGATCAGCAGCTTCTCGGCGAAAGGATCGCCGACCTGCACGGTGGGGCGCTTCTCGTCGCTGTCCTCGTCAAACTCGGCGCTGGCCATGGTCGCCCCATGGATGCCGTCGCGGCCGGTCTTGGAGCCGAAATAGACCACCGGCAGGCCCGCGGCCGGGGCGGCGGAGTAGAAGATCTTGTCCGCGTCGGCCAGGCCCACGCACATGGCGTTGACCAGGATGTTGCCGTCGTAGCCGCGATGGAAATTGGTCTCGCCCGCGACCGTCGGCACGCCCACGCAGTTGCCGTAGCCGGCGATGCCCGCGACCACGCCGCCGACCAGCCGCTTCGTCTTGGGATGCGAGGGATCGCCGAAGCGCAGGGCGTTCAGCAGCGCGATCGGCCGCGCGCCCATGGTGAAGACGTCGCGCATGATGCCGCCCACGCCCGTCGCCGCGCCCTGGTAGGGCTCGATGTAGGAGGGGTGGTTGTGGCTCTCCATCTTGAAGATGCAGGCCTGGCCGTCGCCGATGTCGATGACGCCGGCGTTTTCGCCCGGCCCGCAGATCACGCGCGGACCCGTCGTCGGGAACTTCGACAGATGCTTGCGCGAGGATTTGTAGGAGCAGTGCTCGCTCCACATCACCGAAAACACCCCGAGTTCGACGGGGTTGGGCTCGCGGTTCAGCCGGCGCACGATCAGGTCGTACTCCTCCGGCTTGAGGCCATACTCGACGGCCGTTTCGGCCATGGTCTTCGCGGGGGAGGCGGTCATGCCGGGGACTTAGCGGATTCCCCTCGAAATGTCAGGACAGGCGAGTCACCATGGCGGCATGAAACAGGATCGCAGAATGGTCGCGGCCGCCCTGGCCGGCCTTCCCTTCGTCGCCGGCGCTGCGCGGGCCCAGACACCGCCCGTGCAGGTGGTGATTGAAACGGCCGCGGGCGCGATCACGCTGGAGCTGTATGGCGACAAGGCCCCGGTCACGGTGGCCAACTTCCTGCGCTACGTCGACGAGAAGCGCTTTGACGGGGCCGAGTTCTACCGGACCGTCCGGCCCGTCGCGATGCCCCAGGCGGGGCTGCTGCAGGGCGGCTGTCACGGCGATCCCAAGCGGCTGCTGCCGCCCATCGCCCACGAGCCGACCACCCAGACCGGCCTGCGCCACCGGATCGGCACCCTGTCGATGCCGCGTCGCGAGCTGGGCACGGCGGACGGGGAGTTCTTCATCTGCCTCGAGGAGGCGCCCTGGTACGACGTCAATCCGATCAAGCCGGGCGACAATCTGGGCTACGCGGCCTTCGGCCAGGTGGTCGGGGGGCTGGAGGTGGTGCGGGCGATCCACGCCATGCCGACCTCGCCGACCGAGGGGGCAGACTACGGGATGGCCAACCAGATCCTCGATCCGCCGGTGAAGTTCACCAGCGTGCGGCGCGCTTGATCTAGCCGCGCCTCAGCGTTCGGGCGCTCGCCCAGAAGAAGCCGACCAGAAACGGCAGGACCAGCACGACGAGCAGCAGGCCGATCGCCGCGGCGCCGGGGATGGTCAGGTACTCGCCCAGCTGAACCCGGCTGGCGCGGGCGTTGTTGAGCGCCTCCAGCGCCAGCGGCACGCCGATGATCACGGCGAAGGACAGGCTCGACAGGGCGACGAACGCCATCGCCAGGCGCGCCTTCGACAGGGCCAGGAAGGCGGCGAGGGCGGCCACGACCCATACCGCGCCGGCGGTGACCGCCACCGCGATGCCCGGGGCCGCATTCAACAGTCCAAAGCCATAGCCTTCATAGGCGGGGTCGAGATAGCCGCGCACCGGCGCGGCCGAATGCATCCCGGCGACCAGCAGATGCACGAATCCGATAAACGCGGCCGGCGCCCCGGCCTTCGCCCTGAACGCCACGAAAAGCCAGACCAGCAGCAGCACCGCCGAGACGCCGAGCGCGACAAAGGCCCAATTGATCTGACTGACGTCCATGTCCGGCTCCCGAAACGAGCGGGAAAACTGGCCGAGGGTTCAGGGCCGGGCCAGTGAATTCCCCGTCAGGCTGAACGCCCTACGCGCTGGCCAGGGCGCTCTGGAACAGCAGGGCGCCGTCGGCGGAGCCCAGGTCGGCTTCGAAGGCGCGGTCGGGGTGCGGCATCATGCCCAGCACGTTGCCGGCCTCGTTGATGATCCCGGCGATGGCGCGGGCCGAGCCGTTAGGGTTATCGAGGTAGCGGAACACGACCTGGCCCTGGCCTTCGAGGCGGTCCAGCGTGGCCTCGTCGGCGAAGAAGTTGCCCTCGCCGTTGCCGACCGTCATCGTCACCTCGCGGCGGCCCTGGTAGGCGGCGGTGAAGCGGGTCTGGGCGTTGGTCACCTCCAGCGCGACCGGCTTGCAGACGTATTTCAGACCTTCGTTGCGCAGCAGGGCGCCGGGCAGCAAGCCGGCCTCGCACAGCACCTGGAAGCCGTTGCAGATCCCGACCGTGGCGACGCCCCGTTCGGCGGCGGCCTTGACCGCCTGCATCACCGGCGACAGCGCCGCCATCGCGCCGCAGCGCAGATAGTCGCCGTAGGAAAAACCGCCCGGCAGCACGATCAGGTCCAGCCCGCTCGGCAGGTCCGTGTCGCCGTGCCAGACCATGTCCACGGTCGCGCCGGTGGACCGTTCGATGGCGACCTTGCAGTCCCGGTCGCAGTTGGAGCCGGGGAAGACGATGACGGCGGCTTTCACCTAGGCGATCTCCACCCGGTAGCTTTCGATCACCGTGTTCGCGAGCAGCTTGTCGCACATGGCCTTCACCTCGGCCTCGGCGGCGGTTTTGTCGTCGCCGGGCAGGTCGAAGGTGATGACCCGGCCGACCCGCGCGTCCTTCACGCCGGCCCAGCCCAGCCCGTGCAGGGCGTTCTCGACGGCCTTGCCCTGAACGTCGAGGACGCCGGGCTTGAGGAAGACGTGGACGGTGGCTTTCATCGACAAATCTCTAGTGCAGGCCGCCGCGGATGACCGTCGGCATTTCCTTCATGATGCCCAGGCGCCGGGCGACTTCGGTGTAGCTCTCGATGATCTCGCCCATGTCGCGGCGGAACCGGTCCTTGTCGAGCTTCTCGTTGGTGGTCGAGTCCCACAGGCGGCAGCTGTCGGGGCTGATCTCGTCGGCCAGGATGACCCGGGCGAACTCCCCGTCATAGACGCGACCGAACTCGATCTTGAAGTCCACCAGGGTGATGCCGACGGCGCTGAACATCCCGCAGAGGAAGTCGTTGATCCGCAGGGTCATGGCCATGATGTCGTCGATCTCCTGGGTCGAGGCCCAGTTGAACGCGGTGATGTGCTCCTCGGTCACCATCGGATCGCCGAGCTTGTCGTCCTTCAGGCAGAACTCGATGATCGAGCGGGGAAGCGCCGTGCCCTCTTCGAGACCCAGGCGCGTCGCCAGACCGCCGGCCACGATGTTGCGGCAGATCACCTCCAGCGGGATGATCTCGACTTCCTTGATCAGCTGCTCGCGCAGGTTCATCCGCTTGATGAAGTGCGTCGGGATGCCCACCGCGCCCAGCTTCATCATCACGAATTCGCTGATGCGGTTGTTGATCACGCCCTTGCCTTCGAGGACCGCCTTTTTCTGGGCGTTGAACGCCGTGGCGTCGTCCTTGAAATACTGGATCAGCGTGCCGGGCTCGGGACCCTCGTAAAGGATCTTGGCCTTGCCTTCGTAGATCTTCTTGCGGCGGGTCGTCATCGTGGGGTTCCCCGTGGGGGTGCTCTGCGGCCTTGCGGAACAAAAATCGCGCGCGGGCGTGAGGCCGGCGCGCGGGATTTCGACTCAGGGCCGCTGTCGCTGAAGTCGAGCCGGAAACTACCCGAACGGGGGGGCAGGCGCAAACTCCGCGACCTGTTCGCGATCCATCTCATTGCGGCGGCGTCCGCAAGGGGATATCAGGGCGCCCGGAAGTACCACTGGAGTTTTCATGAGCACGTTCGACGACCGCGAAAAGGGCTTCGAGAAGAAGTTCGCGCACGACGCCGAGCAGGACTTCAAGGCCGCCGCGCGCCGCAACCGCATGCTTGCGGAGTGGGCCGCCGGCCTGATGGGCCTTGAATCGGTGGAAGAGTATGTGCGGGCCGTGGTGAAGGCCGACTTCGAGCAGCCGGGCGACGAAGACGTCCTGCGCAAGGTGTTCGGCGACCTCAAGGGTTCGGGCGTCACGGCCAGCGAAGGCGAAGTCCGGATGAAGATGGACGAGCTGATGGCCCAGGCCCGCGACCAGCTGAAGAACGCCGGCTAGGTCAGTCCGCCAGCGCATCGCGCAGGCTGTTCCAGACGGCCGCCTTCTCTTCGAATCGCAGACTGGCGTGCGCCGGGCTTGAGGACGGCAGCGTCACCAGACGCAGCCGATCCGACTGCGCGGCCAGCAGTTTGCGGCCGTCGCCGGCGGCCTTCCCGCCATTGAACGCCACCATCCGCAGGTCTGGCAGGGTTTCAACCAGGGTCCCCAGGTCATTGTGTGTGGCGTCGCGGATAGCGGTGTCCAGGCTGCCGGCCCGAGTCGCCTCGCCGACCACATCCCACAGCCCCACGCGATGCCGCAGCAGAGTCGCCAGCCGGTCGTCGTAGGGCAGGGCGGCGATGTCCTCGTCGATCATGCCGCCGATCAGCCGCCAGAAGGCGTTCTGCGGATGGGCGTAGTAGCGGCCCGCCGCCAGCGAGGCCTCGCCGGGCAGGCTGCCCAGCACCAGTAGCCGCGTATCGGGCGCGACGACCGGCGGGAAGCTGCGCTTACGCGTGGGCCTGCTCCCCGAACACGCGGGCGAAGATCGTGTCCACGTGCTTGAAGTGATAGCCGTTGTCGAACAGGTCCTCGAGCTCGGCGTCGGTCATGTTGGCCGAGACGAACGGGTCGGCTTTCAGGAAGTCGATGAACCTCCCTTCGCCCCGCCAGACCTTCATCGCGTTGCCCTGCACGGCGGCATAGGCCTCCTCGCGGCTGACGTCCTTGTGGGTCAGGGCGAGCATCACCCGCTGGCTGTGAACCAGGCCGCCGAGACGGTCGAGGTTCTTCAGCATGTTCTCCGGATAGATCACCAGCCGCTCGACCACCCCGGCCAGGCGGCGCAGGGCGAAGTCGAGATGGATCGAGGCGTCAGGCGCGATGCCGCGCTCGACCGAGGAGTGGCTGATGTCGCGCTCATGCCAGAGGGCGACGTTCTCCAGCGCCGGCACGACGGCTGAGCGGACGAGGCGGGCGAGGCCCGTGAGGTTCTCGGTCAGGATCGGGTTGCGCTTGTGCGGCATCGCCGAGCTGCCCTTCTGACCCGGATCGAAGGGCTCCTCGGCCTCAAGCACCTCGGTGCGCTGCAGATGGCGGATCTCGATGGCCAGCCGCTCGATCGAGCTGGCGACGACGGCGAGCGCCGCGAACCAGGCGGCGTGGCGATCGCGCGGGATGACCTGCGTCGAGACCGGCTCGACCACCAGGCCCAGCTTGTCGGCGACATGCTGCTCAACGCGGGGATCGACGTTGGCGAAGGTCCCGACCGCGCCGGAGATGGCGCAGGTGGCGATCTCGAACTTCGCCATCGCCAGCCGTTCCTTGGCGCGCTGGAACTCCGCGTAGTGGCCGGCGAGCTTGAGGCCGAAGGTGGTCGGCTCGGCATGGATGCCGTGGCTGCGGCCGGTGCAGGGCGTCAGGCGGTGCTCGAATGCGCGCCGCTTCAGGGCCGCCAGCACCAGATCGACGTCTTCCAGCAGCAGGTCGGTGGCGCGCGACATCTGCACGGCCAGGCAGGTGTCCAGCACGTCGCTGCTGGTCATGCCCTGGTGCAGGAACCGCGCTTCGGGCCCGACCACTTCCGAAACGTGGGTCAGGAAGGCGATGACGTCGTGCTTGGTCGTCCGCTCGATCTCGTCGATCCGGTCGGGATCCCAGACGGCGTCCTTGCCGCCGGCCCATATCGCCTCTGCGGCGGCCTTGGGGATGGTCCCCAGCTCCGCCATGGCGTCGGCCGCGTGGGCCTCGATCTCGAACCAGATCTTGTACCGGGTCTCGGGAGACCAGATGGCGACGGCGTCGGGGCGGGCGTAGCGAGGGATCATGCCGCCCGCTACGCCCTTGGCGCCCTTGGCGTCAACCGCCCGCGGTGGACTTCATGTGTTTGACCATGCCGATGGCCGCCAGGAAGTAGTGCACCGAGGCCCAGGCGTAGAAGCAGAGCGAGATGATAATCGCCTGCCGCGTCCCCATGGATCCGGCCGTGTGGCAGGCGGTCGCAAGCGATTCCGCCGCTCCCTTGGGCGCAGCGCCGCCGGGGCATTGCTGGATGAAGTCGCCGACTCCGGGGCCGGCCCCAAAGACGCCGAACATGCCCGACACGCCCTGACCGGGGTGGCTGAAGTTGAACTGGCCGAGCAGGTCGCTGAGCCAGCCCGTGAAGACCGGCCCGCCGCCGAGCGCAATCAGGTTGAGGAAGAAGAACAGCAGCGCGGTGGCCGTGGCGCGCTGGGTCACAGGCACCGAGTTCTGCACGACGCCGAACGTCGGGCCCAGGTAAGTGTAGTGGAAGATGCCCGGGATCAGCAGGATCAGGGCGGCGATCTTCCAGTCGTACTGCAGGTAGGCGAGGATGTAGATCGGCGTGGCGACCAGCAGGCCGATGGCCGGCACCAGCGGATACCAGACGGCGCTGCGACGCGCGGCCCGGTCGGCGACAAAGCCGCCGACCAGCGTGCCGATGCCCGCCGAGAAGCCGCCGACGAGGCCGGTGATCAGGCCGACGGTGGCGTAGTCCAGACCGAACTGGCGCACGAAATAGGCCGGCACGAAGGCGCCCGAGCCGTAGGATCCGAACGACGCGATGGTCACGCCCAGCACCATGTGCAGGACCGGCCATTTGCCGAACAGCACCTTGGCGACGCCCCACAGTTCACGGGCCTCGTTGGCCATCGAGAACGGTGCGGCGACCGGCGCGACCGGCGCGGAGACATCTTCCGGTTCGATCGGGTGCTCGACGAGATCGGAATGGCCGCGCGGCGGCTCCTTGACCAGAAGCTTGAACAGGATCGCCAGCAGGATTCCAGGAAGGCCCACGACGACAAAGGCGACTCGCCAGCTGAACGCCTGGGTCAGCCAGCCGCCGGCCACGGCGCCGATCATGGTGCCAAGGGGAATGCCGAACGCGTAGATCGAGAGGGCGGAGGCCCGCTTCTTGGGTTCGAAATAGTCGCTGATCAGCGAGTGGGAGGGCGGCGAGCAGCCGGCCTCGCCGATGCCGACGCCGAAGCGCAGGATCGCCAGCATGAGAAAGTTCTGGGCCGCGCCGCAGAGCGCCGTGAAGCCCGACCAGATTATCAGCGACCAGGTGATGATGCTGACCCGGCTCTTCCGCTCGGCCAGACGGGCGATGGGGATGCCGAGTGTCGTGTAGAGCAGCGCGAAATACAGGCCGCCGAGCAGACCCAGCTGGGTGTCGGTCAGCTTGAGGTCGACCTTGATGGCCTGACCGATGGTCGCAATGATCGTCCGGTCAATGAAGTTGAATGTGTAGGCCGCCAGCAACATGCCGAGCACGAGCGACTTGTAGCCGTTCGAATATACGGGCCGCGCGGCGCCCCCCGCCGTTGCGTCGGTCATTCACGTTCCTCCCCTGAAACTGGCGGCACTCTAGCCGCGGCAGACGGATCGCCGCCAGCCGCGAATTGAATTGCCGGTATGGCGTCAGCTGACCATCTCTTCACGGATGGTTTTGCGGGCCATCCAGAACAGCGTGAAGGCGATCAGGTTGAAGCCCATGGACACGATCAGCGACCAGCGCAGCCCTTCGGCCTGGGCGACCCCGCAGGCCGCCTTGTTGATGTCCAGCATGGCCTTGCCGCAGTCGGCGGTCGCCAGTCCGGACTGCTGCAGGAGCCCGCCGGCCCACAGGTCGCTGATGATGCCGACGAACAGGGGGCCAAGGCCCAGCCCCACGAGATTGATGATGAACAGCAGGACGGCGGCGCAGGTCGCGCGGATCTGCGGCTGCACGATGCTCTGGGCGGTGGCGTAGACGGGCCCGTACCAGAGCGAACCGATGATCGCCGGCAGGGCCATCAGCAGCAGGGCGGCGGTGGCGCTGGGGACCGAGACCGCCGTGATGTAGATCGGGATGGTGACCAGCGAGGCGATGGCCGGGACCACCACATAGGCTCGCAGGTCCTTGGCCCCCAGCCGGTCGGCGATATAGCCGCCCAGCCAGACGCCCAGCACGCCGGCCGTACCGCTGACCACGCTGAGCGCGACGCCGACGGTGCCGATCGGACCGATGGAAAAGCCGGTGATCCCGGTAATCCAGGCGGACAGGTCGGCGATCTGGGCCGAGTGGCTGCGGAAGAAGAAGCTGGCGGTGAACGGGGCGTGGCCATAGCCGATGAAGGCCTTGATCGCGGCGGCGAAGGCGATGAGCCAGAAGGTCTTCTTGGAGATCAGGACCTTCATGGCCTCGCGCAGCGGCACGCTGGCCGTGGCCTTTGCGGCCATGATGGCGGTCAGCTTCCTGCGCGGCTCGGGCAGGGTGAAGATGGTCAGCAGGGCGAAGATCAGCCCGGGCGCCCCGGCCACGAGGAAGGCGGCCCGCCATCCGTAGGCGTCGGCGATCAGCCCGCCCATGGCCATGCCGATCAGACTGCCGAGCGGGGTGCCGATCGAGTAGAAGGCGATGGCCGATGCCCGCTTGTCCCTAGGCACATAGTCCGTGATCAGAGAGTGAGCCGGCGGGGTGCAGCCGGCTTCGCCGACCCCAACGCCGATCCGCGCGAGAACCAGCTGCAGGAAGTTCTGCGTCATGCCGCAGAGCATGGTGAACCCGCTCCAGACCGCCAGGGCGGACCCGATGATCAGCGGGCGGTTGGAGGTCTCGGCCTTGCGGGCGATGGGGATGCCCAGCACCGTGTAGAACAGCGCGAAGGCCAGACCCGTCATCATCCCCAGCTGCCAGTCGGCGAGGTGCAGGTCCTTCTTGATCGGCTCGGCCAGGATGTTGACGATCTGCCGGTCAAGGAAGTTCAGCGTGTAGAT
The DNA here is from genome assembly GCF_058783025.1 of Caulobacter sp. FW305-C-30-S16. Taxonomy (NCBI): domain Bacteria; kingdom Pseudomonadati; phylum Pseudomonadota; class Alphaproteobacteria; order Caulobacterales; family Caulobacteraceae; genus Caulobacter; species Caulobacter sp. FW305-C-30-S16. The sequence goes on along the minus strand of NZ_JBYSYH010000004.1, from coordinate 263,625 downwards.
GATCATCAGCGTCCACAGCGCGTAGCGCCGGAAGCCTGTGCTGAGGGGCTCGATGCCCGGGCCGTCGTCCGCGGATGCGGCCAGCTCGGACGCGGTCGGCGCCGGGGTTACGGCGTCGGTCATGGGCGTTTCCTCAAACACTTGTTCTATTTGTTGGCCGCACCTTACGGGCAGGTTAGGGGGAGGCGTCAACTGGGTGACACATCATACCGGGGAGTAGCGGGTGGAAATCGTTGTCGGCACCAAGAACTGGTCGACCTGGTCCCTGCGGCCCTGGCTCGTGCTCAAGCGCACCGGCGCGCCGTTCACCGAGACGCTGGTCCAGTTGCGCGAGGTTGAGACCTCGACGACCGAGATCCTGAAACACTCGCCGTCGGGCCTGGTGCCGGTGCTCAAGGATGGCGACCTGACGATCTGGGATTCGCTGGCGATCTGCGAGTATCTGGCGGAGCGGTTTCCGGCGGCGAACCTCTGGCCGGCCGATCCGGCGGACCGCGCCCTGGCCCGCGCTGCGGCGGCGGAAATGCATGCCGGATTCGGATCGCTGCGCGGCGAATGCCCGATGGACCTGACCTTGACCACGAAGGCCGACCTTTCCGAAGCGACCCGGGCCAACGTCCGTCGCCTCGTCGCCCTGTGGTGCGGACTGCTGGCGCGCTCAGGCGGCCCGTTCCTGTTCGGAGACTGGACCATCGCCGACGCCTTCTTCACGCCGGTGGCGACCCGCTTCCGCAGCTACGGGATTCTGGCCAGCGATCATGGCGATACCGGCGCGGCCGGTCGCTACGTCGAGCGGCTGCTGGAAACGCCGGACTTTCTGGAGTGGGAGCGCGACGCTCTGGCCGCTTGACCCGTCCCCTGGGACCGACCGCATACTGATCCGACGGAGGACCTGACGATGATCTCGCCGGAGCGGACAAGGTTGCTGGCCGGGCCCGCCGAGGCGGCCCGGCGACTGGGCGTATCGGTCAAGGCTCTGCGGCTCTACGAGCAACGCGGTCTGGTGACGCCGAAGCGGACACGTCAGGGCTGGCGCTACTTCGACGCCGACGATCTGGAGCGGCTGTCGCGGGCGCTGGCGTTCAAGGCGATGGGTTTCGGCCTCTCGCAGATCGCGACCCTGCTCGACGCGGGCGCCGACGCGGTGGCCGTCGCGATGGCCGTCCAGGAGTCCCGGCTTCAGGCGCAACGCGCGGCGACCGATGACGCGCTCGAGACCTTGCGCAGGGCGCGTCGCCAGCTTGGCGCGACGGGGCTCCGGCTGGTCGCCTGATCACGGTCCGGCGTGCGAGCGCCAAGGATGCGCTAGGGCGAACCGCTGCTGGCCAGCAGGACGGCGTAGGTTCCCAGCGGAAACAGGAAGGGCAGGGCGATCGAGCCCCAGAAGCCCAGGGCCCAGGCCCGCTCCCGATAGAAGTCGATGTCATACGGACGGATGAATCGCTCGATCAGAACCCCCAGCAGGTAGAGGAGGTTCGCGACGCCCATAACCAGCAGGAAGCCGATGCCCAGCAGGATGGTCATCGGTCCCAGCGCCTGCCAGCTGACCTCAGGCTCCGGCTCGCCCGTGTATTGCAGGAACAGGAACAGCGCGTAGGCCGTCCATCCGGCGGTCGCCAGGCCGATGTTGTAGCGAAGCCGACGCGCTTCCCACCAGCGCCAGCCTTCGTGGCGGTCGGCAGAGACCGGACCGGTCGATGTCGGGTTCATGGTCGCTCCCCTGAGGCTACAGCGCAGTCTCCTTTAGCCCGTGGATGGCGTCGACGCTGTCAAGAACCGGAGGATTTCGAGCACAGGTCCTCCGCAAGGGGCCGGCGTCGCAGTCAGCGGGGAAGAGCGCCGGGGAGCGTACGGGCGCTCCGGCTATCGGAACAGCCCGAGCGCCTTGAAGCTTGCGACACCCTCGCGGCCGACCACCAGATGGTCATGCACCGAAATCTTCAGGCTGCGCCCCGCTTCCACCACCTGCCGGGTCATGTCGATGTCGGCGCCGCTGGGCGTGGGGTCGCCGCTGGGGTGGTTGTGGACCAGGATCACAGCGCTTGCGGACAGCTCCAGCGCGCGCCGCATCACCTCGCGCGGATAGACCGGGGCGTGATCGACGGTGCCGCGGTTCAGAACCTCGTCGGCGATCAGCTGGTTCTTGTTGTCGAGGAACAGCACCCGGAACTGCTCGCGCGGCTCGTTGGCCAGGGCGACCTTCACATAGGCCAGCAGCGCGCTCCAGGAGCCGATGACCGTGCGCTTGCGGATCGTCTCGCGACCGACCCGCAAGGTCGTTTCATTGAGCAGCCGCAGGTCCAGCGCCGCGGCTTCGCCGATGCCGGTCACGGTCTTCATCTCCTCGACGGAGGCCGCCAGCACGCCGCCCAGGGTTCCGAACCGCGCCAGCAACGCCTTGGCCAGCGGCTTCACCTCGCCGCGCGGAAAGGTGCGGAACAGGAACAGTTCGAGCAACTCGTAGTCGGGCAGGGCGTCGAGGCTCTTCAGCGCCCGTTCGCGCAGCCGCTCACGATGGCCGAGGTGGTGTGACTGGGTGACGTCGCCCGCCATGGCGCCCCGCGATGATGCCCCTTGCGGGAGGTATCATGGCAAGCGCGCGAGGGTTGTGCAAATTGCGGCTACGCTTCGCCCAGGATCGCCGGCTTGAACAGGCCCGTCGGCGAGGCGGTGAACAGCTCAACGCCGTCGGCGGTGACGCCGCAGCTGTGCTCGCACTGGGCGGACAGGGACTTGTCGCGGGTCACGGCCGTCCAGCCGTCGCTGAGCACCTTCACCTGCGGCCGGCCGAGGTTCACCATCGGCTCGACGGTGAAGAACATGCCTTCCTTCAGCACCGGGCCTTCGCCGGGGCGGCCGAAGTGCAGCACGTTGGGGCTGTCGTGGAACACCTTCCCCAGGCCGTGGCCGCAGAAGTCGCGCACCACGCTGCAGCGCTGTGCTTCGACGTACTTCTGGATCGCCGCGCCGATGTCGCCGAACGTCGCGCCCGGCTTGATCGCCGCCAGGCCGCGCGCCATGCCTTCATAGGTCACGTCGACCAGCCGGCGGGCGCGGGTGGAAACCTCGCCGACGCCGTACATGCGGCTGGTGTCGCCGTGCCAGCCGTCGACGATGACGGTCACGTCGATGTTGGCGATGTCGCCCTCGCGCAGCGCGCGGTCGCTGGGGATGCCGTGGCAGACCACATGGTTGGTCGAGATGCACACGGTGTGGGAATAGCCCTTGTAGAACAGGCAGGCGGGCAGGCCGCCCTGGTCCAGCACGAACTCGCGCGCGAGCCGGTCGAGCTCCGCCGTCGTGACGCCCGGCACGACGTGCGGGATCAGCATGTCGAGGCATTCGGCGGCCATCCGGCCGGCCTTGCGCATGCCCTCGAAGCCCTCGGGCCCGTGGATGCGAATTTCGCCGGTGCGGTACTCGGCGTCGGAAATGGCGTCGGTCAACGTCATCGGTCGGTCCTTGCGTCCCGTCGAAACAGACGGCGGGCGATGCGAATGCCTGAAGGGCTTATGTCGCCCTCATAGCACAGAAGTTCAACCGCGGCGCGGCGTCAGGCGGGCTTCTCCCAGGCCATCATCATCAGCCAGGGCGCGCGGCGATAGCGCTCGCCGATGGCAGGGTCGCCGCCATGGGGCGCGGGCTCGGCGAAATGCTTCAGGATCAGACCCTCGCCCAGCAGCAGCGACATGTAGGTCTCAAGCGGCCGGTGGTGATTCCTGATCTTGATGTCGGCCCAGGTGATCCATTCCGCCCGTTCCTCGAGATAGCGATCGAGCGCAAAGGCCGGCTTGCCGTTCGCCGTGCGGATCCAGCCCAGACCGCCCAGGCCCGCCGTATTGAACGAGGTGAGGTTGGCGATCAGCAGCTGTCCGCCCGGTTTCAGAACCCGGACCATCTCGGGGATCGCCGCGCGGATGTCGGGGATGTCGATCAGGGTCAGGTAGCTGACGACCAGATCAAAGGATGCGTCCTCGAACTCCAGCGTCTCGCCGCGTCCCTCGCGATAGTCGCCGGCGGAGTCGAGCGCCTTCGCCCGCGCGAGCAGGGCCGGCGTCGGGTCGATCCCGACCGTATCGACGCCATGGTTCTGCAACATCCGGCAGAACCGCCCCTCGCCGCAGCCGACGTCCAGCGCGCGTGAAGGCCGCGGCGCCAGAGCCCGCACAAGCATCGGCGCGTCGAGCACCCAGCGCCGCGAGAAGTCGCCCTCGTCCCCCAGGCTGTTCAGCCAGGCGTCGGCGGAGTCGGTCCAGCCGTCGTTCATGCGTCCTTCTCCACCATCACAGACCCGGGCCGCCTGCCGCATCACGCGTCCAGGCGATCCGGCGGCGCAGGGCGATCGCGCCGGGACTCATCTCGCAAGCGTAAACCAGCACCTCGACTCCAGCGTCCGCCGCCCGCGCCAGTCCCGCTGCGAAGGCCGGATCGAGCTCGGCGCAGGCGCTGAAGGCCCGGCAGTCCTCGCGCTGGACGACGAACAACGCCACGGCCCGATCGCCGGCCCCGACCATCGCCTCCAGCTCGCGCAGATGCTTCGTCGAGCGGGCCGCTACGCAGTCGGGAAACTCCGCCAGTCCGGGAGAGCGGGACAGGTGGCAGTTCTTCACCTCAAGCCAGCACCGCTCGCCGGTTCCCTTTTCCAGCAGGAAGTCGACCCGGCTGGCCTCGCCGTACTTCACCTCGCGGCGGTGGACGTCGTAGCCGGTCAGTTCCGCGATTGCGTCAGCCGCCAGGGCTTCGGCGACCAGACGATTGGGCAGCAGGGTGTTGATGCCGACCAGCGCGCCATCGGCCTCCACCAGCTCAAGAGTCCAGGCCAGCTTTCGCTTCGGATCGTCTGACCGTGACAGCCAGACGCCGAGGCCTGGCGTGTTGACGCCCAGCATGGCGCCCGGGTTTGGGCAATGCGCCGTGATGGCCGTGCCGTCATCGAGCACTACATCAGCGAAGAACCGCTTGTAGCGGGCGACGAGCTGGCCGTGGGCGAGCGGTTGCGGGAAGTTCATGCGGCCTCTAATCCGGAAGCCGCCAGATGTAAGGAAGGAACACGTCCATGACGAGCCAGCAGCGGGTGACGGCGGCCGTCATGATCATCGGCGACGAAATCCTGTCCGGCCGCACCCAGGACACCAACCTTTCGGCGATCGCCAAATACATCGGGACCTACGGCGTCGATCTGGCCGAGGCCCGGGTCGTGCCGGACGACGAGGACGAGATCGTCACGGCGCTCAATCACCTGCGCGGCAAGTACGACTACGTCATCACCACCGGCGGCATCGGTCCGACGCATGACGACATCACCGCCGACTGCGTAGCGAAGGCATTCGGCGTGGCGCTGTACGAGCATCCCGAGATCATCGCCATGATGGAGTCGCGCTGGAAGAGCGAGTTGAACGCCGCGCGTCGACGCATGGCCCGGGTTCCCGAGGGCGGCAGCCTTGTGAAGAACCCTGTCCAGGGGCCTCCGGGCTTCCAGATCGGCAACGTCTTCGTGCTGGCCGGCGTGCCCTCGATCATGCGCGGCATGCTGGAGGACGTCGGGCCGCGGCTGAAGGGCGGAGCGGTGGTCATCGCGCGCACCCTGCGGGTCGACGGGTCGGGCGAGGGCAATATCGCCGCGCCGCTGGAGGCGGTGGCGAAGGCCCACCCGAACCTGTCGCTGGGCAGCTATCCGTTCTTTTCCAACGAAGGCTACGGATCGAACCTGGTCATCCGCGGCCGTGACCTGGCGGAGGTCGAGGCAACCCTGGCCGAATTGTCCGCGGCGCTTCGTGACGCAGGGATCAACGGCCTGACCTTGCTTGACACCCCAGGTTAGGCCTGTCCATTTTGCGACCCACCGCTTCAGTTCAGTAAAGAGGTCGCTTCATGCGCCGCCTGTCATTCGCCGTCGCTTTTTCGACCGGCCTCCTCGCCTTCGCACCCTTCGCCAGCGCCCGGGATGCGGCGCCCGCTCCGGCCCCGACGACCGCTCCGGCGACGGCCCCGGCGAAGCCTGCGAAGGACGATCCCAACCGGATGGTCTGCACGCGCGAGCATGAAGTGGGCTCCAACCGCCCGAAGAAGGTCTGCATGACGGTCGCCCAGCGCGAGGCGCTCAAGGATGCGGCGGACCGCACGCTGGACCCGGGCCGTCGTCGCGCGGGCGACCCCGCCATCCCCGGCGCCGCCGGTCAGTAGGATCACCGGCGCAGTTCCGTCTGCGCCGCGTAGCGACTCGGATGCTATTGCTGCCCACATCCGGGTCACGGGGACGTGGCGGAATTGGTAGACGCACCGGACTTAAAATCCGTTGGGCTTCACAGCCCGTGTGGGTTCGAGTCCCACGGTCCCCACCAGATCTGACAGGGCGCGTCGAAAGGCGCGCCCTTTGTCGTGGTCAGTCGGTTCCGGTCCGGCCCAGCGGCGTGACCGCCTCGGCGAGCGCGGCGGACTGGACGACCTCGAACAGGCGGGCGATTTCGATGGGCTTGGCCAGATGGCCGTCCATGCCGGCCTCGAGGTAGCTGGCGACCTGGTGCGCCATGGCGTTGGCCGACAAGGCGATGATCGGCGTGCGGGGCCGGCCCGACTGTCGTTCCAGGTCCCGAATGGCGCGCGTGGCCGCGACGCCGTCCATGACCGGCATTTGCACATCCATCAGCACCAGATCCCAGGCCGCGGCCTGCCAGGCCTCCAGTGCGGCGGCGCCGTCCGCGACGACCACGGGTGAGACCCCGACATGGTGCAGCAGTGTCTTGAGCACCAACTGGTTGACGGTGTTGTCCTCTGCCGCGAGCACCCGCAACGGCCGGTCAACCGATGCCTGACGGGGGGATTGGAGCACGGACGGACCACGCGCCTCGCCCGTGCGGGGCAGGGGCAGCGTGACGGTGAAGCAGGAGCCTTTGCCAGCGACGCTCTCGACGGTGATGTCCCCGCCCATCAGCTCGGCCAGCTGGCGGCAGATCGACAGGCCAAGTCCGGTGCCGCCGTAGCGACGGGTGGTCGAGGCGTCGACCTGGGAGAACTTGGCGAACAGCAGAGGCAGTTTGTCGGCCGGGATGCCCGTGCCCGTGTCCCGGACGGTGACGCGCAGGCCGTCCTCCCCCAGGGTCGCCAGGACGCGGATCTCGCCCTGCTCGGTGAACTTCACGGCGTTGGACAGCAGGTTGTAGAGAATCTGCCGCACGCGGGTCGGATCCCCGCGATAGACGCCCTCGGCGCCGGCGACATCCAGGGCGAACGAGAGCCCCTTCTTGTTGGCCAGCGCGGTAAAGGCCTGGTGGGCGCCGCGCATTACCTCGCCCAGGTCGAAGTCGATCTCCTCGAGGTCGAGCTTGCCGGCTTCGATCTTGGACAGGTCCAGCACGTCGTTGAGCAGCGCCAGCAGGGCGACGGCCGATTCGCGGACGACCTCCAGCCGTTCGCGCTGAGGATCGCTCAGGGCGTCCATGGACATCGCCTGGGCCATGCCGAGCACGCCGTTCAGCGGCGTGCGGATCTCGTGGCTCATGGTCGCGAGGAAGGCGCTCTTGGCGTCGCTGGCGGCCTCGGCGGCGTCGCGGGCCACGGCCAGTTCGTCGCGCATCCGCTGGATCGCGAACCGTTGCCGCGTAACGTACCAGCAGACCGGGATCGAGACGGCCAGCGAGATGACCAGGGTGTTCAGAGGGGTGTAAACGAAGCCCTCGGCGCCGGCCATGATCACGGCGCTGACAAGCCAGTCCATCGCCATGGCCGCGCAGACGACGACGAGGACGAGAGCGGCGGTCTTGGGCAGGACAGGCGAGGACATCGGGGCGTTCCGAAAACGCGGGTCCGGGAATCATGTGGGCCGATTGTTAACGAGTCCGAAACCCGGAACGGGCCGCCCGAAACAGAAAAGCCGCCGCGGCGAACCGCGACGGCTTCCTGTGGACGTCCCCGGGGAGGCGGGGAACGTCCGTTGTTCAGATCGCCTAGGGCAGGGTCGCCTTCAGGCTCACCGTGACGCGGCTGTCGCAGATCGAACCGCAGCCGAGGTCGCTGTCGTGGAAGCGCAAGTCGCCGGAGATCTTGTCGGTGAACGCGTAGCCCACGCCGATGTTGTAGGTGGTGTAGTCGAGGGCGCTGAAGTCGTTGATGGTCTGCTTGCCGACGGCGGCCGTGATGGTCCACTTGTCAGCCGGCGAAACCGCCGCGTTGGCCTCGTAGTAGAGGGAGTCGCCCACGCCGCCGAAGAACTCCGGCGAGTAGAAGGCGGCGACGCCGAGGGTGAACGGGCCGGCCGGCACGGAGGCGGCGGCCTTGAATTCCCAGAACGAGTAGTCGGAGGCGCTCGGCGCGTTGATGTAGCCGTAGTAGATGGCGCCGAAGTCGAAGCTGACGGCGCCGGCGGTCGGCTTCACGCCGACGTAGGCGTCGATTTCAGCGTCGGTGCTGTCGAGGAAGTCGACGTTGGAGGCCCACAGGCCGCCGTACACGATCCCGCTGGAGACGTCGACGCCGCCCTGGATGGCGGGGCCTTCGTCGGTCTGGCTGACGCCGCGGTACACATAGTCCGACGTCGCACCGATGTTGAAGGTTACCGACGCATCCTCGGCATGGGCCGCACCGGCCATGGCGAACGACGCCGCGGCGGCGCAAAGAGCAAGTTTAAGAGCTTTCATCGCTATCCCCTTTTTGTTGGCGCTGATCCCCGCGCTTTTGGCGTGAAACCGGCGTCGCCCCGCCGCACGGCGATGACGAATGCAAGATTGGTCGAAGCGTTGCCCGCACCCTAACGATGGCGGGCTTTTCCGGGCCAAGAGGCGGTCTGGTGTCGCCAAATTGTGCGCTGCAACCACGGATCGCCCGTTTAGTGGGCGCCTTTGTGCTCTCAGCGGCGCTTATTCATCGCAATGCGAAATTCGCGACGTAGCGGTAAGCGCCGCGTAAGGATCAGCGCATCGACAACGAGGCGAATCCCAGATGGGTGCCGGCGTCGGCCAGCAGGGTCTCACCCGTCACGTGGCGTGACGCGGGCGAGGCGAGAAACACCGCCGCGCCGGCGATGTCCTCGGCGGTCGAGGCGGCCCGCAGCGGCGTGGAGTTGATCACGCCCTGCCGCATCCGCTCGATCCGGTCATCGGGCATGGCCTTGCCGAACCACGGCGTGTCGATGAAGCCGGGGCAGATCGCGTTCACGCGGATGTTCGGGGCGAGGCCACGCGCCAGCGAGAGCGTCATGGTGGTCATAGCGCCCTTGGAGGCGGCGTACGGCACCGAGGAGCCGATGCCGGTCACCCCGGCGATCGAGGCGGTGTTGACCACGGCGCCCGGCCGCGGCGCGGCTTCGAGCAGAGCGCGGGCGGCGCGCACCATCTGGAAGGCCCCCACGACGTTGACCCGATAGAGCCGCAGGAAGTCGTCCGCGTCCACGGCGTCCAGATCGCCGTGGTTCGGGGCGAACTTGGTCACCCCGGCGTTGTTGAACAGGGCGTCGATCTTGCCGAACGGCTCGGCCGCCGCGGCGATCTTGCGGCAGTCGGCGTCCTCGCCCACGTCGCCCTGGACCAGCACGGCCTTGGCGCCCTCGGCCTCACAGAGGCGAGCGGTTTCCTCGGCCTCGGCCTGGCTGGAGGCGTAGTTGATGATCACCACGGCCGCGCCGCGCGAGGCGGTCTCCACCGCGATGGCCCGGCCGAGGCCAGTCGACCCCCCGGTGACCAGCACCACGAAACCCTCGAAATCCTTGCCAGCCATGCGTCTCTCCCGGAGCCTGTTTGGCGTCTGATAGCGCGGCGCGGCGGCCTTGTCCCGTCCGGAGCGGAGGTCTAAAGCCGCTGATCATGAGCGACCTTCATCTCACCCAGCTGGGCCAGGCCGTCGACGCCCCCGCGCGTCCGGAGGACGCCGTCCTCGAGCGCGTCGCCAATCCTCAGGCCGACACCCTGTTCCTGGCCCGCTTCGTCGCGCCGGAGTTCACCTCGCTGTGCCCGGTTACGGCCCAGCCCGACTTCGCCCACCTGGTGATCGACTACGCTCCGGCCGCCTGGCTGATCGAGTCCAAGTCGCTGAAGCTCTATCTGGGTTCGTTCCGCAATCACGGCGCCTTCCATGAGGACTGCACCGTCGCGATCGGCCGCAAGATTGTCGAGGTCGCCCAACCGCGCTGGCTGCGCATCGGCGGCTACTGGTACCCCCGCGGCGGCATCCCGATCGACGTCTTCTGGCAGAGCGGGCCTGCGCCTGAGGGCCTCTGGGTTCCCGACCAGGGTGTCGCGCCGTATCGCGGTCGGGGCTAGGGCGTCCACTCGCTGGTGAGCGCCGCCACGTCCGGCCGAATCCGCTCCTGCGGCGCCTCGGCGGGCGTGCCGATGAACACGAAGCCCGCGATCTGTTCGTCCTCCGCAAGACCCAGCACAGTTCTCGCGTCCGGATCATAGGCGTACCAGTCGGTGATCCAGTTGGCGCCGAAGCCCATCGCCGTGGCCGCGTAGAGCAGGGTCGTGCAGACCGCGCCGGCCGACAGCAGCTGTTCCCAGGCCGGGATGTCGCCGGCCACCGTGCGCGAGACGACCGCCACGCCCAGCGGCGGGGCCTTCAGCTTGCCCAGCTTGGCCAGCACCTTCGGCGCGTCGGGGCGATTCCCCGCGATCGCTTCGAGGCGGGCCGCCAACTGGGCCTTGGCGTCGCCGCGCAGGACAATGAACCGCCACGGCGACAGCTTGCCATGGTCGGGCACGCGCGCGGCGAGGGTCAGCAGGTCCCGCAGTTCGGCGTCATTGGGCGCCGGCGCCTGCAGCGAAAGCGCCGATGCGGACCGTCGGCGGGCCAGAAACGCCAGCACGTCGGAATTCGCCGTCACCGGAAGGATGTCGCCGAATCCGGGCGCGGCGGGAATGTCGTGGCTCATGGCGTCCCTAGACGGCGGTGGGCTCATCCTCGTCCTTGAACACCGGACGCAGCAGGATGCGGGTATCGGGCTTGATCAGCCGGTAGATGGAATCGAACTCCGGCGCGGCCTCGCCGTCGAGGGTCACGCTGGCCTTCAGATCGCCGGTGGCGTCGTCCTGAACATAGGCTTCGCAGGATTTCTTGCCCTCAAGGTGCGCCATGGACTGGGCCAGAATGGCGAGGATCGGGGCGGCCTGCTCCACGGGCGCCGGCTCGTCGTCGACCAGCACCAGGATCTCCAGGTCATTGAAGCGGAAGGTCGAGCAGAGCGCGTCACCCTCGATGCTGACCGTCTCCCGGACAACCATCTCGAGGTTCGGTTCGGTCGACATGCGGTAGCGGCTCACCTGCCGGACCTTGTCGCCCTGCAATTCGCTCAGCGCGATGTCCTCGCAGCTCTGGTCCTGGGCTCGCCAGCCGGAGCACCAGACCTGCTCGGTCTTCAGCACGGCCACCAGGGCCTCCCGGGTCAGGGGCTTGTCCGCAGCCCGCGCCGGCAGGGCGAGAGGCAAGGAGAGGGCGACGGCGGCGGTCAGCAGGGTCCAGAGGCGCATACCGGCAGGCTAGAGGCTTTCCGGCCGGAAGGGAAACGTCCGCGGCGCCCCGGAGAGCACGCACTTGGCGAACGCCGGTATTCTCCCCATATGCGCCCGGAGGGCCGCCGCTCGGGCAAAAGCAACGTTTGTGCTATACTGTCGTAGAGCGATCAGGGAGGGCGGACATGCCCAGACACTTCGAACTCGTAGAGCCGTCGTCGCCGCCGCCCGTCTGGGCGTCGCTGCGCAATGAGGCGGAGCGCGCCGCGCGCGACGAGCCGACGCTGGGCAGTCTGCTCAATGCGGTGGTCCTGTCGCACGGCTCGATGGCCGAGGCGCTGTCCTACCAGTTCGCCCGCAAGATCGGCGACCAGGAACTGCGCGCGATGAGCGCCCGCGAAATCGCGCATGAGGCCTATGAGGCCGATCCGTCGCTGATCGCCGCCGCTGAGGCCGACCTCAAAGCGGTCTACGAGCGTGACCCCGCCTGCAAGGGTTACGTCCAGCCCTTCCTGTTCTTCAAGGGTTTCCAGGCGCTCCAGACCCACCGCGTGGCGCACTGGCTCTGGACCCACAGCCGCGACACCCTGGCCTTCTATCTCCAGAGCCGGATGAGCGAAGTCTTCCAGGTCGATATCCACCCGGCGGCCAAGCTGGGGCGCGGCATCTTCTTCGACCATGGCACGGGCATCGTCATCGGTGAGACCGCGACGGTCGGCGACGACGTCTCGATGCTGCACGGGGTGACCCTGGGCGGCACCGGCGCCGAGCGCGGCGACCGCCACCCGAAGATCGGCAAGGGCGTACTGCTGGGCGCCGGCGCCAAGGTGCTGGGCAACATCACGGTCGGCGACTACGCCAAGGTCGCCTCCGGCTCGGTGGTGCTGAAGGATGTGCCGTCGCACTGCACCGCCGCGGGCGTGCCCGCGCGCCTGGTCAACTGCCCGACCTGCGAGGAGCCGGCGCGGACCATGGACCACACCCTGGCCGAAGAGATCTACGACTACAGCATCTGACCCGGACGCAGATTTAAGCGCCTTCGGGTGCAAATCCTGTTTCCCCTTTGCGCTGCGGAGCTTTAGGTTCCGCGGCCAATCCTCAATGCCCGGAGCCGCCACGTGGACGACAATCATATCAAGCAGGTCGAAGCCCACCTGAAGCGCACCTTCGGCAACCCGCACTTCGCGGTGAAGGCCCGCAAGCAGAAGGACTCCGCCGAAGTCGAACTCAAGGGCGAGTTCATCGGCGTGATCTATGAGGACGAGGACGAGGCCGGCTCGTTCATGTTCGAGATGGCGATCCTCGCGGAAGACCTGGAATAGCGTCAGACCATGGCCGGATCCGATCAGGAGGCCGGCTTGAAGCGCGGCCATCCCGGGTGGCTGTACGCCCGCCTGCTCAGTGGAACATGGGGCGCGCTGCCTGAACCGATCCAGCGCCTTCACAGGCTCGATGAGCGCCTGACGGCGGTTGGTCGGGCGAAGGTCGAGCGCGGCGGCGGTCTGGCGTCACGCCTGATCGGCAGGATGGTCGGCTTTCCCGGCGCGGAGGATGATGTCGAGCTGCGCGTGGACTTCGTGCGAAAAGACGACGTCGAGACCTGGCGTCGCCAGTTCGGCAGCCACCAGTTTGCCAGCACCCAGGAGGCCGGCCGCGGCCGACGGCTGGTCGAGCGCTTCGGTCCCGCGTCCTTCTCGATGACCCTGACCTGGGACGGCAAGCGGCTGAACCTTCGCCCGCGGAGCTGGCGGCTGTTCGGCGTGCGGATGCCGGACTGGACCCTGCCGACCACGACAGCCTGGGAAAGCGTCGAGGACGGGCGCTTCAGCTTCTTCGTCGAGATTACCCACCCCTGGACGGGTCTGATCGTGCGCTACAAGGGTTGGCTGGAGCCCGTAATTCCGCTCGCCGGCGGCTGAGCGGCCTTCTGGAGATCGCGCTTTCGCGTTATCTCCATTTCATGGATCGACCCAAACGCAAATACGTCCGGCGGGCCCGGCCCGACCAGAGCGGATTGCTGGTCGGGGTGCGGATGCAGCCTGCCCAACTGGCGCGGCTGGACGCCTGGCGGACGGCGGAAGGGGACGGTCTGACCCGCCCGGAAGCCATGCGGGCCCTGATTGAGCGCGGCCTTTCAGGGCGCGGCGCGGCTCAGGCCGACAAGTTGACGACGGATGACGCCGTCGAGGCGAGGGCGGAGTTCGCGCCTGCTGTCTTCGATCCGGGCGAGGGCTCATGGGCGGACGGCGACAGCTTCATCCTCGCGCCGGACGATCGCGCGGTGAGGGCGATCCTCGCGCCGCCGCCTCCCAGACCCGCCAAGGCTGCGGCGCCTCCCGATCTGTTGGGGCCACTCGGGCCGTTGAAGGGGCGTCGACGGGACTGACGAGCCGGCGGGACCGCTGGCGCGGCCCCGCCCTTTCGATTGAGACCTAGAGTACGCCGAGCATCTCCGCGACCAGCGGATGGCGGACGATGTCGCAGTCGTTGAGTCGCACCACGGCGATGTTGGACACCGCCTCGAAACGATCCGCCACATCGCCCAGGCCCGAAAGCCCGGTCAGCAGGTCCGACTGGTTGGGATCGCCCGTCACCACCATGGTCGAATGCCAGCCCAGCCGGGTCAGCAGCATCTTCAGCTGGCCGTAGGTGCAGTTCTGGGCCTCGTCGATGACCACGAAGGCGTTGTTCAGCGTGCGGCCGCGCATGTAGCCGACAGGGGCGATCTCGATGGCGCCCTCGGAGATCAGCGCCCGCACCCGCTTCATCGACAGCCGGTCGGACAGGGCGTCGTAGAGCGGCCGCAGGTAAGGGGCCAGCTTGTCCTCCATGTCGCCGGGCAGGTAGCCGATGGATTCGCCGGCCTCGACCGCCGGACGGGAGAGCACGATCTTGGCGACCTTGCCGGCCTCGAGGGCTTCGACAGCCTTGGCGATGGCCAGATAGGTCTTGCCGGTGCCGGCCGGACCGAGCGCCAGAACCAGGCTCTTGGCGTCGATCGCCTTGATCAGGTCCGCCTGGCCGTCGGATTTCGGTTTTATTGTCTTGAGATACCCCTGCTCGCGATCCTCATCCCGACCGAGCGGAGACCAGCCGTTGCCCACCGGCAGACGACGAACCTTGCCGTCGTCGTTGTGGAACTGGTCCTGCTCGAAAGCGCCTTCGCGCACGGTCCGCTTCAGGGCACGCTTGGTCATTGGGTAGCCTCCGATGGGGCAAGAAAAAAGGGCGACGCCGGAACGGCTCGCCCTTGGTTCGACATGACAGATGAGGTGGCGCGTGCGCGGCCCGGCGGCTCGCTGAAGCATCGCGAAGCTGGCGGCGCCCAATGACGCCGGAACACAATACGCGGCACCCGGTTCTCCGTCGTCAGGAGACCACGAACGAATGTCCGTGGCGGGATGCGAAGGGGCTCTCGCCCTCTCGAATCGCCTGACTATGATGATGCTAACGTGGTTTCTGACCGGTTAATCAAGCGGCCATTTCAAATATACGGGGCGTACGGATGACTGTTTATGCTTTGGGCGCCTTGGCGCCGCAGGTGCCTGCGGAAGGCGAATACTGGATAGCGCCGACAGCGTCCGTGATGGGCGACGTTGTTCTGAAGAAAAATTCCAGCATCTGGTGGGGCGCCGTGGCTAGAGGCGACACCGACACTCTGACCATCGGCGAGAACAGCAACGTCCAGGACGGTTCTGTGCTTCACGCCGATCACGGAATGCCCCTTCTGATCGGGGCGAACGTGACCGTCGGGCACATGGTTATGCTTCACGGCTGCACCATCGGCGACAACAGCCTGATCGGGATCGGCTCCATCGTGCTCAACGGCGCGAAGATCGGGAAGAACTGCCTGATCGGCGCCGGCGCGTTGATTCCCGAGGGCAAGGAGATCCCGGACAACAGCCTGGTCATGGGCTCGCCCGGCAAGGTCGTCCGCGAGGTCAGCGAACAGCAGGCGATGGGCCTGAAGATGTCGGCCCTGCACTATGTGGAGAACTGGAAGCGCTTCCGGCGGGATCTGGTGGCGATGTGAGGTCCTGCGTGGTTCGAGACGCTCGGCTGGGGCCTCGCTCCCCACCATGACGTGCATTTGTGTTCGTCATCCTGAGGAGCGGACCCTCAGGTCCGCGTCTCGAAGGACGCACGTTGACGGACCATAGGGAAGGGGCGCGACCTTCCGGCGAAACAGGGAGACGCTTCCATGGCCTACGAATTCATCACGGTCGACCGCGAGGGACCGGTCACCATTTTCACGCTCAATCGGCCGGAGGTGATGAACGCCCTCCATTCGCCGATGCACTTCGAGCTGGACGAGGCGTTCAACGCCTTCGCCGCCGATCCCGAACAGTGGGTGGGCATCGTCACCGGCGCCGGCGACCGCGCCTTTTCGGCCGGCAACGACCTCAAGCACCAGGCCACGGGCGGCGCGATGGGCAGCCCCCCGTCGGGCTTCGCCGGCCTGACCAGTCGCTTCGACCTGGACAAGCCGCTGATCGCGGCGGTCAACGGCGTGGCCATGGGCGGCGGCTTCGAAATCGCGCTCGCCTGCGACATCGTCATCGCGGCCGAGTCTGCGGTGTTCGCGCTGCCTGAACCGAAGGTCGGCCTCGCGGCCCTGGCCGGCGGCCTGCACCGTCTGCCGCGCCAGATCGGCCTCAAGCGCGCGATGGGCATGATCCTCACGGCCCGCCGCGTCCCGGCCGCTGAGGGCCAGGCGCTGGGCTTCGTCAACGCCGTTGTCCCCGCCGCCGACCTCATGGCCGAGGCCCGCAAGTGGGCGCAGATGATCTGCGAGTGCAGCCCGATGTCGATCCGGGCGTCGAAGCAGGCCGTCATGCAGGGTCTCGACCAGACCCTGCCCGAAGCCATCGGCGGCCAGTTCAAGTTCCCGGCCGTGGGCGCGCTGTTCAAGTCCGAGGACTTCCGGGAAGGCCCGATGGCCTTCGCGCAAAAGCGCGCGCCGCAGTGGAAGGGGAAGTAATTTCCTTCTCCCGGAGGGAGCAGGTCGGATGAGGGATTAGGAACGGTCCAGGCAAACAGGCCGGCGCCGTAATCCCTCACCCTCCCGTCGCTTTGCGGCGGGCCCCTCCCTCTCCCCGCCGGGAGAGGGCAGCAAGAAAAAGGGCGGCTCCGTTTCCGGGGCCGCCCTTTGTTTTATCTAGGAAGCGCTGGCCGCCGCGCCGCCGCCGGAACGGTTGCGATTGCGGTTGCGCGGCTTCTTGCGCTTGGGCGGAGCGTCGCCGGCGGCGCCGATGGCCAGGGGCTCATAGCCGGCCGGACGATGACGGGCGCGCTGGCCGCGATCGGGCTGGGCCTTGCCGGACGCGTCCAGCGCGGCGGGCTTCTTGTTCCGGCCCGGCTGACCGCCACGGCCATTGGCCGCGCGGGGATCGCGGAAGGGCTTTTCCGGTTCGATCGAGGCCATGGCGGCGTGCGCCTGGGCCAGACCCTTGTCGTTGCGGCGATCCCAGGCCGGGATCACCTGGCGGGTGACCTTCTGGATGTCGCGCAGCAGGTTGCGCTCGTCATCGGCGACCAGCGAGATGGCCGAGCCGCCGGCGCCGGCGCGCGCGGTGCGGCCAATGCGGTGGACATAGGCTTCCGGCACGTTGGGCAGCTCGAACTGGATGACGTGGCTGACGCCGTCGACATCGATCCCGCGGGCGGCGATGTCGGTGGCGACCAGGGCGCGCATCTCGCCGGCCTTGAACTGGGCGAGCGCCTTTTCACGCTGGCCCTGGCTCTTGTCGCCGTGGATCGAGGCGGCCTCGACGCCGATGGCGCTCAGGCCCTTGGCGACGCGATCGGCGCCGCGCTTGGTGCGGGTGAACACCAGCACGCGCTTCATCGCGGCGTCGTCGAACAGTTCGGCCAGCAGCACGCGCTTGCGGGCGGCCTCGATGAACAGGACCTTCTGGTCGATCTTCTCGACGGTCGTCGCCTGCGGCGTGACCGAGACCTTGGAAGGGTTCGGGTTCAGCAGCTCGGCGGCCAGCTTCTCGATTTCCGAGGGCATGGTGGCCGAGAAGAACAGGTTCTGACGCACGCGCGGCAGCGTCTTGGCGATGCGGCGGATCGGCACCACGAAGCCCATGTCGAGCATCTGGTCGGCCTCGTCGAGGACGAAGATCTCCGTCTCCGACAGGTTGGCGACCTTCTCGTTGATGTGGTCGATCAGGCGGCCGGGCGTGGCGACCAGAATGTCGACGCCGCCGGCGAGGGCGCGGACCTGCGGTCCGTACTTCACGCCGCCGAACACGACCTGGACGGTCATGCCCATGCCGGCGCCATAGCTGCGGAAGCTCTCGGCGATCTGGGTGGCCAGTTCACGGGTCGGCGACAGGACCAGGCAGCGACAGCCGCGGCGCGGGGCCGGACGCCGGTTGGCGGCCAGGCGGTGCAGGATGGGCAGGGCGAACGCGGCGGTCTTGCCGGTGCCGGTCTGGGCGATGCCCAGCACGTCCTTGCCGTCCATCACCAGCGGGATCGCCTGCGACTGGATCGGGGTCGGGGTGGTGTAGCCCTCGGCGGCGAGCGCGGAGAGCAGCGGCTTGGCGAGGCCAAGCGAAGCAAAATTGGTCAAGGATAGTCTTTCAAATGCGACTTGCGCCGCATGACCAGACGGTCTGCGGGCGAAGCGGGGTCAGTTTGGGAAACGCCCCGCGTATGGCGTCGCTATGGGGAGGATCGGTATCAGGACCCAGGCGGAACCGGAGAGGTTCCATACGCGGCCGGGTCAGACCGATAGCGCGGAATGCTCCGCGACGGGCTGCATGTGGCAGTGCAGCATGGGAAAGTCAAGGAAATAGACTTTTATGCTGCGTCCGGCCCGTCCCGTTCGTCGGCTGGAAGCGGTGGCGGCAGCACTTCCAGATTCGCCCAGGTCATCGTCGGGACCGCGAAGGGCCCGTCCTGCCCGGCGTTCCAGATTACGAAGGGCTCCTTCTCGTCGCCGCCCATCACCCACTGGCCGGCCAGGGCGTTGGCGAGGTCGACGAACCGCAGGTTGGTCAGGTCCAGGGCGAGTTCGTACTGCCCCTCGAATTTCCAGTAGGGCAGAACCTTGCAGACAGTGACCGTGGCATAGGGCGCGACGGCGTCGCACAGGGCTGTTGCCGTCCTGAGGGCCGCGACCATCGACGGGCTCTCGCAAAAGGCGCGGATGAACCCGATGTCGGAGTGCGGCGCGACCTCGCTGGCGACGAACGGCTTCACGGACGCGCGGTCAGACGACTGACGGGCGGTTGAGGTCGAAGACGTCGGGGCGCCTGGCTTCCATGATGTCCATCAGCGAGGAGATGCCGTTCGCGGTCAGGTGCTCCAGCTCCGCGTCGGAGATCGGCAGGGCGAGCAGCCAGGCCACGGTACGCTTGGGCGTCTTCAGCGTCGCCGGAGCCTCGCCCCAGAAGAACGGCGGCACGAACAGGATGTGCTTCAGCGTCGCCGACAGGTCGTAGGTCGCGACGACATCGGGGAAGATGACGCCGGGCGCGATCAGCGCCCCGTGCTCGATGACATTGAAGGCGCAGGTCGACAGGAGCCCCGGAAAGCCCTCGACGTCGCTCTGACAGGCGCCGAGCAGCTCGACCCGCAGATCCTTGGGCGCGTCTGTCAGCACCGTGTTGGACAGGTTCACGGTCGCATAGGCTGTCACGCCGGCCCTCGGCGAGCCTTCCGACGACAGGATGTCGACGCTGTTTTTCTTCTCGTCGTCCCACCAGGTGTGAACGGCCGGCGCGCCGCCGAATACCTCCGCCACGGTGCGGGCGATCAGGCGGTTCTCTTCAGTGACGTCGGCGCGACCGGTCATGGGTTCACTCTGTGGACTCTCAGGGGATCGTCCCTAACCAATTCCGGGGTCAGGGAGAAGGCCGGCTACAGTCCGACCCCGCCGACGGGGATGGTCTCGAACCGCTCGCCGAAGCCGGCGATGATCGGGCGGGCCTTTGCGATAGCCGCCTGAACCGCCGGCAGCTTCAGCGAATTGGCGTGGTCCTGCTTCGTCCGCCAGACCTCCGTGATCCAGATGGCGTCCGGTTCGGCCGGGTCATTGGCGACGACATAGATCAGGCACCCCGGCATGCCGCCCGTGCCCTCCAGCAGATACCGGACCAGCTCATCCCGCCTTCCGGGCGCGGCCACCATCTTGCCGAAAAGGCCGTACTTCTCGAGTTCATCGCCCAAGGCGACCTCCGGGATCAGGGTTGCGAGGGCGGTGATCGTCGCGGCGCGGCGGGTGAACATCGGGAGAGTATGGATGCCCCCCAGGCCGTCGCCAATCCTCTCCGGCGCCCGGATGGTTGCAGACCGCCGGTCGCCGAACATGAACATTCGGTAACCATCACTCTCCAAACCGGTTCAGGAACCCCCGCGCAGTTTCGACCTCAGCGAAATCTTTCGCGGGGCTAACAGGAGGCTACAATGTTCAAGACCATCGTTTCAGTCGCCAGCGTCATCGCCACCGTTTCCATCTCGACGACCGCCATGGCCGGACCCGTCCCGTCCAAGACGATCACCCCGGTGTTCAGGCTGCCGGAAGGCCCGGCCCCGGTGGCGGTGTTCACCTGCGACGTCGATCCCTCGATCGTCAGCGTCACCCTGACCAAGGGCGCGCGCCGCGGCGAGGTCCGGATCAGCTACACGATCGCCAACACCGGCGGTTCCGCCTGGCGGTCGGGCGCCAACCAGCAAGGCGTCACCCTGACGGCCGTCAACGGCAACACGGGCGGGACCTATTCCAGCGACCGGCCCCTGACCGGCGCCGCCGCTCCCGGCGCGACGATGCTGCGGTACACCACGCCGGTGATCCGCAACGCCTTCGACGACTTCGAGTTCGGCGGCCATGTCGAGCTGGCGGTGACCTACGACCCCGACATCTACATCGACGGCAATCGCTGCAACGACGATACGGACCAGGCCAACAACGCCTTCCGCATCGAGACCGGCGAGATCCTGGCCTTCATGAACGGCGCGGCGACCAGCCGTACCTTCCGGCCGTGAACCGCAAGGACCGGGGACATGCGCTTCAGTGCGTGTCCCCTCCCGGGAGAGAGGGACGTGCACAGTCGGGCATGTCCCTTTTCCCGTTGCCCAAAGCTGACGCCGGCGTCACTAATCCCTGAACAACGATAACCTGCCCCGGGGAGACGCCAGCGTGGCCGACCACTACGACTACATCATCATCGGCGCCGGCTCGGCCGGCTGCGTGCTGGCCAACCGCCTGACCGAGGACGGCAGCAAGACGGTCCTGCTGCTGGAAGCCGGCCAGAAGGACAACTCGATCCTGGTCAAGATGCCCGCCGGCGTCGGCCAGCTCATTAAAGACAAGGGTGTATATAACTGGGGATTCTGGACCGAAGCCGAACCCCAGCTGGAAAATCGCAAGCTCTGGTGGCCTCGCGGCAAGGGCTGGGGCGGTTCATCCTCGATCAACGGCATGGTCTACATCCGCGGCCACGCCCGGGACTATGACCAGTGGCGGCAGATGGGCCTCACCGGCTGGGGCTACGCCGACGTGCTGCCCTACTTCAAGCGCTCCGAGAGCCTGGAAGGCGGCGGCGACGCCTGGCACGGCGACAAGGGCCCGCTTCACGTGTCGAAGGCCTCGACGCCCAATCCGATCTACTCCTCGACCATCGAGGCCGGCGCACAGGCCGGCTATATGACCACCAAGGACTTCAACGGCTTCCAGCAGGAGGGCTGGGGCCCGTACCAGCTGACGATCAAGGATGGCGAACGCTGGAGCTCGTCCAAGGCCTACCTCTATCCGGCCCTCAAGCGCGCCAACCTGACCTGCGTCACCGGCGCCCGGACCAGCCGCCTGATTCTCGATGGCAAGCGCGTCACCGGGGTCGAGTATCTGGTCGACGGCCAGACGGTCACGGTCAGCGCCAACGCCGAGGTGCTGGTCTGCGCCGGGGCGGTGCAGTCGCCGCAGATCCTCCAGCTGTCGGGGATCGGCGACCCCGAGGACCTGACCCCGCACGGCATCAAGGTGCTGCACGCGCTGCCCGGCGTCGGCAAGAACCTGCAGGACCACCTCGACGTCTGCATCTCCTGGGAATGCCCGCTGCCGATCACGGCCTATTCGCGAACCAAGGGCCTCAAGACCCTGGTCACCGGCCTCAGCTACCTGCTGTTCAAGAAGGGCACGGGCCGCCAGCAGATGCTTGAGTCGGGAGCCTTCCTGAAGTCGCGGCCCGATCTCGACCGTCCGGACCTGCAGTTCCACACGGTGCTCGCCATCATGCAGAACCACGGCAAGACGGTGGTGCAGAAGGACGGCTTCACCCTGCACGTCTGCCAGCTGCGGCCGGAGAGCCGCGGCAAGGTCGGTCTGCGGTCGGCTGACCCGAATGACGATCCGACGATCTTCGCCAACTATCTGGCGACCGAAGAGGACCGCCGCGCGGTCCGCGAGGGCGTGAAGATCGCCCGCC
This sequence comes from Caulobacter sp. FW305-C-30-S16, assembly GCF_058783025.1. NCBI lineage: Bacteria > Pseudomonadati > Pseudomonadota > Alphaproteobacteria > Caulobacterales > Caulobacteraceae > Caulobacter > Caulobacter sp. FW305-C-30-S16. The sequence continues at coordinate 241,748 of NZ_JBYSYH010000004.1, read as the reverse complement.
AGGTCGCCAGCCAGCCTGCGCTCGATCCCTATCGCGGCGAGGAATATTCGCCCGGCAAGTCGGTCCAGACCGACGACGAGATCGACGCCTGGATCCGCGCCAACGCCGAGACCATCTACCACCCGGTCGGCACCTGCCGGATGGGCGTGGCCGGCGACGCCCAGGCCGTGGTCGACGAGAACCTCAAGGTCATCGGGCTGGAAGGCCTGCGCGTGGTCGACGCTTCAGTCATGCCGACGCTCATCGGCGGCAACACCAACGCGCCGACCATGATGATCGCCGAAAAGATCAGCGACGCGATTCTCGGCAAGACCGCCCTGCCGCCGCAGGACGCTCCAGTCTATGATGGCGAGACCGTCAAGGCGGCTTAGACCCCTTCTCCCAAAGGGAGAAGGAGGGGCCCGCGCCGCAGGCGCGGGAGGTTGAGGGGTTAAGGGGCTTGCCGGGTGGGGGCGTAATCCCTCACCCTCCCTCCGCTTCGCGGCGGGCCCCTCCTTCTCCCGCCGGGAGAGGGAACCCATCCATGGAACTTCGCCCCCTCGGCCGGTCGGGCCTGTCGATCGCCCCGCTGACGCTGGGCGGCAATGTGTTCGGCTGGACGGCGGACGAGGCGACATCGCACGCCATCCTCGACGCCTTCGTCGCGGGCGGGTTCAACGCCATCGACACGGCCGACGTCTATTCAGCCTGGGTTCCCGGCAACACGGGCGGCGACTCGGAAAAGGTCATCGGGACCTGGCTCAAGGCGCGCGGCCGGCGCGATGACGTGATCATCGCCACCAAGGTCGGCATGTGGCCGGTTCAGCCGGGGTTGACGGCGAAGAACATCATCGCGGCGTGCGAGGCCTCGCTCCAGCGGCTGCAGACCGACTACATCGACCTCTACCAGTCGCACCGGGATGATCCCGAGACCCCGCAGGACGAAACCCTCGAAGCGTACGGACAGCTTGTGAAGGCCGGGAAGGTGCGGGCCATCGGCGCCTCGAATTTCGAGACCGATCGCCTCGGATCGGCCGCGGCGGCCAGCAAGGCGGGCGGCCATCCGCGCTATGAGACGCTTCAGCCCGCCTACAATCTGATGGACCGCGCGATCGAGGGGCCGCTGCAGCAGCTCTGCCTGGCCGAGAACGTCAGCATTATCAGCTACTACGGCCTCGCCAGCGGCTTTCTGACCGGCAAGTACCGTTCGTTCGCCGATCTGGGCAAAAGCCCGCGCGGCGGCGGCATGAAGAAGCACCTCGAGGGTGAGAAGGGACCGAAGGTCCTGGCGGCGCTCGACGCTGCCGCCACGGAGCTGGGCGCCACGCCGGCGCAGGTCGCGCTGGCCTGGGTCATGGCGCGTCCGGCGGTCGCGGCGCCGATCGCCAGCGCGACGAGCCTCGCTCAGCTCGAGGAACTTATGGGCGCCGCCCGCCTGTCGCTCGACCCGGCGCACATCGCCAGGCTGGACGCCGCATCAGCCTGATCTGATCCGCGCCGGCCGGATGTCTAGGCGATCTGGCGGCCATTGACCGACGCCAGCCGCAGGGACGGCGCAGCTTCGGCTCCGTTGGAGCGGCTGATGCCGCTGACGGCGAGGGCGAGGGCCGGCCGGCCAAGCAGGCGGGCGATCATGGCGGTCGGCTGGTAGAGGCCGATAAACCGGTCTACCTCGCCGGACTGGCCGCGCAGGGGCGCCAGCAGCACCTCCATGCTGACCGGTGCGACGCCGTCGGCGAGAATGTCGGCGTGAACCACGAGCGGCTCGGGCCTGCCACGGGCGAATTCCAGCGCTGACTTCAGCTGCCAGCGATCCCCCGGGCGCCAAAGCTCCAGCAGACAGCGTCCGCGCAGATCACTTCGGTGCAGGTCGGAGACGAAGCCGCCGGCGAGGCGGAACGGATAGGTCCCGTCAGACGCGCGTCCGATGATCAGCACCTGGGGCAGAAGGTCATGGAAATCCATTGGATCGACATCGGCGCGCCAGGGCGCGGCGGCGTCGTGCTGACGCGCCTGCCAATACTCCGTCAATCGTTCCGTGTTGGGATGGACCATGGTCTGGACCCCCGACCGCGCGGCCCTCTGCGGCCGCACGGGGGTTGCAGGGAAGGTCCGGGCCAGGTCCGCAGTGTCCCGTATCGGGACGAAATCGCGCCCTTCGGCGCGCTTCTTGCATGTGGGCGTAGCGTGAATTTGGAGGGGATTCGTCCCATGGCGCCTCGGAATCTGTTGTTTGCCCTGCTGGGCGGGATCTTCCTCTGGCTGGGCTCGTCGGCCCTGCCCGGAGACGAGGCCGCCGCACAGTGCTGCGCGCCGCCGCCGCCCTGCTGCACCCCGCCGACCCCGCCGCCCTGCTGCACGCCCCCCGCGCCGCCGCCCAGGCCGCCCAGCCCGCCGGGATGCTGCACGACGGGCGGTCGGACCAACATCATCGTCAATTCCAACGCGGTCGCCGTGTCGATCGCGGGCGCCGGCTCGGGCGCCGGTGCGGTCGCCTATGGCGGCGGCGGGGGAGGCGGCGGCTACTACTCGCCGCCCGCCGCTACCGGCGCCATCCAGGGCCTCGATGTCCAGGGCATCATCCGCACGCGCCAGGTCGCCTACGAAGCCAGCCGCACCAAGATGCGCAAGGTCGTGATCCAGGCCTTCTGTCTGGACGACCGCGATGTGCCGCACCCCGCCAGCCAGGTCTTTGCCGAACGGGACGTCGATGACGCCTACGACGGCGAACTCTACCGCTGCCTCGCCGGCACGCGGATGCAGGTCACGGTCGCCGAATATGTCGAGCGAATCTCCTTCGACGGCGGCCAGACGATCACCTGCGCCAAGGGCGAGGCGCTCTACCGTTCGCGCGGCAACGGCGCGGACGGCGGTTCGGTGGCCTGCCGACCGCAGGCGCCGGCGCGCGACTGCAACGAACGCAGCCTGCTGCGCCGCTTCGGGGCCGGCATGAAGGTGCTGACCATCGTCACCATCGAGAAGTACACGGCCTATCGCGAAGAGAGCTACAGCGAGACGACCGCGTCCACCTACAGCATGAGCCTCGACGGCGGCGTGGGCGGCACGATCTACTAGGCGGCGTCCAGGACTGCTCAGCATGACCGCGATCCTGGCCATTCACGCTCACCCGGACGACATCGAGACGCTCGGCGCCGGCGCGCTGGCTCTGCTGGCGGCGGCCGGTCACGCGGTGACGCTGGCCACGTTGACGGCGGGTGAGGGCGGGTCGACCGAAACCACCCCCGAGGATACGGCGCGCGTCCGCAAGGCGGAGGCCGCGGCGGCCGCCGGCCTCATCGGGGCCAGTTACCATTGCGGCGGGCTGCCGGACCTCGGCGTGTTCAGTGATGATGCGTCGCGGCGCACGGTCACAGAACTGATCCGGCAGGCGCGGCCGGACATCGTCATCACCAGTTCGCCGGCCGACTACCACCCGGACCACGAGGCCACGAGCCTGCTGGTCCGTGACGCCTGCTTCGCCGCCTCCGTGCCCAACTACCGGACCGGCGGGGCGGCGGCGCTGGAGGCGATTCCCCATCTCTACTTCATGGACCCGATCGGCGGTCGCGACCGCGAGGGCGTTCCGGCAAAGCCTGATTTCGGCGCCGATATCGCGTCTGTGTTCGAGACCAAGCGCGCCATGCTGGCCGCTCACGAGAGCCAGATCCGCTGGGTCGCCCGCCAGCACGGGGTGCCCGACCAGGTGGCGTCGCTGGAAAAGTGGGCCCGCCGCCGCGGACGGGACTTCGGCGTCGAGATGGCCGAGGGCTTCCGGCAGTACCGGCATCACCCCTGGCCCGGGTCGCCTCTGCTTCAGGAGCTGCTGGGACCGGCGCTGCTGGCGCCTCTGGCGGCGTCGTAGCGGGCCCACATCGGCGCGCAGTCGACCATCGTCCCCTCCGCCATCGCCTGGTCGATGGCCATCACGGTCAGACCGGCCTCCATCGAATCCCAGGGCGTGACGGGGAAGGGCGCGCCCGTCTCGAGCGTGGCAAGCAGGTCGCGGGCCATCGACTGGTCGGCGCCGTTATGGCTGTCGGCGGTGCGACCGCCATAGTCGATCCGCTCGGGCCTGCCGCGATCAAGCGCCCGGCGGACCATCAGCCGATTGCGGACCAGGTCGGCGATCAGGGTGCCGTTCGTCCCGGCGATGTACCAGCGCCGCTCGGTCAGGGCGACGTGGCTGTTGGCGTGAAACGTCAGGCGGACCTGGTTCTGGTACTCGACCATCGCCGTCTGATGGTCGGTGACGTCCATATCGGACTGGAAGCTGTCATTGGCCCCGGCCCAGCCGGCGTCGCGCAGGGCGTAGGCGGCCTCGCCGTTTTCGTAGGTGCGCGGGACGTCGGTCCGCTCAGGGGTGAAGATCCTTCGCCCGCCGAAGCTGGCCACCTTCGCCGGCCTCGCGCCGACGATGCGGCCGAAGATATCGAAGTCGTGGCAGACCTTGTCGAGCAGGTAGGAGCCGCCCCATTCCTGCCGCCGCCGCCAGTTGCGGGCCAGATAGCCGCCATGCTCCGGCGGCAGGTGTTCGGTGGCGTCGATCGAGATGATCTCGCCCAGCTGTCCCGAGTCGACCCGGGCGATGACCTCCCGGACGATCGACATCGAGCGCATCACCAGCCCGATGTAGAGCGGCGGCGAACCGGCACGGGCGAGGCGCCGCGCGAGCGCCTCGGTCTCGGCTTCCGTCCGCACGATCGGCTTCTCGGCGAAGACCGGCCATCCCGCGTCCAGCGCCTGGTTCAGGTGCTCCAGATGCAGGTGATTGGGCGATCCGATCATCACCAGATCGAAGGGCCCCCGCGCGAGCAGGTCGGCGACGCTGTCGCAGGCCTCGCCGCGATCTATCCCGGCCTCTGCCAGAATGGGTGCGCCCACCGGGGCGGGATCGACGTGCGCGGCGAGGTTCAGCTTCCAGCCGACCTCCTTCATCGCCGACAGGACATGCGCGATCCGCTGGCCCAGCCCGATGACGCCGATGCGATAGACCTTCATGGCTCCCCCCGAAGCGCGTTCTACTGCGGCGACAACGCCTTTGCCCGGTCGATGCAGGCCTCCAGCACAGGCCGATAGAGGTCCAGCACCTTCCTCGGCCCTTGCGGGTCGCGGGTGAAGGGTTCGAACTGCGCCCTGGCCGCAGCCCTGGACGCCTCGCTGATGGCGTCAGCCTCGGCGACGCCGATCTGGGTCGCGAGCGCCTCGGTCCGGCCCTTGAGCACATCCTCGACCATCGCGACACGGGTCAGCAACGCCCGGTCCTCAGCCGTCGCCTGGGCCGGAACGCTGCCGGTCAGGGCCGAGTAGAAACCCATCCCCGACGCGCACTTCAGCAGAGAGGCGAACTCGGCCTGCGGGGTCTCGTCGGCGTGCGCCGGGCCGGCGAAGGCCAGGCCTGCGGCCAGGCTGATCGCAAGTCTTCTCCACACCGGCATGGTCACTTCCCGGCCGGCTGAACCACGAGCTTCCAGGCCCGATCAGGGGTCAGGTAGGCCCGGGCGGCGGCCTGGACGTCGGCGGCCGTGACCCGCTCATAGGCCGCCATCTGCGAGCGCGTGGCCGAGAGCCTGCGCGGATCGGTCTGGGCGCCGCCCAGCTCTTCCAGCCAGTACTCGTTGGTCTCACGCGCCTTCTCGAGCCGTTCGAGGCGCGGCTTCTTGGCCCTGTCGAGCTCGTCCGCGGTGGGGGGCGTCGCCTGCAGGTCGGCGGCGATCTTCAGCGTGTCGCGGAAGAAGCCGTCCACCAGCGCCGGCGGCACCTCGACCCGCGCCGAGACATAGCCCCAGCCGGACCAGACATCACTGGCGTTCCAGTTGACGCCCGGGGAGTAGGTCGCCCCCTGGGCTTCGCGCAGCTCGTCGATCAGCCGCAGCTCGATGATGTCGGCCATCACCGCCGTGCTTCGGGCGCGCTGGACGTCGCTGTAGAAGTCGTCCGTGCGCCAGGCGAGGAAGGCGGTCGCCTTGTCGTCACGCCCCTTGTGCGTCAGGACCGTCGGCTGTTGCCCTGCGGTCGGGAAGCCGGTCTTGCCGGTCACGGCGCCGGGAACCTCCGGCCGCTTCGGCAGGGCGCCGAAGGTCGCCGCGACGGCCTGGATGGCCTTCTCGACGGTGATGTCGCCGACGATCACCACTTCCACCGGTCCGCCGGTCAGGGCGTCGCCGAAGCTGCGCTTCAGGCCCTCCGGGCTGGCGCCGGCGATGTCGGTCTTGCTCGGCCAGGTCCAGCGGCGATCGCCGCCGTGCAGCAGGCCGGACAGTTCGCGGTTCAGCACGCCGCTGTCGGTGGCTTCATACTGGTCGCCCAGCGTCGCGGCGTAGGTCCGCATCCGTTGCAGGGCCTCGGGCCGCCAGCCGGGTTCGGTTGCGAAGGCGGCCAGCACCTGCATCTGGGTGAGAAGGTCCTCCGGCCGGGTCGAACCCGACAGGTTGAACGCCTCGTCCTCGATGCCGAACCGGGCGCCGTAGACGCTGGACACCAGCACGCGCTCCATGTCCTCGGAGTCGATCTTCGCAAGACCGCCCTCGATCACGGCCGAACTGGCCCAGGACAGCGACTGCTGGTCGGCCGGCAGACTGTTCAGGCCGCCGCCGACCCGCACTTTCACCAGCACCTGGTCGTCGCGGAACTTCGTCGGCTTGATCGTCAGCCGCACGCCGTTCTCGAATCGCACGAAGGTGGTGTCGAGGTCGACGACGTCTGTCTGGCTGGCCACCTTGCCGGCCGCGCCGAAGTCCTCATAGGGCCAGACCACCTGGCGGGGCGCCTCCGGCGCGGTGACGGCGACCTTGCGCGACGCGGTCCAGGCCTGGGTGACGGCGGCCTCATTGCCGTCGATCGGCGTCGGCGAGGCGATGAACACCAGCGGGCCCGACCCCGCGAACGCCGCACGGAGGGAGGCCGACGCGGTGTCAGCCTTCAGATCCTTCACGGCGGCCTCGAACAGCGCCAGATCCTGCGCCGGGCTGGTCATCACCTCGTCTTCGCCGATGGAGTCGATCATCTCGTTGGCCAGTTGCGGCGTCCGGCGGGTCGCGGCGGACGCCGTGCGCGACTTCAGCCACTGGCGGTAGTCCTCGATTTCGCGGTCCAGCTCGTCCTGGCGCACGCCGAACTCGACCAGCCGGCGCTGCTCCAGCTCCGCGGCCTTGAGGGCGCCTTGCCATTCGCCCGGGCGGGCGGTGACGGCGATGGTCGTGACCTTCGCTGCATCGGTCTGGTTGCCCGAGAAGCCACCGGCCGCGATGAACGGGGGCTCGGCCGCGCGGGCGAGAGTCTCCAGGCGCCGGTTGAGCACCGCGAAGCCCAGCTGCCGGATCCAGTCCTCACGGCGCTTGGCGGCGCTGTCGGGGCGCAGGTCGGCCGCGGAGACCCAGCCGATCTGCAGCGTCGTCGACGAGCCCGGCTCGATGGCGATCTGGGTCTCCAGGCCGCGCTTGGCGACCGCGCCCAGATCCGGGTCGGAACCGTCCGGCGTGGTGTTGGTCCAGCTGCCGAAGGACGCCTTGATCTTCGCCTCCATGGCGTCGACGTCGAAGTCGCCGACAGCGACCAGCACGGCGCGTTCAGGCCGGTAATAGCGGTTGTAGAAGTCCACCAGCTGCTCGCGCGGGGCTGTCCGCAGGACCTCGACCTTGCCGATCGGGTAGCGTTTGGGCGGCAGCTGGCCGCGCAGGATGAACTCCATACGCGCCTGGAACACGCGCCAGCCCGGGCCGTCGCGGGTCCGCTCCTCCGAGAGCACGATGCCGCGCTCACGATCGACTGCGTCGGCGGCGATCAGCAGTTCGCTGGCCGTCTCGCGCATGACCTTCAATGAAAGATCGACGGTCTCGTCGTCGGTCTGGGGCAGGTCGAGCTTGTAGGTGGTCTCGTCGAAGTTGGTCGAGGCGTTGGTGTCGGCGCCGAAGGCCAGACCCCGCCGCTCCAGCATCTTGACCATCTCGCCTTCGGGGATCCCCTTGCTGCCGTTGAAGGCCATGTGCTCGAGGAAGTGCGCGAGGCCCTGCTGGGCGTCCGTCTCCATCAGCGACCCGGCGTCGAACCGCAGGCGCAGCGAAGCCTGACCCGGCGGGGTCACATTGCGGATGATGGCGTAGCGCATCCCGTTCGGCAGGGCGCCGAACCGCACATCCGGATCCGCGGCGACGTCGCTGACGGCCTGCGGCCAGACGCCGGGCGCCAGCTTGACCGCCTGTGGGCCCTTGGCGGCCGGCGCGACCGCCGCCGGCGCGTCGGCGCGCGACTTGCCGAGGGAGAATTTGGGCAACTTGTCCGAGACGCCGGCGCAGGCGGCGAGGGACAGGGCCGTCACGGCGATCAGGGCCGGCCGGACGTAGGGATGCATGCTGTGATGAGCTCGAAAAGGACTGGAAAGGGTTGGCCGCACCTTCGCCGCGCCATGCGGCGAAGGCAAGGCGGGTTCGGGGCGGTCCCTTCGTCCTAGGCCTTGAACATCCCGTCCCAGCCGGTCCCCGCGAGCGCCTTGTCCACCAGCGCCTGGTCCGCCACGCCCAGGGCTCCGTACTCCTCGCGCAGCCACATCAGGCATTTGGCCTGATAAGGGAACGGCTGCTGGCTCCAGGGCTGGCCGTCGATCTCGGTCTCCACGCTCTCGGCGCCGGCCATAACCGCTTTCGCGTTGGCGGCCATCAGGGGCGCATAGACCCGGCCGGTCTCTGCGAGGATGGCGATCAGCGTGTCGGGCAGGTTCGCGGGATCGAACCAGTCGCGATCCACGGGCTCCAGGCCGCACAGGTCCTCGACCAGCTGGACCCAGGCCATCACCCGGGGCGCCCGCGTGGCCGCCAGCGCGGTCGGCGTCGGGTCGAAGGCCGCCAGTTGCGTCAGCTGGCCATAAAGGCCGAAGTCGCCCGCGCCGGGCCGGCCTCCGAGCAGGAAGGTGTGCTTCTTGAGGTGGTTCTCGAACAGATCCAGCAGACGGACGTAGCTGGCCTCGATCACCGGCCCGGTCGTCGGGTTCGACCCGACATAGCGCAGGCGGCTGGTCTGGCGTTCGGAGAAGGCCTTGCCCATCGCCGCCAGCATCTCGTCGTCCAGGGTCCCGCGCCAGGACGGCAGGACGCCGGAGGCCTGGTCGATGTCGGCCTTGTAGGCCCAGCGGTAGTGGAACATCGCCTTGGTCAGCCACTCGTCGCCGTAGTCCTCGAGCAGCGCGTCGAGGAAGGCGAGGGCGGGGCTGGCCGGGCGCAGGAGCCGGTCGCTGTATTCACGGTCAAAGCGGCGGATCAGCGGGGTCGAGTCGGTCACGGCCGTCAGCGCGCCGTTGTCGCCCGGCAGGTAGAAGGTCGGCAGCAGGCGGACCTTCGGGACCGGATAACCGACAGGTTCGCGACCGGGCCAGAACAGCTTGTAGGGAATCCGCCGGTACCGCAGCACGGCGAGCATCTTGCGGCTGTAGGGCGAGCCGGGCGCGCCGCTCAGGGAAACGGTGTCCATTGTTGGTCTCCGGGTCAGGTGACGAGCAGGGCGATCTGCGCGAAGGCCGCGGCCAGCAGCAGCACAAGGGCCACGGACAGGCGCGGCGGCATCAGCAGCATCAGGATCGGCCGGGTCGGGAAGGAAAAGGTCTCCGCCGTGCCGAGGATCTTGAAATCATGGATGCTCTGGAACTTCGGATGGGTGGCCATGACCATCATGTCCCGGCGGCTGCGATAGCGCATGTAGCCGATGATCGACCAGCCGGGGTCGGGGCCGACCTTCCAGGCGTCGACGTAGCCGGCGACCTTGCGGGCGGCGAGGGCGGGATGGCCGCCCCGGGCCAGCAGAGCGGGCATGAAGGTGCGAGTGTAGCGCTGCATCAGTGCCTGACGGGGCGTCGGCGCGCCGGTTTCCGGGTGCGGCGCCTCGCCGGTGGCGACCTTGACCAGGTTGAACATGAAGAACTCGCGGCCGTCGTCCGCTTCCAGGAAGGCGCGCAGGATAGCCGGGTCGTTGTGCTCGGCGCTCTTGCCGGCCTCGACCCGGGCCATGAACGCCTCGACCTCGGCAGGCTTCAGGGGGCCGCGCCAGTTGTCGTACCAGGCGCGAAACAGCACATAGACCGCCAGGGCGCCGGCCCAGAGCCAGGGATTGATCATCAAGCGCCTCCAGCCGGGCCGCGACCGGCCTCGAATAAGTTGGCATAGTCTATGCCGATAGATTGCCGTCTGCCAAGCGGCAGGGCGCCCTTCCGGCCGCCTCCGGAATCGCGAATACTCCGGTCATCGGGGTGAAACGGTCTCCCGATCAGGCGCCATGCCCAAGCACCGTCGATGCCTGCTTGTCCGGAGGCTCGACATGGCTGGAACGCCACAATCTCCCGCCCCGCCGCCGACCTTGCGAGAGCTGACGCTGACCTCGCTGAAGATCGGTTGCCTCGGCTTCGGCGGGCCGGCGGGCCAGATCAGCCTGATGCACCGCACGTTCGTCGACGAGAAGCGCTGGGTTGACGAGCCGCGCTATCTGCATGCGCTGAGCTTCTGCACCCTGTTGCCCGGGCCCGAGGCGCAGCAACTGGCGACCTATGTCGGCTGGCTCTTGCGGGGAACCCTCGGCGGATTGATCGCAGGCGCCCTGTTCGTGCTGCCGGGCGCTGCGATCTTGCTGGCCCTGTCCTGGCTCTATGCCGCGCATGGCGACGTCGCGCCGGTCGCGGCAGCCTTTGGCGGGGTCAAGGCGGCGGTGCTGGCGCTGGTGGCCGAGGCGCTGATGCGGGTGGGCAAGCGGGCGCTCAAGGGGCGGACTGAGGTCCTGATCGCCGGGGCGGCCTTCATCGCCTTGGCGTTGTTCGCCTTGCCATTCCCGCTTGTGGTGCTCCTGGCGGGCATCTTCGGCGCCGTTCGTGGCGCGTCTGACGCCCCAGGCGGCCCGGTTGTGGCCGTCGGCGCCCGGCCGGGACGCCGCAGGACCCTTGCGACCGTGCTGGTCTGGGCGGCGCTGTGGCTGTCGCCCCTGCTGGCCAGCGCCCTGATCCTCGGCGACGGACACTGGCTGACCCGCGTCGGCGCTGTCTTCGCGGCCCTTTCGGCGACCAGCTTCGGCGGCGCCTACGCCCTGCTGGCCTGGCTGCAGCAGCAGGCGGTCGAGGCGCAGGGCTGGCTGACCACGGCCCAGATGGTCGACGGGCTGGGTCTGGCGGAAACCACGCCCGGGCCGCTGGTGCTGGTCAACCAGTTCGTCGGCTTCATGGCGGGCTGGAACGCGACGGGCGGCAAGGCGGGCTGGGCGGTGGCCGGCGCGGCCATGGCGCTGTGGCAGACCTTCATCCCGTCGTTCCTGTTCATCTTCGCCGGCGCCCCCTGGTCCGAGACCCTTCGACGCAGCGCGCGGGCGCGGGGTGCGCTGGGCGCAGTCATGGCGGCGGTGCTGGGCGTCATCGCCAGTCTGGCGGTCTGGTTCGCGGTGCATGTGCTGTTTGCGGGCAGCACGGCCTGGCGCTGGCCATGGGGCGGCAGCGTCTGGCTGCCCGATCCGACCAGCCTCGATCTGATCATGACAGCCATCGCGCTCGCCGCGGGCGTCGCGCTGATCCGCTTCAAGGCGAATGTCGTGCTGGTGATCCTGGCCTGTGCATTGGCTGGACTGGTCAGGTGGTGGCTGTCCTGAGCCGGTTCCGACCCTACGACCCCGGCCGCGTCACGTAGAAGCTGGCGTTGTTGCCGACGGCGGTGGAGGTGCTGTTGATGGCCCGGCCGGCGCCGACATTGGTCGTGGCGCTGGCGCCGACGTCGGCGTTGTTGGTCTGGGTGCTGCCGATGGTCATCTGACCGTAGCAGGTTGCGCAGGCGTAGCCGGTCACATCGTTGCCGACGGCGGTTGCGCGCGCATAGCCGTCATAGCCGTCCGCGCCATCAAACTGCGCGATCGCCTCGACTCCGCCGCCGGTGTTCAGCTGGACGTTCTCAAGCACCACGGCTTCGCCGGCATTGCCGGCCAGGACCGAGTTGCCGACGCCGTAGGCCGTCGCCGCGCCTTCGCCGAACTGGTAGGCGCTGCCCTCGGCCTGCGCCCGGACATAGGACTGGTTGAACTGGGTCGACGTCAGATCCAGCAGCGCGCCCTCATTGGTCGTGGCGGCGACGTTGCCGCTGGCCGTGGCGCTGGTGCTGGCGGTCTGGACGTTGCCATAGGCGGTGAACTGGCTGGCCTGGGTGAGGGCGGCCGTATTGCTCTGGAAGACGATGGCGCGGGCGGCGGACGACTCCGTGCCGACCAGACTCATGCTGTTGCCGGACGCCATGCCCGACACGTCCGCCGTACCGCTGACGTACTGCACGACCGAACCGCCGTCGGCGAGGACCGAGGCGCTGCTGGTCTGGTTGACCAGCACGCCCGCCGAGGCGTTGGTCAGGCCGAGGGACACGCTGTTCGCGGCGGCCGTCGTGGCCATGCCGATGTCGCCGCCCTCGGCGGCTTCAGCTTCCAGCATGCCGGTCGCCGTCACATTCGGCGCCGCGGTGGCGATCTGGGTGTAGATGCCGACCATGGTGCCTTCGGTCGTCCCCGCCTCTAGAGCGTTGCCGATCGCGCTGGTGTTGATCTGCGAGCTGGCGCCCATCCCCGTCGTCACGTTGGCGACCGTCGAGGCGATCGTCGAGCCGGCCATGGTCTGGTTCGAGGTGATGTTCAGGTCGGCGCCTTCGGTGGAGCCGATCAGGTTGTTGCCGGTGGCCGACGTCTCGGCCCCCACGCCGTCGGTCACCTCGACCACGTTCAGAACCTGGGTCGAGAAGACGTCGCCCAGCTGGATCTGGTTGTTGATGACCTCGCTGGGCGGGGTCTGCGCCTGGCTAGTAGCGGCCGCGCAGAGGAGCGCGATCGCCGGTAGAACGGCCATCGTTCCAGCGATTAGGGTCTTCGCGGGTCGCGGCATTGTTGGTTCCCAGATTGTTGTAAGCGGGCGTGAAGCCGCCTGTGGCCCCCGTCGTCGCGCCGCCGAGCGGATCGACGGTCATGCAGGATTGCGGTCCGGGCATGCCGTAGAGGTTGGCCGACATTTCCACCGTGGCCCGCTCGACCATCGCGCGGACGGCCAGCTGGACCGGCTCGAGCGCGCCGGTGCCGGCGGACACGTCAAAGACGTTGCCATTGAGGAAGTCGAACAGGCCGAGGCCGACTTCGCGGCCGACGATCTGCTTCTGATAGGAGATGACGTCCACCACCTCGAGCGTGCGGGTGTTCACCAGCCGCAGGTCCATGGCGATGTTCATCACGAAGATGCGGGCGCGGAAGCTGCCCTTGGCGCCGTCGGATCCGGTGTCGCCGCCGAGCACGTCGGCGCCGCTGGAGCGGATGTTGTAGTTCAGCTCGGTGATGCCGCCGGTGACATAGAAGTCCGACCCGGCGACCTGGCCGGAGAAGATCTTGCGGGGGTCAGCCGGCGCGTCGACGCCCGGCGTCGGCCCGTCGGTGATCAGCTTGTTGTTGGCGTATTTCAGCTCGAGCTCGGACACCGAGGTGTCGAACCGCTCGACGAGCGGAATGCCGGCCTTGGCGAAGGCGGTCATCGCCATCAGCGAGGCGCCCTGGGTGATCTTGCGACCGGACCCGTCGGCTTCTTCCTTGCCGGTCATGTCGCTGATGCGGCCGACCGAGATGCGCGGCGCGCGCAGATTATATTGCCGGGCGTACTGGGCGATGCAGACCAGCGCCGAGGTGTAGGGCGTCGGGTTCGCCGTCACCGGCGCCGTGCCGATGGGCGTGGCGTACAGACCGTCGGAACCGGCGGTGGGGGTCACGCAGGCCGAGAGGCCCAGAGAGGCCGCGGAAAGCAGCGCGCCGACGCGCGCCCCGGCGCCGGTCATCAGTTGCCTCCACTCGTGGTCACACCGGCGGTCACGTCGCCGGTGTTGGTCTGGACCGAGGTCACGATCACGGTGTTCCAGTTGCCCTGGGTGATCACGACCAGATTGTTGCCGATGGCCGTCGAACCGCCGCCGCCGACGCCGGACCCCGAACTGAACACTCCGCCGCTCATGGCCGAGAAGCTGCTCTGGGTCTCACCGCTCTGGATGATGCCGTCGACGATCAGCCGGTTGTTCGAGGAATCGCGCGTGCCGTACTCGACGCCGCGGTTCTCCTGGCCGGCGACGCGGCCGTACCCGGCATTGAAAGAGGCGGAGTTGGTGCTCATCTGCTGGGCCTGGGCGGCCGAGGCGAAGACCAGCCCGCCGATCACCATCGCAGCGCCTGCGGTGAAAAGCCTCTTGGTCGAGAACGCTGCCATGGAAAAAAGCTCCGCGCGGGTAAAGTGCACGCCAGCGCACAAGCAATGAGCGTGCCAAAACAGGACAGCTTTCATCCTGCGGGCGAACCCTTGCTGATTTGGTTAAGGCGGAAGGAATTTGAGTGAGCGAATCGCAGGACGATCCGACGCCGACCGAGGCTCCTTCGGAGGAGCCGATGTTCAACGCGCCGGGCATCAGTCTGGCGCTCATTGCGCTGCTCGCAATCGCTTATGGCGTACAGGTTTACGGCCTGTCCGAGGGCTCCGTTTCGAGCCTCGCCCTGTCAGGCGCTGCGCTGGCTGAAGGGCACTGGTGGACGCTGCTGACGCATGTCTTTCTGCACGGGAGCCTGATTCATATCTTCATGAACGCCGGCGCGGCCCTGGCCTTCGGTCCCGCCGTCGCCCGGCATTTTGGACCGGGTCCGCGGGCGGCCGGGGCATTTTTGCTCTACTTCATGGTCTGTGGCGTCGGGGGAGGGCTGGGCTATCTGGCCACGACCGCCGACCCCTCCATCCAGGTGATCGGCGCGTCAGGCGCAGTCAGCGGTCTCTGGGGCGGCGCGGCGCGGTTGCTCGGCAGGTGGCGCGGCCTGTGGGGCGTTTTCGACGGCCCCGTCCGGACCCAGATCGCCGTTGTCGTGGTGCTGAACCTGCTGATCGCCCTGACCGGGCTGTTCGCGGACGGTTTCAACATCGCCTGGCAGGCGCACATCGCCGGCTTCCTGACAGGATTGCTGCTGATTGGTCCGTTTACGCGTCTCGCACGGACTGGTTACAGGGAAGAGCGTTGATTCTCCGGCCGGTTTGCGAGAGCCTTCGTGAAACAGACTTATAAGGCGGGAGGTGCCGGCGTTGCTCGTTTCCCAGATCCTCAAGGACAAGGGCGACCTTGTCTTCACCGCGGGGCCCGCCGAGACGGTGGGCGCGGTCGCCGCCCTGCTTCATTCCCGCCGCGTCGGGGCCATGGTGGTGGTCGACGGGGACTCGGTGGTCGGAATCGTCTCCGAACGTGACATCGTCCGCATGGTCGCGGAGGAGGGCGGCGGCGCCCTGACGCGGCCCATCCACATATGTATGTCGCGCGACGTGGTGTTCGCGACCCTGTCGGAGACCGTCGACTCGCTGCTGAGCCGCATGACGGACCGGCGTATCCGCCATCTTCCGGTCATGCGCGACGGCCGGCTGGCGGGAATCATCTCGATCGGCGACCTGGTGAAGCACAAGATTGACGAGGTCGAGGCCGAGGCGAGCGGCCTGAAGGCCTATATCTCCGCCGGCTAGACCGGCGCGCCCGGGATCTCTGCGGCTCCGGCCTTCGCGGCGTCCGCCAGGCTGTACTGGTCGAGCACCCCGGCCGTTGCGTCGCGGGCGCGCAGAAGCGCCTCTCTAAGAGAGCAGCCCTCAAGCGTCGGACAGTCATCGCACTTGCGGAACGCCGTGCGGCTGACGCAGGGGGCGAGCGCCAGCGGGCCGTCGATCACGCGGATCACCTCCGCGAAAGAGATGTCCTGCGGCGGGCGCGCCAGGGCGTAGCCGCCAAACTTGCCGCGCCGGCTCCGGATGATCCCGCGGCGCGACAGCTCCAGAAGGATGGCCTCGAGAAATTTGCGCGGCGCGTCGGCCCGCACCGCCAGATCGGCCGCCGTCATCTGGCCACCGTCCTCACGCGTGAGTTCAACGAGCGCACGGAGCGCATACCGGGCCTTGTGTGACAGCATAGGTAAGAGCGTCTCCCCCCGCAGTGTTTGCAGACCGGGGGGAGGGTTCGCAAGCGCCCGACCACCGCGCCGGCGCACAATTCTGAACGTCAGGGGTTGCGAGTCAGCGGCACGGGCCGATATACGCCGCGCTCGCTCGGAGCCGCAGCCCGCCGGCGAACATCGAAAGCCCTAAAGGCTCTTGATTTTCGCAGGTTCGGCCGCTAGGTTCCGCAGCCTCAATCGACTCGGTGACGGTTACTCAAGAGGGAAGCCCCTCGGCGGCCCTTCGCCCTGTTTGCGTGCTTGTTCCAGCTTCGGTCGGACGAACACGGAAACTGAAAAAGGTCGGTTGACGGAGGGATGGGGCTTCGACTAGAAGCGCCGCTCCTTGCCAGACGGAAGGTTTCCGCGCGGCGCTCCAAGAACATCGGTTCTATATTTAAATAGAGCAGATTGACTTGGGTTAAGGCTTCTAAGTATAGAGGCCGCCCCCTGGAGGGTTCGGAAAGTTTCCGATCTGAAGGGTTCGAGAAAATCGGTTCTTCCAAAAAGAACAGGTTGACTTGGTTGGGCGGGTTCATTTAGAAGCCGCTCTCCCGCCGACCCGGTTCACTCCGGAACGACGGGATCCGCGGAAACCGGAATGCTTCGAAAGAAGTCGGTTGACACGGAAAAACGGAGCGACTAGATACGCCGCTCCTCGCCGACACCGGGCGCTAAACGGTGGGCAGGGGCAACCCGGTCGGGTCTTTGACATCGTTGATTTGGAAAGAGAAACGCAGGCGGCGGCGTTTTGCGGACATAGCAAGTATGTCCTCGATACGCTGACAATTGCGGTCTCTTGAAGACACCATGAATATAGGCTGCCCAGCTTCGGTTGGGTGGTCGATGTGAATGGGAACTCGTCAAGATACTATGCAAAACCAGAACGATTGATCTCGGTATTCCAACTGAGGTCGGTAATTTTGGGTTAGCGGTCAACTCAACCTGAGAGTTTGATCCTGGCTCAGAGCGAACGCTGGCGGCAGGCCTAACACATGCAAGTCGAACGGATCCTTCGGGATTAGTGGCGGACGGGTGAGTAACACGTGGGAACGTGCCTTTTGGTTCGGAACAACGCAGAGAAATTTGCGCTAATACCGAATGTGCCCTTCGGGGGAAAGATTTATCGCCATTAGAGCGGCCCGCGTCTGATTAGCTAGTTGGTGAGGTAAAGGCTCACCAAGGCTACGATCAGTAGCTGGTCTGAGAGGATGATCAGCCACATTGGGACTGAGACACGGCCCAAACTCCTACGGGAGGCAGCAGTGGGGAATCTTGCGCAATGGGCGAAAGCCTGACGCAGCCATGCCGCGTGAATGATGAAGGTCTTAGGATTGTAAAATTCTTTCACCGGGGACGATAATGACGGTACCCGGAGAAGAAGCCCCGGCTAACTTCGTGCCAGCAGCCGCGGTAATACGAAGGGGGCTAGCGTTGCTCGGAATTACTGGGCGTAAAGGGAGCGTAGGCGGATAGTTTAGTCAGAGGTGAAAGCCCAGGGCTCAACCTTGGAATTGCCTTTGATACTGGCTATCTTGAGTTTGGGAGAGGTGAGTGGAACTCCGAGTGTAGAGGTGAAATTCGTAGATATTCGGAAGAACACCAGTGGCGAAGGCGACTCACTGGCCCAATACTGACGCTGAGGCTCGAAAGCGTGGGGAGCAAACAGGATTAGATACCCTGGTAGTCCACGCCGTAAACGATGAGTGCTAGTTGTCGGCATGCATGCATGTCGGTGACGCAGCTAACGCATTAAGCACTCCGCCTGGGGAGTACGGTCGCAAGATTAAAACTCAAAGGAATTGACGGGGGCCCGCACAAGCGGTGGAGCATGTGGTTTAATTCGAAGCAACGCGCAGAACCTTACCACCTTTTGACATGCCTGGACCGCTGCAGAGATGCAGTTTTCCCTTCGGGGACCAGGACACAGGTGCTGCATGGCTGTCGTCAGCTCGTGTCGTGAGATGTTGGGTTAAGTCCCGCAACGAGCGCAACCCACGCCTTTAGTTGCCATCATTTAGTTGGGCACTCTAAAGGGACCGCCGGTGGTAAGCCGGAGGAAGGTGTGGATGACGTCAAGTCCTCATGGCCCTTACAGGGTGGGCTACACACGTGCTACAATGGCGACTACAGAGGGTTGCAAGCCAGCGATGGTGAGCCAATCCCCAAAAGTCGTCTCAGTTCGGATTGTTCTCTGCAACTCGAGAGCATGAAGTTGGAATCGCTAGTAATCGCGGATCAGCATGCCGCGGTGAATACGTTCCCGGGCCTTGTACACACCGCCCGTCACACCATGGGAGTTGGTTCTACCCGAAGGCGATGCGCTAACCGCAAGGAGGCAGTCGACCACGGTAGGGTCAGCGACTGGGGTGAAGTCGTAACAAGGTAGCCGTAGGGGAACCTGCGGCTGGATCACCTCCTTTCTAAGGATGTTTCTCCAGGTCTCACGGCCTATTGAGACGTCTAAGAACATTACACAGGTGCAGAACGTCGCCGTCTTCGTTTCTCTTTCCATTCATCGTCGGCCATTGGGCCGGCGATGCGATCGCGAGCCAGGGGCGCTTCCCAAGCAGTTGGGCTATCAGTCCTGAGCGGCCGCTATAGGCCCGTAGCTCAGCTGGTTAGAGCGTACGCCTGATAAGCGTAAGGTCGGCAGTTCGAGTCTGCCCGGGCCTACCACATTCCTTACGGCCGGATCGATGACAGCTCTCCTGGGCGCTCCCTTACGATTAAGGGGCCATAGCTCAGTTGGTAGAGCGGGTGCTTTGCAAGCATCAGGTCGTCGGTTCGAACCCGTCTGGCTCCACCATCCTTCATTCGGAAGGATATTCTCGCGATCGGGAATGACAGTTTGCAGCCGCGTTTCGCGGATCTGCGAAATGACATCGTAAATGAAGGGTCAGTCCGGCGCCTTCGTCTCCCCTTGGGGACGAAACGCGTTTAGAGGGCGGACCTGAGAAGACATCATTGTCTGACAAATACAAAGCGCATGAGCAGTGCTGACCGGATCTCCCTAGAGGTTCGGCGGCTCATAGCTGTTCATGAGTTTTGCTGAGAACGATCAAGCGCATAAGGGCTTCTGACGGATGCCTTGGCATTGAGAGGCGATGAAGGACGTGGCACGCTGCGATAAGAGCCGGGGAGGCGCGAGCACCCTTTGATCCGGCTATCTCCGAATGGGGAAACCCACCTTTACGGTCTGCCAATTCGTTCCTGACTTCGGTCAGGGCCGGGTTTGGTCGATCGTTGAAAGGTATAATGACCTGAATACATAGGGTTATTAAGCAAACCCGGGGAACTGAAACATCTCAGTACCCGGAGGAAAGGACATCAACCGAGACTCCCGTAGTAGTGGCGAGCGAACCGGGACCAGGCCAGTGCTGTCGTGACATAAAGCCGAACGATCCTGGAAAGATCGGCCATAGCGGGTGATAGCCCCGTAGGCGTCAATTAGCGACAGACTCGAGTAGGGCGGGACACGTGAAATCCTGTCTGAACATGGGGGGACCACCCTCCAAGCCTAAGTACTCCTCAATGACCGATAGTGAACAAGTACCGTGAGGGAAAGGTGAAAAGCACCCCGACAAGGGGAGTGAAATAGAACCTGAAATCGGAAGCCTACAAGCAGTCGGAGCCGCCAAGCGCGGTGACGGCGTACCTTTTGTATAATGGGTCAGCGACTTCATGTGCCGTGCAAGCTTAAGCCGTTAGGTGTAGGCGTAGCGAAAGCGAGTCTGAATAGGGCGAATAAGTACGTCGCATGACGACCCGAAACCAGGTGATCTATCCATGAGCAGGTTGAAGGTAAGGTAACACTTACTGGAGGACCGAACCCGTGAATGTTGAAAAATTCTGGGATGACTTGTGGATAGGGGTGAAAGGCCAATCAAACCTGGACATAGCTGGTTCTCCGCGAAAACTATTTAGGTAGTGCGTTCGATGTATTCCTTGGGGGGTAGAGCACTGGATGGATGCGGGCTGCGCGAGTGGTACCAATTCTAACCAAACTCCGAATACCCAAGAGAACTATCGGGCAGACACACGGCGGGTGCTAACGTCCGTCGTGAAAAGGGAAACAACCCTAACCATCATCTAAGGCCCCCAAGTTCTGGCTAAGTGGGAAACGATGTGGGATTGCTTTGACAACCAGGATGTTGGCTTAGAAGCAGCCATCATTTAAAGAAAGCGTAACAGCTCACTGGTCAAGCGATCCTGCGCGGAAAATGTAACGGGGCTCAAGCCAGACGCCGAAGGTATGGGTGTGCACTTTGTGCATGCGGTAGCGGAGCGTTCCGTAAGCCTGTGAAGGTCAGCTGCGAGGCTGGCTGGAGGTATCGGAAGTGAGAATGCTGACATGAGTAGCGATAAAGAGTGTGAGAGACACTCTCGCCGAAAGCCCAAGGGTTCCTGCGTAAAGCTAATCTGCGCAGGGTTAGTCGGCCCCTAAGGCGAGGCCGAAAGGCGTAGTCGATGGGAACCAGGTTAATATTCCTGGACCAGCTGGAAGTGACGGATCCCGTAACTTGTCTGACCTTATTGGATTGGAAGGGCAGGGAAGGGGTCCCAGGAAATAACTCCAGCGGAGACCGTACCCGAAACCGACACAGGTGGGCAGGTAGAGTATACCAAGGCGCTTGAGAGAACCATGCTGAAGGAACTCGGCAAATTGCACGCGTAACTTCGGGATAAGCGTGACTCTGCTTAGGGCAACCTTTGTAGAGTGGCACAAGCCAGGGGGTAGCGACTGTTTATCAAAAACACAGGGCTCTGCGAAGCCGCAAGGCGACGTATAGGGTCTGACGCCTGCCCGGTGCCTGAAGGTTAAAAGGAGGGGTGCAAGCTCTGAATTGAAGCCCAGGTAAACGGCGGCCGTAACTATAACGGTCCTAAGGTAGCGAAATTCCTTGTCGGGTAAGTTCCGACCTGCACGAATGGCGTAACGACTTCCCCACTGTCTCCAGCATGGGCTCAGCGAAATTGAATTCCCCGTGAAGATGCGGGGTACCCGCGGTCAGACGGAAAGACCCTATGAACCTTTACTGCAGCTTCGCCTTGGCGTTAGCAACAACATGTGTAGGATAGGTGGGAGGCTATGAATCCGGGGCGCCAGTCTCGGGGGAGCCAACCTTGAAATACCACCCTTATTGTTGTTGACGTCTAACCGCGGCCCGTTATCCGGGTCCGGGACATGGCGTGGCGGGCAGTTTGACTGGGGCGGTCGCCTCCTAAAGTGTAACGGAGGCGCGCGATGGTGGGCTCAGACCGGTCGGAAATCGGTCGTCGAGTGCAATGGCATAAGCCCGCCTGACTGCGAGACTGACAAGTCGAGCAGAGACGAAAGTCGGCCATAGTGATCCGGTGGTCCTGCGTGGAAGGGCCATCGCTCAACGGATAAAAGGTACTCTAGGGATAACAGGCTGATTTTGCCCAAGAGTCCATATCGACGGCAAAGTTTGGCACCTCGATGTCGGCTCATCACATCCTGGGGCTGGAGCAGGTCCCAAGGGTTCGGCTGTTCGCCGATTAAAGTGGTACGTGAGCTGGGTTCAGAACGTCGTGAGACAGTTTGGTCCCTATCTGCCGTGGGTGTACGAGACTTGAGAGGATCTGTCCCTAGTACGAGAGGACCGGGATGGACATACCTCTGGTGGACCTGTCGTGGCGCCAGCCGCGCAGCAGGGTAGCTAAGTATGGAATAGATAACCGCTGAAAGCATCTAAGCGGGAAACTAACCTCAAAACAAGGTCTCGCTGAGAGCCGTGGTAGACCACCACGTTGATAGGCCAGGTGTGGAAGTGCCGCGAGGCATGCAGCTTACTGGTACTAATCGCTCGATAGGCTTGATCGTTCTTAGTTGAACTCATGAAGCGCCGTATTTGCGGCAATGATGTCTTCTCATTCATTCACATCCCTTCCGCCGACCTGGTGGCTATGCCGGGGGTTCCCCACCCGATCCCATTCCGAACTCGGTCGTTAAGTCCCCCAGGGCCAATGGTACTTCGTCTCAAGGCGCGGGAGAGTAGGTCGCCGCCAGGTCCGCCGAAGGGATGCGAATGAAATGTCTTCCAGTTGACCCTTCATAACGATTACTTACGTCCGGATTGCCGCGGGATGGAGCAGCCCGGTAGCTCGTCAGGCTCATAACCTGAAGGTCGCAGGTTCAAATCCTGCTCCCGCAACCAAATTCTTCAAGCCCGTCGGACCCTGGTCTGGCGGGTTTTGTCGTTTCTGCCTGCCGTTACTCTTGATCCGGGTCGCAAAGCGCGGGAGCGTCGGCGCCTTGGCAGCCCGGGGCTTGTGACATGAGACTGGCGGCGACAACGGCGATCCTGCTGACACTCGGGCTGGCGGCCTGTGCGACTACGACCCCGCCGCCGCCCTCCGGGGCTTCGGATCTCTCTTTCCTGACGGGCGGCCGTGTGAGCGGACCCGAGCTTGCGGCCCGCATTCGCAAGGCGTCGGCGTATCCGCTCGGCAGCCGGGACAACCCTGTGCGCGTCAACATGCCGGCCGGTCAGCGGGCCTATCTTGAACGGCTGCGCTGTTCGAACGGCGCGCGGCCAACCTACGGCCGGGTGGGCAACTTCGGCGCCGGCGTGTTCGGCTCGATCATCGACGGCTATCGCGTGGTCTGTCCGGACGGCGGTCTGCCCGCGGAGAGCCTGATCTACATGGATATGTACCACGCCGATCACTACGAGACGGCCGCGCCCGCCGGCTTCACCATCACCGGCCGAGCCGCCCAGCCCTAGCCGATGGGATCTGTCGTCGCTGTCAGCCGGGGCGACCGGCACGGCCCGGGGAAGTCCAACCAGCCGCTAATCCGCCTGGTCGCCGGTCTCGGCGTCGAGGGGGATGTCCATGCCGGCGCAACGGTGAAGCATCGCTCCCGTGTGGCGAGGGACCCGGCCCAGCCAAACTTCCGTCAGGTCCACCTGATCCATGCCGAACTGTTCGATGAACTGGCGACAGGCGGCTTCAACATCAAGCCCGGCGCCATGGGCGAGAACATCACAACCCGCGACGTCGACCTCCTGGGTCTGCCCGCGGGCGCCTTGCTGTGTCTGGGCGCCAGCGCCGTTGTGGAGGTCACCGGCCTGCGCAATCCCTGTCACCAACTGGACGAGATGCAGCCGGGCCTGATGCAGGCCTGCCTCGGTCGGGACGCGAAGGGCGAGCCTGTCCGCAAGGCCGGCGTGATGGGCGTCGTGATCGTCGGCGGCGAGGTCCATCCCGGAGACAGGGTCGCCGTCTCGCTACCGACCGGGCCGCACAGGGCGTTGAAGCCCGTCTGACCTCGCCCCTCTTTCCCCGACCGCTGTGCTGTGAGAGATCAGGCCATGAGCTACATCACAGCCAATGGTCTGCAGATCTGGAGCGAGCGAAGGGGCCAGGGCGAGCCCCTGCTGTTCATTTCCGGCAGCGGCTCAGATCTGCGCAACAAGCCGGGGCCCCTGGATGGTCCGTTGGCGAAGCAGTTCGACATGGTCGCCTATGACCAGCGCGGTCTTGGCCAGTCCGACAAACCCGACGGCCCCTACAGCATGGGCGACTACGCGGAGGATGCGGCCGGTCTGCTCGACGAGCTGGACTGGGCGACGGCCAACGTCATTGGCGTGTCCTTTGGCGGCATGGTCGCCCAGGAGCTGGCGGTTCGTCATCCGGAACGCATCCGCAAGCTGGTGCTCTGTTGTACGTCTCCGGGCGGGGAGGGCGGGGCCTCCTACCCGCTGCACACGTTGATCGGCCTGGACCCTGAGGCCGATGCCCGGAAAATGATCCCGATCTCGGACACCCGGCATGACGCGGCCTGGCAGGCGGCCAATCCGGACGCCTATGCGGCCATGCTGGCGTTCCGGATGAACAATCCCTGGGCCGATGAGCCGCGCCGCGCGCTGGGCGCCGAGCTGCAGTTGCTGGCCCGCAAGGACCACGATGTCTGGGACCGGCTTGCGGCCATCACCGCGCCCACCCTGATCTGCGGTGGTCGCTACGACGGCATTGCGTTGCCTGAAACCCAGTCGCGGCTGGCCGACCGTATTCCGAACGCGCAGCTGCGCATGTTCGAGGGCGGCCACATGTTCCTGATCCAGGATCGCGCCGCGTTTCCCGCCATCACTGACTTTCTGCAGGCCCCATGACCGATGCCATCATTATCGGAGGCGGGCACAACGGCCTCGTCTGCGCCTTCTATCTCGCCTCGGCCGGCCTGAAGGTGACCGTCCTCGAGCGCCGCGACGTCGTCGGCGGCGCGGCGGTGACCGAGGAGTTCCACCCCGGCTTCCGCAACTCCGTCGCCAGCTACACGGTCAGCCTGCTCAATCCGAAGGTCATCGCTGACCTCGACCTGCCCCGGCACGGGCTGAAGGTCGTCAACCGCAAGGTCTCCAACTTCCTGCCGACCGCGGACGGGGGGTACCTCGCTACGGGCGGCGGGAAAACGAAGGAAGAGGTCGCGAAGTTCTCGGTGAAGGACGCCGAGGCGCTGGACGCCTACAACGCGCGCCTCGAGGCGATCGCCGACATCCTGCGCGACCTGGTGCTGCAGAGCCCGCCGAACATGACCCAGGGCAGCCTGGCCGAGGCGATCCCGCAGCTCCTGAAGAGCGCCATGCTCGGCAAGCGGATCTCCAACCTCGACACGACCGGCCGCCGCGATCTGCTGGCGATGTTCTCCCAGTCAGCCGGCGACTGGCTGGACGGCTGGTTCGAAAGTGATCCGATCAAGGCGGTGCTGGGCTTCGACGGCATCGTCGGCGCTTTCGCCAGCCCCTACACGCCGGGCACGGCCTACGTTCTGCTGCACCACGTCTTCGGCGAGGTGAACGGCGAGAAGGGGGCATGGGGTCACGCCGTTGGCGGCATGGGCGCGATCACCCAGGCCATGGCGGCCGCCTGTCGCGAGAAGGGCGTGGAAATCCGCACCGGCGTCAGCGTCGCTGAAGTTCTTACCGAGAAGGGGCGTGCGGTCGGCGTCGTCACCGAGGCGGGGGAGACACTGCGGGCCAAGTCGGTTGTGTCGAACCTCCACCCGCAACTACTGTTCCGCAAGCTGCTCGACCCGGCGCTGCTGCCGGCGGACTTCAACGAGCGGATCAACCGCTATCGGTCGGGCTCGGGCACGTTCCGCATGAACGTGGCGCTCAGCGCTTTGCCGCGGTTCGCCTGTCTGCCCGAACCCGGAGATCATCTGACCGGCGGCATCATCATCGCGCCGGATATGGCCTACATGGAACGCGCCTATGCCGACGCGCGCCAGCATGGCTGGTCGAAAGAGCCGATTGTCGAGATGCTGATTCCGTCCGTCGTGGACGACAGCCTCGCGCCGCCGGGACAGCATGTCGCCAGCCTGTTCTGTCAGCATGTCCAGCCGGTGCTCAGCGGCGGCCGCAGCTGGGACGACCACCGCGAGGAGGTCGCCGACCTGATGATCGACACGGTCGAGAAATGGGCGCCCGGCTTCAAGGCCTCGGTGATCGCCCGGCAGATCAACAGCCCGCTCGACCTGGAGCGGACCTTCGGGCTGGTCAATGGCGACATCATGCACGGCGTGCTCAGCCTGGATCAGCTGTTCTCCGCCCGACCGGTTCTCGGCCATGGCGCCTATCGCGGGCCGTTGAAGGGCCTCTATCTTTGCGGCGCGGGGACACACCCGGGCGGCGGAGTCACCGGCGCGCCGGGTCACAATGCGGCGCGGGAAATCCTTCGCGATTTCAAGCGCCGCTAGACGCGTGCGTGGGCGGGGGCGATGACCGAGGGGCTGGCCGATGATCCGGATCTGGCATGGGCGGAGACGCCCGACCGGCTGTCGGCGCTCCTGTTCCAGGCCAAGGTCGCTGTATTCCAGACCCGCCGTGCGGTCCTCGATCTCACCGCAGGCCTCAAGCGCCTTGAGGCTGGTCCGGCTCCCGTCGACTGGGTGACGGTGGGCCTTTCGCGCACGCCGCTCTGGTCGGACGACCGGTCGCGCGAACATCGCCACCAGCGTGGCAAGGTCGAGAACCTGCGGCGGGCTGCAGCCGCCATCGGCCAGGGTCTGTTGCCGGCGGGTCAGGTGTTCAGCTTCTGGCGACACGTCGGCCGGGCCAGCCGGCGGCGAGGCTTTGTCGACGGGCGCATGCTGAAGGAAGGCTGCCTTGTGCCGGCGATCGGTGGCGGCCTGTGCCAGATGTCCAACGGGCTCTATGACGCCGCCCTTCAGGCCGGCTGCGACATCGTCGAACGGCACGGCCACTCCCGGATCGTTCCCGGATCCGCGGCCGAGCATGGCCAGGACGCGACGGTGGCCTGGAACTATGTCGACCTGCGCTTCAGGTCAGGCTCGCCGCTTCATCTGGAGGTGGTGCTCGAAAAGGACATGCTCGTCGTTCAGGTTCGGGCGCCCGCCCCCCGGAAGGCGACAACGCCGGTCGCATCGCCCGCGCCCCCGGTGGCCAGCAGTTGCGACAGTTGCGGCCGGGAGGCCTGCTTCCGGCACGCCCCGGCGCAACCCGCGTCACCATCCGGACGACGTGTCTGGCTGGTCGACGAGACCTGGCCCGAGCTGGTGGCCTGGCGCCACGGCATGCGCGGCGCGGGCGACGTCCTGGGCGCGCCACTCGATGGCGAGCGCTGGTCCTTGCCCCGCTACGCCTGGCCGCGTGCGGGGCTGGCGCGTACGGCGAGCGGTGCGGCGCTGGCAAGGGCGCTGGCCGTCCGGCGGCATGCCAGGGCGGGGCCGCGCCTTCGGCGTGCAGACCTGGCGGGTTCCGCCGCAGTCGCGTCCCGCCTGGAGGGGCTGATGACGCCGGACGATCTCGACGTCGTCGTTGCGCAGTCGCTGCTGCCCGCGCTGTGGCGCAGCGGCCGGCTCGGCGGCCGGCGGTTCAGCGTCCTGATGACCCGGACTCCGATGGCGGTGCTCCATGCCCGCCTTGATGCGGCCCATACGCAGGCGCCGGACCAGGCGAGCCTGAGAGATTTTCGGGCGGATCCCGCCCTCGTCGACGCCGAGACGGCAGCCTTGGCTGCGGCAAGCCGCATCATCACCCCGCATGCCGGCATCGCCGCCCTGTTTCCGGACAGGGCCGAACTGCTGGACTGGATCCGCCCGGCGGTGACGGCGCCGGTCGGTCCGCCGCGCCGACGGGTCGCCTTCCCCGGGCCGACGGCGTTCCGGAAGGGCGCTGGCGTGGTGCGGGACCTGGCCCTGGCGCTTGATCTGGAGGTCGTTCTCACGGGCGCCTTGCTGGAAGGGCCCGCCTTCTGGAACGGCGTCAGGACCCTGCGGCCGGAAGGCGATTGGCTCGAAGGCGTCGCAGTGGTGGTCCAGCCGGCCGTGGTGGAAGATTGTCCCCGACCGCTGCTGGCCGCCCTTGCCGCCGGCGTGCCTGTCGTCGCCACGCCGGCCTGTGGTCTGCAGCCTCAGCCGGGCCTGACCCTGTTGGACGACACGACGCCGGATGTTCTCGCAGCGGTGGTCAGGTCGATCGTCCCGCCTGCGATATCGGTCGACGTTTGATTGCGCCTGGGTGGATGCTGATCGAAAGCTGAGCATCTCGGCCAATGCTTGACCCACATCGCAGCGTTATGCGACCGATTGCCTCGCTCCCCATTATGGGCAATCGTTTGTCACATCTATCGGGCAATACGGTAGTCTCTGACTAACCGGTGATGTCCTGATGCTTGGCAACAGAGCGCGACGAGCGACGTTCGAACGCGAGGTGCGGATCGAGGTTGAGATCCTGCGCAAGCTGCATGGCGATGAGGCGCTGCGGGTCGCCCGTGAAAAGGCTGCTCGCCCGACAAACAGAACCGCCCGTCGCAAGGTGCTGGAAGAGGCGGTCCGACAGCTGTCAGGCGAGCCCGAGCCAGAGCGAAAGCGCTTTCTCGGCGGGTTGTTCAACCGGGCCTGAACGGGGGGCGGGCCGAGGCCCGCCCTTGGCGCCGCCTATTCGGCGGCGGGCTTCTTGTTCATCCCCATGGCTTCGAGAATCTCGGGGCGAATGTTGTCCGTCCCCTTGGCCTGGATGTGTTGCGCCACCCGCATGCCGACGGCGGCCATGGCTTCGCCCATGAACCGCGGACGGTTTTCCGCCGCCCAGGTCAGCGACGCTTCGCGGTTGGAATTCAAATCCTGGAACTTCGGCGTGACGTAGCGGGCGAACAGCTCGTAGGACTTCCGCTTGGCGTCCCAGTTGGCCCAGTTGTGATCCATGAACAGGAAGGCGCCGAAGCCGCCCGACTGGACTTCCAGACGTTCGATCTGGGCGATTGCGTCTTCCGGCGTGCCGATCACCGCCATGCCCGAGGCGATCAGGGCGTCGACCGGATCGGTGCCGTCCTGCGGCGCCAGCGGCAGGGCGGCGACTTCGCGGAAATAGTAGAGCCAGTCCTCCAGGCCGTGCCGGACATCGGCGCGAGCCTGTTCGCGGGTCTCGGCGATATGCATGGGACCGACCAGGCGCCAGCCGGCGCGGTTCATCACCTGGCCGCTTTCCTTCGCCTTCTCCTCGGCGATGGCCCAGTTGGAGGCCAGCGCATTGAAGCCGCCGCTCTGGGTCGCGCCGATCGACAGCAGGCCCAGGCCATGGCGTCCGGCAGCGGTCGCGCCGGTCGGCGAGACCTGGCTGGCGGCGCAGATTTCGACGGACGGCCGGCTGAAGGGCGTCATTTGAAGACGCGCTTCGTTCAGTTCGAACCAGTCGGTCTTCTTCGTCACCAGTTCGCCGCGCAGCAGCGGAACCATGACGTCGATCGCCTCGTCCATGCGATCGCGCTGGGCCGAAACCGGGATGCCCATCATGAAGGCGTCCGAGGGCAGGGCGCCCGGACCGACGCCGAACATCACCCGGCCGCGCGTGATGTGATCAAGCTGGTTGATCCGGTCCGCGAGCATCAGCGGGTGATGATAGGGCAGCGACGCCACGCCGGTGCCGAGGCGGATGTGCTTCGTCCGTTCAGCGGCCGTGGCGATGAACACCTCCGGGCTGGCGATCAGCTCGTAGCCGGCGGAGTGGTGCTCGCCGATCCAGGCCTCCTCGTAGCCGAGGCGGTCCATGTGCTGGACCAGCTCCAGATCGCGCTCGAGCGCCAGGGTGGGGTTTTCGCGGAGCGGGTGGAACGGGGCGATGAATGCCCCAAAGCGCATCTTGGTGCCGGCCATGTCGCGTCCCTCCCCGGACGTCATTCAAGGTTATCTACGATCACTCTAACCCCGCCCGACAGGCCGGTCAGGTGAAAATTCCGGGCGCCGCAACGGCAAGGCGGCAAATTCCGGGATCAGCGGAAGGCATAGGGGCCGGGCGAGGCCCCTTCCGGTGCGGGGCCGCTCCAGACTTCGATGCCGGCATCCCTCGCGCCGCAGGCCGAGCAACGCATTCTTCGCCCGAGCATATGCAGCCGGTCGTCGGCGCCGTTGCCCGCCGCCCACCAGGCCGTGTCCACCACGCTGACGCGCGCGCATCGGCCATTGAGGCAGCGCGCCCGCAGATGCAGGCCTGCCTTGAGCGCCGCCGCGATCGGCCAGCCGCGGACCTCGGCCTCCGAATGAAGCCGTTGGGAAAGATGGGGAGAGCCGTCCATGAGAACCTCGATGTTCCCATTTTGTTCTCTATGCTCTGGTGGAGTCAATCAACGTCAGGTCGGTCTTGGAGCGACGGTGAACGTTCCGGGCGGGCTGGGCGCCAGCAGGTCTGCCTCCGGTTCGCCGTGCAGCCAGCCGGCCCATTGATCCGGCAACAGGCAGACAGGCTGGCGGCTGTGATACGGCTGGATATCGGGGCCGGGCTCGCAGGTCAGGACGGTGAACCGGTCGCCCCGAACGTGGCCGGCGAGCGCGAACATCTCAACGCCGGGAACTGTGAACAACCACCAGTCCTTGCGCTTCTGGCCCGGGATGACCGGATCGGTGGTCTCGTAGAAGCCGGCCGCCATGACCAGACAGCGGGAGGCGAGGGGAAAGACCCGGCCTTCGGTGCGGAAGTTGATCACCGGCCCGCCCTTGTCGCGCGGAAAGCCCCAGGCCATCCAGTCCATGCGCCCGCCTTCGCCTTCAGGCATGACGACACAGGCCGGATCGGTCGGACGAATGTCGCCGGTTATCCCGCGGTTAGGCCTCGGCGCTTCCGGCCAGAGCACGGGGATCCGCAGCTGCGAAAACGCCCATTCGACGCGTTCAGGCTGTGAAGGGCTAAGGAAGGTGTTGCACATGGCCGCCAGCCTAGCGCAGCGGCCCAGTTGCGCTAGAGAAGCGGGATGAACTATCGCCACGCCTTTCATGCGGGAAACTTCGCCGACCTGGTCAAGCACGCGACCCTGACGCTGCTGCTGGAGGCGCTGCGGGCCGATCCTTCCCCGCTGACCGTCGTCGACACCCACGCCGGAGCGGGCGGCTACGATCTGGACGGCGAGCTCGCCCGCCGAACGGGCGAGGCGGCCCAGGGGATTTTCCGGCTGATGGCGGCTGACGACGCGCCGGTCGCGTTCGACGCCCTGAAGGCGGCGGTCAGGGCCGGCAATCCCCGCGGTGGCGTGCGTTTCTATCCGGGCTCGCCGAGCCTGATCGCGACCGGCCTGCGACGGGGTGACCGCTATGTCGCCTGCGAGCTTCGGGACGATGACGCGGCGCTGCTCGGCCAGACGCTTGCGCCGTTCGCGGGTGCGACGGCGCTCCAGTCAGACGGCTTCGAGGCGGCGCGGCGCGAGGCGACGAAGGGCGGGCGTCTTTTCATTCTGATCGATCCGCCGTTCGAGCGCGGAGACGACTACGCCCGGATCGCCGGGACCATGGCCGCCGCCCTGGCGCTCAAGCCGGACGCCTGTATCGCTGTCTGGTTGCCGCTCAAGGATCTGGAGACCTTCGACGCCTTCCTGCGCTCGGTCGAGCCGGCGGGCGCCGATCTGCTGGTCGCCGAGAGCCGCCTCAAGCCGCTGACTGATCCGATGAAGATGAATGGCTGCGCGATGGTCATCGCGAACCCGCCCGCCGGCCTCGAGCCGGCGCTGGCCGACGTATGCCTCTGGGTGGCGCGGCGCCTGGGAGAACCGGGCGGCAAGGGGGATGTCTGGCGGACAGGCCCGTAACGAATCTTTCGCACTTGCGAAATGAGAAACCGTGATATGCTGCGCTGCACAATTTTCCGCGCGCCACGGAGATATCCCATGGAAAAGCCCGTCTTCCCGACCGCCGACACCGAAAAGATGCTGACCCTGCCGATGGGCGCCATCTCGCCGCTCTGGCTGATGTTCGCCGGAGCCGCCACGGTCGGCGCCGCTTACTTCTGGAGCCGCACCTTCTTCAAGCCGACCAATCTCGAAGCCCTCACGGCCCTGCCGGAAGCGGCGGTCGAGGCTGCGACCGAGGTGGTTGAGACCGTCGTCGCGACCGCTGAAGTCGCCGCTGAAACGGTGGTCGATGTAATGGAAGCCGAGGCTGAGGCCGTCGCCGCCGCTGTCGACACCCTGGTCGAGGCCGCGCCCGAGCCGGTCGCCGAAGTGCTGGCCGCCCTGGCGCCGGAACCCGTCGCGCCGATGAGCCCCGATGACCTGACCACGCTGACCGGCGTCGGCCCCAAGCTGGCGGCCGCCCTGGCCGAGCGCGGCGTGACCCGCTTCGCCCAGATCGCCGCCTGGACCGAGGAAGAGATCGCCGGCTTGGACAAGGAGCTGAAGCTGATGGGTCGCATCGGTCGTGAAGCGTGGGTGGCCCAGGCCAGCCGCCTGGCCGGTCTCTGACCGAGCGTCAGTTCGGCGCTGTGGACGGGCTTTCGATCCGCTTCAGCGCCGCCTTTGCGTCCTCTTCGGCGCGCTTCATCGCGTCTTCGCTGGTGCCACAGACCATGCTCGTCTCCGTCCGTCGGCAGCGATAGACGCCATCGGGAACGGGAGCAGCCGGAGGGGGAGCGGCCCGCGCCGCGGCTTCCCGCGCATTGCGCTCCCGGAACAGGTCGGCCACCGACGGCGTCTCGGCTGAGGCCGGCGGCGTCCTTGGCGCAGGTTCCTTTGACCAGTCGATCCCCGGCGCCATTCTGATGACCGGCGGCGGAGGAGCGCCCGGCGCGGCGCGCGGCTTGATCAGGTCAGCGCCGAGAGGCGGCGGCGCCGCAGGGGACGCCGGCGCAGCCGAGGGCGCTGCAATCGGCGCCGGGGTCGGCGTCTGCTGGCAGGCGAGGGCGGCCGCGATCGCCAGAACCGAAATCATCATGCACCTCGCGCCATCTCAAACACGTACTTGAGCCGCCGTCGCAGCAGGCTCCACCCTCCAAAGGGGGGCTACAGTCCGAAGCTCTTCAGCAGCCGGTCGGCAGCGACGGAAGCCGGCAGGCGGCCGGCGCGAACCTGTTGTTCCAGGTCGGGAGACAGGGCCGCGACCTGGGGATGCTCGCGGAAGGCGCCCTCCAGCCGGTCCATGACCATCGCCCACATCCAGCGCGCGTTCTGCGCCGCCCGACGCGCCTCGCGGTCGCCGTTGGCGCCCATGACCTCGCGATGGCGCTCGATCTGGGCCCACAGCCTGTCCAGCCCGTCGTTCTTCAGTCCAGACGCGGTGATCACCGGCGGCGTCCAGTCCGGCGAGGCGGGGGTCAGGATATGCAGCGCGGTCCGGTACTCCCGCGCCGATCGCTCCGCCCGTTCCGGATCGGCGTCGGCCTTGTTGATCACGATCAGGTCGGCGATCTCGATCAGGCCCTTCTTGATCCCCTGCAGTTCGTCGCCGCCGCCGGGAATCAGCAGGGCGAGAAACATGTCGACCATGTCGGCGACGACGGTCTCGGACTGGCCCACGCCCACGGTCTCGACGATCACCACGTCGAAACCGGCCGCCTCGCACAGCAGCATCGCCTCGCGGGTCTTGCGCGCCACGCCGCCGAGCGTGCCGCTGGAGGGCGAGGGGCGGATGTAGGCGTCCGGATCGACCGACAGCCGCTCCATCCGCGTCTTGTCGCCGAGGATCGAACCGCCCGTTCGGCTGGAGGACGGATCCACCGCCAGCACCGCCACGCGATGCCCGGCCGCGGTCAGGTTGCAGCCAAGAGCCTCGATGGTCGTCGACTTGCCGGCGCCGGGCACGCCGGTGATCCCGATCCGCTGCGCCTTTCCGGTGTGGGGCATGAGTCGCTCGAGCAGGGTTCGGGCGGCGAGCTGGTGATCCGCGCGACGGCTTTCAACCAGCGTAATGGCGCGCGCCAGCGCAGCGCGTTCGCCGGCGAGGATGCCGCGTTCGAGGCCTGCAATGTCGGGGATCGGGCTCACCGGCCCGGTCTAGATGACGACGGCCGTTCCCGAAACCGAAACCATCAGCATCTGCCCCTGCGGGCCGACGGTGTTGTAGTCGAGGTCCACGCCGATGATCGCATTGGCGCCGGACTTTTCGGCCTCTTTTGTCAGGTTCTTCATCGCATCGTTGCGGGCCTGGGCGAGGGCGCTCTCATAGGTCCGCGACTTGCCGTGCAGGAAGTCGCGGATGGAGCCCCAGAGGTCGGTCGTGACTGTCGCGCCAAGGATCGACTGGGCGTAGATCGCGCCCTTGTATTCCTTCACGGGCCGACCCTCGATGAACGGGGTGGTCGTGATCAGCATCGGCGGCTCCCGGTCGAAACGACCCTCTACTATTAGGGCTAAACGCGCCGAACGGCGAGGGTTCTCCTGTCAGGGGAATCTTCGGGGCAATCCCGAGGGCCGGCGAGGGAAAAGCGCGCCAGCGCCCTTTGCGCCGCAACACGGTTATTGCAGAGTGGGTCCCGACGGCGGCGACCTGTGCCGTCGGGAGACGCTGTGATGTTCCTCGCCCGATCGCACCTCGATCTGCACAACATCAAGAGCAGTATCGACCGGACCAAGAAGATGTCCGACGGCATCGTCAAGATCGGGCCGTTCGGCATTGGTCTGGACGGTCTGCTCGGCTTCATTCCGCCGCTCGGCATCGCCTACAGCGGCGGCGCGTCCGTACTGCTTTGCGTGGACGCCATCCGCGCCCGCGCCGCGCCGATGGTCGTGGCGGAGATGGCCCTGATCCTGGCGATCGACACCCTGGCGCCCATCATCCCCAAGGCCGGCGGCATTATCGACGCCCTGTTCACCGGTCATAAATGGGCCGCGGACCTGCTGCTGCGCCACATGGACGAGACGATCTACTTCGAAGGCAGCCGCGAACAGGCGCAGGCCTCGTCGGAATACCGTGACCTGATGGCCCGCGTCCGCGCCGGCAAGGAAAAGCGCCGGGTGGTCTTCCTGGGGAAAAGCCCGAAGGTCTGAGCCGGGAACGGGATGGGCGGTCACCGCGCGCGCCAGCGTTTCCTACTAGCGGAACCTTGTTCGCCCGACCTAGGTTAGCGTCCCATGAGCAGGGACATCGCGCACAGCGCCTGGAAATCGGCCGAGACGATCAAGAAGCTCTCCGACCGTGTCGTCGGGTTCGGGCCATTCGGCGTCGGGCTGGACGGCCTGCTGGCCTGGATCCCCGGCGCGGGACTGATCTACTCCGGCGGCGCGGCGATCTATCTGCTCTATCAAGCGCTCCGGTCGGGCGCGAGCTTCTCCGCCATCGCCAAGATGGCCGGGGTTCTCGGCGTCGATGTTCTCATGTCCGGCGTGCCGCTGCCGCTGGTCCCTGATCTGGTCGACATGCTCTGGCAAGGCCACCTGATGGCGGCCAACTTCCTGCAGAAGGACATCGAGGCGCGACACGGCGTTCCGCCCTCTCATGTCGAACGGGTGGAGAAGGAGCGGCTGAAGCGGGGCCGGGGCCTGGGCTGGGTCAGCTGGGTGCTGCTGATCGTGCTGATCGCGGCGGTCTGGATGTCGGACTTCAACGAGACCCTCGCCGCCGGCTGGTGGCCGGCCTTCCGCGACGCGACCGTCTCCCTGGCCGGTGTCACCGTGGCGCTGCCCTGGACGGTCGGCGCCGTTGTCCTGCTGATGTTCATCGTCAACGCCATCAACCGCCCGGCGCGCCGGAAGGCCTGACCCGTGGACGGCCAACCGATGCCTGCCTAGTCTTGCCAAAACAGCGGGACAGGGAGCGGTCGTGAGCGAGAAACAACCCTATGTGCGGCCCCACAGCGCCGAGTCCCTTGGCCAGGCGCCCGGGCGCGGTCGCCTGACCGGGCGCCGTATCCTCGTGGTCGGCGGCGGGCAGCAGGTGGTGGACGCGGACACCGATCCCGTCGGCAACGGCCGGGCCATGGCCATGCTGTTCGCGCGGGAAGGCGCCGATGTCGCTGTCGCCGACCGCAGCGCCGAGGCCGGCCAGGCGACGGTGGACCTGATCCGCGCCGAAGGGGGGCAGGCCAGTCTGATCCAGGCCGACATAAGCCGCGAGGACGATATCGTGCGGATGGTCGGGACTGCGGTCGAGACCCTCGGCGGGCTCGACGGCCTGGTGCTCAACGTCGGCATCGGCGTCGGCGGACTGGGGCTCGGAGCGGTCAAGGCTGAAGAGTGGGACGCGGTGCTGGGGGTGAACCTGCGGGGGCCGATGCTCTGCTGCCGCGAGGCCCTGCCGCAGCTCGCCGAGGGCAGCTCGATCGTGTTCATTTCCTCGATCGCTGGCCTGGTCGCCGGCTCGCGCCTGCCGGCCTACGACGCCTCGAAGGCGGCGCTGGGCGGACTGATGCGGCATGTGGCGCTGGAAGGCAGCCGCAAGGGCGTGCGGGCCAACATCATCGCGCCGGGCCTGGTGGATACGCCGCTTGGCCGGAGAGCGACCCAGGGCCGTCCGAGCCGCGGGACCGCCCCCCAGTTCTTCGGTCGCCAGGCCACCGGCTGGGAAATCGCCTACGCGGCGCTGTTTTTCATGAGCGACGAGGCGGTCTACGTGACTGGCCAGACGCTGGCGGTGGATTCCGGTCTGACCGGGATCAGCTGACGTCCCGTCTCCCGCAGGGAGAAGGAATAACTCCGCCCCCTACGCTTGCTCGTACCCCAGCTGCCGGTTCAGCTTTTCCAGCAGTTCGATGGCCGACTCGGCGATCACCGTACCAGGCGGGAAGATGGCGGCGACGCCGGCGTCCTTGAGGGCCTGCCAGTCCTGTTGCGGGATCACGCCGCCGATCACGGCCATGATGTCCGGGCGGCCCTGTTTGCCCAGTTCGGCGATCAGGTCCGGGGCCAGGGTCAGGTGGCCGGCGGCCAGCGAGCTGGCGCCGACGACATGGACGTCGTTCTCCACCGCCTGGCGGGCGGCTTCGGCGGGGGTCTGGAACAGCGGACCGATGTCGACATCGAAGCCCAGATCGGCGAACGCGGTGGCGATGACCTTCTGGCCGCGGTCGTGGCCGTCCTGGCCCATCTTGGCGATCAGGATGCGCGGGCGGCGGCCGTCGGCCTGTTCGAAGGCCTCGACCATGGCCTTGGCGCGGGCGACCAGGGCGTTGGATCCGGCCTCGGACATATAGACCCCCGTGATCGATTTGATCTCTGCCCGGTGCCGGCCGAAGACCTTCTCCAGAGCATAGCTGATCTCGCCAACGGTCGCCTTGGCCCGGCCGGCGTTGACGGCCAGTTCCAGCAGGTTGCCGTCGGCGCGGGCCCCGGCTTCAAGGGCGGCCAGCGCATCCTGCGTCTTAGCTTCGTTGCGTTCGTCCTTGAGACGGCTCAGCTTTTCGAGCTGGGCGTTGCGCACAGCGGTGTTGTCGACCTTCAGCACCGGGATGTCGTCGGCGACCTCCGGCTTGTAGCGGTTGACCCCGACGACGCTCTGGCGGCCGCTGTCGATCCGCGCCTGGGTGCGGGCCGCGGCCTCTTCGATGCGCAGCTTGGGCAGGCCCTGCTCGATGGCCTTGGCCATGCCGCCGAGCTTCTCGACCTCGTCGATGTGCTCCAGCGCCCGGGCGGCCAGGTCGTGGGTCAGGCGCTCGACGTAGTAGCTCCCGCCCCAGGGGTCGGCGACGGCGGTCGTGCCGCTTTCCATCTGCAGGAACAGCTGGGTGTTTCGGCTGATGCGGGCGGAGAAGTCGGTCGGCAGGGCCAGGGCTTCGTCGAGGCTGTTGGTGTGCAGGCTCTGGGTGTGGCCGTTCACCGCCGCCATCGCCTCGACGCAGGTGCGCGAGACGTTGTTGAACACGTCCTGCGCCGCCAGCGACCATCCGGACGTCTGGCTGTGGGTGCGCAGGGAGAGCGAGCGGCTGTCCTTGGGATCGAACTCCCGCTTCATCAGCCGCGCCCAGAGCAGGCGCGCGGCCCGCATCTTCGCCACTTCCATGAAGTAGTTCATGCCGATGGCCCAGAAGAACGACAGGCGCGGCGCGAACTGGTCGACGGTCATCCCGGCGGCGATGCCGGCGCGGACATACTCGATCCCGTCAGCCAGGGTGTAGGCCAGCTCCAGGTCCGCCGTCGCCCCGGCTTCCTGCATGTGATAGCCGGAAATCGAGATCGAGTTGAACTTCGGCATCTTGCTCGAAGTGTATGAAAAGATGTCCGAAATGATCCGCATCGAAGGCAGGGGCGGATAGATGTAGGTGTTCCGGACCATGAACTCCTTGAGGATGTCGTTCTGGATCGTGCCCTGCAGCTTGTCGGGGCTCACGCCCTGTTCCTCGGCCGCGACGATGTAGAGCGCCAGGATCGGCAGCACCGCGCCGTTCATGGTCATCGACACGCTCATCTTGTCGAGCGGGATGCCGTCGAACAGCGTGCGCATGTCGAGGATGCTGTCGATGGCCACGCCGGCCATGCCGACGTCGCCCTTCACCCGCTCATGGTCGCTGTCGTAGCCGCGGTGGGTGGCCAGATCGAAGGCTACCGACAGGCCCATCTGACCGGCCGCCAGGTTGCGGCGATAGAAGGCGTTGGAGTCCTCGGCGGTCGAGAAGCCCGCGTACTGCCGCACCGTCCAGGGGTTGGTGGCGTACATCGTCGGGTAGGGGCCGCGCACGAACGGCTCGAGGCCCGGATAGCCGTTCAGGAAGTCCAGGCCGGCGACGTCCTGCGGACCGTAGGCGGCCGCGACAGCGACCCCTTCCGGAGTGTTCCAGACCGTTCCGCCCGCCGGCCCGGCGCCGGGCGCGGCGCCGGCCGCGAAGTCGACTGTGGTGAAGTCGGGGAAGGTGCTCATGGCTCAGGCCTCCTCGAACGCGGCGGCGAAACGGATGGGCGTCAGGGGCGTGCAGGCCGAATCCGGTCCCGGCAGCCTTGGGTCCGGGCCAGCGACAGCGAAGGCGGACGGGTCGACCACGGCGACCTCCGGGGTCTTGTCGTCCGCGTTGGGGAACACGGTCACGCCGAGGATCTTGCGCGACTTGTCGGCGTAGGACTCTGCCTGGGCGGCCTGGCTGGCCTTCACCGCCTCGGCGATCTTGCCGGACTGGAGCGCCGCGATGACGCCGCCGGCCGCTTCGATGGTCTGGAAGCCGGCCCAGGCGGCGCGGGCCAGTTCGTCCGTGACGGTGTCGAGGAACCAGGCGCCGCCGGCCGGGTCGGCCACGCGGCCAAGATGGCTCTCCTCCATCAGCACCAGCTGGGTATTGCGCGACTGGCGGCGGGCGAAGGCGGTCGGCAGGCCGATGGCGTCGGTGAAGGCGCCCAGCACGATGACGTCCGCGCCGCCGACGGCGGCCGCGAAGCCGGCGCTGGTCAGCCGCAGCAGGTTGGTCCAGGCGTCGGCCCGGGTCAGCATCCGGCGCGACGAGCGGACCTCGACGCGCGCCGGCGTTTCGACGCCGCAGGCTTGCGTCAGACGGGACCACAGCGCCCGCGCCGCCCGCACTTTGGCGATGCCGGTGAAATACTCGCCGTCGAGGCTGACGCCGAGCGTGATGCGGCGGAACGCCTCGTCCATCGGCAGGCCGGCGCGAACCATAGCCTTGGCGTAGGCGAGCGCGCTCGCCGTCATAAGGGCCAGTTCCTCGGTGTTCGAGCCGCCGCCCTCGTGGGCCGCCCGGCCGGTGGCGAGGAACAGGCTGGCCTTGCCGTAGGTGGCGGCGAGCCGCGTGGCGACGGTGGCGGCCGAGATGACATGGCTTTCGATCGGCCCCGGGCTCGCGCCGGTCTGCGCGAAGGTCGTCAGCGGGTCCATGTGGAAGGCGAGCGGGGCGTTCGGCGCGGCCTTGGCCAGGGTCCCCAGCCAGTCGGCCGCCTTCGGGCCGAGGTAGCCCGCGTCGAGGGCGACCGGCGCAAGGTCGAGCAGCACCCCTTCGAGCGCCTTGCCCAGGTCCTCCGCCGATCCGACGGCGACGCCGTCCCGGCCGGTCGGGTCGATGGCCACCAGCAGCGACGCGGCCCCGCCTTCGAGGTCCTTCAGCGCCTCGGCGGCGGCCTGACGCGGGTCGGGATGGGCCACGCGCATGCGCAGGTCCCAGGGCCGGTCAGCGTCGCGCGGGATCAGGTCGCGCACGACGCCCGGGGCGGATTCCGCGGTGTAGAGCGGCTGAATGCTCAGGCCGTCGGCCGTGCGCCGGACCAGCGCGTCCTCGAACGACTCGCCCTTGAGGGTCTTTTCGACCAGCTTCAGCCAGTCCTCACGGGCGGGCGGCGCGAAGTCATCGGCCAGCGGCAGGATCGTCCCGGACAAACCTTCGATCTCCCCAAGTGCGTTGCAGCAATTCCGCTGGGGTGATGCGCCCCTGCCGTTAGGTGCGTCAAGCGAGGGCGCCGCCGGGCCGCGGGGATATTGCGACCCGACGCCCCCTCGCGCCTCTTGCCGAGTCCGAACGGCTGTTCTATTTACAGCGTATATTCAAAGCCGGAGACGACCGACCATGGCCCTGCCGCCCATCCTGCGAGACCGCCTGCGCCTGCCCGCGATCGCCTCGCCGCTGTTCATTATCTCCGGCCCGGATCTGGTGATTGCCCAGTGCAAGGCCGGCATCGTCGGCTCGTTCCCGTCGCTGAACGCCCGCCCGATCAGTCTGCTCGACGAGTGGCTCGACCGGATCACCAGCGAACTGGCGGCCTGGGACAAGGCCAACCCCGACAAGCCTTCGGCGCCGTTCGCGGTGAATCAGATCGTCCACAGGACCAACAACCGCCTCGAGGAGGACCTGGCCCTCTGCGAGAAGTACAAGGCCCCCATCATCATTACCTCGCTGGGCGCCCGCGAGGAGCTGAACCAGGCGGTGCACGGCTGGGGCGGCATCACGCTGCACGACGTCATCAACGACAAGCATGCCCACAAGGCGATCGAGAAGGGCGCCGACGGCCTGATTCCGGTGGCGGCCGGCGCCGGCGGCCACGCCGGGGCGCTGTCGCCCTTCGCCCTGATCCAGGAAATCCGCCAGTGGTTCGACGGCCCGGTGGCGCTGTCGGGCGCCATCGCCAGCGGCAAGGCGATCCTCGCCGCCCAGGCCATGGGCGCGGACCTCGCCTACATCGGCTCCGCCTTCATCGCGACGAAGGAAGCGAACGCCGTCGAAGGCTACAAGGATATGATCGTCGAGAGCTCGGGCGAGGACATCGTCTATTCGAACCTGTTCACCGGCGTGCACGGCAACTACCTGCGGCCGTCGATCATCCGTGCCGGGATGGACCCCGACAATCTGCCGGTCAGCGACCCCTCGGCGATGAACTTCGGCTCCGGCGGCAACACCGAGGCCAAGGCCTGGAAGGACATCTGGGGCTGCGGCCAGGGCATCGGCGCGGTGAAGTCGGTGCTGAGCGCCGGCGAACTGGTCGCCCGCCTGTCGGCCGAGTACGAGGAGGCCAAGGCCGAACTCGCGGCCAAGACGGCCCTGACCAGCGGCGTACATCTGGCGTTCGCGGCGGAATAGTCCGGGCGTTCAGTCGCCAGTTCAACGGTTTGCGCCCGGCGGTTCCCCGTGAACGCCGGGCGCTTTCGTATTCGGCGCATCGCCCGGACGGGCGCGCCCATCCTTGTCGTGAAGAACGACAGGGAGCTTTCGCGTGTCCGACGACGCCACACCCCGCCTCGGTCTGCCCTATGTGGCGGCCGGTCAGGCGCAGAAGCATGTGACGGTGAACCAGGCCTTCGCCCGGCTGGATGGCCTGGTGCAGATGGCTGTGGAGAGCCGGGCCACGGCGGCGCAGCCGGCGGAGCCTTCGGACGGCGCCCTTTACATCCTGCCCGCGGACGCGACGGGCGATGCCTGGGCGGGTCAGCCGGCCGGGACGGTGATGCGGCATGAGGCGGGCGGCTGGACAGCCGAGCCGCCGGCCACGGGGCGCGTCGCCTTCATCAACGACGAGGGCTTGCTGGCAGTGTTCGACGGCGAAGCCTGGGTCGCGGTGACCACGGACGTCAGCTTCCAGAATCTGCCCCTGCTCGGCATCGGCGCCACGGCGGATGAAGCCAATCCGCTGACCGCCCGGCTTAACAAGGTTCTGCTGACCGCGAAGCCGGTGGCCGACGACGGTGACGGCGATCTGCGCCTGACGATCAACAAGGAGGCGTCCGGCGATACGGCGGGTCTGCTCTTCCAGTCGGCCTGGGACGGCCGGGCCGAGTTCGGTCTGCTGGGCGGCGACGATGTCGCGCTCAAGGTCTCCCCGGACGGTTCGACCTGGCACGAGGTCTTCACCGTCGACCGGAACAGCGGCAAAGCGACCTTCGCCTCGACCCCGCTGCGGCCGACGCAGGTCAGCGTTCATACGGCGGGCGGCGCCTACGACGTTCCCGCCTGGGCGCGCCGGCTGCGGCTGGTCTGCATCGGCGGCGGGGGTGGAGGCGGCGCCGGCGCGGCCGGAACCAATGCGACGAGCCGGGGCGGCGGCGGGGGCGGCGGCGCGGGCGGTCGGGCGATCGAGGATATCGACGTTGATGACCTGTCCGGAACAACGCTGACCCTTGTGGTGGGCGCCGGCGGGGCGGGCGGAACCGCTGTCACGGGAACCGCCAGTGGCGGGAACGGCGGCGCCGGGGGCGATTCCTCCATTGCCGACGATGGTCAGGTTTTGCTGGCCGCGACGGGCGGCGGCGCGGGCGGCGGCGGCACGACGTCCCCCGGGGCCGGCGGGGCAGGCGGCATCGGCAATACCGCCGCCAATGCGGGCGGAGGGGGCGTGACGGCCGGCGCTGACGCGACCCGCGCGGACGGACCGGGCGGCGGCGGCGGGGCGGGCGGCCTCAACGCAGCGGGGTCGACGACATCCGGCAAGGAGGGCGGTCACGGCTACCTGGTCGGCGCGGTCTCCGGTCGCCGGGCGACCCGAGGCGGTGGCGGCGGCGGCGGAGCCTCGGGATCAGCAGGCGCCGACAAGGCCTGGGCGCGCGGGGCAGGCGCGGGCGGAGGAGGCGGCAGCGGCATCGCGACCGCAAACGGCGGTGCGGGCGGTGCGGGCGGCGCACCCGGCGGCGGCGGCGGTGGTGGCGGCGCCACGCGCGACAGCTACACATCCGGCGCAGGCGGGGCCGGCGGCCGGGGCGAAATCTGGATCATCGCAACGGGTTGAGGAGATCGGCCATGGACATCATCACCGCAGCCGGCGGCGGACTTGCCGGCGGGGCCCTGGGCGCGGCCTTCGGGGCGCTGGGCTCCATTCTCAATCGCGGTCTCGGCATCTTCGAGACCCGCGAGAAGCGCAAGGACCGTCAACTCGAGATGGTCCACGAGACGGAACGCTGGAGTCATGACCTGCGGCTTGCGTCAGAGGCGCGTGCGGGCCGGATCGAGGAAGCCCGTCAGGCGCTCGACACAGCGAACGCCGAGGGATCCTGGCGCGGTCTGGAGGCGTCGTTGAAGGCCGAAGCCGCCGTCGGCGCCAGCTGGCCATGGGTTGCGGCCGTCCGCGCCCTGACCCGCCCGGCCCTGACGGTGCTGCTGTGGGTATTGTTCGCTGTGCTCTTCATGTCGGCTGTCAGCGGGGCGCTGGAGGCCGACACGGCGTCCGGGGTGATCCGGACGGCCGTCGAAACCATCGCCTTCTCCGCCTCGACGGCGCTGGCCTGGTGGTTCGGGGATCGCGCGCCCCGGCGGGACGATCAGGGCTGACCTTGGCGCCGGCTCACGACGGCCTAGGTTTGCATCAACAGCGAAGGATGCCCGAATGCCCTGGATCGCCGCCTATGTCGCCTCGGCCGTAACATTTCTGGCGCTGGACGCCCTGTGGCTCGGCGTCGTTGCGCAGAAGATGTACCAGCGTGAGTTCGGCCCGCTCCTGCTGGAGAAGCCGAACATGGCCGCGGCCGCGGTCTTCTATGCCCTCTACCTGGTTGGCATCGTGTTTTTCGCGGTGAAGCCGGCGCTTGAGGCGGGCTCGTGGTCGCGAGCTCTGATCCACGGCGCGCTGTTCGGCCTGATCGCCTACGCCACCTATGACCTGACCAATCTGGCGACCCTGAAGGGGTTCCCGTTCAAGGTTGTGATCCCCGACCTGGCCTGGGGGGCGTTCGTCACAAGCGCTGCCGCGATCGCCGGTTACGCGGCGGCGTCGCGGGTCGGCTGACCCCTTGAACGGTCGGGTACCCGACGTTCACCCTGCGTGACGCGGCGGTTTGCCGCAGGCCCCTGTCCCGGTGGCAAACTCTCCCCGGCGGCGAGCGCCCGCTGGATTGACTGACCTTTTTCCGCCCCAGCCGCTGTCGGCGGTCCTGGCGCCGAAAAATGCACCCTAATTCTTTCACTGCCGCCGTTCGCCGAACGGCGCCATCGCCCGCCTGAACAAAAGTCACACGTATGCGCGCAGGTCTGCTGCCCCAGCGTTTTGACAGCGGGGGCATCACATGGCTGATCCAGTAAACGTCGGCTTCTACGACATGCAGAGCGGCGAAGGCGTCGCCAATCAACGCGACGAAATTGTCGACGTG
The DNA here is from genome assembly GCF_058783025.1 of Caulobacter sp. FW305-C-30-S16. Lineage (NCBI taxonomy): Bacteria > Pseudomonadati > Pseudomonadota > Alphaproteobacteria > Caulobacterales > Caulobacteraceae > Caulobacter > Caulobacter sp. FW305-C-30-S16. The sequence goes on along the minus strand of NZ_JBYSYH010000004.1, from coordinate 198,118 downwards.
GGCCTGACGCCGGTGAGCGTCTCAGTCCTGACGCCAGCAGTGCTCGCCACGCTCAAGGTTCTGGTCATCCAGAACCCGTTGAATGACCAGTACGGGGCTGAGTATCTTGCAGCGCGGGCCGATATCGCCGCCGCGGTGGCCAATGGCCTGGTGGTCATTATTCATGACCGGCACGTGGTGAACGCCACGCATTTGCTGGGCGCACTTGAAGGGATCCAGTTTGTCCGGGACCCCGGCGCACCTGGCGGCGCCGAGATGCAGCTGGGGTCAGATGGCAATCTGTTTGCCGAGACGCAGTTTGGTGTCGTCACGGACACCAGTGTCGACAACTACAATTCCTCCAATCACGGCTATGCACTTCTGAGCTCTCTGCCCGACGGCGCGCTCGTGTTCATGACCACAAATGACACCACCCACGTCACGGCCTTCGGCGTCCGATCCGGCGCCGGCATGGTGATCTACACCAGCGCGCCCGTCGACTTCTGGGGCGATGCTGTGAACGGCGAGAGCAACCCCAACTTCTTCGGCTTCGACCTTACCGGGATGGAGACCTTCGCCCGCAATCTTCTGGCCTATGCGGCCGGTCTTCTGACGGGCGCCAAGGACGACGCCGCCACGGTCACGGAAAGCGTCGCGACGGCGATCACCGTGCTCCGCAATGACACCAGCCCTGACACAGCCCTTCACATCACGACGGTCGGTGGACAGGCCATCACAGTCGGCGCGACGGTAACGCTGGAGTCCGGCTCGACCGTGCGCCTCAACGCCGACGGCACCCTGACCTACACGTCGGGCGCCAGCTTCGACGCCATGACCGTGGGCCAGACCGGCGCGGAGACGTTTGCCTATACCGTGGCCAATATCGCCGGCGACTTCACCGACACGGGTTCGGTCGCGGTGACGATCAACGGCGACTACGAGCGGATCGGCCCGGCCACGCCGCGCGCCGACACCCTGGTCGGCACCGTCTACGACGACTACGTCGACGGCCTCGCCGGCAACGACGTCATAACGACGGGCCTCGGCAATGACGTGATCCAGGGCGGTCTTGGCGCAGACAGGATGACCGGCGGCGGCGGCAACGACGACTACTACGTCGGAGAAGCGGGCGACCAGGTGATCGAGGCCCTCAACGGCGGGAACGACACCGTCGAGGCCAATCTCGCCACCTACACCCTTGCCGCCAACGTCGAGAATCTAATTCTGGGCGCGCTGGGACGCACGGCGACGGGCAACGCGCTGAACAACCAGATCACCGGAAACGCCAGCGCCAATACGCTGAATGGCGGCGCAGGCGACGATATCATTGACGCGGGCGGTGGCGCTGACGTTGTCATCGGCGGCGCGGGCAGTGACACCCTGACCGGTGGCGACGGCGCGGATGTCTTCCTGTTCCAGACCCAGGCCGACAGCGGGACGGGTGTCGGCCTGCCCGGCCGGGGGAGCGTTCCGGCGCCGCATTTGACCGACACGATCACCGACTTCAGCGTCAGGGACGGCGACCGGATCGACCTTCGGGCGCTCGATGCGAACACCAATACCCGCAGCGTCAACGATGACTTCGTGGTGGTCGACCACTTCACGCGGGTCGCCGGCCAGTTGGTGATCGAGGCGATCAACGGTGTTCCTGGCGCGCCGGGCGGGCCGTCGGCGCCGGGCAGCGTCCACTACCGGATCACCGCCGACACCAACGGCGACGGCGTGGCCGACTTCACACTGGAGCTGTTCAGCCAGGGCGTCCTGCAGGTCTCCGACCTGTCGAGCATCCTCGGCGTCCAGTCGGTCAACATCGACCACATCCCGGGTCAGCTGAACGTCCGCGATGCAGCGCCGGTGGCGCTCGACGCGGGCTGGCTCATCTAGCCGCGGCAGCGGGCCTGCGGACTCTCTGGCGACCCCTGGCGCGATGCGTCGGGGGCGCCTTGGAGCCGGGTCCGGCAATCAGCTGAACAGGTCCGGCCGGCGTATCCGCAGCGTCTGGACGAGCACCCGCGTCTTGGCGTCCGTGGCCTCGCCGCCCTCGACCAGCGCCCACAGGGCGTCGAGGGGCGTCTCCACGACGGTGATATTCTCGTTCTCGCTCTCCAGCCCGCCGCCCGCGCCGGTGCGCTGCGCGTCGCTGTAGGCGGCCAGGAAAAGGTCGATCCGCTCTGTCGATATGCCCGGCGACGACAGGATCGCACCGGCCGGCTCCAGGTCGTCGACCTCCAACCCCGCTTCCTCGACCAGTTCGCGGCGCGCGCTCTCCAACGGCGTCTCGCCCTCGTCAACGAGCCCGGCGGGCGCTTCCAGCACGTCGCCGCCGCCCATGAAGCGCAGCGCGGCGCGGGGCATGGTCACCAGCAGCGCCATCCGGGTGTCGGGGTTGTAGGGCAGGACGGCCGCCGCGCGGCCATGATCCTCGACGTAGCGCTCATAGGCTGCGCCGTCCGGGCCCGTCAGCTCGACCAGGTGCAGGTCCAGCCAGCCCGAATGGACGGTCCTCACCGGCATCTCTGCCGGTGGGAAACCACCATCTTTTCGGGGTCGCTTCATCGTCTTCTTCCCTCTGGTTCAGGGATGGTGCCGCCGGGCAGGATTGAACTGCCGACCTCAGCCTTACCAAGGATGCGCTCTACCACTGAGCTACGGCGGCGAAAGACGAGGCGCGCCTGATAGCGAAAGCCGGGCGCCATGGGAAGGCCTAATCCTCCTTGACGCGTCTCCATGTGCATGGCGCTGCTTGCCGTATGAAAAAACCGCCGCAAGCGCCGCCGCCCGGGAACGCTGATCGCGAGGCGAAACTCGCCCAGGCCCTGCGCGCCAACCTGAGGCGTCGCAAGGCTCCGCCGAAGACCGCGCCCGCGCCCAGGGACGCCGAATGACCCATCAGGCCAACACCGCACGCCTCGCGCCGCGGCCGTACCGCGAGGTTCGGCATCTGCGGGCCACGCGTCCCCCGGAAGGCGCGCCGTTCGACATCACGGTGGAGATCTCGGACGCCTTCCGACTCGCCGACGGCGACGACTGGGCCTGCGCGATGCGGATCGTGGGGCTGGATCCCGGTCACAGAGCCGAGCACGGACGGGCTTTTTTCGGCGTAGATCCGATGCAGGCGATCGAGCATGCGCTGTTCATGGCGCACCTCGAACTGGAACTTGCGGCCGAAAAACTGGGGCTGGCGTTCGCCGGCGGCGGCGCCTACGACCCGGCGACGCTGTTCCGACGGCCCGGGGACGGGCGGCATCAATCATAAGTGACTCTTGCGCGGGGGCTTGCGCCCGCTAGAACCGCGCCCTCACATATGAGCAACCCGCCCGGGCGAACGGCTTGCGGCGTCTGAGGGGCCTGAATGGACCGCATCGCCATCGTCGGCGGCGCGCGGCTGAATGGGGAAATCCAGATCAGCGGCGCCAAGAACTCCGCCATCAAGCTGATGGTCGCCTCGCTCCTGACGGACGAGCCGCTGCGCCTGACCAATATGCCGCGCCTGGCGGACACCCGCTTCCTGGGCACCCTGCTGACCCGGCTGGGCACCATGGTCGACGAACGGAACGGCCCGGACGGCGCCGAGACGGTTCTCCATACGCCCGAGATCATCACCTCGTTCGCCCCTTACGACCTGGTCCGCCAGATGCGGGCCAGCTTCAACGTGCTGGGCCCGCTGATCGCGCGAACGGGACACGCCAAGGTCTCGTTGCCGGGCGGTTGCGCCATCGGCGGACGGCCGGTCGATCTGCATCTGAAGGCGCTGGAAGCGCTGGGCGCAAAGATCGAGCTGCATGAGGGCTACGTCTACGCCCAGGCTCCCCGGGGCCTCAAAGGCGCAGCGATCGAGTTCCCGTTCGTTTCCGTGGGCGCCACCGAGCACGCCATGCTGGCCGCCGTCCTCGCCGAAGGCGTCACCACCCTGTCCAACGCCGCCTGCGAGCCCGAGATCGTCGATCTCGCCGAGTGCCTCAACAAGATGGGCGCCAGGGTCGAGAACGCCGGCACCCCGACCATCACGATCACCGGCGTCTCAAGGCTGTCAGGAACGACGCACGCGGTGATCACCGACCGCATCGAGGCCGGCACCTACGCCGTGGCCGCGGCCATGGCCGGTGGCGAGGTGCGCCTGACGAACACGCGCGCCGACCTGATCGAGGCGCTGCTGCTGAAGATGGAAGAGGCCGGGGTCGGCGTCGAACGCCTCAATGACGGCGTCGTCATCCGTCGCAACGGCGCGCGGCTGAAGGCGGTGGACGTCGAGACCGGCGTCTATCCCGGGTTCCCGACCGACCTGCAGGCGCAGTTCATGGCGCTGATGACCATGGCCGAAGGGGAAAGCGTCATTCGCGAGACCATCTTCGAGAACCGCTTCATGCACGCGCCGGAACTGGCGCGGCTCGGCGCCGACATCACCGTCTCGGGCGTCGAGGCGCGGGTTCGGGGCGTCGAGAAGCTCGAGGGAGCGCAGGTGATGGCCACCGACCTGCGCGCATCGGTGGGCCTGGTGATCGCCGGCCTTGTGGCCAGGGGCGAAACGACCGTCGGTCGGGTCTACCACCTCGATCGCGGCTTCGAGCGGCTGGAGGAGAAGCTCGGCGCCTGCGGGGCCAATGTCCGGCGCATCAAGGGCGACGCGTCCGTTCCGGAGATGGACGGCTGACCATGGCCGCAGTCCCGCCGCTGCGCCTGCTGGCCCAGGACGCTGAAGACCTCGCCGTCATTTCCGCCGCCCTGCAGGACGCCGTGGCCAAGATCGGCGACATCGCCTTCGACGCGCGCGCGCGCAGACTCACGCTAGCGTTCAACCGGTTTCGCTGGGAGGCGGACGGCAAGACTCGGGAGCGCGTTCGGTCGGGCCTTCAGCTCGGCGGCGTGATGACCGTCCGGAGCCGCAATCTGCGGCGTGATGCGAAGGGCGCCGTCGTTGAGCTTCTGGCCCTGACCTTCGAGCCGGCCGAGGCGCCGGGGGGTGCGATCGTGCTGACGTTCGCCGGCGGCGGCGATCTGCGGGCCGAGGTGGAGTGTATCGAGGCGGTGCTCGCCGATGTCTCCACGCCTTGGCCGACGCCGCGCGCCCCGACGCACGCCGACTGACGACCGTTCCCGTCAATGAAGGCTTGAGTTTGTGCTGAAAACGGCCATCTAGCCGCCATGCGCCGCTTTCGCTTCACAGACCCGGATTTCTCCGCCGCGTTCAGCGCGTTCCTGAACGAACGACGCGGTTCGCCCGCCGACGTGGACGCCGCGGCCGCCGAGGTGCTGGCCGCCGTGAAGGCCGACGGTCTCAAGGCCGTGCTCGACTACACCCGCAGGTTCGACAGGGTGGACCTGACCGAAGAGACGGTGCGGGTTTCGGCCGCAGAGATCGAGGCCGGCGCGGCGGCCTGCGATCCGGCCGTCCGCGAGGCGATCGCCTTCGCCGCCGCCCGCATCCGGACCTATCACACGCGCCAGAAGCCTGCGGACGAGCGATGGACCGACGACGCCGGCGTCGAGCTGGGCTGGCGCTGGACGCCGCTGGAAGCGGTCGGCGTCTATGTGCCCGGCGGCCGGGCGGCCTATCCCTCGACGGTGCTGATGAACTGCGTACCCGCCGCCGTAGCCGGCGTGGACCGGATCGCGATGGTCACGCCGCCCGGCAAGCTGCAGCCGGCGGTGCTGGCGGCGGCGCAGGAAGCCGGCGTCAGCGAGATCTGGCGTATCGGCGGGGCCCAGGCGGTCGCCGCCCTGGCCTGGGGCGCGGGACCGATCAGGCCGGTGGACAAGATCGTCGGCCCCGGCAACGCCTATGTCACGGCCGCCAAGCGCCGTCTCTACGGCGTCGTCGGCATCGACGCCCTGGCGGGCCCGTCGGAAATCGTCGTGGTCGCCGACGCCGACAACAACCCCGACTGGATCGCCGCGGACCTGCTGTCCCAGGCCGAACACGACCCCGCCGCCCAGTCGATCCTGATCACCGATGACGAGGCTTTCGCCGCCGCTGTGGAGGCGGCTGTCGCGCGTGGGCTTGAGACCCTGGCCACCGGCGAGGACGCTGCCGCGTCCTGGCGGGACCACGGGGCGGTGATCATCGCGCCGCTGGACCAGAGTCCGGCGCTGGTCGACCTGATCGCGCCCGAGCACGTGGAGTTCTGCACCGCCGCGCCGGAAGCCCTGTCCGACCGCGTGCGTCACGCCGGCGCGATCTTTCTGGGCCGCTACACGCCCGAGGCCATCGGCGACTATGTGGCCGGCTCCAACCACGTCCTGCCGACCAGCCGCGCGGCGCGATTCCAGTCCGGTCTGTCGATCTACGACTTCCTCAAGCGCACCTCGATCGTGAAGTGCGACGCGACGGCCTTCGCAAGGCTCGGACCGCATACGGTCGCACTCGCGCAGGCGGAGGGATTGCCGGCGCACGCGCTTTCGGCGGCGCTCAGGCTGCAAAAATAGCCCTGTATCCTTCGAGACGCGGCTTTCGGCCGCGCCTCAGGATGACGAAGGGGGTGGGCTTGCACTAAAGCTCGTCATGGCGAGGCGCTTGCCGTCTGACGAGCGTCTCGAACCACGAACCTGGATCCATGACCGACGACCGCGCCACCCACCGCCTGCAGATGATCGAGCTCGACGACGAGTCGCTCGGTGCGGCGTCGCGCGACCAGGAGCAGGAACGGCAGATCGCCATCTTCGATCTGATCGAGGACAACTACTTCCAGCCCGAAGGCGCCGCCGGCGGCCCCTATGATCTGAAGATCGCCCTGGCCGAGAACCGGCTGGCGCTGCACATCCTGGGGCCCGGCCTCGATGTGACGCATCTGCTGTCGCTGTCGCCCTTCCGGGGCGTGATCCGCGACTACTTCATGATCTGCGAGAGCTACTACCAGGCCATCCGCAACGCGACGCCCGCCCAGATCGAGGCGCTGGATATGGGGCGGCGGGGGCTGCACAACGAAGGCTCGACCCTCCTGCAGGCCCGGCTGGAGGGCAAGGTGAAGACCGACCTCGACACGGCGCGGCGGTTGTTCACCCTGATCTGCGCCCTGCACTGGCGGGGCTGACCGCGTGAACGGGCTGCCTGGGGCGGTGCTGTTCGCCTGCAACTTCAATCGCGTCCGGTCTCCGATGGCCGAGGCGCTGATGAAGATGGTCTACGGCGACAGGGTGTTCGTCGACAGCGTCGGGCTGCGGCGCGAGCCCGGCGAGAAGGAGGTCGATCCCTTCGCGGCTGCCGTCATCGACGAGATCGGCGGCGACCTGGCCGGTTTCCGGCCGAAGGTGTTCGACGATCTGGAGGACGAGTCCTTCGACCTGGTGATCTCCCTGACGCCCGAAGCGCAACACCGGGCTGTCGAACTGGCGCGGGGGAGAGCGGTCGATATCGAGTACTGGCCGACCCTTGATCCCACGCTTTCAGACGGCACGCGCGAGCAGCGGCTGGACGCTTATCGGCAGGTTCGGGACGAACTGGCCCGTCGCATCCGCGAGCGGTTCGGCAAGGCGTCGACTTTCGGGGGCTAGCCGCGTTATACTGGGGTCTTGGAGCCTCGGCTCGCGTCCCGAATCGTGTTCGGCGCGGGCCGTTTGCTTATTTGGACGTATTCGAGAGGCCTATGGCTAAAGAAGAACTTCTTGAGTTTCCCGGCACCGTCAGCGAGCTGCTGCCGAACGCCACGTTCCGCGTGAAACTCGAAAACGATCACGAGATCATCGCCCACACCGCGGGCAAGATGCGCAAGAACCGCATTCGCGTGCTGGCCGGCGACAAGGTGCTGGTCGAAATGACGCCCTACGACCTGACCAAGGGGCGTATTACCTACCGCTTCAAGTGAGCAGGTCGCGCAGCCCTCTGGTGCTGGCCAGCGCCAGCCCCAGACGGCTTGAGCTGCTCCGGCAGGTCGGCATCGAGCCCGACCTCGTAGATCCCGCAGACATCGATGAAACGCCCGGACGCGATGAGACGCCGCGCCTGCTGGCTTCGCGCCTCGCGCGGGAGAAGGCGCGCGCCGTGGCGGCGAGGCATCCGCAGGCGTTCGTGCTGGGTGCGGACACCCTGGTCGCGGTCGGCCGGCGAATCCTCAACAAGCCGGAGAGCGAGATCGAGGCCCGGGCCATGCTGGCGCTGCTGTCCGGCCGGGCCCACAAGGTTCTCACCGGTGTCGCCGTCGTCGCCCCGGGCGGTCGACTGTCCGAACGCCTGGTCGAGACCAGGGTCCGCTTCAAGCGGCTCAGCGTTGAGGATGCCGACGGCTTCATCGCCAGCGGCGACTGGCAGGATGCGGCCGGCGGCTACAAGATCCACCAGCGGGCAGGGGCCTTCGTGACGGAACTGCAGGGCTCCTACACCTCGGTGGTCGGGCTGCCCCTCTATGAGGCGGTCAGCCTGCTGACGGGTCTGGGGTGGACGTCATGAGCGGTCGCCAGTTCTTCCTTGACCGCTGCGTGGGCGAGGTCCGGGGCGTGGTGACGCTTGAAGGGCGACCCGAGCGGCTGATGATCCAGCGGGACGGCGACATCCCCGCCCTGCAACTCGGCGCCCGCAATGTTGCGCGTGTGCGGTCGCTGGAAAAGGCGATCGGCGTGGCGTTCCTGGACCTCCCGGGCGGCGTCGAAGCGATCTATTCCCTGCGAACCGACGAATTGCCGCCCGTGCGCGGCGCGACGATCGAGGTCGAGATTCGCACTGAGGCCCGGCACGACAAGCTGGCGACGGTGAAACTGATCGGTCCGGCCGACGGCGAGCCCCGGCTGCTTGAGGCGGCGCCAGACGTGGAGGCCGAGATCCGCGACCTGGCGCGGGGCGGCAAGGTCGTCGAGGGATTCGGCGCCCGCGAGGCCGCCGATGCGGCCGAGGCCGAGGCGCTGGAGACGATTCATCCCCTTCCCGGCGGCGGATCCATGGCGATCGAGCCGACCCGCGCGCTGATTTCCATCGACGTCGACCTGGGTGGACGTCCCGGCAGCGACACCAAACGCGCGGCGCGCCTGGCGAACCTGACGGCCATCGGCGCGGCGGCCCGGCTGCTGCGGCTCAAGGGTCTGGGCGGGCTGGTGGTGTTCGACTTCGTCGGGCGGGGCCACGACGGCAAGGCGCTGCTCGGCGCGGCGCGGGCTTCTTTCGGACCCGACAACCCCGGAGTGGCCATCGACCAGATCAGCCGCTTCGGAACGCTCACGCTTACGGTGCCGCGCCGTCGGCGCCCGGTGCTCGACCTGCTGACCGACGGCGCCGGCGCCCTGACACCCCTGACGGTCGCGCTACGGCTTGCACGCCGGCTTGAGCGGGAAGGGCGCGCCGACCCCGGCGGCAAGCTGGTCGCAGCCTGTGCGCCGGCTGTGCTCGCCGCGTTTGAACCCCTCCGGGCCGGCGTCATTGACAAACTGGGCGCCCGTTTCACCGTTGAGGGCAGGGCCGGCTGGGCCGTCGACCGCCTCGAGGTCTCCGGCGCATGACCCGCACCTGCAGCCGCTGTGACAAGCCGATGGACCCCGTCTATCGCCCGTTCTGCTCGAAGCGGTGTGCGGACATCGACCTGCAGAAGTGGCTGACCGGGAGCTACGCCATCCCCGGCAGCGAGCTGGACGACGAATCCGGCGGCGAGCCGGCCGACGAGCGCTAGTTTGAACAAGGCCCCAAAGCGCGCTGGACTTGCCGGAGGGGCTCTTTTATAGACGCGGCTCCCGCGACGCGGGGCGTCCTTCGGGTCGTTTGCCTGGGTAGCTCAGTTGGTAGAGCAGCGGATTGAAAATCCGCGTGTCGGTGGTTCGAATCCGCCCCCAGGCACCATCCGCCCCCGATCAGCGCCCGCCATTCGCCTCGTGCGCGAAGTTCTCCCAAAAGACCCGCGTTCGGCCAGCTTTGTTGCGGCGCAGCATCCATTTTCTCCAACCGGGGGAAAAACTCCCGAACTTTCCCGATAATCAGATTGTGCAGCGCAATAAAACATATCCCCCCCTTGAATTTGGGGAACGAAATCACCGGGCAAACGCCCTTGACGATGCGAATAGGGGTTGCCAAAGGACCTCTGCGCCAAGTCTAACTTGGTCGAACGTCCTGACGAACTTCGGTTTGTCGGGCCGTCTTGCGCCTTCGAAACGCCTGCCGGGACCACGATGGTCCCGGCGAGAGTTACGGGTCGGTGCAGCGACAGCGGTTTCCCGCCGTCAGAGCCGCAGGGCTCGAGCGGTGGGAGTTTTCAGAGTTGGGGTGGAGACGCTTCGCGCGACGACCCTCGGTCCAAACTAGCTAGACCAACCAGGAACTGGCGAAAGATGCTCGACAACAAACGAATGACCCCCCTCATTGCTATCCTCGGCGCCGCGGCGCTGATGATGAGCGCTCCGGCCTTTGCGCAGGATGCGGCTGCTCCGGCGGCTGACCCTGCTGCGGCCGCCGCGGCCCCGGCCGCCGACGCCGCGGCTCCCGCCGCTGACGCCGCTGCTCCGGCCGCCGAGCCGGAAGCCCCGGCTGCCGCGCCAGCCCCGAAGAAAGAATCGCACATCACGCCGGTCACCATGTTCATGGAGGCCAACTGGGTCGTGAAGATCGTGATGCTGGGCCTTATGCTCGCGTCGGTCTTCTCATGGACCCTGCTGGTCACCAAGCTGCTCGAATTCGGTTCGCTGAACCGCAAGTCGGACCGCTTCGTGGAAGCCTTCCGTGGCGCCAAGTCCATCGGTGACATGGGCCGTATCGCCCTGTCGGACGAATTCGAAGGCAACCCGCTGGCCGACATGGCCGCCGCGGCGGCTTCCGAAGTGGAACTGTCCCGCCAGGCCGGCCTCGCCATTACCGGCGCTCACCGGGATACGACGATCTACCGCGCGCAGACCGCCGTGTCGGCCGTGCAGTCGTCGCTCTCCAAGCGCCTGTCCAGTGGGATGCAGTTCCTCGCCTCGGTCGGTTCGGGCGGTCCGTTCATCGGTCTGTTCGGCACCGTGTACGGGATCATGAACTCGTTCATCGGCATCGCTGAATCGAACACGACCAACCTGGCCGTCGTGGCCCCCGGCATCGCCGAGGCCCTGCTCGCCACCGGTATCGGTCTGTTCGCCGCTATCCCCGCCGTTATCTTCTACAACTACTTCCAGACGCGGATTTCCTCGTATGGGGTGCGGTCGGATGGTTTCAACGCCGAGTTGATGAACAACATCTCGCGGCAGCTCGACAAAGGGGCTTAAGCACAGATGGCCGCCAAACTCTCGGGCTCCGGCGGCGGCAGCAGGTACAATGTAGAGCAGAACAGCGAAATCAATGTGACGCCCTTCGTGGACGTCATGCTGGTCCTCCTGATCATCTTCATGGTGGCTGCGCCGCTGGCATCGGTCTCGATCGAGGTAAAGCTGCCCACCGCGGTAGCCAAGCCTCGACCGAACCCGCCAACGCCGATTTACATTTCGATCCAGCCGGGCGGGGACATCTTCCTTGGAGATAACCCGACCGACCTGGCCACGATAGGCGATGATCTTCGCAAGCAGATCCGCGTCCGAAACCCCTCGAAGGAGCGGATCTTCATCCGCGGCGACAAGGAGGTCCGGTACGGCGATTTCATGCAACTGATGAACGCGCTGCAGGACAATGGTTTCTACAGCGTCGCCCTTATCGGTGAAGACAACAGTGAACCCGGCAGTGGTGGGTGACGCATGGCAGAGCAAGAAAATGACGCTCCGCGCCGCGTCCACAACCCCTTCGACGCTCCGGCGCCGAAGAACGGTGGCGGGTTCATGGTTGGCCTGTCGCTCGCGCTGGCCCTCAACGCAGGCCTGATCTTCTGGGTCGCCAAGTCGCGATTCGAGATCAAGGAGAAGGCATTCGAGGACGAGAAGATCGACACGGAGCTGGTGAAGCCGCCACCTCCGCCGCCGCCTCCGCCTCCGCCGCCTCCGCCTTCGGAGAAGCCGCCACCTCCGGCCAAGCTGCAGCCGCGTCCTCCGGCCATCGTGCCGCCTGACGTCGCGCCGCCGCCGCCGCTCCAGGTGCCGCCGGTCGAGAAGAAGGACCGCGTCGAGACCACGGCTCCGCCCGTGATCGCGCCGCCGTCGCCTCCGACTCCGCCGCGGCCCTCGATCATCAGCAACCCGGATTGGGCCCGTCGCCCGAGCGGTGATGATGTGGCCAGGTTCTATCCGGACCGCGCCCAGCGCCTGGAAAAGGAAGGTCGTGCGACCATCCTCTGCCGGGTCAAGGCAAACGGTACGCTGGAAGCCTGTGAAGTGGTTTCGGAAGATCCGGCCGATCTCGGCTTTGGCGATGCAGCCCTCAAGCTGTCCCGCCTGTTCAAGATGAAGCCGCAAACGCGCGATGGCGCGCCGGTGGATGGGGCTTCGGTCCGTATCCCGCTGGTGTTCAAGCTGCCGCAGTAGGCGACGACACCCTGAAAATGCGAACGCCCCGGAGGGAAACCTCCGGGGCGTTTTGCTGTGTGAACACCCTTGCGGGCGAGGTCGGGACGCCGCTAGAGCGCCAGGCCCTTCGCCTTCAACCAGGCCTCCAACCGCTCGTTCACGGCCTCGGGCGCTTCCTGCTGCACCCAGTGCGACACGCCGGGCAGCCGATTGAGGGTGAAGTCCTTCACGTACGGCTCGTAGCCCTCGGTGAGCTCGATCCCCAGCGCGGTGTCCTCCTCGCCCCAGATCATCAGGGTCGGGATGTCGATCACCGGCGCCTTGTCGGGCGCCCATTTCTTCATGCCGTTGCGCGCGCCGGCCCGGTACCAGTTGACCATCGCTGTCGCGGCGCCGGGCTTGAGGGCGTTCTGGCGATAGTGGTCCAGGTCGGCTTCGCTGAAGCGGCTCTTGTCCACCGCCATGTCACTGAACGCCCGGCCGATCGCTTCGGCGCCGCGGGCGGTCAGGACCCATTCGGGCAGCCAGGGGATCTGGAAGAAGAAGATGTACCAGGACTTCTTCCGCTGGGCCGGATTGGCGACGATGTTCTTGGCGAAGACTGCGGGGTGGGGCACGTTCATGATCACCAGCCCCTCAAGGTCGCGAACCCGGTCCATGGCGAAGGCCCAGGCCACGGCCGCGCCCCAGTCATGGGCGATCAGCAGCCGTCGCTTCGCGCCGAGGGCGTCGAACACCGCCCCGGCGTCGGCCATCAGGTTCTCGATGTCATAGGCCTTCACCCCCTTGGGCCGGCTCGAGTCGCCATAGCCGCGCTGGTCGAAGGCGACGGCGCGCCAGCCCAGTTTCGCCAGCAGCGGCAACTGATGCCGCCAGGAGTGTTTGCTCTCGGGAAAGCCGTGCAGAAACAAGGCGACATTGTCGCCGTCGCCGGCTTCGTCGATGACGAATGACAGGCCGTTGGCCTCGAGGGTGCGGGTTGTGATCTCGGTCATGGGCCAAGGGTGGAGCCGGTCCGCGCGCGGTGCAAGCGCCGCGCTTGATCCAGAGGCCGCGAACGACTAAACCCGCCCTTCGCGAAAGCGCGCCGCCTTAGCTCAGTTGGTTAGAGCGCCGGTTTGTGGAACCGGAGGTCCTCAGTTCAAGCCTGAGAGGCGGTACCATCGCGAGGCGGCCACGGGCCCCGCTCCCCTTCCAGACCGAAGCTGGCTGCCGCCGACGGTTGCCGCTCCTCACGACGCATGCCACGGTTCCAGGGAACCGGGACCGGCAGAGTCCCGGCCTGACGGGAACGGGAGATCGGCCATGGGGCAGGGCTGGAATCGCGCGTTGAGCGCACTGACGTTGGCCGGCGCGCTCGCGCTCGCAGGCTGCAGTGATGGGGGCTCGGCGGCGAAGCCGAACACCACCTACCAGGAAACCCTGATCCAGCAGCTGATCGACGCCAAGGCAGGCGACGTGATCACCATTCCCGCCGGCGTCTACGCCATCGACCGGGGGCTGAGCCTCGAGGTCGACGGTGTGACGATCCGCGGCGCGGGCATGGACAAGACCGTTCTGACATTCAAGGGCCAGGCGGCCGGCGCCGAAGGTCTGCTGGTCAACGCGTCCAACTTCACCATCGAGGACCTGGCCATCGAGGACGCCAAGGGCGACGCCCTGAAGGTCAACGAGGGCGAGAACATCATCATCCGCCGCATCCGCACCGAATGGACCGGCGGACCGAAGACGACCAACGGCGCCTACGGCATCTATCCCGTGCAGGTCCGCAACCTGCTGATCGAGGAGAGCGTGGCCATCGGCGCGTCGGACGCCGGCATCTATGTCGGCCAGTCGAACGGCGTGGTCGTCCGCCGCAACCGGGCGGAGTTCAACGTCGCCGGGATTGAGATCGAGAACACCCAGAACGCCGACGTCTATGACAACCTGGCGACCAACAACACCGGCGGCATCCTGGTGTTCAACATGCCCAACCTGAAGGTCCCTGGCTTCGCCACCCGTGTGTTCCGCAACCGCGTTGTAGCCAACAACACGAAGAACTTCGGACTGAAGGGATCGGCGGTGGCCTCGGTCCCCGCCGGCACCGGCGTGATCGTCAACTCCAACGACCAGGTGGAGATTTTCGACAACGACATCGGCGGCAACAACACCGCCAATGTGATCATCTCCAGCTACTTCTCGACGGGCTACATGAGCCAGAAAGGCGTCGCCGAGGCCTTCGATCCCTGGCCGGAAGCGATCTTCATCCACGACAACCGGTTCACGCCGGGCGGCTCGAAGCCGGACGGGCTCGACCTTCAGGCGCTGCGGGTGGCGCTGTTCGGGGTGACCGGCAGCCTGCCGGACGTGCTCTGGGACGGCTATATCGATGCGAAGAAGTTCAAGGGTGGCAAGGTCGATCCTGCACTGGCGATCTGTCTCGACAACGGCGCGGCCCGGATGCTCAACGCCGACAGCCCGAACAAGAACAAGGCGCCGGCGGTCATGGGTGAAGCCGCGCGCTGTCGCCTGACGCCGCTGCCCGCCATCAGCGTCGCCGCCGCCGGGCCGGTTCCCGCGGAACGCAGGATCCCGGCGCCCGCCAAGCCGTGAAGCGCCTCGTCCTCATCCTGATCGCCCTGGCGCTGACGTCCTGTTCGCCGCGCCGGCTGGAGCCGACGTTCATCGCCGACGGCGCGCCGGAGGTGCTGAGCGACTGGGGCATGATCGGCGCGCGCGGACCGCGGCTGATGCTGGCCGGAGGCGTGCAGCCCTATGAGTTGAACACGCCGCTGTTCACCGACTACGCGGGCAAGCTGCGCACCGTGTGGATGCCGGAAGGGCGGTCCGCGACCTGGACGGCCGACACGGCGTTCGATTTCCCCGTCGGGACGGTCGTCACCAAAACCTTCTTCTATCGCAAGGGCGCCGACGGCGCGGTGGCGCCCGGCGACAGCCTCTCACTCGGGGAGACCGGGGAGGGGCTTGATCTCCACGGCGTCCGCCTGATCGAGACGCGGGTCCTGGTGCGGCGCGCCGCCGGCTGGGTCGCCTTTCCCTATGTCTGGAACGAGGCCCAGACCGAGGCGCGACTGAAGCGGACCGGGGCGGCGATCCCGATGGTCCTCAGTCGTCCAGGCCGCACGGACCGGTTCGTCTACCAGGTCCCGAACGTGAACCAGTGCGCTGGTTGCCACGCCACGGACCATGCCGCCAAGGCGCTTCAGCCGATCGGCCTCAAGTCGCGGCATCTGGACCGGGAGGTCACGCTCGCCGGGGCCAGGTTCAACCAACTGGACCGGATGGCCGTCATCGGCTTCCTGAAGGGCCTGCCGCCGGCGCCCGGCCGCACGCGCGGCGCAGACTGGCGTGACGGAGCCGCCACGCTGGAAGCGCGGGCCCGGGCTTGGCTCGATATCAACTGCGGCCATTGCCACAGCCCCCGGGGGCCGGCCGATACGTCCGGCCTCTATCTCGACAGTGCAACGCCGGTGGGGCCGTCGCTGGGCCTGTGCAAGCCGCCCGTGGCGGCCGGGCAGGGCACGGGCGGCTTCTCGCACGGCATCGACCCCGGGCGGCCGGACCAGTCGATCCTGATCTTCAGGACGGGCTCGACGGACCCCGGCGCCATGATGCCGGAACTGGGCCGCGCGCTGGTCCATGACGAGGGGCTGGCGCTGCTGCGACAGTGGATCGCGGCGATGCCGCCGGGCTGCCGGTGAGTCCGGCCGCGGTACGGGACCGCACCTGGCTGTCGATCCAGCATCTGCGCGGCTTCGCGGCGCTGTCGGTGGTGCTGTTCCACGCCTGCCAGTGGTCGCAGATCAATTTCGCCACCGGTCAGGCAGGCGTGGACGTCTTCTTCGTCATCAGCGGCTTTGTCATGTGGACGACGACGACAGGCGAGCCGGTCGGGCCGCTCGCGTTCCTGAAGCGACGGGTGATCCGGGTCGTGCCGCTCTACTGGCTGATCACCCTGGCGCTGGCGGCGGGCGTGCTTCTGTTTCCGGCGCGGTTTCCGGACCTTGCCGTCACGCCGGGCCACCTCGCGCTGTCGATGGCCTTCGTCCAGCACATGAACCCGGCCGGCTACCCGTTCCCGCTGCTGGCGCCGGGATGGACGCTGAACTACGAGGCGGTCTTCTATCTCGCGTTCGCCGGCCTGTTGTGGCTGCCGGAAAGCCGGCGACTGGTCGCCCTGACGTTTGCCCTGATGGTTCTGGCGTTCGCCGGTTTCGCCTGGCCGCCGGCCTACCAGATGCTGCTCAACCCGCTGTTCCTCGAGTTTCTGGGCGGGGTCTGGCTGGCCCGGATGGCGCAGACGCGACTGCTGCCCGACCGCTCGGTCGGCTGGCTGCTGCTGGGAGCCGGAGTCGGCCTGTTCGTGGTGATCCAGCTGGTCAACATGGACTGGGACCTCTGGCGGCCGATGGTCTGGGGCGCGCCGGCGATCATGCTGGTGGCCGGCGCGGTCAGCATCGAGGCGGACGGCGGCTGGAAGCCCATTCCGGGCCTGCGGGCGCTCGGCGACGCATCCTACTCGACCTATCTGATCCATCCGCTGACCATCGGGGCGCTGGCCATGACCATCGGCGCCTGGAATCCGTGGATATTCATTCCATCGGCGATCGTCGTCGCGGTGGTTTCGGGCCTCGCCTGCTGGCGTCTCGTCGAGCGACCGATGCTGAACCGGCTGCGACAGCCGCTTGCGTGACGCAACGGCGGGTCCGCATACTCCCGGTCAATGCCGCGCGTCAGACGCGGTCGATACAGGGAGCTCGGGAATGAAGCGGATCGGCGCACTGGCAGCGACGCTGGCGGCCATGGCCTTGCTGGCCGGCTGCGGCGACAAGACGGCGGATATTGATGCGGTTCGCATCGCGGCGGCCGATGGCAATGCCGCTGAATGGGTCACGCACGGCCGCACGTATGGCGAACAGCGCTTCAGTCCCCTCGACAAGGTCAATGTCTCGAACGCCGGCCAGCTGGGCCTGGCCTGGTCGTTCGACCTGCCCGAGAACCGCGGCATCGAGGCCACGCCACTGGTCGCCGACGGGGTGATGTACACCACCTCGTCCTGGTCGATCGTCCGGGCCTTCGATGCCAAGACCGGCAAGCTGATCTGGGAGTTCGACCCCAAGGTGCCGCGCAAGACGGGCGTGAAGGCCTGCTGCGACAGCGTGAACCGCGGCGTCGCGCTCTGGGAAGGGCGCGTCTATTTCGGCGCCCTCGATGGCCGCCTGATCTCGCTGGACGCCAAGACCGGTAAACAGGTCTGGTCCACGGTGACGGTCGACCAGAGCAAGCCCTACACGATCACGGGCGCCCCGCGGGTCATCAAGGGCAAGGTGTTGATCGGCAACGGCGGCGCCGAGCTCGGCGTGCGCGGCTATCTGTCGGCCTACGACGCCCGGAACGGCAAGCTCCTGTGGCGCTTCTACACGGTGCCCGGCGAACAGCCGACCGACGACGCGGCCTCGGACGAGGCGATGAAGATCGCCCGGCCGACCTGGAAGGGCGAGTTCTGGAAGGTCGGCGGCGGCGGCACGGTCTGGGACTCGATGGCCTATGACCCCGACCTCGACCTGCTCTACATCGGCGTCGGCAACGGCTCGCCCTGGAACCGCGACATCCGCTCGCCCGGGGGCGGCGACAATCTGTTCCTGTCGTCGGTCGTGGCGCTCAAGCCCGACACCGGCAAGTACGTCTGGCACTATCAGACGACGCCCGGCGAGAGCTGGGACTACACGGCGACCCAGCACATCATCCTCGCGGACCTGACGATCGGCGGGAAGCCGGTGAAGGCGCTGATGCAGGCGCCCAAGAACGGCTTCTTCTATGTGATCGACCGGACGAACGGGAAGCTGATCTCGGCCGACAACTATGTGCCGGTCAGCTGGGCGACCGGGGTGGATCCGGCCACCGGCCGACCCGTCGAGACCCCCAACGCCCGCTATGGATCGGGTCCCGCCCTGGCGATGCCGGGTCCGCTGGGCGGCCACAACTGGCAGCCGATGGCCTACAGTCCGAAGACCAACCTGGTCTACATCCCGGCCCAGGAGATCCCCTTCCCCTACATGCAGCCGGGCGGCGCCAACGCGAACTTCCGCTATCAGCCGGGTGTCTGGAACATCGGCGTCGACAGCCTGATCGCCGGCATGCCGGACGACCAGGCGGGCATCAAGGCGATCCGCGCCAGCCTCAAGGGCCGGCTGATCGCCTGGGACCCGATCACCCAGACCGAAAAGTGGAGCGTGCCGCACAGCGGTCCGTGGAACGGCGGCGTGCTGGCGACGGGCGGCGGCCTGGTCTTCCAGGGCTCGGCCACCGGCGAACTGGCGGCCTATGACGCGGCGACGGGCAAGAAGGTCTGGTCGTTCGACGCACAGACCGGAATCGTCGCCCCGCCGATGACCTACGAGATCGATGGCGAGCAATACATCGCGGTCATGGCCGGCTGGGGCGGCGGCTTCGCCCTGACCATCGGCGCCGGGGCCGACCCCCGTTCGGAAGGGCCGCGCCGGGTTCTGGTGTTCAAGATCGGTGGCAAGGGCAGCCTGCCCCCGCGTCCGGCCTCGACCCGGGCCATGCCGGATCTGCCGCCGCTGACCGCCACGCCGGCCCAGATCGCGGCCGGCAAGCTGACCTTCGCCAACTATTGCGGCGTCTGTCACGGCTCGAGCGCGGTGTCCGACTTCTCGATCCCGGATCTGCGCTACTCGCCGGTGATGACCGATGCTGCGACCTGGAAGGGCGTGGTGATCGACGGCGACCGGGTCGAGAACGGCATGGTCTCCTTCGCCCGCTTCCTGACCCCGGCCAGCGCGGAAGAGGTGCGCCTCTACGTGTTGTCTCTTGCCCATGGCCAGAAAGCTGCTGCGGCGACGCCGGCGCGGAAGTAGACGGAGGGCATGATCGACGTCGAGCCGCCGCCCGCCATAGTTTCCGAGACCCGCCGACCGTCGCCGGATAGCCGGCCGGTCGCGGTGGAGGTGACGGGCGTGACGGTCATCGCGTCCGCGGGTCTGCCTCCGCGGCCCGCGGACGACGCTTTCGGCTCTGTCGGGCTCGATAGCGAAACGATCGCTACCGCGCCGCGCGTCGACGAGGCGTTGACCCTCGTGCCGGGCGTGCAGCTGTTTCGCCGGACGTCCAGCGCGGCGGCCAATCCGACGACCCAGGGCATGACCGTTCGGGCCATCGCCGGGTCCGGCGCAGGCAGGGCGCTGGTGACCCTCGACGGCTTGCCGCAGAACGATCCGTTCGGCGGCTGGGTGTTGTGGTCAGGCTTGCCGCCCGCCTCGATCGGGGACGCCATCGTCGTCCGGGGCGCTGGCGCCGGGCCGTACGGCGCAGGCGCCCTGACCGGCATGATCCAGCTCGGGGAAGTCCGGGCCGTCCCCGCGCGCGGGCAGTACGAGCTCTTCGGCGGCGAGCGCGGTCTCGCCGGCGGACAGGCCGTGGTCGGCCTCGGCGATGTCATGGTGACCGGCGCGGTGCAGCAGGGCCAGGGCTGGACCCCGGTCCGCAAGGGGCGGGGCGCGGCGGATGCGCCGCTCGCGTTCGAAGCCTCCAGCCTCGCCATCCGCTGGTCGCCGGATATCGGCGAGCGTCAGCTGTCGCTGCGCGTCGCCGGCTATCAGGAATCCCGTGACAGCGGCCTCGTCGGCGCGGCGTCGCGCTCGGAAGGCCTGTCCGCCTCCGCGACCCTGACCGGCGACAGCCTGCCCATCGGCGAGGCGCGAGCGTGGCGGCTCCAGGCCTGGGCGCGCGCGTCAGACTTCGAGAACAGCTCGGTGGCCGTCGGCGCCGGCCGGGCGTTCACCACGCCTGCAAATGACCAGTTCGGCACGCCCGCGCTCGGCCTCGGCTTCAATGCCGCCGTTCGCGGCGCGTGGCGCGGCGGCGGATGGGAGCTCGGCGCTGACGTGCGCTACGCCGAGGGCGAGACGCGCGAACGGTTCCGCTACATCGCCGGCGCCTTTACGCGCGGCCGGGTCGCCGGCGGCGCCCAGTCGGTCGCGGGCGTCTATGGCGAGGCCTGGTGGTACGGCCAGAATTCGCTTTCGGTCACCGGCGGCCTGCGGCTCGATCACTGGGCCAGTTTCGACGGTCGCCGCCTCGAGCGCGATCTGGCGAGCGGCCTTCCGACCCTGACCGTCCGCCCGGACGACGCCGAGGGCTGGCAGCCCACCGCGCGTCTCGGCGTGCGCAAGGACTACGGGTCGGCCTTCCTGCGCGGGGCGGGCTATGTCGGCTTCCGGCCGCCGACCCTCAACGAACTGCATCGGCCGTTCAGGGTCGGCAACGACATCACCGAAGCCAACGCCGGGCTGGAACCGGAGACCCTCTACGGCCTGGAGCTTGGTGCGGGTGGCGGCGACCAGGGCGAAGTGCGCTGGACCGCGACCCTGTTCGCCAACCGGCTCGAAGGCGCGGTGACGAATGTCACGATCGGCGTCGGACCCGGGACGTTCCCCATCGCGGGCTTCGTTCCGGCCGGCGGCGTGCTGCGGCAACGCCAGAACGCCGGCGATATCAACGCCTGGGGCATTGAGGCGGACATCGGCGGGCCTTGGGGCGACCATCGCTCCTGGAAGGTTGCTGCGGCCTGGACCGAGTCCGAGGTCGACGGCGGGGCCGCAGCGCCGCAACTGACCGGACTGCGCCCGGCCCAGACGCCGCAACTGTCAGCGAGCGCCGAATCCGTCTGGCGGCCCATCGCCGGCCTCTCGATCCGCTCGACCCTGCGCTACGAGGGCGAGCGGTTCGACGACGACCTGAACCTGCGTCGGCTGGCGGCGGCCTTCACCTCCGACCTGAGGATCGACTGGCAGGCCAACGGGGGCGTGACCCTCTACGCCGCAGCGGAGAACCTGTCCGACATGGAGGTCGAGACCGGCCAGACGGCCGACGGAATCGAGAGCTTCGACATGCCTCGCACGATCCGCGTCGGCCTGATCTGGCGGCCCTGAGTCGCGCTAGATCATGGCCTGGCCGTTGGGGCGGGCGAGCTTCTTCATCAGTTGCTCCTTGCGCGCCGCCATCCGGGCGCCCAGAGCCACCAGATCCATGTCGGTCTTGCGGCAGGTGGGGAAGTACTCCTTCTCCTCCTCTTCGACGTGGTGCTCGATGATCTCGCCGAGCACCTTCACCCGGGCGTCGTAGAGATCCTCGCCGACCTCCATCATTTCGATCTCGGCGATCAGCGCCTTGGCGGAACTGTGCTCGACGACGGCCTCATCGACCATCTCTTCCTGGTCGGCCTTCAGGGCCTCGCGGGACGCCGGATAGAAGATCTCTTCCTCGATCTGCATGTGCACCTTGAGGGCCAGGCAGATCTTCTCGGAAAGCTTCCCCTTTTTCGCATCGCTCTCGGTCTTGTCGTAGTCCTCGAACCAGCCGGCGACTTCCTTGTGGTCCGCCTCCAGCAGCTTGATGGCGTCCGGCGCCTTCGGTTCGGGGGTCTTTCGGGTCGTCGTTGACTTGCTCTTGTTCGACTGCGGGGTGGCCATGGCGCGTTCCTCCGTAAAAACTGCCTCCAATCAATTCGCGTGTGGCCCGAACGGTTCCTGTGTCGGGTGCTTGACGTAGCGCCGCCGGATCGGTGTTTGAGCGCATGACGTCGAATTCGAGCGAGCAAGTGACTGTGGCGGGGGCCGGCGCGTTTGGCCTGTGCATCGCGCTGGCGCTGGCGCGACGGGGCTTGTCGGTCGTGGTGCGGGATCCGGCGTCCTTCGGCGACAATGCGTCGGGCGTCGCCGCAGGAATGCTGGCGCCCGCTTTCGAGACGGCGCTGGATCCGGCCTCGGCGGACGCATTCGATCTTCTGATGGCGGCGCGGGATCTATGGCCGGCGCTGGCGGACGGTGTCGGGATCGACCTGGACCGGTCCGGTGCGGCCTACTACGGCGCGCATATCGGGAAGGTTGCGGCCCGGCTGCGAGCGTTGGGCGTGTCGTCCGGGGTCTATGGCGACCGGGTCTACACGCGCGAGGACTGGCGTCTGTCGCCCGGCGCCGCAATGGCGGCTCTGCGGACGGCGGCCGGGCAGGCAGGCGTTGTCATGGAGGCGTCAGAGGTCATCTCGCCCCCGGACGCCGGCGTGTTGATCCTCGCCACCGGATCAGAAGGAGCGGGTCTCGCGCCGGAACTGGAGCTGCTGACGCCGATCAAGGGCCACATCCTGCGCCTTGAAGGCGGCCCGGACGTCGGACCGGTGATGCGGGGGGATGGCGTCTATGTCTGCCCCGATCCGGCCGGCGCCCTCGTCGGCGCGACGATGGAGCACGGCGTCGCGGACCGCACGGTCGATGCGGCGCGGGTGGCGGCGCTCCGCGGCGCTGCAGAGGCCCTTTTGCCCGACCTTCAGGGTTTGTCGGCCTCGGCCTTCACCGGCGTCCGCGCCGCGACGCCGGACGGTCTGCCGATGGTCGGCTGGAGCCGCCGCCCCGGGGTCATGCTGGCCGTCGGCGCGCGCCGCAACGGCTGGCTGATGGCGCCGCTTGTCGCTCGCACGGTCGCGGCCTATGTCGCGGGCGAAGATCCGGGACCCTACGCCGGGCGGCTCGACCCGCGCCGGTTCGACAACAAGGAAACAGGCGCATGAGCAGCTTCTGGCCGACCGAGGAACAGCAGGCCATCCGCGACGCGGTCGCCCGCATCTGCGCCGACTTCGACGACGAATACTGGCGTCGAACCGACGAAACCGGCGAGTTCCCGGAAGCCTTCGCCGAGGCCATGGCGGCCGGCGGCTGGCTGGGCGTCGCCATGCCCGAAGAATACGGCGGCGCGGGCCTGGGTCTGACCGAGGCGGCGCATGTCATGCAGACTGTGACCGAGTCCGGCGCGGCCTTCACCGGCGCCAGCGCCATTCACCTGAACATCTTCGGCCTGATGCCAGTGGTGAAGTTCGGCACGGAAGAGCAGAAGCAGCGCCATCTGCCGCGGATCATCGCCGGCCAGGACAAGGCCTGTTTCGCCGTCACCGAGCCCAACAGCGGCCTCGACACGGCCAATCTGGAGACGCGCGCGGAGAAGCGCGGCAACGGCTATGTGATCAACGGCCGGAAAATCTGGACCACCATGGCGCAGCGCGCCAACAAGATCCTGATCATCGCGCGCACGACGCCCAAGGAGCAGACGGCGAAGCCGATGCAGGGGCTGAGCCTGTTCTACACCGACTTCGACAGGACGAAGATCGACGCGCGACCGATCCCGAAGATGGGCCGAAAAGCCGTTGAATGTAATATGCTTTTCATCGAGGACCTGCAGGTCCCCGCCGAGGATCTGATCGGCGAGGAGGGCAAGGGCTTCCAGTATCTGATCAGCGGCCTGAACCCCGAGCGCGTCCTGTTCGGCGTCGAGGCGGTGGGCATCGGTCGCGCCGCCCTGCGCAAGGCCGCCGCCTACGCCAAGGAGCGCGTCGTGTTCGGCCGTCCGATCGGCCAGAACCAGGGCGTGCAGCATCCCCTGGCCAAGAGCTGGGCTGAACTGGAAGCCGCTGATCTGATGGCCTTCAAGGCCGCCGCCCTCTACGACGCCGGCCGCGACTGCGGGGCCGAGGCGAACGCCGGAAAATATCTCGGCGCCGAGGCCGGCTTCCGGGCCGCCGAGGCGGCCGTGCTGGCGCACGGCGGCATGGGCTATGCGAAGGAATACGACGTCGAGCGCTACTTCCGCGAAGCCATGATCGCGCGCATCGCGCCGGTCAGCCGCGAGATGATCCTCAACTTCATCGCCGAGAAGGTGCTGGGGCTGCCGAAGAGCTACTGACTTCAGAAGGGCAGGGGACACGCACCAAGGTGCATATCCCCGCCTGTTCTATTGCGGCAGGTCGAAGCGCACCGGGATCTTGACCACGGCGCCGTCAACCGCGCGACCGTCGACCATCTGCGGCTTCATGCGGAAGTAGGGCTGCAGCTTGAGCGCGGCCTTGCCGAATCCGTAGTCGCCGGGATCCTCGGAAACCACCTGGCAGCCGCCGACCGTGCCGTTGGCGGCGACGATGCAGGCGAGGGTGGCCTTGCCCGCGACGCCCAGCCGTTCGGCGCGATCGGGGAACACGCGCGCCATCTGCGCGCCGGTCGGCTTGCGGAGCCACTCGGGGTGGCTGATCACCGGCGTAACCGGCACTGTCACGCCTTCGTCTTGCGTGATCGGCCCCGGGTCGAGTGTCGTGATCGGATCGGCGGTGGTTTCGTTGCCCGATGACGGCGTTGCGGCCAGGGTCTCGACGCCGGTCGGGGCCGTCGTGACGGGGTCATGGATGTTGATCGCCGACGTCTGTGTCTCGACCGGCTTGACCTCATCGACGACGGGCTTGGGCTTCTCCCGCTTGAAGGTCTCGATCGATCCCTCGATGGGCTCGTCGAACGGCAGCGTCGCGGGGATCACATTAAACGCCGCCAGCGCGAGATAGGCGCCGAGGGCGACGTGGACACCGACCGACAGCCCGATGGCCATTACGGTTCCGGTGGAGAGTCGCCGACGGCGCTCCGTCCCGGGGTGAAAAGGAAGCACCTGCTGAGCGACCATGACGACCCTCCCTGGGTCCTGTTGTGGTTGACGCAGCGTCATCCTGAATTCGCCATGCCGCAACGGAAATCCGTTGGTGCGAGGCACTTTCAACGAACGTTCGTTTATTTGGGCCGCCCGGCGCGCCCCGACAAATCATGGTTAATCGTCGATTAACCCTGGCGCCCCAGGACTCCAGGCATGGCGGTTCAGGGAATCCGTGGAGTCGTTGAAGCGGCTATTCAGCGCGCGTCGCAGGCGACGGGCGTCGATTTCTCGTTTCTGATGCGCACCGCCAGCCGCGAGAGTGGCTACAATCCCACCGCCAAGGCCTCGACCTCCTCCGCCGCCGGCCTGTTCCAGTTCACCGAACAGACCTGGCTGGCGACGCTCAAGGCGCACGGCTCCAAGTACGGCTACGCCCGCTACGCCGACCTGATCAGCCGGGGCTCCGACGGCCGCTATCGCGTCAATGGCGATGACGCCCGCAAGGCGGTCATGAACCTGCGCTTCGATCCGCACGCTGCATCGCTGATGGTCGGGGAGATGACCTCCGACAACGCCGCCTATCTGGCCGGGCGTATCGGGCGCCAGCCGACCGCCGGTGAGCTTTACGCCGCCCACTTTCTGGGACCGCAGGGATCTGCGCGGCTGATCACCGCCACGCGCACCACCCCCGGCGCCAGCGCTGCGGCGCTGTTCCCCGAGGCCGCGGCGGCCAATCGCACGATCTTCTATCGCGATGGTCGCGCCCTGTCGGTCGCCGAGATCTACAACAACCTCACCCGCACCACCGGCGACGGCGCGGCCACGCCGCAGGTGCGGCCGGACCAGGGCTTTGTGCAATACGCCGGCGCGCGTCGCTCCGACCAGGCGGCGCGTCAGCAGGATGCGCTCGTCGACTTCATCCTGCGCGGGTCGCAGGGCGTGGATGGCGGCGGCATCGGCGGCGGCGGAGCCGGCAGCGGGCGCAGTCTCGGCTCGTCCCTGCTGACGGCCGAGATGCTGCGTGTCCTCGCCGACTCGAGCAAGGACCGCTAGGCGACGGCCTTGCTGGCCCGCAACGCGGCGATCTCGGTTTCCGAGTAGCCCAGTTCCGCAAGAACGGCGTCGGTATGCTCGCCCAGAGAGGGCGGGCCCGACCTGGGCGTATCGTCATAGCCCGAAAAGCGCGCCGGCGAGGCCGGGGCCCGGAAGCTGCCCCCCTTGCCATCCGGCGTCTGGACAAAGCAGCCCGCGGCGTCCGCCTGGGGGTCGCGCGTCAGTTCGCCCGGCGTCTGGTAGGGAGCCCAGGTGATGTCGTACGCGTCGAGCCGCGCAGCGATGTCCTCGTAGGCGAACGTTCCGAACGCTTCGTCGAGGACCCCGACAAGCGCCGTGGCGTTCTCGCGCCGCGCGCGGCTGGAGGCGAACAGGGGATTGTCGACCAGGTCCGACCGGCCGACAGCGGCCGCGATCTGCGGCCAGTCCTTGCCGCCGGTGCGCACCAGCAGACAGATCCAGCGGCCGTCCGATGTCTTGAAGAAGTTGGCCAGGGGTTGGACGGCCTGCGCCCGCGGCCGCGTAGACGCCAGCTTCCCGAAGCGCAGCTGGATCGCCATGTCCGAGCCGATGGAATAGACGCCCGTCCGCAGCAGGGATGTCTCGACCAGCCGCCCCACGCCCGTCGTGTGGCGCTCGTGCACGGCCGCCAGAATCGCCGCGACGGTGCTGAGCGAGGTGATGTGATCGCCCATCGCGGTGCGGATGGGGAACGGATCGACGCCCTTGGGCGCGGTGATTGAACCGACTCCGGCCCGCGACCAGAAGGCGGCCACATCCATGCCGGCACGGTCCGCATCGGCGCCCTGCAGGCCGTAGCCGGTCAGGCTGCAGTAGATCAGGGCCGGCTGGCGGGCATGCAGGGAATCGAAGTCGAGGCCGGCTCGCTTCAAGGCGCCTGGACGGACGTTGGTCAGGAAGATGTCAGCCGTCGCCACGAGCCGAAGGGCCGCTTCGCGACCGTCAGGAGAGGAAATGTCGAGCACGACGCCGCGCTTGCCGCGATTGTCCAGTTCGAACACCGGGTTGCCGTGTTCGGGGCCGGACAGGCCGTCGAAGAAGTTGCGCATCGGATCGCCGGCCGGCGGCTCGATCTTGATCACCTCCGCGCCCCAGTCGGCCATGATCCCGGCCGCGCCCGGCGCAGCGATGTAGGTCGACAGTTCGACAACTCTCAGGCCACCCAGCAAACGCCTGTCCTCCCGCTTTGGTCTGTTGTTGCGGGCATCATGGCGAGCCGGCTGGGGCCGGGAAAGGGGTCACCCCACGGAACGCGCCGCACTTCTGGACTCACCGCCCACGCGGGCGGCGGCGTCGGCGACGGCGCGCGCCACGCCGGCGACCGTCACGGGCTTGCGCAAGACAGTGTCGCAGCCGGCGGCGAGACATTCGCGGGCTTCGTCGGCGTCGCCGCCGATCACGGCGATGATCGGGGCCGAGGCGATCAGCGTCGGCAGGGCGCGGATGGCCGCGGCGGTCGCCGGGCCGTCCATCTGCGGCATCCGGCCATCGAGCATCAGGAGGTCGAAGTCGGCCAGTTGCGCCAGCTCCAGCGCGCGGCGGCCATTGTTGGCGCCGACGACCTGGTGGCCGAGCTGCTCCAGGATCGCCCGCAGCATGGCTGCGTTCAGGGCGTCGTCCTCGGCCACCAGCACGCGCAACGGCCGTCCCGGCGGGGACGGCGCCGCCGGGGCGCTGAAGGCCTCGCCGTCCTCGCCGTGGGCGATCGCCGCCTCGTTCCAGGGCAGTTCCAGCGTAAAGCAGCTTCCGACGCCCAGGGCGCTTTGACCGGTCAGGGCGCCGCCCATCAGCCCGGCCAACTGGCGGGCCAGCGAAAGGCCGAGACCCGCGCCGGGAATGCCCGCGCCCGTGCGCTCGACCCTGCGGAACGGCTCATAGGCCTGTTCCAGTTCGTCGGCGGACAGGCCGGGGCCGGTGTCGGCGACGGCGATGGCGATCACGCCGTCGCGCCGCTCGATGCGCGCCTCGATACGGCCGCGGACCGTGTATTTCACGGCGTTGCCGATCAGATTGGACAACACCTGCCGGGTGCGGGTCAGATCGCCGATCACCGCGCCGGCGCCGGCGGTCTCGAGCGCCGGTTCGACATGCAGGGCCAGTTCCACGCCCTTGGCGGCGGCGTGCGGCCGGTTCAACAGCACCAGATCGCGGGTCAGGCGGACGGGGTCGAACGGCTCACGCTCCAGCGCCAGCCGTCCGGCCTCGGCGGTCTCGGAGTCCAGCGTCGCATTGAGCACCGAGACCAGGTCTTGGGCGGCGTCGAGCGCCGCGGCCAACTGTTCGCGGGACGGCGCGGCGCGACCGCCCTGACCCACGGCCGCGGCCAGCACGTGCGTGACGCCGGTCAGGCCGTTGCGGATTTCGTGGCTGAGGGTCGAGACGATGTCCGACTTGGAGCGGGCCAGCCGCTCGGCCTTTTCCAGCGACGTCGCGCGCTCGGCGATCAGGGCTTCGCGCTCGGCGGCCAGGGCGAACTGCCCCCGCAGCAGGCGGTTGAGGATCAGGCACAGGGCCATGGTCAAGGCCAGGGCGCCCCAGGCCAGCATGCCTTCCGGGCGGCTGTCGGTGTGGCGGAACAGGCCTATCAACGGCGCGGCGGCGGCGACCGGCCCGACGATCAGCAGGCCGGCCAGCGATGGCGCGGTGAAGAAGAAGCAGGCCACGGCGCCCGCGACCGAAACCATGAGCAGGGCTTCGCGAGCCGGCCCGGCGCCCTCGGCGAACGCGGCGATCTGCGCGCAGGCCCCCGACCACAGCAACCCGCCGAGAATCTGGACCCGCGCCCGGCGCGCCACATCCTTGCCGTCGTCGGTGCGAAGCCAGTTCACTACCGCGTAGAAGGCGCCCCAGTTGATCGCGAACACGGCGAAGCTGGCGGCCATCCACACGCTGTTGGGCGCGAAACTGCCGGCCCAGACGTAGATCGGCAGACTGACCCCGAACAGCGTCAGCGCATACGGCAGAAGGCCCCGCTGCGCTTCAAGCGACTGCAGGGTCACGGCGTCGCCGCCGCGAACGGCGCGTGCGGGTTCGGCTGATGCGGACACGGATTTCCCTTCGGACACGCGCGGACACTAGGGGAGGGGAGTTTGCGGGCCGTGAAGGAGGAGAGTTAATCCCTGGTCAGCAATCGTTAAGCCTAACAATCGATGATCGACGCAGCGTCGGCGAAGCCGGGCGGGGATCGATATGGGCACGACACGGGCGGCACTGACGGATGTGGATCTGCGCACCCTTCTGAAGGGTGCGACGGCTGACGAAAGGGCCGTCGCCGCACACAAGTTGTGCCGCACCATCGACCGTGAGGAACTGAGCGACGAAGAGCGGACGATCGCCGCCGACATCCTGCGTGTGATGGCGGCCGACGCCGCGGAGCTGGTGCGACGTGCACTGGCCGTGACGCTGAAGTCGTCGGACGTTCTGCCGCACGATGTGGCGCTCAAGCTCGCGCGGGATGTGGAGTCCATCTCCCTGCCGTTGCTGAACTTCTCGCCGGTGTTCACCGACGACGACCTGGCCGAGATTGTCCGGCTCGGCGGACCCGTGCGCCAGGTGGCGATCGCCAAGCGCCCCGTGCTGTCGGAAAAGGTCACCGGGGCGATCGTCGATTTCGGCGGCGAGTCGGCGGTCGAGACCGCCTGCGCCAACGACAACGCGGCGTTCTCGGAGAGTGTCCTGCAGCGGGCGCTTGACCGGTTCGAGAAGTCCGAACAGGTGCTGGCGGCGGTCGCCTACCGCAACGTGCTGCCGCTGGCTGTGACCGAGCGCCTGATCAGCATGGTCGGCGACCAGGTCCGTGAGCACCTGCTGAACAATCACGCCCTTTCACCGGAAACCGCGCTGACCATAGCCGTCGGCGCGACGGAGCGGGCGACGGTCGATCTGGTTGACCAGGCCGGCCGGGCCGCCGACCCGAAGGCGTTCGCGGCGCATCTGAACAAGGTTCAAAGGCTGACGGCCTCGCTGCTGCTGCGGTCGCTGGCGCACGGCCATATGACCTTCTTCGAGTGCGCGATCGCCGAACTGGCGGGCGTGCCGCATCACCGGACCTGGCTGATGATCCATGACGCCGGACCGCTGGGTCTGCGCGCCATCTACGACCGCGCCGGTCTGCCCGCGCGGCTGTTCACCGCCTTCCGGGCCGGCGTCGACACATGGCATTCGATGGAGTTCGACGGTGGTCTGCGCGACCGGGAGCGCTTCCAGGAGCGGATGTTGCAGCGCTTCCTGACCCAGCCACAGGGCACGGCGCGCGATGACGTCGACTATCTGATCGACAAGATGGACCGCATCTCGCGCGAGAGCCGTCGGACCGTTGACGTCGCGTGAGGCTTGCCGAACGGGTGTTTGAGGCGCGATCCTCACGCCCATGAGTGAACCCGTCGCTATCCGCCCCGCCGCCACCATCCTGCTCGTCCGCGATGACCCGACCTTTGAGGTCCTGATGGTCAAGCGGCACCACCAGATCGATTTCGCCTCAGGCGCCCTGGTCTTCCCGGGCGGCAAGACCCACGCGGGCGACCACGACGAGGCCTGGGCCGACTACGTGACCGGCTGGGAAGCCACGCCGGCGGAGAAGCGGCCGCTGCGCATCGCCGCCATTCGTGAGGCCTACGAAGAGGCCGCGATCATCATCGCCAACGACGCCGCCGGCCGTCCGTTCACGGGCGATGACCGGGCGGGTGCAGCGCGCGAGTCGGTGTCGAAGGACGAGCGCCCCTTCCTCGATCTGATCCGTGAGCTGGACGTGAAGCTGGACCTGCCGGCGCTGACCACCTTCGCCCGCTGGATCACGCCGGACATGATGCCCAAGCGGTTCGATACCTGGTTCTACCTCGTGCGTGCGACCGGCGAACAGCTCGCCGTCTGCGACGGCTATGAAACCGTCGACGCCGAATGGATCCCGCCGGCCCAGGCCCTGGAGATGGAGAAGGCCGGCGAGCGAACGATCATCTTCCCGACCCGCATGAACCTGCAGCTGCTGGCCGAGGCCACGAGCGCCCAGGACGCCATCGATCGCGCGAGCGCCCGTACGCTGGTCCCGGTCCTGCCGGTCGTCGAGCGCCGCGAGACCGGCGCGGTGCTGGTGATTCCACCTGACGCCGGCTACGGCCCGGTGATCGAGCCGATGAGCAACATCCGGGCCTAGAGCCGTCCGCTCCGGTCCGGGGCAGGGCGGGGGAACGGCGCCGCTCCGCACCCGTTGCGACCGGATGGCCTACGAAACCGACCGCCTGATCTTCACGCCCGATGACGTCGATCTGGCGCGCTCTCCCTTGCGGCGAGGCCTGGCGCCGGGATCGACCTTCGTCCTCGGCGCCTTCAACCCCGGTCTGGGAGTGCTGCCAGGCGGCAACCTGCTGATGATGGTCAGGGTGGCCGAGGCGCTGGTCGAGCCGATGACCGGCCAGGTCATCCGCGCGATCCGATGGACGCCCGAGCGCGGCTATCATCTCGTTGAATGGCCGCTCGCCGGCGTCGACATCAGCGACCCGCGGGTCTTCCGTCTGACGGGGCAGGCCAACCCGCTGATCGGGCTGACGTCGCTGTCCTGGTTGCTGCCGGTGGAGTTGTCGCCCGACGGCCTGTCGGTGGTCGCCGTCCACTATGACCGCGCCATCGGCCCCCGCGTCGGCTGGCAGGAGTATGGCGTCGAGGATCCGCGCATCAGCCGGATCGGCCAGACCTGGTACATGACAGCCTGCTGCATCAGCGCCGACCGCCAGTCGACAGGCCTCTACACCTCCGCCAACGGCCTGGACTGGGACCTGGCGGGCATGGTCCTGGATCATCAGAACAAGGACATGCTGCTGTTCGAGGGGCTCATCGACGGCGCATTCTGGGCTTTGACCCGACCGCTCGGCGGGCTCTATTTCGCCTATCCGCCGGACAGCGCCTGCCGCGGCGGACCGTCCATCAATCTCGCGCGCTCGCCCGACGCCCTGCACTGGAAGCCGATCGAGGCGGGCGGGATCCGTGCGCGCAAGAGCGCATTCGCCAGCGAAAAGGTCGGCGGTGGAGCACAGCCGGTGCTGACGCCCGAGGGTTGGCTGGTGCTGTATCACGGGGTTGAGGCCGGCGGGGCGGTGGGCATCTACCGCACGTTCTGGGCCTTGCTGGACGCTGCCGATCCGACGCAAATCCTGCGGCTTGAGGACCAGGCGGCGGTCTTGGAGCCTGCGCCGACCCTGACCGAGCCGTTGAAATCACGGATGTATCTGGACGGCGTGGTGTTCACGACCGGACTGGCGGATGGCGGCGACCACTGGATCGCGCTGTCAGGCGAGGCGGACCTCGCCTGTCGCGTCACTCACATTCCGAAGGCGGTGTTTCGCTAGCCCGCGGGCGTCAGCTGAGCCACGCGGCCTTCAAGTTCCTCGACCAGCTTGCGGCCGACCGGGTGATCCTCGCTGCGGATGTTGCCGCGCACGGACGCCTTGATGCCGTCGATGTGGGCGTCAACGAGGAACATCGGCGCCTCGAGGCGGGACTCGGGGTCATCGATCAGCTTGCACAGCGATCCGGCGATGCGCGTGACCAGCGGGAACTCGTAGGTGGCGCCGAGACCCTTGAGGTCATGGGCGCGCAGATAGAGGCCCTCGGCCGTTTCAACGGTCAGGCCTTCGCTGCGAATGCGCTGGCGGGCGGCATCGAGCTTGACCAGCTCGTCGTTGAGCCATTCAGCGAAGTTGCCGGACAGGCTCTTCAGCGCGGCCTCGGCCTTGGCGATCGCCGCAGGGTCGATGCCCCCCAGCCGACCGCCGACCTTGAGGCGAAGTGTGTTCGGGGCCTGAATGACCTGAACCGTCGAATTGTCGCTCACGCGTCGCCTCCCTTGGCGTTCTACGAGGGAGACGCTAGGCGATCTGGGTTAACAACGGATGAGACGGGAATCTTCGGAAATTCGCCGGGTGTGGTCGCGTCAGGCCGAGAACTGTTCGGCCAGCACGCGCTCTTCCAGGCTCCGGCCGGCATCGAACAGCATCGACAGGCTTACCGCGCGATCCTCGGAGACGTGAACCTCGAGAACATCGCGGATTTCGACGTTGTCAGCCACGGCGCTGACCGGACGCTTGTCGGCTTCCAGCACCTCGAAGGTCACCCGCGCCGTGTGCGACAGCAGCGCCCCGCGCCAGCGGCGGGGCCGGAAGACGCTGATCGGCGTCAGGGCCATGACCCGGGCGTCGA
Source organism: Caulobacter sp. FW305-C-30-S16 (assembly GCF_058783025.1). Taxonomy (NCBI): domain Bacteria; kingdom Pseudomonadati; phylum Pseudomonadota; class Alphaproteobacteria; order Caulobacterales; family Caulobacteraceae; genus Caulobacter; species Caulobacter sp. FW305-C-30-S16. The sequence continues at coordinate 165,082 of NZ_JBYSYH010000004.1, read as the reverse complement.
TCGGAATGATCGGGCCATGCGCTGACAGATTGTAGGCCGTCGAGCCGGCGGGCGTGGCGACCAGCGCGCCGTCGCAGACCAGCTCGCTCATCCGCACCTTGCCGTCGATGGAGATGCGCAGCTTGGCCGTCTGGCGCGTCTGCCGCAGCAACGACACCTCGTTGATGGCCAGCGCCCGGTGTTGTTTGCGCTTTGAGTCGATGGCGACCATCGTCAACGGATGGATCACGGCCCGCTCGGCGGCGTTGATCCGCTCCAGCAGGCTGTCCTCGCTATACTCGTTCATCAGGAAGCCGACGGAGCCGCGGTTCATGCCGTAGATCGGCTTTCCGTCGGCCATCACGCCATGCAGCGTTTCCAGCATGAAGCCGTCGCCGCCGAGGGCGACGATGACCTGGGCGCCGTCGCCGGCGTCGCCGTAGCGGTCAATCAGCCGGGTGCGCGCGTCCTGCGCCTCGGGCCGATCGCTGGCGACGAAGGTGATGCGGCTGGTATGGGGCTTGGTGCTGAACATTGGCCGCGAGCAAGGCCTTATGCCGCTGGGCTTGTCAAACGGTGGAGACAGCCTTGCGGAAGGCGACGCCGGCGATATCGGGATCAAAGGGTCCGAACGCCCCTGTTGCACGGCGTCCGGCTTCGGCCCCGCCGCCGGGCCGGCCCTGGTTCAGGCCCCTCACGGCTTCGAGAATGGTCGGGAAGGCTCCCCGGTCGACGCCGATCGCGGCGCAGGCCAGCGCCAGCAGTTCGGGGCGATCGCTGTTGATCGCCCGGCGGATATGATCTTCCTCGAAGTTGCCCAGCCGGGTGATCCCGGCGACGAACAGCGTCAGCCGTCCTTCGCGCAGCGACCGGAGCAGGAAGCTGGGTCGCAGTTGACCGGCGTCGCTCAGCTTGTCGACCAGTCGGCATTCCAGCGCTTCGCGCTCGGCGTCGGATCTGGCTTGGGCCGGCGGCAGGCCTTCGACAGCGGCATGGGCTTCACGCACGCTGAGCGCCAGCGCCGCGTCCAGTTCGGCGGGGTCGAGCCTGAACCGTTCGACCAGTGAGCTGCGCAGGGACTGGCCGACCCAGAGATACAGTCTTTGCGCCATGTCCGACGACAGGCGCGGATGGCGGGCCAGCGGCGAGCGCATGGCCGCGACGGCGCGCGAATGGTCGACCAGGCGATCCATCGCCGAGGGGGTCACCTCGGCCGTGTCGTTGCCGACGAGGGCCGTCAGCACCGCGGGCTCCTGTTGTCGCAGGATGGCCTCGACGACGGGCGCGCCGAGTCGTCCCCGGCGCGCGATGGCGATCTGGTGGTCGAGGGTCGACTCGACCAGCAGGCGGATCAGGTCGTGGTCCTGCAGCACCGGGCTGGCGGCGATGACCGGAGCGGCGATCTCGATGTCGTCGAGCGCCAGCACGTTGACCAGGGCCGCAGGGACCCAGGGCGCGGGCGCGATTTTCTCGGCCAGGCGGCGGCGGATGTCGCGTTCGGCTTCGCCGACGATGGTCATGAACACCGCGCCGATCAGTTCGCGGACGTGCGGCTGGGCGACTTCATCCATGTCGGCCTTGTCGCAGAGGGCGACGATGGCGTTGAGGAGACGCTCGCGGTCCGTCGGATGCCGGCTTCGCGCCAGCAGGAGAAGATCGGCGGCGTCTGCGGCGATGGTCACTTGGGGCCCCGTCCCGGCTCGCGGACTCGAAGCATGACCCTGCTCCCACCGCGTGAAAACATGCTTAAACGACAGGAAGATCGTCAGGGGAGTCGAATCGTATGGCCGATGCGTTGATTCTGGCGCTTGACCAGGGAACGACCAGCACCCGCGCCATCGTGTTCGACGTCCAGGGTCACGCGCTCGCCGACGCCAGCCGGCCGCTGCACCAGAGCTATCCGAACGATGGCTGGGTCGAGCATGACGCCGACGAAATCTGGACGGCCAGCGTCGAGGTGCTGCGGGAGGCGGTCGGGAAGGTCGGCCGGCCGGTGTCCGATATCGCCGCCATCGGCGTGACCAACCAGCGCGAGACAGTGGTGATCTGGGATCGCGAGACCGGCCAGCCTATCGCGCCGGCCATCGTCTGGCAGGACCGCCGCACGGCCTCGACCTGCGAGCGTCTGATCAAGGCCGGCGCCGAGGAGCGGGTGACCGAGGTCACGGGCCTGCTGCTGGATCCGTATTTTTCCGGGACCAAGATCGCCTGGCTGCTCGACCACGTCGCGGGGGCCCGCGCGCGCGCCGAGCAGGGTCAGCTGCTGTGCGGCACGATGGACAGCTGGGTGATCTGGAAACTGACCGGCGGACAGGTTCACGCCACCGACGCCACCAACGCCTCGCGCACCCTGTTGTTCGACATCGGAACCCAGCGCTGGTCGGACGAGATGCTGCAGCTGTTCGATGTGCCCGCCGCCCTGCTGCCCCGGGTGCTCGACTGCGCGGACGACTATGGCCAGACCGACCCGTCCATCCTCGGCCGACCCGTGCCGATCCGGGGCGTGGCCGGCGATCAGCAGGCGGCGCTGATGGGGCAGGGCTGTGTTCGCCCCGGCGAGATGAAGGCCACCTACGGCACCGGCTGCTTCATGCTGCTGAACACCGGCGAACTGAAGGCGCTCAGCCGGTCGCGGCTGCTGACGACGGTGGCCGCGCGGGTCAACGGCAGGACGACCTACGCCCTTGAGGGCTCGATCTTCGTGGCCGGCGCGGCGATCCAGTGGCTCGGCGAGGAACTCGGCATTCCGGGCGGTCCTGCCGCCGCCGAGGCGCTGGCGCAGACGGCCAAGGCCGACAGCGGCGTGGTCGTGGTGCCGGCCTTCACCGGCCTCGGCGCGCCCTGGTGGGACGCCGGGGCGCGGGGCGGGATCTTCGGCCTGACCCGGGATTCCGGCCTGGCCGAGATCGCGGCGGCGACCTTCGACGCCTGCGCGCTGCAGACCCGCGACCTGATCGAGGCGATGCGCGCCGACGCACCGCATGCCTTCGGGGCCAAGGCCGAGCTGCGGATCGATGGCGGTATGTCCCGCAGCGCCTGGTTCTCCCAGCGGCTGGCCGACCTGACCGGTTTTCCGGTCTGTCGCTCCAATTATCAGGAGACCACCGCCCTGGGCTCGGCGCTTTTCGCGGGCCTGGGCGCCGGCCTGTTCAGCACGGTGGAGGAAGCCGCCGCCGCGCGACCGGACACCGAGTCTGTCATCCCGACCGACGACTCCCGCATGCGCGAAACCGCCTACGCCCGGTGGCTCGACGCCGTGCCGAGGGTGCGGTCCTGAAGCGACGCATCGATCTGCTGCTCGTCGAGCGTGGTCTGTTCGACAGCCGCGCGCGGGCGCAGGCGGCGATCGCGGCAGGGGGCGTGACGGCGGACGGCCGGCGCGTCGGCAAGCCTTCGGAAGCGGTTGACGAGGACGCTGTCCTGGTCGCCGAGCCGGCCCATCGCTGGGTCGGACGCGGGGCGCTGAAGCTGGAGCATGCGCTGTCGATCTGGCCGGTTCCTGTGGTGGGCCGGGTGGTGCTCGATGTCGGGGCCTCGACGGGCGGGTTCACCGAAGTCTGCCTCTCGCGAGGCGCTTTGCGGGTCTATGCGGTCGATGTCGGCCGCGACCAGCTCCACGCGTCACTGGCGGATGACGCGCGCGTGGTCGACCTGTCCGGGACGGACGCCAGGGGACTGGACGCTTCGCTGATCCCGCAGGCTCCAGGCCTGGTCGTCACCGACGTCAGCTTCATCAGCCTCGCCAAGGCCCTGCCGGCCGCCCTGGCGCTGGCGGAGGAGGGGGCGGATCTCGTCGCGCTGGTCAAACCGCAGTTCGAGGTCGGTCGCGACAAGGTCGGCAAGGGCGGCATCGTCAAGGATGCGGCGGTTCGGCAGGCCGCACTGGAGGCGGTGGCCGGCTGGCTGGAGGGCGAAGGCTGGTCTGTCCGCGAGACCGGCGACAGCCCGGTCACCGGCGGCGACGGCAATCACGAGTTCCTGCTCTGGGCGCGGAAGGCCTGACAAGGAAAAGGCCGCCCGCGATGCGGACGGCCTCTCCTCACAGGAAGGTCCTGAAAGCCTAGTCGACGACCTGATAGCGGCCGCTCGAGTCACGGCAGACGCGCACGAAGCGCTTCTGGACCCGGCCGTCCGGCAGATAGATCGGGCTCTCCGCGAGCGAGCAGTTGTCCGCAGACGGGGCGTCAGCCACCGGACGGGCGTAACCGTCGCTGTAGCCGTAGCTGTCATCGTCGCCATACCTGGGGTCATAGGCGCCCTGGGCGTAGCCCCCCTGGGCATAGCCGCTGCGACCGTCGTCGTAGCCGTAGTAGCCGTCCTGGACAGGCGGCGCCGCGTAGCCCTGCTGATACGAATCCGGCTGGCCGGGCTCGCAGGCGGCTGCGGTCTTGCCGACGTTGGCGCCGATGACCGCGCCGAGGAGGCCGCCAAGGACGGCGCCTTCGGTGCGGTTGCCGCGCGCGGCGATATTGCCGCCCGCGAGCGCGCCGATACCTGCACCAACGAGCGCGCCCCCCGTGCCACGACCGGTCCGCTCCCGCTGACAGGCGTCGTAGCGGTAGCCGCCGTCATAGCCGCTCGCGCCCGGAGAATAGGGCTGGGCGGAGGCGGTGGTCGGAACCACCGCCAGACCGGCGATCATGGCGACGGCGGCCAGTCCGGCGGCGCCGCGGGTCAGTGTGGAACGGATCGTCATGGAGCTCTCCCTTGTCCTCGATCGTACAGGAGCGTTCGACGGTCGGGCCTAGGCCCGGCCGCTCGGACGCCAATAGCCGTCACGGGCGCGGCACACCTCGAAGCCGTGCCAGCGGCCGCCGTAATACTCCTGAACCCACTTGCAGTTGTTGCGGCGGGCGCTGACCCGCTGGGGATAGGAGCCGCATTTGAAGTTGCGCTTGGCGATCTGGTTGCCGGCGACGGCGCCGACCGTGCCGCCGAGCACGGCGCCTTCGGTCTTCACGCCCTCACTGGCCACGGCCGCGCCGAGGACGCCGCCGATCAGGGCGCCGGTGACGGTGCCCTTGTTGCCGGCCTGCTTGCGTTGATAGCTGCAGACATCGCCGCGGCCGTAGCTACGGGCCGATTGCGCGTCGGCGAACGTCGGCGCCATGAACACCGGAGCGGCGATGGCGATAGCGGCGGAAATTGACAGGATGGTGCGCATAACGCGCTCCCTTCGCTTCTGAGGCGAGTTTGACTCGCCGTTGATGGTGAGAAGATGGCGGGGCCAACCTGAACGGCCGTTGAGCGGCCCGTTCATCTTCGTTCATGTGGCGGACCGATTGCCCGCCGTGTCGCTCCCCAACAATGCTATCGGGGGCGGTGGGTTCCGTTTGGAGTTTCGGTTGACCGATCTGATCGACATTACTGTCACAGGCGTGGGCGCCCAGGGCGACGGCCTGGCGCCGGGCCCTCTGTTCGTTCCGCTGACTCTGGGCGGGGAGCGCGTTCGCGCGCGCCGCGACGGCCAGCGCGCCGAAATGGTCGAGCTGGTCGAGGCCAGTCCGGACCGGGTTACGCCGCCGTGTCCGCATTTCGGGGTCTGCGGCGGCTGCGCGCTGCAGCACTGGGACGCGGCGCCCTACCTGCGCTGGAAGGCCGAGCTGGTGCGCACCGCGCTCAGCCACGAGCATATCGAGACCGAGATTCTGCCGACCTTCGCCTCGCCGCCGGGTTCGCGGCGCCGGCTGGCCCTGCACGCCCGCGGCGGCAAGGGCGGTGTGAAGCTGGGATTCAAGGAGCGGCGCAGCTGGTCGCTGGTGGACATAGACACCTGTGTCATCGCTGACCCGCGCTTGGTGGCGGCGCTGCCGGCCCTGCGGCTGCTTGCGCGGCCGTTCCTGGAGCACCCGAAATCCGCCCCGACCCTGCATGTGACCTGGACCGCGACCGGGATCGACGTCGACGTGACCGGGGTTGAGCGCAAGAGCGGCGGCCTGTCGGCCGACGCCCGCATGCGCGCGGCCGAGGCGGCGTCCGCCGGCGATTTCGCGCGCGTCACCCTCGCTGGCGAGATGGTCTATCAGGCGCGTCTGCCGATGGTGCGACTGGGCCCGGCGACCGTCGCCCTGCCGGCCGGAAGCTTCCTTCAAGCGGTCCCGCAGGCCGAGGCGGCCATGGCGGCGTTCGCTGTCGAGGCCGTCGAAGGCGCGAACCGGGTCGCAGACCTCTATTGCGGCGTGGGCACATTCACCTTCCGCCTGGCGATGGTCGCGCCGGTGCTGGCGGCCGACTCGGCGGCGCCCGCCATCGCCGCCCTGCGCGCCGCCACAGCCAGCGCCCCGGGCCTGAAGCCGATCACTGCCGAGGCCCGCGACCTGGCCCGGCGACCGATGCTGGCCCAGGACCTCGCCAAGGTTGATGCGGTGGTTTTCGACCCGCCCCGCGCCGGCGCCTTCGAACAGTCCGGCGAAATCGGCCGCAGCAAGGTGTCCCGCGTCGTCGGCGTGTCCTGCAACCCGGTGACCTTCGCCCGGGACGCACGCATCCTGATTGACTCGGGTTTCACCCTGGAACGCGTGCTGCCCGTGGACCAGTTCCTCTGGTCGCCGCACGTGGAGCTGGTCGGGGTGTTCAGCCGCTAGCCGGTCACCTGGCAGCGGCCTCTCGCGCCATGATGGCGCGGCCGGCGTCGATGGCCTCCTTCAGGCTCGGACGACTCCAGCCGCCGGTCTGGTTCTTGAGGCGGTTGAAGCAGGCCATCTCGAGCAGGGACTCGCCGATCGAGCCAGGTGAAACCGTCTGTGCCGGTCCGGACAGGAGCCTTGGCGACGTGGTTGTGAGATCAGATTTGACCATGCGCTCCGATCGCGTTTGCCAGGCCCGGCGACCGCAGCTGAAGCTGACCTGGGCGATCATCACCTGACCCGATGCGGCGATGACGAGGGCTTCAGCTTCGAGCTGATCGCCGACAGGCTTGACGGACCCACGATCCAGCATCGCGACAAAACCGGGCGATGCATCGACCGCCACGAACGGCGCTGCCTGGGCGGGCAAGGCAAAGCTGGCCGCCGCAACAAGTCCTGCCATGACAATGCGCATGTTCAGCCTTCCCGTTGGCGATGTGGCTGTATTCGTGCACCGGGCGGCTCCTGCGGCCACATCGGAAAAGGGGGGATCAGCCGAACAAATCCATCTGGTCCCCGGTCCTCGGCGGGACACGGAACGCCGCAAGATTCAGCGACTCTCTCGGCCGCTCCAGCCCGTAACGCCGGCGCGCGGCCCGGAACCGCGCCGCGACCAGATCGGCCAGCGGTCCTTCGCCACGACCGCGTACGCCCCAGTCGGCGGTGTAGGTCTTCCCGCGCCGCGTCTGGCGGATCAGCGACATCACCCGCTCGGCCCGGTCGGGATGATCGCTCTTCAGCCATTCCTGGAACAGGTCGGCGATCTCCAGCGGCAGCCGGACCATGACATAGCCGGCCGCCGTCGCCCCGGCCTGCGCCGAAGCCTCCAGCACCGCCTCCAGTTCGTGGTCGTTGAGACCCGGGATGACCGGCGCGAACATCACCGTCACGGGGCAGCCGGCGTCGGTGAGGGTGCGCACCGCATCGAGCCGCCGCTGCGGCGTCGCCGCGCGCGGCTCCATGCTGCGGGCCAGCCTGCGGTCGAGGGTCGTGATGGACATCGCCGCCCGCGCCAGGCCGGCCTTGCCCATGACGCCCAGGATGTCGGCGTCGCGGCTGATCAGGTTCGACTTGGTGATGATCGTCAGCGGATGGTTGAACGCGCGGAGCACCTCCAGCACCTGACGGGTCACCCGCAGTTTGCGCTCCAGCGGCTGGTAGGGGTCGGTGTCGGCGCCGATCTGGATATGCCGGGGTTCATAGCCCTTGCGCGACAGTTCGGCTTTCAGCAGCCGCGCGGCCTCCGGCTTGAAAAACAGCCGTGTCTCAAAATCGAGTCCGGGCGAGAGGCCCAGGTACGCGTGATTGGGCCGGGCGAAGCAGTATATGCAGCCGTGCTCGCAGCCCCGGTAGGGATTGATCGACCGGTCGAAGTGAATGTCCGGGCTGCTGTTGCGGGTGATGATGGTCTTCGCGCGATCAGGCAGGACGACCGTCTGGATCTGCGCCGGTTGGGGGTCTTCCAGCGTCCAGCCGTCGTCGAACGCTTCGCGTTGCGCGGATACGAACCGGCTCGTGGCGTTGCTGCGCGCGCCACGGCCCTTCACCGATGCAACGGGAGACGCCATGCCGGAATTGAACACCCCGGGACGGAACAAAACAAGAACTATTGACCGTGGCGATGCGGCGCGCTCCAAGGCGGCATGATCTCCGTCATCGTCCAGACCCTGAACAACGAACGCACCCTGTCGGCCTGCCTGGCGGCGCTGGTGCCGGCGGCGGTGGACGCGATCGTCACGGAGGTCATCGTCGTCGACGGCGGGTCGACCGACGCGACCCTGGATATCGTCGAGGACGCGGGAGCCAAGCGGGCGGCAGGCCTTGCGGCGGCGGTGGCTGCGGCGAAGGCCGACTGGCTGTTGCTGCTGCCGGCGGACCTTCGACTCGAAACCGGCTGGGACGCCGAGGCTGCGGCGCATCTGCAGAACGCGGGCGGCAGGGCCGCACGGTTCCGGTCGGCGCAGTGGTGGCCCTTGCGGCTCGGCGATCAGCGGGCGTTGTTGATCCGGCGAGACCGGTTCGGGATGGCGTTGGGCCGTGTCCGACGGCTGGATAGCCGGGCTTATTCCGTTCAATGATCCTCTCCCGCGCGGGAGAGGAGGGCTATTTATCCAGCCTCAGGTCGATGATCCGGTCGCCGCGCGCCACGGCGTCCAGGGTGTTGGTCTCGCCGCCGAAGCGGCGCTTGTAGGTCCAGTAGGCGACCATCACCTTCTCGACATAGTCGCGCGTTTCGAGCGCCGGCATGCTCTCCATCACCAGGAGGCTGTCCGCCCCTGGACCGACCTTCTTCAGCGTATTGAGAACCGTGCCTGCGCCGGCGTTGTAGGCCGCCACCGCGCGCAGCACGTCATAGGCTTCCGGGCCGCCGCCGAGCGCCCGCTCCATAAGCCAGATGAAATAGTCCTGGCCGACCCGAAGGTTGGTCGGTCCATCCAGCAGCGGCAGGGGATTGACCAGCAGCTTGTCGTCGCCCGCGGCGCGGGCCGCCGCCACAGGCCGAACCTGCATCAGCCCCATGGCCCCGGCGCCGGACACCGCATAGGCGTTGAAGCGGCTTTCCTTCCAGACCAGCGCGTAGACCAGCGCCTTGTCGAGCGTGAAGCCGCCTTCGGGCCACAGGTCCGGCGTCGGATAGTCCTCAGGCCCACGGCGGCGGGCGGCGGCGCGGCGCGGGGAGGGCGGCGGCGCGGCGTCGGCGGCGGTGGTGATCGGGGCGTTCAGCGCCAGGATCAGCGCCTGCCAGAGCTGTCGTTCGGCCGGGGTCTTCGCCAGGGTCAGGCCGGCCCGAAGCTCGAGACCGGCGTCCTTGGCGCGGCCGATCTGCATCAGGGCGGCGGCGCGGCGCGCTCTCGGGTCGGTTTTGACGAAGCTGTCGACCGCCGGAAGAGCCGGCGTAGTGGCGACGCGATCGAAGCCGTAGCGGCTGATCGCCGCCCGCATCGTCGGTCGCAGACGGGGCTCGGCGTCGCCCAACTGCGCGCCCTTCAGTTCCAGGCTGCGCAGCGCGACCATGCCGTAGAAGGTGTGCGGGGTCTTCGCCGCCATCCGCAGGAAGGCGAGGGCCTGGTCGGCCTCGCCCAGCATCGTCGAGGCCCGGGCGGCCCAGAAGGCCCCGCCGGAGCGCAGCCAGTCGTCGACATCCTCGTCGATGGCTACGGCGCGGAAGAAGGCGCGGGATTCCTCGTACCGGCCCAGCCGCCAGGCCGCCAGGCCGGCCACCCACCGCTCTCCGGCGGCGGGCGCTAGCGCCAGGGCCCGGGCGGCGTCGCCCGAATAGTAGGCTTCGCGCGCGGCGCGACCGCGATCGGGACTGGCGGGTCCGCCGGCGAGGCCGGACGCGGTCTCCACCCGGCCCCACATGCGGGAGACTTCGATAAAGGCGGGCGGCTTGGGCGTCGCGGCCGAGGCCGGCTTGCGTTTCAGCGCCAGGGCGTAGACCCGTTCGGCGCCCGGAAGGTCGCCATACGCCTTGAGCCAGGCGTTCAGCTCCGACCAGGTGGCGGTGTAGCCGGTCGGATGCATCAGACGCTCCAGCATCAGATGTCCGGCCAGGCTGCGGTCGCGGGTGCGGGCGAGGGCGGCGTCGGCGGTGTCGAAATCGGCCCGCGCCGAGGCGGCGAAGGCGTCACGCCAGGCGCGCTCCTCCATCGGCGACAGCACCTGCGGTCCGGCCGCCAGCGCTGCGCCCGCTGAAAAGATCGCCAACGCCATCATGGTCAGAGCCACAATCAGCGCGCGCGGACCGGCCGCCATGCTGTCTGCCGCGCGATCCCTTGCGGGCGGCGCGGTCCCTTACCCGATGCAGCGCGCAAACTAGCCGTGCGGGCGCCTTCGGGGAAGCCGGTTCGCTCGTCAGGCGGGTGATGAGGGGTGAACGGCGACAAACCCGTGCGGAGCATCGAGGTCCTCGCCGCCGCGCACCATGAATGCGGTCTGTTCCAGCCGGCTGAAGCCGACAACCGCCGCGGCCAAAGTCACCAGACCTTCGACACCGGTCACCGCCATCAGCGGCCACAGGCAGAACAGCAGCAGCCCCCCGACCTTTGCAGACCAGAAGTGGAACATCATCAGTCGCCTGCGCATCGCCCAGGAAACCGCAAGGTAGAGCAGCGGCCCGCCGAACAGGATCAGCAGCGCAATGCCGTGCCGGTCCCAGATTCCGGGGAAGGCGAGCGTCAGAAAGGCGAGAATTCCCAACGAAAACAGATTGTCGACCGCAGCGTCCAGCTGCGCTCCAAAGGTGGACGCCCGTCCGCTGCGCCGCGCGATCCAGCCGTCGACGGCGTCAGTCAGCGCGGCCAGGACGTAAAGCGCCAGCGCCGGCGCGATTCGATGGGCCAGGAGGAGCGCAGCGACAGGCAGGATCAGCAGCGCCCGGCTGACGGTGACCAGATTGGCCAGCTTCAGCTCGCCGTCCTCGTAGAACAGGGTGACCGGAAATCTACGTCTGTTCATGGGTCAGCGCTGCAGGGGCGGCGTCGAGCCGGAGGGTTGTCGGCTGCGACAGCAGGGTCTCAACCGGAAAGGCGTTGTAATGCATCGGACAGATGATGCGGTTCCCGTCGTCAACCCGGCCGAACTTGAGCGGGGCGCCCCGATGCGGGCAGGCGTTGCGGACGAGGTAGAGCTGTTCGTCGACGCCGAGCAGGAAATACTCCTGACCGTCGCGCCAGATCGGCGGCAGCCCCTGGCCAATCCAGACCCGCGCCGTCACGAGGCTGTCGCCAGCCGGCCGGTCGACCCGTGGGGGAAGGCCTCGAACTCCGCGGCGCTGACCGCCCCGATCGCCCCGACCTGCACCCGGGCCTTTGCCGCGATGCCCGGCGTGCGCGGAGTCACGAGCCGGCCGTCGCGCCGGCCCAGGCCGTATGCAGCCGACGGCGATGCCTCGAAGGCCGCGACGAGGCCCAGCAGGCCCGCCGCGGAGCGGGCGAAGACGTCACGCGTAAGCTCCGCGCCGGTGATGAACTCAACGCCGATCTCAGGTCCGAACCGTTCGATGAGCGGTGAGATCACCTCGTCCACGACCATCCGCGTGTGGTGCAGATCGATGTGCGCGTGCTCGGCGAAATAGCGGGCGTCCGCCTGCGGATGAAAGCGTCCGAGGTGCTGCGCATGGAACAGTGTTGAGCGCTGGTAGGCCGTTTCGGCGAACAGCAGGAAGCCGATCTGCTGGAAGATGTTGCGCGGGTTCTGGAAGAGGAAGTGGATCGTGTTGTGCAGCGTCAGGGTGTTGGTGTCGAACAGGCTGAAATAGCCGTTGTAGGTGTCGTCCAGACCGACCGAACGCATGGTCGCGCGGAACAGCACGCTGTGCTTTCGATCATGGACGCCATAACCGAACTCGTCGATCAGGATCCGGAAAAGCGCTGACTGCGGCGCACCGAACTCGCCGACGACGCCCAGCGCCGATGCGGAAGCCTCCGCCAGCAGGTCGGCCGAGGATTGAAGCAGGAAGTTCCGGTAGTGGTGCTCGCGATGGTCGTTTGACGCGAGCGCTTGAAGGAAGGGGTCGACCGTGACGGCCCGTAGATCCGGGATAAGTCGTTCGGCGTAGGCCAGGATGTCGCCGTCGCCGGAGGCCGCGCGTGCGGCGACCTGAAACGGCTCAATGAGGTCAGACTCGAGAATGGCGCGCTGCCGATCCAGCGCCTGCAACCGGTCCGCCGCGTAGTGCGTCGCCAGGTGTTCGGCGATCGAGCCTTCCGGACGTTCATCGGGCAGCAGGACATAGCGAGCCTGGTAGCAGCGCATGAGCGCCTGGTGGCGGACATGCGTCGCCAGCGCCTCGTCGGCGTTGTCGTGCAGGGGTTCGATCCGTGCGTCGTAGACGACCGGAGCCGCCGGGGACCTCCGTTCGGCGGTGAGGGGCGCTTCCTTCCCGACGATCATGTCACGCGTCCGAAGGCCGATAGACCGACACGCCGATGCCGCCCTTGATGAACAGATCAACCAGCCGCCAGCGTGACAGGGCCATCGTCGCGCCGTTCAGATAGGTCGGCGCGTCCGGGCTGCCGGCGATGACCGGGATGTGCTTGATGATGATCTTTGAGACCAGTTCCGCCTTGAACAGGCTGGAGAGCAGTTCGCTGCCTCCTTCCGCGATCATCGTCTTGACGCCGCGCGCATCCAGAACCGCCATCAGGGCCGCGAGATCGACCTGGTCTTCGCCACAGATGATGACGTCAACATGGTCGCGGGCGCGCAGCGCTTCGATGGCCCCGCGCGTCGCGCGCGCCGACACCGCGATCAGCGTCGGAACGCCGTCGTTCAGCAATGTGCAGTCTGGAGGCAGGCGTCCGTCAGACGAGGGGATCACCCGCAATGGATTGCGTCCTCGCACGTGTCGCACCGTGAGTTCAGGATCATCGGTGCGGACCGTGTTGGCGCCGACCATGATCGCGTCATTGGCTGCCCGCTGGGTGTGAAACCAGGCCTTGAGCTCGTCGCTGGAGTACAGGAACAGGTCCTTGCTGGAGGCGGAGCGTCCGAGCGACAGCTTGCCGTCGATGGTCAACTCGGACAGCGTTGTGATTTCGACCATGGATCCCCCGATGACATCGGGGCGCGCCCGATCCGTCCTGATTTCTCGGATGCAGAACGCGGTCGGGTGACTCTGGTTCAAACAGTTGTAGGGCAGGGGCTGGTCAGTGGCTGCCCGGCCCCTTATCTCCGCACCATCGCCGGGGGACCTTGAGTGCAGCCGATCATCTCCATCGCCGGATTGTCGAAGACCTATGCCGGAGGCTTCCAGGCGCTGAAGGGCGTTGATCTGGACATCCGCAAGGGCGAGATCTTCGCCCTGCTGGGGCCAAACGGGGCCGGCAAGACCACGCTGATCGGGATCGTCTGCGGCATCGTCAACGCCACGACCGGAACCGTGATCGCCGACGGCCACGACATCGCCCGCGACTATCGCGAGGCCCGCACCAAGATCGGGCTGGTGCCGCAGGAAATCAGCACCGACGCCTTCGAGACCGTCATCGCCACGGTGAAGTTCAGCCGCGGCCTGTTCGGCAAGGCGCCCAACCCCGCCTACATCGAGAAGATCCTTCGCGACCTCAGTCTCTGGGACAAGAAGGACAACAAGATCATGACGCTGTCGGGCGGCATGAAGCGCCGGGTGATGATCGCCAAGGCGCTGAGCCACGAGCCGAAGATCCTGTTCCTCGACGAACCGTCGGCCGGCGTCGACGTCGAACTGCGCCGCGACATGTGGCTGATGGTCCGGGCCCTGCGCGACAGCGGCGTGACCATCATCCTGACCACCCACTACATCGAGGAGGCCGAGGAGATGGCCGACCGCATCGGGGTGATCAACAAGGGCGAGCTGGTTCTGGTCGAGGACAAGGACGTGCTCATGCGCAAGCTGGGCAAGAAGCAGCTGACCCTGCAGTTGCGCGAGCCGCTGGCCGCATTGCCGGCGGCGCTGGCGGGCGAGGCGCTGGAGCTGTCGGCCGACGGGACACAGCTGGTGTTCAGCTTTGACGCCCAGGCCGAGGAGACGGGCATCGCCGACCTGCTCCGGCGGCTGGGCGAACAGGGCGTCGACTTCAAGGATCTGCGCACCGAGGAAAGCTCCCTCGAGGAGATCTTCGTCAATCTGGTGAGGGCGCAGTGATGAACTTCCATGGCGTGAAGGCCATCTACCGCTTCGAACTGGCGCGCTGGTTCCGCACCCTCATGCAGTCCATCCTGGCGCCGGTCATCTCGACCTCGCTGTATTTCGTTGTGTTCGGCACAGCCATCGGCAGCCGGATGACCGCGATCGACGGCGTCAGCTACGGCGCCTTCATCGTGCCGGGCCTGATCATGCTGGCGATCCTGACCGAGAGCATCTCCAACGCGTCGTTCGGCATCTACATGCCCAAGTGGTCGGGGACGATCTACGAGCTGCTGTCCTCGCCGGTCTCCTGGCTGGAGACGGTGATCGGCTACGTCGGCGCGGCGGCGACCAAATCGGTGCTGCTCGGTCTGCTGATGCTGGCCACGGCCCGGCTGTTCGTGCCGTTCGAGATCGCCCATCCGGTCTGGATGCTGGGCTTCCTGATCCTGACGGCGGTGACGTTCAGCCTGTTCGGCTTCATCATCGGCCTCTGGGCGGATGACTTCCAGAAGCTGCAGATCGTGCCCACCCTGATCATCACGCCGCTCGCCTTCCTCGGCGGCAGTTTCTATTCGATCAGCATGCTGCCGCCGGTCTGGCAGAAGATCACCCTGTTCAACCCGGTGGTCTATCTGATCAGCGGCTTCCGCTGGGCCTTCTACGGCAAGGCCGACGTCAACATCGGCATCAGTCTGGCCGCCATCCTCGGCTTCCTGATTGCTTGCCTCCTCGTCATCCGGTGGATCTTCCACACCGGCTACAAAATGAAGGTCTGACCGCGCATGTCCGTCTCCCCCCTGTTCGCCCCGCTGACCTTCGCCCACGGCCCGGCGATGAAGAACCGCCTGATGCTGGCGCCGCTGACCAATACCCAGAGCCACGCCGACGGCCGGATGTCGGACGAGGAGTTCAAGTGGCTGACCATGCGCGCCGAGGGCGGCTTCGGCCTGACCATGACCTGCGCGGCGCACGTTCAGCGGATCGGGCAGGGCTTCCCCGGCCAGATGGGCTGCTGGTCGGATGACCACATCGAGGGGCTCTCGCGTTTGGCAGCCGCCATCAAGGCGGAGGAGAGCGTGGCGGTGGTCCAGCTGCACCACGCCGGCATGCGCTCGCCGGCCGAACTGATCGGCGAGGCCCCGGTCTGCCCGTCCGACAATGACGAGTTCAAGGCCCGCGCCCTGACCGGCGCCGAGGTCGAGCAGCTGATCCAGGACTTCATCGCCGGCGCCGTGCGTGCGCAGAAGGCCGGCTTCGACGGCGTCGAGATCCACGGCGCCCACGGGTACATCCTGGCCCAGTTCCTCAGCCCGGAGGTCAACCTGCGCACCGACCAGTGGGGCGGCCCGGCCGAAAACCGCAACAGGATCGTCATCGAGATCCTCAAGGGCGTTCGCGCGGCCTGCGGCGATGACTTCCAGCTCGGCCTGCGCCTGTCGCCGGAGCGGTTCGGCATCGTGCTGGCCGAGTGCCGCGACCTGGCCCAGCAGCTGATGACCGAGGGCCTGATCGACTATCTCGACATGTCCCTGTGGGACGTGCGCAAGGCGCCGATGGACGCGGCGTTCGCCGGCCAGAGCCTGATCGAGGTGTTCACCAGTCTCGACCGGGGCAATGTCCGGCTCGGTGTGGCGGGCAAGGTTATGGCGGCCGAAGACGCGGAATGGTGTCTGGAGCAGGGCTGCGACTTCGTCCTGATCGGCCGCGGCGCCATCATCCACCATGACTGGCCCAAGCTCGCAGCTGCGGATCCGGCATTCCGGCCGGATGCCCTGCCCGTGACCCGCGAGCACCTGCAGGCCGAGGGGCTCAGCGACCGGTTCATCACCTACATGCAGGCCTGGAAGGGCTTCGTGGCGGAGGAGGCGGTTCCCGCCTAGGGAGCCTCCCTGGCCGGGCTCCAGTCGTACAGCTGCGCCTTGAACGGGCGACCGAAGATGTCGGTGGCCGGGGCGAACGGACCGTTCGCGCGGACGGCGGCGCAGGCGGCGACATCACCGGCGTCGGCGCCTGAGGTCGCCTCGATCGTGCAGGCGCTGACCGCGCCGGTCGCCTCGACCATGACGTTGAGTCGAACGCGGGCCAGCGCGTCAGCGGGCAGGGCGGCGGCGACCGCCGTCCGCGCCGGGTCGCTCGCAACCGGCCGACCGCTCCACTTCTGAACGGGCAGCAGGGCGCGAGGCTTGCCGTCGAACAGCACGAAGTGGAGCTGCATGCGGCGCTGCCAGGGCCTTTCGAACATTGAGACGTCGTAGCGTCCCCTCGCCGCCGCCTTGCAGGCGCGGGCGTCGAAGGCGGCGTCCCCGGAGGACTTCACGATGCGGCATGCCTGTCGCGGGTCTTCCGGCGAATACTCGATGCCGGCCCAGGGCTCGGCCCGCGCCTCGGCCGACGTCGGACCGCCAGGCAGCAGGTCGAGCTTTGCGACCGTGGCCATCTGGCTGTCCCAGGAGGGCGGCCACTGCCCGCCGGGCGGCGGCGGCGCGGGAGACGGCGCGCTGACCACCACCAGAGGCGTCTGCGGGGTGAAGCTCCGAACGACGTTGATCGACAGGACGAAGCGGTCCGTCACCGGCGCGCCGGCGTCGTCGATGGCAGGCTTCAGGCGCGCCCGTGCGGAGACCCGGTCGCACAGCCCCTCGAACAAAGCCGCGTCGCCGTAAGGCCGCTGAAGTTCGCAGGCGGAGACCCGTCCCGTGGGTTCGATAGTCAGCTTCACTGCCACGTTGCCCGAGGCGGCGGTCCCGGCCGCCGCCAGCACGACCAGGGGATCACTGTCCGGCAGCCAGTCGCTGACCGGGCCGATGGCGGTCGCGCGCCGCAGCGGCCGGGCCTCGCCGGCCGCGAGGTAGACCGGATAGCCGTATACAGCGACAAACGGGTAGGTCTTCGCGTCCACCGCCGGCGGTGTGAGCGCCGGGGTGGAGGTCGCCGGCGCCAGGAGCGCGGCGCCCAGCAGAATGCAAAGTCCGGGGCGTCTCATGGCTCGCATTCTCCGCTTCGTTACTCAGGCCGCCCCGGCCGATCCAGCCGCTCGGTCAGCGTCAGCAGATCCAGCCAGGCCTTCTTCTTCGCCGCCGGCTGCCGCAGCAGGAACGCCGGGTGCAGGGTCGGCAGGGCGGGCAGCACCGTTCCGTCCTCCGCGTGCCATTCGAACCAGCGGCCGCGCAGCGTGAGAATGCCTTCGTCCCGCTGCAGCACCGACTTGGCAGACGCGCCGCCGGCCAGCAGCAGCATCTTCGGCTGAACAAGTGCGATGGCGCGGTGCAGGAAGGGTGCGCAAACGGCCTGTTCGGCCAGGGTCGGGGTGCGGTTGCCCGGCGGACGCCAGAAGACGGTGTTGGTGATGAACACCCGGTCCTTGAGGCCGGCGGCCTCCAGCATCCGGTCGAGCAGCTGGCCGGCCTTGCCGACGAACGGCTCGCCGCGGGCGTCTTCTTCGCCGCCCGGGCCTTCGCCGATGACCATGACGGGGCCTTCGGGATTCCCGCGCGAGAACACCGCCTGTTTCGCGCCCTCGAACTTCAGGCCACAGCCGTCGAAGGCGGCGATGGCGGCGGCCAGCGCCTCGAGGGTCTGGGCCTCGGCGGCCATCGCGCGCGCCTGTTCAACCGCGCCGCTGACATCGGGCGCCGCCTGGCGTCCGCCGGCGGCCGGCTGGGCGACGGCGGCCGGCCGGGGCGTCACCGCCTTGGCCTTCAGCCGCGCAGCGCCCTCGGCCAGACGATCGACGGGCTCCTCGCCGTAGCAGGCGTCCACGCCCGCTTCCGCCCAGAAGGCGAGGGCGCTTTCGACGGCTCTGGCGTGGGGGCTGCTCACGGCGTGATCTAACCCTGCGCAGGGCTACAGGGCGAGTCTCGACTGTCCGATGTGTGACGATTGGCGCTTGCGGCGCCATTCCCGCTTGACCGCCCCTGCGTCGCCTTTGATTAAGTCCCAAAGCGCGAAGGGGAATCCGGCATGAGCGAAGCTGTCGAACGCGAGTCCATGGAGTACGACGTCGTCATCGTCGGCGGCGGTCCGGCCGGTCTGTCGGCGGCGATCCGGCTGAAACAGCTGGCCGAAGCCGCCGGGACCGAGGTCTCGGTAGCCGTGCTGGAGAAGGGTTCCGAAGTCGGCGCCCACATCCTGTCGGGCGCGGTGCTCGATCCCAAGGCGCTGGCGGAACTGTTCCCGAACTGGAAGGAACTGGGCGCGCCGCTCGAAACGCCGGTGACGCACGACAAGTTTCTGATCCTCGGTCCGCAGGGCGAGCTCAGCCTGCCGATGTTCGCTCTGCCGCCATTCATGCACAACGAGGGCTGCTACATCGGCTCGCTGGCCAATGTCGCCCGCTGGCTGGGTGGTCAGGCCGAGGCGATGGGCGTCGAGATCTACCCGGGCTTCGCCGCCTCTGACCTGGTGTTCCGCGAGGACGGCTCGGTGAAGGGCGTCATCGTCGGCGTTGTCGGCATCGGCAAGGACGGCCAGCACAAGGGCAGCTACGAGCCGGGCATGGAGCTGAACGGCAAGTACGTGTTCATCGCCGAAGGCGTGCGCGGCTCGCTGGCCAAGCAGCTGGAAGCGAAGTTCAACCTGCGTGACGGCAAGGAGCCGCAGAAGTTCGGTATCGGGATCAAGGAGCTCTGGCAGGTGCCGGACGCCAATTTCCGGCCGGGCCTGGCGCAGCACACCACCGGCTGGCCGCTGGACAACAACACCGGCGGCGGCAGCTTCATGTACCACTTCGGGGACAACTACGTGACCATCGGTTACGTGGTGCACCTCAACTACAAGAACCCCTGGCTGTCGCCGTTCGACGAATTCCAGCAGTTCAAGCACCATCCGTCGGTGAAGCCCTATCTCGAGGGCGGCCGGCGCATCGCCTATGGCGCCCGGGCCATCACCGAGGGCGGCTGGCAGTCGATCCCCAAACTGACCTTCCCCGGCGGCGTGCTGATCGGTTGCTCGGCGGGCTTCGTGAACGTCCCGCGCATCAAGGGCAGCCATAACGCCATGAAGACCGGCATGCTGGCCGCGGAGGAAGCCTTCAAGGCGCTCCAGGCCGGCCGCGAGGGCGACGAGCTGACCGGCTACACCGACGCCTTCCAGAAGAGCTGGGTGGCCAAGGAGCTGAAGGTCGTCCGCAACGCCAAGCCCCTGCTCAGCAAGCTGGGCACCTTCCTGGGCGGCGCGGCCGGCATGTTCGACATGTGGTGCACCCACCTGCTCGGCGGCTTCTCGATCTTCGGCACGCTGAAGCACGGCAAGACCGACGCCGCCTCGACGGGGCTGGCCAAGGACTACCCGCAGCTGACCTATCCCAAGCCGGACGGCGTGATCAGCTTCGACAAGCTGAGCTCGGTGTTCCTCTCGGCGACCAACCACGAAGAAGACCAGCCTGCGCACCTGCGCCTGAAGGACCCTTCGGTGCCGATCGGCGTCAACCTGCCGCTCTATGGCGAGCCGGCGCGGCTCTACTGCCCGGCCGGGGTCTACGAGGTGCTGTACGACGAGGCCGGCAACAATCCGAAGTTCCAGATCAACGCCCAGAACTGCGTCCACTGCAAAACCTGCGACATCAAGGACCCGTCGCAGAACATCGTCTGGACGACGCCCGAGGGCGGCGGCGGGCCGAACTATCCGAACATGTAGTTTGCGTGGTTCGAGACGCGGACCTGAGGGTCCGCTCCTCACCATGACGATCAATGGTGTTCGTCATCCTGAGGAGCGAGCCCCAAGCGAGCGTCTCGAAGGACAAATTCCCCTCGTGGGGCGAGGCGCCTTGCGGGCGCCACAGATTGCGGCAAGGTGAGCGTATGAAACTGCGCTTCGCCTTGCCCGCCCTCGCTCCCCTGGCCCTGCTGGCCGCCTGCGCCACCACAGGCGCCCCGGCGCCCGCCGCCGGCCTGAAACCGTCCCAGGACGTCGCGTTCGAAACGGGCCAGCGGGCGTCGCCCTATGGCCTGTACCTCGCCGGCCAGGCGGCGATGAACGACTCCGACGCCCCGGCGGCCTCGCAGTACTTCGCCCGCGCCGAACAGACCGGTCTCGACGGCGCCTATTTCCGCGAACAGGCCTTCATCGCCGCGGTGATGTCCGGCGACCTGGCCCGCGCCGCCCGACTGGCGCCGTCCGATCCTGAAACCCGCCCGGTCATCCTGCGCCTCGCGGCCCTGTCGAAGGTCGTCGCCGGCATCGGCGAGGGCGACGGCAAGCTGGCGGTCGAAACCCTCGCCAGCGGCGAGGTCAATGTTCCCCATCGCTCGGCCGCGGCCCTGCTGGCGCCGTTCGCCGCCGCTCTGGCCGGCGACAAGGCCGGCGCGCTGGCCCGACCCGAGATCCGCGGCGACCGTCTGGTCGAGGTGTTCGGCCAGCTGGGCCAGGCCCAGATGTTCGAGCGCGCCAAGCGCTTCGACGAGGCCGAGACCGACTACATGGCGCTCGTCGGCATCGAAGGCGCCGGCGCCCTGTTCGCCCCCGACTACGGCGGCTTCCTCGAGCGGCGTGGCCGCTGGGCGGACGCCGTGAAGGTCTATGACCGCGCGCTGACCGATACGCCCGGCGATCGGAGCCTGCTGGCCGCCCGGACGCGCGCGCTGGGCCGCAAGAGCGCCCAGCCGCTGCCGACCATCCGTCAGGGCGCGGCCCGCGGTCTGGTCGCCCAGGCCGCCCAGATGCTCGGCGACCGTCAGTACGAGATGGCGATCGCCTATTTCCGTATGGCGCTCTACCTCGACCCCACGCGCGACGAGGCGAAGATCCTCGCCGGCGACGCCCTGGCGGCCGGCAAGGAAGTCGAGGCCGCCCGTGTCGCCTACGCCAGCGTCGAGCCGGGCTCGGTCCAGTATCCGCTGGCCCGCTCCAAGCTCGCCTGGACCTATCAGCAGACCAAGGACGGCGAGACGGCGCTCAAGCTGGCCAGGGAAGGCCTCGAGGCCGCCCCAACGGATGACGACGCGGCCATGACCTACGCCGACCTGCTGCGGGCCAACGACCGTTACGCGGAAGCCGTCGTCGTGATGGACGGCGTGATTGGCCGCGCCGGTCCGACGCCCGACTGGCGTCTGCTCTACATGCGCGGCGTGGCGCTGGAGCGCAGCGGGCGGTGGCCCGAGGCGGAGGCCGATCTGAAGGCCGCGCTGGCCAGCGAGCCGAATGAGCCCGAGCTCCTGAACTACCTCGGCTACAGCTGGATCGACCGCGGCGAGCGCCTCGCCGAGGCCCTCGACATGGTCAAGCGGGCGGTCGCGGCCAATCCCCGCTCGGGCGCGGTCGTCGACTCGCTGGGCTGGGCCTACTACCGCCTCGGCGACTATCGCAACGCCGTGGAACAGCTGGAGACGGCCGTCCTGCTCGAGCCGGCGGATCCGGAAATCAACAACCACCTGGGCGACGCCTACTGGCGCGTCGGTCGCCGGATCGAGGCGGAGTTCCAGTGGCAGCGCGCCCTCAGCCTTGACCCTCCCGCTAAGATCAAGGCGGAGGCGGAGGCCAAGCTGAAGTCGGGTCTCGGCCCCACCGGCCCGGCCGCTGCGCCGGTGACGGCGTCCAACTAACCCTCCATCGGCTGGCGTCCTTCGACACGCCGGCTTCGCCGCCCGCCCGTGATGGCGTATTCAGAACCGCGTCATGGTGAGCAGGGGCGAAGGTCCGTGTCGAACCACGCACCTTCTCGCCGCCTTCGGGCAAGCTGTGGATACCGGAATGGCCCTGTCAGCCTTCGCGCCGGCCAAGGTGAATCTGTTCCTGCATGTGGGGCCTGTCGCCGCTGACGGCTATCACCCGCTGTCGAGCCTGATGGTCTTCGCCGACGTCGGCGACACCCTGTCGATCCAGGCGTCGGAGGCGCCCGAGTTCGAGGTCACCGGACCGTTCGGTTACTATGTCGAGGACGGCGCGAGCAATCTGGTGGTCCAGGCCGCGCGGGCCCTGTTCGAGCACGTGAAGGGACCGCAGCCGCCGTTCCGGCTGATCCTCGACAAGCAACTGCCGGTCGCGGCGGGTCTGGGTGGCGGCTCATCGGACGCCGGGGCGACGCTTCGCCTGCTGCGGTCGGCCCTCGATCTGGCGGTGCAGGACGAGATGTTGACCGCGATCGCCGCCCGGCTGGGCGCCGACGGGCCCGTCTGCCTGTGGGGGCGCGCAGCCATGACCTCGGGACGAGGGGACCGGCTGGCTCCGCCGCCCGGACTGCCGCCGCTGAACGCGGTGCTGGTCAACCCCGGCGTTCCGTCATCGACGGCCGGCGTCTATCGGGCCTTCGACGAGTCAGGCCTGCTGGGCGACGCATCGCCGCCGTCGCTGCCGCCGGCCTTCGAGAGCGCCGAGGAGGTGGCGGCGTTCATGGCCTGGTGCCGCAACGACCTGGAAGCGCCAGCGGTCGATCTGGCGCCGGCCATCGGCGAAGTGCTGGAGACCCTGCGGGACGAGCCCGAGACGTTGCTGGCCCGGATGAGCGGCTCCGGCGCCACCTGCTTCGCCCTGTGCGCCGACGACATCCAGGCCGAGGGCCTGGCCGAACGCATCGAGCAGATGCGGCCGGACTGGTGGGTTCGGAGATGCAGGCTGGGCGACGGGATCTAGGGGACATTTACCGCAAGGTACGTGTCCCCCAAACAAGCCGCTTCTGAACCTCGATTAGGGGACGCGTACCTTCGGTACATATCCCCGCTCCGCAAACGGAAAGGGCGCGGAACCCTGCGGTCCCGCGCCCTCCTTACGCAACGCTCAGACGAGACTAGGTGTGGTAGGCGCGTTCGCCGTGCTCGGAGATGTCGAGTCCGTCTTCTTCCGTCTCCGCGGTGACGCGCAGGCCGACCGTGTACTTGATCAGCAGGAAGACGACCGCCGAACCGATGGTGGACCACAGGATCGCGACGCCGACCGCCTTGGTCTGGGCCATCATCTGGAAGCCCAGGTCATAGGCCGTGGCGCAGACGGTGATGGCGGCGCCGTCGGCTCCGCAGGTCGAGTAGTCGACGATGCCCTGACCACCCCAGGCCGGGTTGACCAGCAGGCCGGTGCCGAGGGCGCCGATGATGCCGCCGACGGCGTGGATCCCGAAGGCGTCGAGGCTGTCGTCGTACTTCAGGGCGTTCTTGACGGCCGAGCAGAAGAACACGCAGACCGGGCTGACAGCCAGGCCCAGGATCAACGCGCCCAGCGGACCGGCGAAGCCGGCGGCCGGCGTGATGGCCACGAGACCGGCGACGATGCCCGAGGCCATGCCCAGCATCGAGGCCTTCTTGCGCGTCACCCACTCCACGACGACCCAGCTGAAGCCGGCGGCGGCGGTGGCGATGAAGGTGTTGACCATCGCCAGGGCGGCGTAGCCGTTGGCCTCAAGGTTGGAACCGGCGTTGAAGCCGAACCAGCCCACCCACAGCAGACCGGCGCCGACCATGGTCAGCGTCAGGCTGTGCGGCGGCATCGGCTCCTTCTGGAAGCCCGTACGCTTGCCGAGGATGATCGAACCCACCAGGGCGGCGATACCGGCGTTGATGTGAACCACGGTGCCGCCGGCGAAGTCGATGGCGCCCCAGCCCCAGAGCAGACCGGCTCCTGCGGCGGTGGTCGCCGCTTCAACACCCGCGCCGCTCGTGGCGCCGGCCCACCACCAGACCATATGGGCCATCGGGTAATAGACGATGATCGGCCAGATGACCGCGAAGAGCACCGTGGCGCTGAACTTGATCCGCTCGGCCAGGCCGCCCAGAACGAGGGCGGCGGTGATGCAGGCGAAGGTCATCTGGAAGGCGACGAAGGCCAGCTCCGGAATGACCACGCCGACCGAGAAGGTCTCTACGTTGCTGCCGACGCCGACGCCTGCGAGCCCGAGCTTGCTGAGCCCGCCAACGAACTTGTTGGCCGCGCCGCCGTCCGTGAACGCCAGCGTGTAGCCCCAGAGGATCCAGGTGATCATGCCGACCACGGTCACCGTGGAGACCTGCATCAGCATAGACAGCATGTTCTTCTGGCGAACCAGGCCGCCGTAGAACAGCGCCAGGCCCGGGATGATCATCAGCATGACCAGGATGGTCGAGATGAGCATCCAGGTCGTGTCGCCCTTGTTGGCCTCCGGTGCGGGAGCCTCCGGTTCAGCGGCGGCCGGAGCGGCTTCCGCGGGCGCCGGAGCCGCCGGGGCTTCAGCGGCCGGAGCCGGAGTTGCAGCAGCGGCGGCGGCCGGGGCCGCCTCCTGGGCGAAGGCCGGAGCCGCCAGCGGCGCTCCGGCAAGAACGGCGACGGCGGTCAGCGCCGCCAGTCGTCCAAGAAAATTCGGTTTCATCGTTGTTATCCCCTTGTCCCGATGATGTTTCAGAGCGCCGCCGAACCGGTTTCACCGGTACGGATGCGCACAGCGTCCTCGACGTTCAGGACGAAGATCTTTCCGTCGCCGATCTTGCCCGTGGCCGCCGCGGCGGTGATGGCCTCGACCGCCTTGGCCGCCGCGGCGTCGTCGACGACCGCTTCCAGCTTCACTTTCGGCACGAAGTTCACCTGGTACTCCGCCCCGCGATAGATTTCCGTCTGGCCCTTCTGCCGGCCGTAGCCTTTGACTTCGGAGACCGTCAGACCCTCGACGCCGGCGCCGACGAGCGCTTCGCGCACCTCGTCGAGCTTGAAGGGTTTGACCACCGCAATGATCAGTTTCATCTGCCTTGCTCCCGCACCCCGGTTGCCCGACGCGCGCCCCTGAATTTCCCTGGCGACCGGTCGCGCCGCGGCGCTTGTCCGCGATCTGCCGATCCACCTGTCACGCTAGCGGCGGGGCTTGCTGCGAAGTGTGCGGCGCACAATGAACAGACGTGAAACCGTCCGTTCGCCCATTGCCTGTGCGGGTGGGGGTGTGGGCGCCCGAAAAATGGGCGCCTTTGGCCGGTGGCGCACGGTCCGGACTCCGCTCAGCCTGTTCGGCGAGCAAACAGGGAGACCGCCATGACCTCGACCCTCTGGCCAAGGCTCGCGCCGGTGCTGCTGCTGCTGGCGTCCAATGTCTTCATGACGTTCGCCTGGTACGGACACCTCAAGCACAAGGGGGCGGCCCTGCCCCTGGTGATCCTCGCCAGCTGGCTGATCGCCCTTCCGGAATACGCCCTTGCGGTGCCCGCCAATCGCATCGGTTCAGCGGTCTGGAGCACGGCGCAGCTCAAGACCATCCAGGAGGTGATCACCCTACTGGTGTTCGTGGTGTTCTCGGTGCTCTACCTCGGCGAACCGGTCAAATGGTCGACGCTGGTGGGCTTCGCCTTCATCGCGGCGGGCGCCGGATTCGTGTTTCTCGGCAAATAGGGAGGGTCGGTCGCAGGCCGATGTTGGGAACCCGACTCGGGGTTGGCGCGTAGTTGACCCGTCGGGGGAACGACGCAGCCGCGTCGCGACATGAGGTTCAACATGATGTCCCTGACCCGTCTTCTCACCGCCGCCGCCGCCACGGCGCTTCTCGCTGGCCCTGCATTCGCCGGAGCCGAGCCCGCCCCCGTCGACCAGCGCCCGACCGCCGATTCGCAGCCGATGAACCCGGTCTCCGCCGACCAGATGGCGACCCCGGCGTCTGCCAGAGCCGTGGACCCTTACGCCCCGGCGATCGTCCTCGGCAGTTCCCCGACAGCGCCGGATCAGGCGTGGCGGTTGAAGGCCGGCGACCCGTCTGTCGTGACCAATGGTCCGGTGCCCGACACGGCTGAAAATCGCGCCCGCTATGGCGCGCCTGTCTCCAACGGCGGTCGCATGACCAAGCCCGCCGGCAACTAGGCGCCTCGCGCCCCAACCAAGGATAGTTCCATGAGCACCAAACGCCTTCTGGGCGCCGCGGCTGTCGCGGCGCTGCTGAGCAATGCTGCCTGGGCCCAGACCCCGGCTACCCCTGCCGAAGCGCCGGCGCCGGCGGTTGTCGCGCCGACCCCGCCCGTCGCCACGCCTGACGCGGCGACGCCCCCGGCCGCCTCGATCGTGACCCCGACGACTCCTGCTGCGCCGGTCGCCGGCAAGCTGGTGGCGAAGGGCGACATCATCGAGACCCTCAAGGCCGACGGCCAGTTCAAGACGCTGCTGAAGGCGCTTGATGCCGCCAACATGACCAGCATCCTGAAGACCAACAGGAATCTGACGATCTTCGCCCCGACGGACGCCGCCTTCGCGGCCCTGCCGCCCGGCGAGCTCGACCGGCTGATGAAGAGCCCGGCCGAGCTGCAGAAGCTGATGACCTATCACCTGATCAATGCCACCGTGGATTCGAGCAAGATCAAGGGCGCCAAGGGCGGCGTGAGGACCGTGGCCGGCACGGAACTGGTGCTCGACGGCAGCGGCGATGCGCTGATGGCCAACAACGCCGGCATTGTTCAGACCGACGTCGCCGCGACCAACGGCACTGTCCATGTTGTCGACAAGGTGCTGATGCCGTCCACGGCCCCGCGCCTGGCCGCCACGACCGGCGCCACGACGGACGCCGCAGCCACTGCGCCGGCCGCCCCGCCGACGCCGACGCCGACCGCGTCGCCGGAGGCGGTGACGCCCGCTCCCGCCCCGAGCGAGGCCGGGCCGGACGCGCCGAAGGAGACATCGCCGCCGGACGCCCCGAAGTAGGCGCGGGACGGAGGAACTTGTTCCCTCTCATCGCTTGAAGCAGAAGTCGGCGGGCCCTATGGTCCGCCGACTTTTTTGCACCTGCGAAGAGAGCCATGTCGGCCGACGCCAAACCCCGTTCCTTTCAAGCCCTGATCATGCGGCTGAACCAGTACTGGGGTGACCAGGGCTGTGTGATTCTGCAGCCGCACGACGAACAGGTGGGGGCCGGGACGTTGCACCCGGCCACCGTCCTGCGCGCGCTGGGCCCCAAGCCGTGGAACGCCGCCTATGTGCAGCCCTCGCGGCGCCCGGGCGACGGGCGCTATGGCGAGAACCCCAACCGCCTGCAGCACTATTACCAGTACCAGGTGATCCTGAAGCCGAACCCGGCCAACATGCAGGATCTGTATCTCGGCTCGCTGCGCGCCATCGGCCTGGACCTGAAGCTGCACGACATCCGCTTCGTCGAGGACGACTGGGAGAACCCGACCGTCGGGGCCTGGGGCCTTGGCTGGGAAGTCTGGTGCGACGGCATGGAGGTGTCGCAGTACACCTACTTCCAGCAGGTCGGCGGCCTGGACGTCTCGCCGGTGGCCGGTGAGCTGACCTACGGGCTCGAGCGGCTGGCGATGTATGTGTTCGGCGTCGACAACGTCTACGACCTGCCGTTCAACGATCCGGACAGCCCGCTGGGCGCGATCAGCTACGGCGAGGTCTTCCTCGAGAACGAGCGCCAGCACTCCGAAGCCAATTTCCACGGTTATGATGTGGACGTGCTGAAGGGCCAGTTCGAGGACATGGAGCGGCAGGTGCCGCTGATGCTCGCCCGCAACTACCAGAACAAGGCGCTGGTCCTGCCCGCCTACGACATGGTCCTCAAGGCCAGCCACCTGTTCAACCTGATGAACGCCCGCGGCGCGATCGCTGTGGCCGAACGCGCCAGCTACATCGGCCGCATCCGCGACCTCTGCAAACTGTGCGCCCAGGCCTGGGTCGACCAGCAGGAAGAGGCCGCGTAAGTCGATGCCCCAGCTGCTGCTTGAACTGTTCTCCGAAGAGATCCCCGCGCGCATGCAGGGGAACGCGGCGCGTGATCTGGAGCGGATGGCCCGCGACGGTCTGGCCAAGGCCGGGCTGATCAGCGAGGGCCTCAAGGCCTTCGCCGGCCCCCGACGGCTGACGCTCGTGGTCGAGGGCCTGCCCGTGGCCCAGCCGGACGTCTCCGAAGAGGTGAAGGGCCCGCGCGTCGGCGCGCCTGACCAGGCCATGGACGGCTTCCTGCGCAAGACGGGCCTGGCCCGCGAGGCGCTGGTCGAGCGCGACGGCGTCTTCTACGGCCACATCCACAAGTCCGGCCGGCCGACGGCGGAGATCATCGCCGAGCTGGTCGAGCAGATCGTCCGCGGCTTCGCCTGGCCCAAGTCGATGACCTGGGGCCACGGCAAGCTGCGCTGGGTGCGGCCGCTGCAGCGGATCCTCTGCGTGTTCAACCGCGAGATCGTGCCGCTGGAGATCGACGGCATCGTCGCCGCCGACCTCAGCGAGGGGCACCGGTTCCTCAGCGAGACCCGCGTCTTCCGCGCGCGCGATTTCGACGAGTACCACGAGGCCCTGTCGGGCCACTTCGTCGTGCTGGATGTCGAGGAGCGCAAGCAGCGCATCCTCGAGGGCGCTCGCACCCTGTGCTTCGCGCGCGGGCTGGAGCTGGTCGAGGACGAGGGGCTGCTGGAAGAGGTGGCGGGCCTGGCCGAATGGCCCACCCCGATCCTGGGCGATATGGACCCGGCCTTCCTCGACCTGCCGCCGGAGGTGATCCGCACCTCCATGCGGACGCACCAGAAGTATTTCGCCGTGAAGACCCCGGGCCAGCCGGGCCTCGCCCCGCACTTCCTGGTGGTCGCCAACATCGAGGCCCCCGACGGCGGCAAGGCCATCGCGGCGGGGAATGCGAAGGTGCTGTCTTCGCGGCTGTCCGACGCCCGGTTCTTCTGGTCCGAAGACGTCAAGGACGGCTTCGAGCCGTGGCTGAAGAAGCTGAACGGCGTCACCTTCCACGCCAAACTCGGCACGATGGCCGAGCGGGTCGAGCGGATCGTCGCCCTGGCCCGAGAGATCGCGCCGCTCGTCGGCGCCGACCCGGACAAGGCCGCCGAGGCCGCGCGCCTGGCCAAGGCCGACCTGACCAGCCAGATGGTCGGCGAGTTCCCGGAACTGCAGGGGATCATGGGCGGCTACTACGCCCGTGAGTTCGGCATGGACGGCGAGATCGCCGACGCCATCCGCGACCACTACCGCCCGCAAGGCCCCGGCGACGCCGTCCCGACCGCGCCGCTGAGCGTGGCCGTGGCGCTGGCCGACAAGCTGGACACCCTGGTCGGGTTCTTCGCGATCGACGAGAAGCCGACCGGGAGCAAGGACCCCTTCGCGCTGCGGCGGGCGGCTTTGGGGCTTATCCGGATCATTCTCGAGAACAACGCTCGCATCGGCTTGCGGACGCTGGCTTCCGACGACCTGCTGGCCTTCTTCGCCGACCGCCTGAAGGTGGCCCTGAAGGACCAGGGCAAGCGGGGCGACCTCGTCGACGCCGTGTTCGCGCTCGGCGACGACGACCTGGTCCGCATCGTCGCCCGTGTCGACGCGCTGTCCGGCTTCCTCGCCACCGAGGACGGGACCAATCTGCTCCAGGGCTACAAGCGCGCCGTGAACATCCTGCGCGCCGAGGAGAAGAAGGGCGAGCTGCCCACCGGCGCGCCGTCGCGGGCCGCCGCGCCTGCGGAGGAGGGGGCTCTGTTCGACGCCCTGACCGCCGCCGCGCCGAAGCTGGACGCCGCGCTCGCTGCCGAGGACTTCACCGGCGCCATGACGGCGCTGGCCGCCCTGCGCGGTCCGGTCGACGCCTTCTTCGACAAGGTTCTGGTCAATTCGGATGTTGCCGCGGAACGCGACAACCGCCTGCGGCTTCTGCAACAGGTCCGCGACGCGATGGGTCGGGTTGCTGATTTTTCGTTGGTGACGGGGTAGGGGAGCCCTTGCGGACATCCGGTGCGTCCTTCGAGACGCGATCCTGAGGGATCGCTCCTCAGGATGACGGGACGGGTGGGCTGCAAAAGTGTTCGTCATGGTGAGGAGCGAGGCGTCAGCCGAGCGTCTCGAACCACGCAGGGACACACCAGAGTGCGTTGAATTGGAACTGAGGACAGGCCGGTAATGTCGGAAGCGCTCACCAAAACCCGCTGGGTCTACAGCTTCGGCGGCGGGACCGCCGATGGCGACGCCTCGATGAAGAACCTGCTGGGCGGCAAGGGCGCCAACCTGGCGGAGATGTGCTCGATCGGCCTGCCGGTGCCGCCGGGTTTCACCGTCACCACCGAAGCCTGCGTCCACTACTACGCCAACGGCAACAGCTACCCCGCCGAGCTCGCCGCGCAGGTCGCCGACGGCCTGGCGAAGGTCGAGGCGGTGACCGGCAAGCGCTTCGGCGATCCGTCCGCGCCGCTGCTGGTGTCGGTGCGCTCCGGCGCTCGCGCCTCGATGCCCGGCATGATGGACACGGTCCTCAACCTCGGCCTGAATGACGCGACCGTTCAGGGCCTTGGCGCGCTGTCCGGAGACCGCAGGTTCGCCCTGGATAGCTACCGTCGCTTCATCCAGATGTATTCGAACGTGGTGCTCGACCTCGACCACCACATGTTCGAGGAGATCCTCGACGACCATAAGGACCGCCTGGGCGTCACCATCGACACGGCCCTCAAGGCCGAGGACTGGGAAGCTGTCGTCGCCGACTACAAGGCCGCGGTCGAGCGGGAGCTGGGCAAGCCCTTCCCGCAGGATCCGCAGGAGCAGCTGTGGGGCGCCGTCGGCGCCGTGTTCGCCAGCTGGATGAACGACCGGGCCAAGTTCTATCGCCAGAACTTCGGCATTCCCGAGAGCTGGGGCACGGCGGTCAACATCCAGGCCATGGTGTTCGGAAACCTCGGCGACACCTCGGCCACGGGCGTGGCCTTCACCCGCAACCCCTCGACCGGCGAGAACCGTCTGTATGGCGAGTTCCTGGTCAACGCCCAGGGCGAGGACGTGGTCGCCGGCATCCGCACGCCGCAGTCGCTGACCAGGGCGGCCCGCGAGGAGATGGGTGACCGCAACCCGAGCATGGAAGAAGCCATGCCGGCGGTGTTCGCCGAGTTCCACGACGTCGCCCGCAAGCTCGAGCAGCACTACCGCGACCTGCAGGACATCGAGTTCACCGTCGAGCAGGGCCGCCTGTGGATGCTGCAGACCCGCAACGGCAAGCGCACGACCCGAGCGGCCCTCAAGGTCGCCGTGGACATGGCCGCCGACGGCGTGATCACCCGCGAGGAAGCCATCCTGCGCGTCGACGCCGCCGAGCTGGACCAGCTGCTGCACCCGACGATCGACCCCTCCGCCACGCGCGACGTGGTGACCAAGGGCCTGCCGGCCTCGCCGGGCGCGGCCTGCGGCCGGGTGGTGTTCAGTTCCGAAGAGGCCGAGCGACTGGGCAACGCCAAGGTCCCGGTCAAGGTCATCCTGGTGCGTCGCGAGACCAGCCCCGAGGACATCAAGGGCATGTACGCCGCCCAGGGCATCGTCACCGCCACCGGCGGCATGACCAGCCACGCGGCCGTGGTCGCGCGCGGCGCGGGCATCCCCTGCGTCTGCGGCGCGACCGACATCCGCGTCGACGCCGACGCCGGCCAGTTCACCGTGCGCGGCCGCACCTTCAAGGAAGGCGACCTGATCACCATCGACGGCGCGACCGGCGAGGTGATGGCCGGCGAGACCCCGATGATCGAGCCCGAGCTCGGCGGCGACTTCGACACCCTGATGAGCTGGGCCGACAGCATCCGTCGCCTGAAGGTCCGGGCCAATGCCGAAACGCCCAACGACGGCCGCACCGCGCGCCAGTTCGGCGCCGAGGGCGTCGGCCTCTGCCGCACCGAGCACATGTTCTTCAACGAGGACCGGATCACCGCCGTGCGCGAGATGATCCTGGCCGACGACGAGAAGGGCCGCCGCGCCGCGCTGGCGACCATCGCGCCGTTCCAGAAGGCCGACTTCGTCGAGCTGTTCACGATCATGGAGGGGCTGCCGGTGACCATCCGGCTGCTCGACCCGCCGCTGCACGAGTTCTTCCCGACGGGCGATGACGACCTGAAGGCCGTGGCCGACACGCTGGGCATCACCCTGGCGGCGATCGAGAGCCGACTGGAAGTGCTGCACGAGTCCAACCCCATGCTCGGCCATCGCGGCTGTCGCCTCGGGATCAGCTATCCGGAAATCTACGAGATGCAGGTCCGGGCGATCATGGAGGCCGCCTGCGAGATCGCGAAGTCGGGCAAGCCCGCGCCGGTGCCGGAGATCATGCATCCGCTCGTCGGCAAGGGCGAGGAGATGGCCTTCCTGCGCAAGCTCACCGACCGCACGGTCAAGGCCGTGCTGGCCGAGCAGGGGCTGGATCTGGCCTATCAGGTCGGGACGATGATCGAGCTGCCGCGCGCGGCCCTGCGCGCCGCGGACCTGGCCGAGGCCGGCGCCGAGTTCTTCAGCTTCGGCACCAACGACCTGACCCAGACGACCTTCGGCATCAGCCGAGACGACGCCGGCAAGTTCCTGAACGCCTACATCGAGAAGGGCATCTTCGAGCAGGACCCGTTCGTCACGCTCGACCAGGACGGCGTCGGCGACCTGATCCGCCTTGCCGCCGAGCGCGGCCGGGCGGTGAACCCGGGACTGAAGCTGGGCATCTGCGGCGAACATGGCGGCGACCCGGCCTCCATCGCCTTCTGCGAGAGCATCGGCCTCGACTACGTCAGCTGCTCGCCGTTCCGCGTGCCGATCGCGAGGCTCGCAGCGGCGCAGGCGGTGCTGAACAAGGGCTGATCCTCCCCATCGGGGGAGGTGGCTCGCCGAAGGCGAGACGGAGGGGGTCACCCGAGACTTGAGCGGACCCCCTCAGTCGGCTTCGCCGACAGCTCCCCCGATGGGGAGCATCTTTTGGCCTACACCATCACGCCGAACAGCTTGCCGATGCCGGCGGTGACGGCCAGGGCCAGGGCGCCCCAGAAGGTCACGCGGGCCGTAGCCTTCCAGATATTCGCTCCGCCGGCCTTCGCGCCGACCGCGCCCAGCAGCGCCAGAAAAGCCAGCGAGGCGACCGAGACGGCCATCGTCAGGCTGCCCAGCGGAAACAGGAACACCATCGCCAGCGGCATGGCCGCGCCGACGGCGAAGGTCGCCGCCGAGGTCAGGGCCGCCTGGATCGGCCGGGCCTGGGTGATTTCCGAGATCCCCAGTTCGTCCCGTGCATGGGCCGCCAGGGCGTCGCCGGCCATGAGTTGCGCCGCCACCTGTTCGGCCAGATCAGGCGTCAGGCCGCGTCCGACGTAGATCGCCGCCAGCTCCCGGTGTTCGGCTTCCGGATCGGTGGCCAGTTCGGCGGTTTCGCGGGCGAGGTCGGCGTTTTCCGTGTCGGATTGCGAGCTGACGGAGACGTACTCGCCGGCGGCCATCGACATGGCGCCGGCGACAAGGGCGGCGATGCCGGCAATCAGAACCTCCGGCTTGCCGCCGGCCGCGGCAGCGACGCCGACAATCAGACTGGCGGTCGAGACGATCCCGTCGTTGGCGCCCAGCACCGCCGCGCGCAGCCAGCCGATGCGGGCGACCAGGTGACTTTCGGCGTGGGACTTGAAGCGGCGGCTCATGGGGTGGATCTCCGGGCGGCCAGTTCGTTGGCGACCTTGATCCAGAGTACGGCGGTCAGGGGAAACAGCTGAATGATATTGCTCAAAATCAGCGGCCAGCTGGCGATCATCAGGCCGTAGATCGCCCAGAGGACGATGGCGCCGGTGTAGGCGCCCTGGGACACCAGCGAGATGCTCGACGTGTCGCGGGTGCGGATCGTGCGGATCGACTGGGGGAACCAGCACAGGGTCGAGATCGTCGCGGCGACAAATCCGATGGTTTCAGCGAGGTTCAGGGCCAAGACAGGGATCTCCGGCCATCAGCGGCCGGAGCGATCATCGGACGAGTCTGGGTGACGGGGACAGGCTATCCGATCCCTCAGCCCTTGATCCGGGCCAGGGCCCCGATCGCGTAGTCCACGTCCTCGACCGTGTTGCGCATGCTGGGCGTCAGCCGGACATGCCGCGTGGCGTAGGGCGCCGCCGAGCCGATGATGTTCAGGCGGCGCAGGCGCCGCACGACCCCGTCAGCCGACAGCCCATCCACGTCGAAGGCGACAATGCCGGCCGACAGGGCCGGGTCAGTCGGCGTGCGCAGGCGGATGTGAGGCATCAACTCGAGGCCGTACTTCAGTCGGCTGGCCAGCATGCGGGTCCGCGCCTCGATGGCCGCCTTGCCGACCATGCCGTGGAACTGGAACGCTTCGGTGATCGCCCAGACATGCTCGAAAGCCTTGAAACCGCCAGGCGTCATCCGCGCGCCCGTTGTCGGACCGGGATCGTAGTTGCCGAGCCAGGCGCCGTAGGCATTGGGCGCCAGGAAGCTGGGCACGGTCGGCGTCACGCGTGACCAGCCGTAGGGCGTGCCGAACACCACGCCGGTGCCCCGCGGCCCGAAAAGCCACTTGTGGCAGCCCGCCACCAGGAAGTCGCAGCCGAGCTGGGGGAGGGTGGTGTTCTCCACCCCGAAGCCGTGCACGCCGTCGACGCAGAACAGCACCCGATCGTGCGGCGGGCGGGCGGCGTTGATCGGCGCCAGCATGTCGGCGATCGCCCGGATCGGCATTTTCAGTCCGGTCGAGGAATGCACCCAGGTCAGGGCCAGGACGCGCGTCTCGGGCCGGATATTGGCCGCCAGCCGCCCGACGATCTGGGCGGTGGTCGCGGTCTCGGAGCGGTCGAACAGCGAGATCTTTCGCACCGTCCCGCCGCGCTTCAGCGCAGTCAGCCGCAGCGACTCGTGGGTCACGTAGTAGTCGTGCGTGGTGGTCAGGACTTCCTGGCCGTAGCGGATATCGAGGCCTGAATAGAGCAGGCCGATGCCGCTGGTGGTGCTTTCACAGAGGGCGACATTTTCCGCCGCGACGCCGAAGTATTGGCCCGCCGCAGTGCGCGCGGCGTTCTGCAACGGCCGATTCCGGCTCTCCAGATAGGTCACCGGGCTGGCGTCGAGGCCCTGGCGGTGGCGATCGATGGCGTTGCGCACGATCCGCGGGTTGGAGGCAAACAGCATCGCCGACAGGTCGACCAGGCTCCAGTCCAGCGCCCACTGCCCGCGCACCCAGGTCCAGTCCGTCCCGCCCGGTTGCATCGGCTCCGGCGCCGGCGGCGACTGTACCTGGGCGGCGGTCGTGTCGTCGGGGTCGTGGAAGTCCGGATCAGTGGGCGGCTCTTCGGCCGGCGCATCCTGTGCGACGACGGCCTGCGCCATCGCCGCGGCGCCGAGGGCCAGGCCCGATCCCGCGAGCAGCCGACGACGGCTCAGCCCGGTTTCGCGCTTGCGCATGACCCCCTCCAACCCCTGGCGGCCACTGTCACCGGTTTCGCCCGATGTTCACGCGCCTTCACGTGGAAGGAGAATGGTCCTCCGCCGGCGTCCCGTCACCGACGATTGCACCGATGTGCCGCAGTTTCCGGACGAGCCGGCTCAGGTCAGCGTTGCTGCGCTCCTGCAGCAGGTGCTCGCGCTTTCGTTCGTCTTCGCCTTCTGTCGTCGGCAGGCCGAACCCGCTGCTGTCCTGATAGAGCCAGCCGCCAGCCACCATGGCCTTCAGGTTTCGCCGGACGGTTTCGCGCGGCATCGCCAGCTTCGCCGCCAGCGCGCTGGCGCTGATCGTGCGGCGGGCTGAATTGGGCGGCGGGTCGTCGTGGTCGGCGAAGAGGATCTCGGGTCCTTCGCTGAAGTGCGACGACGTGTGATCGGCCATCGCCAGATAGAGGTAGGATCCGAGCAGCGAGAGCGGCGCGGTGTAGGAGCGCAGGTCGACAGTCCCGCGCAGGACGTGCTGGGTGGCGAGGCGGATCGAGCCCCACATGGCCGGAAACGGCGCCGGGTGCAGTCGTTCATGCCGGCGGAGGCCGGCGCACTCCGAGAGCGCCAGCCGTTCGATGGCCCGGTCGAGCGCGCCGAGGTAGCGCAGCATCATCGGTCCGAACCGAGGAACATTCATCGCGGCAGACGAGATGAGCAAGCCGTTGCGGGTTGTTTGCAGCAGGCCCTCGCCGATCAGGAGGTTGACCTTCACCCGCGTCGTCTCCCGGGGAAGGCCGAGCGAGTCCGCCACGCGCTGGATGCGGATAGGACGCCGCAGATCATCGGGCACCGCAGTGTGCGCGTACTGACGGGTCAGCACCGGATCGTCGTCCAGTTGCCCGACATTGGCGGCCGATATGGCGGCGAATATCAGGCTCTTCTCGAGGTCTCCATCCAGGCAGTCAGAGGTCGCCTGGACGACGTCCAGGTTCAGCCGGATGTTGATTCTGAGGATGTGGCGGAGGTTCATGCCGTCCAGGGAGCGTTGCCGGGACGCGTTACCACGCCGAGGCGATCTGCAGTCGCGCTCCGAACAGCTGGAGCGCGTCCCTCGTCAGGCCCCAGCGATGGCTCCCTTCCCCGAAGGGCTGACACAGGAGCGACCGCGCCCGCTTCGATTCTTCGACGAGGGTCATGTGCGCCTGAAAGACCTGGAAGATCTCCTGCTTCAGCGCGTCTGACGCCCGCAGGGCCTGGCCGGCGCGATTGGAGGCGATGTGGTGACAAACCGCGTCCCTGTGCGCCTGCCCCCGAAAATGAACAAGCGCGTCGATGATTTCGGCCAGAACCGGATCGACCTTGGCCGACCGCCGCACCCGCTTTCCCGGGCCGGGGTACTGCAGAATGTTGTCCATGGGCGGTTCTCACAAGGCTACCGGACCCGACTAGGGAGACCTGCGTCGAAACATGTCCAGTTGGCGGATACCAGAAATGGGCGCCCTTGCCCTCTGGCCATGGTTTCGATGCCCCGCAGGTTGAAAAGTGAGCGTAAATTCACCTGACAAGCGCGCGCCAACGTGGCCTCCTGCACGCTTCTCGGGGAGGGGACAGCAGCCATGGCGACCGGTTCAACGACATTCGACGCTGCGGCGGAGACCGCGCGATACCTCGCGACCCTGCCGCCGGAGGCTCATGCCAAGGCGACAGCCTATACCCAGGGCGGACACTGGCTGTTGCTTTGGGGAACGCTCGTCGCCATCGTCGTGTCCTGGCTGATCGTGAAGTCGGGCCTGCTGGTTCGCCTGAGATCACGGTTCAGGAAGCCCCAATCGGCATGGCTGGCCGTGCTGGTGGTCGTGCCCGCCGGGATGCTGCTGGACTCGCTGCTCAGCCTGCCCTGGACGGTCTATTCGAGCTGGTTCCGTGAAACGAAGTACGGCCTGACCAGCCAGCCGCTGCCGGAATGGCTCGGCGAGTGGGGCGTGCAACTGCTCATCGGGACAGTGATGTCGCTTGTCCTGTTCAGCGTCCTCTACGCGCTGATGCGTCGGGCGCCCCGGCGCTGGTGGCTCTGGGGCGGATTGACGACCAGCGTCTTCCTGATCATCGCCATCGTCATCTCCCCGGTGCTGATCGAGCCGCTCTTCAACACCTACACGCCGGCCCCGGCCGGGCCGGTGCGCGACGCGGTGGTCGCGATGGCCAAGGCGAACAACGTGCCGTCGGACAAGATCTTCATCTATGACGGCAGCAAGCAGTCGAACCGTTACACCGCCAACGTCTCGGGCCTGTTCGGGTCCGCGCGGATCGCCATGAGCGACACGATGTTCAAGCAGGATGCGGACCTGGCCGAGGTTCGCGGCGTCGTCGGTCATGAGATGGGCCACTATGCCCACACCCACTCGCTCTGGATGGCCGGAGTCTTCAGTCTGCTGGCGATGATCGGCTTCTTCCTGGTCGACCGTCTGTTCCCGGTGGCCACACGCCTGCTCGGCGCCCGCGGGGTGGAGGGAATATCGGATCCGGCGGGTCTGCCGGTGCTGACCGCGGTGTTGTCGGTGCTGGCCCTGCTTGCGACCCCGGCGACGAGCACGCTGATCCGAACCATGGAGGCGGACGCCGACAACTTCTCCCTGCAACGGGTGAACGAGCCGGACGGTCTGGCCAAGGCGCTGGTCAAGACCATCGAGTACCGGGCCGCGACGCCGGGCAAGCTCGAGGAGATCATCTTCTACGACCACCCGTCCGTCGGCTGGCGTGTTCGCAACGCCATGGACTGGAAGGCGGCGCACATGAAGCCGGATGCTGTGATGGTGG
Organism: Caulobacter sp. FW305-C-30-S16; assembly: GCF_058783025.1. Taxonomy (NCBI): domain Bacteria; kingdom Pseudomonadati; phylum Pseudomonadota; class Alphaproteobacteria; order Caulobacterales; family Caulobacteraceae; genus Caulobacter; species Caulobacter sp. FW305-C-30-S16. Next base: position 127,051 of record NZ_JBYSYH010000004.1, on the reverse strand, counting down.
ATCTGACGCCGGCGGCGCCAGCCGAACCGGCGGCGAAGTAGCGTCGCAAGATCCTCCCCATCGGGGGAGGTGGCTCGCCGCAGGCGAGACGGAGGGGGTCCGCTCAGATCCCGGGGAACCCCCTCAGCCGGCTTCGCCGACAGCTCCCCCGATGGGGGAGCATCTGACCCTTACCGCTTCCTGACGAACACCGTGCCGGCCGAGTACCCCGCGCCGAAGCTGCAGATCAGGCCGGTGTCGCCGGCGGCGAAGTCACTGTTGGCGCGGTGGAAGGCGATGATCGAGCCGGCGGAACTGGTGTTGGCGTAGGTGTCGAGGATGATCACGTTCTCTTCGCGCGTCGGGTCGCGGCCCAGCACCCGGCGGCCGATCATCTCGTTCATGTTGATGTTGGCCTGGTGCAGCCACAGGCGCTTGAGGCCCGTCGGGTCGATGCCCAGCTCGGCGGCGTGGGTGACGATCATCTCGCTGACCATCGGCACCACCTCGCGGAACACCTTGCGGCCTTCCTGGACGAACAGCTTGTCCTTCGCGCCGATGCCCTCGGGGGCGGCGTTATTGAGGAAGCCGAAGTTGTTGCGGATGTTGTTGGAAAACTGGGTCTTCAGCTTCGTGCCGAGGATCTCCCAGCCGCCGACAGCCTGATCCGCCGCCTCGATGATCACCGCGGTGGCGACGTCGCCGAAGATGAAGTGGCTGTCGCGATCCTTGAAGTTCAGGTGGCCCGAACAGATTTCCGGATTGACCATCAGCACCGCCTTCGCCGAGCCGGAGGCGATGAAGTCGGCGGCGGTCTTGATGCCGAAGGTGGCGCTTGAGCAGGCCACGTTCATGTCGAAGGCGAAGCCCTCGATGCCCAGCGCCTGCTGCACCTCGATCGCCATGGCGGGATAGGCGCGCTGCATGTTGGAGGCCGCGCAGAGCACGGCGCCGATCTCACTGACCGGCTTGCCCCATTTGGCGATGGCGTCGCGGGCCGCGGCGACGGCGATCTCGGCCAGGATCGAGATCTCGTCGTTGGAGCGCTCGGGGATGCTGGGCCGCATGATCTTCGGGTCGAGGATGCCGGCCTTGTCCATGACGAAGCGGGCCTTGATGCCGGAGGCCTTCTCGACGAATTCGGCGGAGGAGGGCGTCAGGGCCTCGACCTCGCCAGCGGCGATGGCTTCGGCGTTGGCCGCGTTGAACTGCTCGACATAGGTGTTGAAGGCCTCGACCAGCTCCACGTTCGAGATGCTCTGGTCGGGCGTGTAGAGCCCGGTGGCGGCGATGACGGCCTGATGCACGATAGTGGTCCCGACGATGTGCGCGCCTGCGTGACGCGCGGCGCTGTTTCTGATTGGCCCGATAGATAGCACGCCGGACAGCCGCGTCAGCCGTGTGGCGCATGGGCAACGCTACAAACCCGCCTCATTCCGCACGCTGAACCGCCGCGGACCCGCCGCGTTTGGCTCCTACCTCACCCCCGGCTGGGGAGCTGAAGAAAAGCGTCAAGGAGTACAAGACGATGAAGTCTCTCATGATTACGGTCGCGACCGCCGCACTCGCCATGGCCGCCGTTCCGGCCGCCTCGCAGGCCCAGGAAGTCTACGGCACGGTCGGCTACGCGAATGTGGACGCTGACGGCCCGACGCTGGGCGCCCTGCAGGGTCGCCTCGGCTACAAGTTCAATCCCTACGTCGGCGTCGAGGGCGAAGCGGCCTTCGGAATCAGCGACGACACCGTCGCCGGCGTCGATGTCGAGCTGAAGCACGAAGTGGGCGCCTTCGTTGTCGGCTTCCTGCCGGTCAGTCCCAAGGCGGACCTGTTCGCCCGCGCCGGCTACACCAGCTCCAGCTTCGACACCTCGGTGGGCGATGTGGACGGCGACGGCGTGGCCTGGGGCTTCGGCGGCCAGTACCACTTCACCGACAAGGACGGCGTGCGTCTCGACTGGACGCGCCACGACTATGACGCCGGCAATGCCGACGTCTGGGCGGTGGCCTACACCCGTAAGTTCTAGTTCTGCCCCTGTGGTTGAATTGTAACGCAAGGCCCCCTCCTGTCAGGAGGGGGCCCCATTTTGGTTGACCCATTCCCGGGCGCCTGAAAACTGTACAGGTATTGCGAACATCAAGATTCGCATTCGGGAGAATAGAGCCATGAAAAACCTTATGATTGCCGCTTCTGTTGCGGCGCTTTCCCTCGTTGCCCCTGCGCTCGCCCACGCCGAAACCGGCGTTTACGGCTCGGTCGGCTACGCCAACATCGACATCGATCCCGTCACGCTCGGCGCGATCCAGGGCCGCCTCGGCCTGACCTTCAACCCCTACGTCGGCATTGAAGGCGAGCTGGGCTTCGGCGTCGCCGATGACGACATCCTCGGCACGTCGGTCGAGCTGACGAGCACCTACGGCGCGTTCGTGGTCGGCCGGATTCCGGTCTCCGAGACCGTCAACCTGCTCGCGCGGGCCGGCTTCGCCAGCGGCGAAGTGGACGTCGGCGGGCTCTCGGCCAGCGAAGACGGCGGGGCCTTCGGCGCCGGCGTGGAAGCCTTCTTCACCGCCAACGACGGCGTGCGCCTCGACTACACCCGCTACGACTTCGGCGGTGACGCGAACGTCTGGGCGATCTCCTACGTCCGCAAGTTCTGATCCATCCGCCAGGACGGATCAGGAAGGGCCCCTCCCGGCGACGGGAGGGGCTTTTTTGTTGACGCCGCGCCGTCTGAGGCGACACTCCGGCAAGGGGAGACGGCGCACAGTGACAGAGACACTCATCAGACTTGCCGTATCGGCATTGCTGATCGCCTTGATGATCGGCGTGGCCGCCTGGGCGCGGATCGCCCGGCCGACGGCGCCGCTGGACGAGGCCGCGGCCCGGGACCTGCTCGCGGGCGAGTTTCCCGGCATGAACCCCGACTACATCTGGATCGCCGGCGACGGCGCCGGCGCGATCGCCCGGGCGGGCGCCGAGGCGCTGGTGATCTACCGGCTGGGCGACTCCTGGGTCGCTCGCACGCTGCCATGGCGGCTGGCGCTGCAGGCGCCGGTGCATCGGGGCAAGGTGCAGCTCAGGCTTCGCGACCCGGCCGCGCCGGTGGCCCGGCTGGCCGTCAGCGGCGTGACGCCCTGGCCCCCCCAAACCCCTGCTGAGGTGCTGGCGGCATGACGCTCGATCCGATCAAGGCCGCGTTCGATCCGGTCGCGCTGGCGGTGCCGATCTTCGTGATCACCATCATCGGTGAAATCCTGCTGGGCCGCATGCGCAAGGTGAAGGCGGTCTATGAAGTCCGCGACACGGCCACCTCTCTGGGCATGGGCCTCGGCAGCCAGGTCGCCGGCCTTTTGACCGGGGCGGCGATCTTCGGCGTGACGCTGTGGGCTTACCAGTACCGGCTGTTCACGATCCCGATGACCGCGATCTGGGCCTGGGTGGCGGTCTTCTTCCTCGAGGACCTGACCTACTACTGGTTCCACCGCCTGTCGCACGAGCGGCGGTTCTGGTGGGCCAGCCACGTCAACCACCACACCTCGCAGCACTACAACCTGGCCACCGCCCTGCGGCAGACCTGGACGGGCGGGATCGCCGGCACCTGGCTGCTGTGGCTGCCGCTCATCCTGATCGGCTTCCCGCCGGCGATGGTGGTGATCCAGAAGGGGATCAGTCTGGTCTACCAGTACTGGATCCATACCGAGGCGATCCGGCGCTTCCCGCGCTGGTTCGAGGCGGTGTTCAATACGCCCTCGCATCACCGGGTCCACCACGCGCGCAACCCGCGCTACCTCGACGCCAACTACGCCGGCATCCTGATCATCTGGGACCGCATGTTCGGCACCTACATCCCCGAGGACGACGCTGAGCCGTGCCGCTATGGCGTGGTGCATAACCTCGGCGATTTCAACATCTTCCGCGTGGCGTTTCACGAGTGGATCGCCATCGGCAAGGATCTGGCGGGATCGCGTTCGATCCGCGAGGTCGTCGGCTACCTGTTCGGCCCGCCGGGCTGGAGTCCCGACGGATCGCGCGATACGTCGGCGACCCTGAAGGCGAAATGGCGGGCGCGGGAGGCGGCGGTCAGTCCCGCAGCAGGGGCAGAGACAGCCCCCCTGCAGGCCGCTGAGTAAGCAGCTCGCGGCGGAAGCGGAACAGCTCCGCTGGGCGACCGCCGGTCTCGGTGTCCATACGGCCGAGGCCTTCGACCAGGTCGATGCGCTCGACCACGCGACGGAAGTTCTGCTTGTGCAGCGGCACGCCCGCGATCGCCTCGACGGCACGCTGCAGGGCCGAGAGGGTGAACTCCGGCGGCATCAGCTCGAACACAACCGGGCGGTACTTCAGCTTGCCGCGCAGCCGCCCCAGACCCGTCGCCAGAATGCGGCGGTGGTCCGACAGCATCGGCTCGCCGAGCGCCGCCGACAGGGCAGGAGGCTCGACGGTGCTTTCCCCGCGCTCGCGGGCCCGGTCGCGGCCCGCCTCCGGCGCAAGGCCCGCCTCATAGAGCAGCTCATAGCGGTCGAGCACCCGCTCCTCGTTCCAGCGCGCATCGTCCAGCGCGAACAGCAGGCGGGCGCGGGCGAGTCGGCCCTCATCCTTGCCGGCCCAGGCGCGCAGGGCCGGGGCGATGGCCTCGTCGATCAGGGCGGGGCGACCCTGCCGCCAGTCTTCCCACGGAAAGAACCGCGACCACGGCGCCCAGGCGCTGTCGGGCGCGGCGGTGTCGACGGCGGTCGGGGTCAGGGCAAGGTAGCCCACGGAAACCACGCGCGCCGCGCCGGCGCCGATCTCGGCCCGTGGCGCATCTCGGCCCTTGTTGCCGAACGTGTAGAGCTGCTCGACATAACCCAGGTCGAACCGGGTCTGTTCGGTCACGAAATCCCGCAGGGCGATCTCGAAGGTGCGATGGCCTTCCGGATCAAACGGCCCGAACGGCAGGCCCGCGAGGGTCGAGACCCGGTCCGTCGCCGTGTCGTGCGGGCGCACGGTCAGCACGACCGCTTCGCCGCCGCGAATGGCCATGATGACGGCTGACAGACCGATGACGACGGATTGGGACATCCGTTGTTGGTTAGCACCCCCGAGCGGATGACGGGAGGCGTTCTGTTATCAGGCCTTCAGCGAGAGTTCGAACGGCGCGCCCGGGTAGGCGTACTCACCCTTGCCGATGGCGGCGACCGCGTCGGCCATCCGCCCCTTCCGGCCGAGCATGTCGTCGGCCAGCTTGACCATCAGGGGGTTGGGAGTCGCCGAGCTGGAGGCCTTGCGCAGCGCCTTTGCGATGTCCGCCTCGGCCATGTCCGGGTTTTCTTCGCAGGCCAGGATAAAGGCCGTCGCCGTGGACCGGCTCACACCTGCCCAGCAATGCACCAGCAGGGGCGCGGCCGGATCCCGGCGACGGCCGAAGTCGACGATTCGTTCGACCAGTTCGGCGTTCGGCAGAACCATGCCGTCGGCCGGCTCCCAGATGTCGTCGACCGCCAGCTTCAGGTGTCGATCCGGGAAGAACCGCGGCGCCTCGCCCATCAGGTGCGGATCGAGAAGGGTGATCAGGTGCGACGGGCGCCGGAACCGGACCACTGTCTCGACATCGCGCAGGGGACTGACGATCAGGGTCACGGGCGGCTCACTCGGTGCTGAAGGCGGCCTGGGCGGGTTCAAACCCGGCAGCTTCCGACAGAACGTGGAAGCGATGAACATAGCGCTTTTGCGCCTCGCTGGGAGCCTGCGGATCGATCGTCAGCCGATAGCCCTGTGGCGGGGCGCCGAAGATCGCCAGGGCCTCGTCATGGCCGAAGCCCGCCAGTTGGGTCGCCTCGAAGAAGGCGCAGGCGCGATCCGCCTGCTTGATCAGCTTCTTGATCGCGACCGGCGTCTTCGCGGGCAGGCCGAACCGGGCATGGATGGCGTGCTCCAGCCGTTCCTCGAAGTCCTTGTAGCTGACGCCCAGCGCCGCCTTGAACGGGCTGATCATGTCGCCGATCACATATTCCGAGGCGTCGTGCAGCAGGGCGGCCAGCCGCCATTTGGGATCGACGGTCGGCTGGATGTGCGCCACCAGTTCCTCGACGACCATCGAGTGCTGGGCGACCGAGAAGCCGTGCTCTCCGATCGTCTGGCCGTTCCAGCGGGCGACCCGCGCCAGGCCGTGGGCGATGTCCTCGATCTCGATGTCGACCGGCGAGGGGTCGAGCAAATCCAGCCGCCTCCCGGACAGCATCCTTTGCCACGCGCGTGGTGTAGTCTTCGCCGAACGCGCGCTTCGCAGCCCTTTCGCCACCCGTTCGTTCCTTGTGTTGAGTAGGGCGCTTCAACTGGCGCATCGGTTGATAAAGATCAATGTCTGCGCGTGGTCAGCGGATCACGGTTCGGTTTGAAGGGAGAACTTCAATGAGCTGGGCGAGGATCATGGCGCCGCTCGCGGGCGGCGCCCACGATGCGGAAATCCTGAAGGCGGCGGCTGCTCTGGCGGCGCCGTTCAAGGCGGAAGTGGCGGCGGTCCATGCGCCGGCCGACATCGCGGACCTGATGCCCTGGATGGGCGAGGGCTTCATGGGGGGTGTGCAGATCACCGCCATGGACAGTCTGAAGGAAGCCGCGGCTGAGGGCGAACGCACGGCACGGGCCGCCGCCGCCGGGTGCGGCTACGACAACGTCAAATTCCTGTCGCTGGAGACGCCCGTCTGGGCCGGCCTGTCGATGGAGGGGCGCCTGTCCGATGTCGTTCTCTTCGACACCGAGGCCGCCCGTGGCCGCGGCCCGCTGGCGGAAGCCTTTCAGCAAATCGTCGCGGACGAACAGCGCCCGGTGATCGTGGCGCGGCCGGGCCTCAAGGCCGGTGGTGTCGCCGTCGTGGCATGGGATGGGGGCAAGGAAGCCAGCCGCGCCGCGCGCACGGCCCTGCCGTTGCTCGAAAAGGCCGGCCGGGTCGTTATTCTCGCCGCGCCGGCCGCCTCTTCCAGGACCTTCGACGCCGACCGGCTGAAGGCGTTCTTCGCCGCGAGGGGCGTCAAGGCCGACGTCGAGTTGCTGGCCGGATCCGGCGACGCCGCCCATCTGCTGCTTGAGGCCGCCCAGCGCCTGACCGCCGACATCCTGGTCGCCGGCGCCTTCGGTCACCCGCGGCTGCAGGAGTACATCTTCGGCGGTACGACCCGCACCTTGCTGAACAACGACGGCCCGTCGCTGTTCCTTTCGCACTGACCGACAGAAATGAGGAAGACATGACGCTTTCGCGCATCGTGATGCGCCTTGCGCGCAACCCCGGCACCGAGTTCGCCGACGGCGATGACCACAGGGGTTACAGCCTGGTCGCCCCGCTGCAGGCGGACGGCAAGCTCGACGTCGACGGCTTTCAGGCGCAGCGCGCGGCCTGTTCGGTCCGCCGGTTCACGCCGGACGAAGACGCTGCGACCGGCGTGCTCAAACGGCGCGGACAGACCTGGTATTTCGACTATGACGCCGGCGATGACGCCGACGACGAACCGGTTCATCGCCTTGGCGAGCACCACTTCGTCGTCGGAGAATACGTCTCGGTGGCCGACGAGAACGGCAGGCTGCTGGCCTACAAGGTGACCGAGGTCACTCCGGCCCAATAATGATCCCGTGGCCGCGCCGGCCGCCGACATTGTGGCGCACCAGATCGCTGGTGTCCGAGAAGCTGTCGTCGTCGCTGTCATGGCCCCGCTTGGCCTTCAGCGTCGCGACAACCAGCGGTCCGCCCTTCGGGCCGCGGGCTTCGTAGCCGACGACGGCCCAGCCTTCGGTCGCCTTGTCGCTGGCCAGGATGAAGCGCGAATAGACCCCGTCGTCGCCGTGCTTGCGCCGACGGGTTTCGCTTTCGACGGTCTCGCCGTTGACCTCGACGTTCCGCTGCACGCGGATTTCAGCGCCGTCGTCGTTGGCGTTGATCTGGGCGCCGTCGGGGCCGCCGACGTTGACGTCGGCTCCGGCGTTACCCGCCTTGATCGTTACGCCGGGCAGGCGGATGTCGACGTCGTCCTTGCCGGCGTCGGCGTCGGCAGAGGCGGTCGCCTTCGGATCGGCGGCCGGCATCAGCGCCCGCAGCTCGGCCTCGATCGGCGCCAGGGCGCCGACGGCGCCGCCGTCCGCCAGCTTGACCAGCCGAAGGGTCACTTCAACGCCGTCCGCGCCGTAGTTGCAGGACAGGCCGTCGGCGGCGACGCTGAGACGTGTCAGGCGCCCCTGCTTGTCCGGGCAATCGAGCTTGCTGATCACCTTCAGGGCGCGCGCCTCGCGCTGGCGGCCGGCGTCGGGGTGATCACAGGCGGCCAGGGCCAGAACGGCGCAGCTGGCGGCCAACAGGGCGATACGGTTCATTGGGCGGTCCCTCGTGTGCTCTCTTGCAATGCAAGGGTGCGGCGGGACGCGGTGAGGGTCTAGTGAAATCGCGGTAACACGCGGACTGGCGCGCCGGGGCGTGCCCTTCGCCAGCCTTGGTTCGGCAGGAGGGGGCACATACCGAAGTACATGCCCCCCTTCGGCTACTGCCCCGGGCGCGTGCTGCCGCTGCCTTCGCGGCGGGCCAGGAAGGCGAGGCGCTCGAACAGGTGGACGTCCTGCTCGTTCTTCAGCAGGGCGCCGTGCAGCGGCGGGATCAGCTTGGTCGGATCCTTTTCGCGCAGGATCGCCTCGTCGATGTCCTCGACCATCAGCAGCTTCAGCCAGTCGAGCAGTTCCGAGGTCGACGGCTTCTTCTTGAGGCCCGGAACCTTGCGCATGTCGTAGAAGATGCGCATCGCCTCGGCGACCAGCTTCTCCTTGATGCCGGGGAAGTGGACGTCGACGATTTCCTGCATCACGTCCGCCTCGGGGAAGCGGATGTAGTGGAAGAAGCAGCGGCGCAGGAATGCGTCCGGCAGTTCCTTCTCGTTGTTCGAGGTGATGATGATGATCGGGCGGATCTTGGCCGAGATCGTCTCGCCGGTTTCGTAGACGTAGAACTCCATGCGATCGAGCTCCTGCAGGAGGTCGTTCGGGAATTCGATGTCGGCCTTGTCGATCTCGTCGATCAGCAGCACGGGGCGAACCTCGCTGGTGAAGGCCTCCCAGAGCTTGCCCTTCTTGATGTAGTTGGTGACGTCCTTGACGCGCTCGTCGCCCAGCTGGCTGTCGCGAAGACGGGTCACGGCGTCATACTCGTAGAGGCCCTGGCTGGCCTTGGTGGTCGACTTGATGTGCCAGGTGATCAGCGGCGCGCCCATCGCTTTGGCCACTTCATAGGCCAGAACGGTCTTGCCGGTGCCGGGCTCGCCCTTGATCAGCAGAGGACGTTCAAGCGCCACGGCGGCGTTCACCGCGACCTTGAGGTCCTCGGTGGCGATATAGTTTTTCGTGCCTTCAAAACGCGAGCTCATGTCATCCCCTGGCGCGTTTTCGCGCATTCGAACAAACGTTCAATTCAGGGGTCAGCCTAAAGCGCAATCCGCGACATTCAAGCCGGTTTCGGCGGATCGGCCGCGACCGATCCGCCATATCCGTCAGTCGGCGCCGGGGTTGATCGATACGGGGTCGCTGGCGGGGAAGGTTTCCTTCAGGCCCTTGTCGAGTTGCTTGTCGACGTGAGCGTCCGCGTCATCATCGATCTTCTGCGACGGATCCACCGGCTTGTCGGCGGGCTTGTCCTTGATGTCGGCAGTGTTGTCATGAGTCATGGGGTAACTCCGGCAGGGCAGGCGAGAGCGTTCGCCAGTCCCGGAATCAACCCTCGCGGACGGCCTTGGTTCCTGCCGAAAGCCGTTCGGTCAGCGCTTGCGCGATCTCCGCCATCGCCGGATCCCACTGCCCGAAGGTCGGCGGCAGGAAGACGCGAGCCTGGGGATACCAAGGGTAGCGCCGGGTCCCGAGCAGGGGCCACGCGCCCGGCGTCGACAACAGCCACAGGGGCGCGCCACAGGCGCCGGCCAGGCAGCTGCTGGCGTTGGATGGCCCCATGACGAGGTCCAGCGCGCAGCAAAGCGCCGCGACGTCGTCGAGATCCTGCTTCAGGTCGATGCCGGGCGGTTGCCAGATCTCGACGCCCAGTTCGCGCCGCGCCGCCTCAAGCTCTTCGGCGCAGTCGCCGTACTGCAGGTTGATGAAGGTCACACCCGGGATCGCCAGGACGGGCTTCCACTGTTCGAACGGCGAATAGAAGCGGTGGCGCGCGCCGGCCTTGATCAGGCTCTTCCACAACAGCCCGACGACCGGCCCCGCCGGCAGCTGCGAGCGCCACCAGGCGACGCGCTCCGGATCAGGCGTCAGGAAGCCCTTGCGGGACGGGTAGGCGTCCGCGCTTCGCCGGAAGCGCCGCAGCAGCGAGGCGACGGGAGCCCACAGGTCGAGACCGCCGTGGTCGCCGACGAACGGGGCGCCGCGGACGGTGTGGCCGTCGACGTTCCAGGTGCTGTGCGCGCCGACCGTGGCGTCCGGGAACGAGCGCTGGAACAGGGTCACCAGCCGTGGCTCGACGGCGATGTACAGCTTGCCCGTCGGGCCGAGCGCATCGATCACGTCCGGAATCAGATTGGCGAACATCACCTCGTCGCCGAGTCCCTGTTCGCCCATGATCAGCAGGGTCTTGCCCGTCAGATCGCTCTCCGGCGTCCAGCGCGGGGCCTCGATCATGAAGTGGGTGACGTCGGCGAACTTCGGCTCCAGGCGGGCTTCGTAGTCATCCCAGCCCTCGCCGACCTCGCCGCCGGCGATGCGGATTGTCGAGCGGGCCAGCAGCATCATCAGCCGCTCGTCCTCGCTCATCGCGCCGCCCAGCGCGGTCTGGCAGTCGTCGAGCGCGCCGCCGAGGTCGCCGAGCACCAGCCGCGCGTTGCCTCTGTTGTAGCGGGCCTTGGCGAAGCCCGCGTCGTGCCGCAACGCCTCGTCGAAGAAGGTGATCGAGGTCTGCGGGTCGCCTTCTTCCCCGACCACCGTGCCGAGCGTGTTCCACAGCAGGGCCTGGTCGGGATGGGCGGAGATGGCCGGCTTGAGGATGTCGATGGCCTCGGCGAACCGGCCCTGGTCTCGCAGGGTGCAGGCCAGGTTGTTCGCGCCCTCATGCGAGGTCGGATGGCTGGCGACATAATGGGCGAACAGCTTCTCGGCCGTCGCGGTCATCCCCATCCGGTAGGCGAGGCGACCCATGTCGTTGGCCACCTCGGCATGATCGGGAATCAGGGTCAGCGCCGACTCGTAGCAGCGCACCGACGAGGCGAAGTCGCCGGCCCGCTCGCGCGCGATCGCCAGCAGGTACCAGCCGAACCCGTTTTTTTCGTCCAGTTCCAGCGCCTTGATCGCAAGGTCGCCGCCGCGCTGGTAGTTGTCCGCCTGCAGCGCCTGCACCGCCTCCTGCAACAGGGGTTGCACCGACAGGGCCTTGAGCTCCTGAAGGGCTTCGGTCAGGCGGGCGAGGGCGTCTCGCGATCCGGCCTGGCCGCTGGTCTCGCCGGCCATGCGGGGGCGGCTCGGAACGGCGGTCGTTTCCGGAAACCCTAACGCCGTCGCCGAAGCGGCGGATTTTCTGGCGGGGTGCGGCGGCATGCGGGCGTACCCTCGGGCGGCTGTGATCAGGCCCCCAGATCGCCCGATTATGCTTAATCGCGCCTTAAGGTCGGTCCCGCGACCGAATGGCGCACAACATCCCGTTAACCATGCCGCTTTAGCCTTCATTCAACAGGGCGGGCGGATTCTCCACGGACGTTGGCAGCCGCGCCGCACGCCATACCGGAGAATGTCTGTCGTGCCGCTGAAACTGTCCCTCAAGCCTGGAGAACGGTTCGTCCTGAATGGCGCCGTGGTCCAGAACGGTGATCGCCGGGGCGTTCTCATCCTTCAGAACAAGGCCTCGGTCCTGCGCGAGAAGGACATCATGCAGGAGGAGGAGGTCACCACGCCGGCGCGTCGTGTCTACTTCCCGGTGATGATGATGTACCTCGATGAGGCCAACGCCCTTCGCTACTACGACGAGTTCGTGCGGCGACTGTCCGAATTCATGGGGGTCATCCGGAACCCCGACGTGCTCGCCGACTGTGTCGCCATTTCGCGGCACGCCATGGCCCGCGAGTACTACAAGGCGCTGATGCTGTGCCGGAAACTGATTGAGTACGAAGACGAGAGGTTGGGTAATGGGGCTGCAGGCGTATCAGCAGGCCGCGGCGCGGACTGAAAACCCGCGCGACGCCGAGTATCGCCTCTTTGGCCAGGTCACTCGGGCGCTGCTCCAGGCGGCCGCCGTGCCGCCGGAGGACATTCGCGGTCGTATTGACGCGCTCGACTGGAACCGGCGCCTGTGGTCGGTCCTGGCGAGCGACTGCGCCGATCCGCAGAATGTGCTGCCGGAGGCGCTGCGCGCCCAGATCATCTCGCTCAGCCTGTGGGTCAGCCGGCACACCAGCGCCGTGATCCGCCGCGAGGAAGAGATCGAGCCGCTGATCGATATCAACCGCATCATGATGCAGGGTCTGTCCGGTCAGTCCGAGGCCGCCTGACAGCATTTGCCCGGTTGGACCGGATCGGTCCGGCAATTGTTTCCGGGCGTCGGCGCCCGACGGCGCCAGGCGTGTAGATCGACCCGACCTGGTCGATAAAACCCAATAAATTCAAAGCCGGATTTGTGGCCCGGGCCGACGCGATTGGCCCGCGCCTTGCGATGCGCTGTGTGGGCAAGAACGCCCACCCGGCCAAAAGGCCGAGCTCCCCGACCAGAATGGAAGGACCGCCGATGCTCAGCAATTCGGTGAATACGAACGCGGGCGCAATGGTTGCGCTCCAGAACCTCAACGCGACCAACATGGAACTGTCGCAGGCCCAATCCCGGATCAACACCGGCAAGAAGGTCGCCAGCGCGAAGGATAACGGCGCTATCTGGGCTATCGCCCAGACGCAACGTGGGACTTCGATGGCCCTGAATGCGGTGCGGGACTCTCTCGATCGCGGGCGGTCCACCCTCGACGTGGCTATCGCAGCGGGAGAATCGGTCTCTGACCTGTTGATACAGATGAAGGAAAAAGCCCTGGCGGCGTCGGATACGACCCTCGACTCCACCAGCCGATCTGCACTGAACGAGGACTTCAAGGCCCTGCGCGACCAAATCGCCAAGGCCGTGTCGAACGCCGATTTCAATGGGACCAATCTCATTAAGACCGGCGCCACGGCGCTCGCAGCCCTCGCCAATGCGGATGGATCGTCCAAGCTCACCGTGGCCGCAGAAGTCATGGCGCTGGGCGGGTCTATCGTGACCGTCGCTGCGGCGGGATCGATCGGGACGTCGACCCTGGCTGCGGCCATGATCACGACGGTGAACACCTCCATCACCAACACGAACGCGGCGCTCGCCCGCCTTGGCACCAAGTCCAAGGCGCTCGATCTGCACACCGCCTTCATCGGCAAGCTGCAAGACAGCCTCGATGCGGGAGTGGGCAATCTGGTGGACGCGGATCTCGCGAAGGAAAGTGCAAAGCTCCAGGCGCTGCAGACAAAGCAGCAGCTCGGAATCCAGGCGCTCTCGATCGCGAATTCGTCGACCCAGTCGCTTCTGTCGTTGTTCCAGTAAGGCCGCGACGCCGGGCGGAGTCCCCCCTCCGCCCGGCAGTCTTTTGCCGGTACGCCCGGCAGAAGTTGCTTACCATGGGCGCCGCCCGGCAAAAAATGCCGGGCCAGAACGTCCCTAACAGACCTATAACCCAGCAAAAACAGTAGTTTATCGGGGTGTGCCCCAGGGGCCAAACTGGCCCGGCGATTGCTTCCTACCCAATTGGGCAAAATGCCCCCGGCCGTCAAAATGACGCCGGACACCTGGAAAAGGGAATATCGTCATGGCGCTGAACAGCGTTAACACGAACACCGGTGCGCTCGTCGCCCTGCAAAACCTCAATGCCACGAACAGCGAACTGAGCACGGTCCAGAACCGTATCAACACCGGCAAAAAGGTCGCGACGGCCAAGGACAACGGCGCCATCTGGGCCATCGCCCAGACCCAGCGCGGCACTTCCAACGCCCTGAACGCCGTGAAGGACTCGCTCCAGCGCGGCCAATCCACCATCGACGTGGCGATCGCCGCGGGCGAGACCGTTTCCGATCTGCTCGTGCAGATGAAGGAAAAGGCCCTGGCCGCGTCGGACACCACCCTGGACACCGCCAGTCGCACGGCCCTGAGCGAAGACTTCAAGGCCCTGCGCGACCAGATCGCGAAGTCGGTCACCAACGCTGACTTCAACGGCTCGAACATGATCAAGGCGTCGGGCGCCACCGTGACGGCTCTGGCCAACGCGGACGGCACGTCGAAGATCACGGTCGCGGCGCAGTCGCTCGCTCTGGGCGGCTCCAACGTGACCGTGGCCGCCACGGCCTCGCTCAGCACCGCCACGATCGCGGCGGCGATGGTCACGACCGTCAGCACCTCGATCACCAACGTCGGCGCGGCCCTGGCCAAGCTCGGCACGGGTTCGAAGTCGCTGGAAGCCCACCTGAACTTCGTCGGCAAGCTGCAAGACAGCCTCGACGCCGGTGTGGGTAACCTGGTCGACGCCGACCTCGCCAAGGAAAGCGCCAAGCTGCAAGCCCTGCAAACCAAGCAGCAGCTCGGCATCCAGGCGCTGTCGATCGCAAACTCCTCGTCGTCGGCCCTGCTTGGGCTGTTCCGCTAGGCAAGCGTGGAGGCGGGCGTCTGACGCCCGCCTCCTGTCGCGGCGGCGAGGGCCGAAAGGTCCTCGTCGATCGCCAACAGGAGAGTCGTTGTCCGAAAAAGGGCAGCGCCAGGAGATATGAAAGCCACCATCGCACCCGTGCTGTCGATCCAGGATCCGGGAGCCTTCCAGGCTCCGCCGCCCGTGGATCGCGCCGCCGCACCCCAACCGCCAGCAGTCTCGCGCCAGAACGCCGACCTCCGCCTGATCATCGAAGAAGATCAGGCAACCGGAACCTTCGTCTACAAGACCCTCGACCGCCGGACGGGTGAGATCGTCAAGCAGTTCCCCCGGGAACAGGTCATGCGTCTGAGAGAGGCCACCGGTTATTCGCCCGGCGACGTGATCGACGCGCAGACCTGACGGTCCTTCCCTGACGGCCCGACCGGGCCGCACCGACCTTCCTCACCGACGTCGCACCGCGACGGCGGCCTTCATGGTTTACCGGCGTTAACCATAAGCGAACGTTCTCCCGCCTAGCTTCGGACGGGGCGGCTCGATGAGTCGCTTCACGTCGAGAAGCGCCGTGCGAGGAAAAAGCTCATGTCGATCAGCGTCCATACCAATCAATCCGCGCTGGTTGCGCTTCAGAATCTCAACAAAACAAACGACGAGCTGGCCGGTACGCAGAACCGCATCAGCACGGGACTGAAGGTTCAGGGCCCCAAGGACAATGCCTCGGTGTGGGGCATCGCCCAGTCCCAGCGCGCCGACATCGGCGCTCTCGGCGCGGTCAAGATGAGCCTCGACCGGGCCCAGTCGATCTCTGACGTCGCCATCTCCGCCGGCGAGACCATTTCCGACCTCCTGCTCTCCATGAAGGAGAAGGTCACCGCGGCGATGGACCCCTCGCTGGACTCGGTGTCCCGCACCGCGCTCGACGCCGACTACAAGTCGCTGCTCCGCCAGATCACGCAGGTCATCAACGACGCCGAGTTCGACGGCGCGAATCTGCTGGACGGCTCGCTGGGCGCGGGCATCCGCTTCCTCGCGAACGCTGACGCCAACTCCTTCATCACCCTGTCCGCCAAGGGTATGGCGCTCGGCGGGTCGATCATCACCATGGGCGCGGCGACCTCGATCACCACGGCCACCCTGGCCACGACGATCCAGGGCCTGCTGTCCACGTCGATTTCCAACGTCAACCAGGCGCTGGGCGACATGGGCGCCCAGGCGCGTCAGGTGGAGGCGCACAACAAGTTCGTCTCCAAGCTGACCGACACGCTGAATTCCGGCATCGGCAACCTGGTCGATGCGGATCTGGCCAAGGAAAGCGCGCGCCTGCAGGCCTTGCAGGTGCAGCAGCAACTCGGCGCCCAGGCGCTGTCGATCGCCAACTCGGCGCCGCAGATCATCCTCTCGCTCTTCCAGGGCGGATGATTCAGGTGTCGCCGGCGCCGGCGGATGACGCCGCGCCGGAGGCATTGGGGGCGCTTGCATGATCGAACTTCGCGACCTGCTTCCGGAAGACGAGGAGCGCCTGTTCGACTGGCGCGCCGAGCCGGACGTCGCCCGATGGATGTCGGATGCAGACGTCTCGGGACGCGAGGCGCATCGCGCCTGGTTTGATCAGCTTCATTCAGATCCTGACCTTCGGGGCTGGATGATCCAGAGCAACGGCCGCCCGTCAGGCCTGCTGACGCTCACCGGCCTCGCCGGACACCATCGACGCGCCGCCTGGAACTGGTTCATCGGCGATCGCGACGCGCGTGGGCGCGGGGTAGGGCGGGCGGCCCAGGTTCTGGGTCTGGATCAGGCGTTCGGCGTCCTCGGGCTGCACAAGGTCTGGGCCGAGGTCATGGCCGACAATGACGCGGCGATGAAGCTGCAGACCGGCGCCGGCTTCCGCCGCGAAGGGTATCTGCGTGGACACGTGCTGAAGGACGGCGAGCCGCGGGATGTGGTCATGCTGGGCATCCTGGCCGAGGAGTGGGCGATCCTGGCGCCGGCCGCGCGCCGCACTCTGACTGATGCGGGGCTGATCGCGGCCTGACGGCGGGGTCTTAACGCCCCGTCAGCCCTTGTCTGGCAAGGTGCGGCTGCGAAACTCCGCCGGAACCCCATGGTCGTCAGCTTCGATACCAGCAGCCTGCTCAGCTACTACCAGGCCAGGCAGGGCCAGACGACCGCCTCCGCGGTCGGCGTTGGCGCGTCCGGCGCGGCGAAGAAGTATGCCCCCACACCGCCCTGGTCGACCACGTCAGGCGCAGCCCGTTCGAGCGAACTGGTCAAGTCGGTGATGGCCGGCCGCCGCTTCATCGATGAAGGGGCGGCGAAGCTGGATCTCGAGGGTGCCAGCGCCGACTACAAGAAGCTGTTCGCGCTGTACCAGGGCCTGAACGCGCTCAACGGCGTGGCCGAACGCCTTCAGACCAAGGGTCTGTCGACGTCCGAGAAGAGCCGTCTCGCCGACATCTTCGAGCGCGGCATGACCGAGGTGGCCGGTTTTACCGACAAGGCCAAGCTCGAGCAGATGCGGATCACGCGCGGCGACACGATGATCTCGAACAAGTCCGCCGTCGGGGTCCCGCGCGCCAAGGCGCAGTACCTGACCGGGACCGTCTACACCGGCGTGCCGCATGGCGCGGTTCCAGCCTTCGACGGCGACACCGCCTTCACCATCTCCGTCAAGCGCGGCAACGTCACGCACACGGTCAATGTTGATCTGGCGGACATGGGATCGACGCCACGCTCGATGGGCGCGGTCACCTCGTTCATCAACGGCAAGCTCGAGGCCGAAGGTCTGCAGACCCGTTTCAGCGTCGTGCGCACGGCGGGCGAGCCGCGCAAGGTCACGACAGGCGGCTCCACGGTGACCCTGCCGGCGGTCGCGGACGACTACGCCTTCAAGATTTCCGGCGACACGACGGAGGTGACGACATTCTCGGCCGCCACGACCAAGCCCGCCGTCTATGTCACGACCTATGCCGGCAATCCGGACCCGGACAAGGACATCAAGACCGATGACGGCAAGTTCGAGAGCGCCCTGGTCAAGGTCGACGGAACGGCGATCGGAACCGAAGGCGCGCGGGTGTTCTCCGAGACGCTCGAAGGCACCATCAGCGCGGTGCGCGGCTCGAAGGTCGGCGCGGACGGATCGCTCTATGTGCTGGCGGATGTCGAGACGTCCGTCGATGGCCAGACCGTCAAGGGTGAGCGCGACGTCGCGCTGCTGAAATACGACAGCACCGGCCAGCTGATGTACGCCCGCACCCTCGGCGCGGCGGACGACGCCCAGGGCATGGCCATGACGGTCTCCGGCGACGGCCGGGTCGCCATCGCCGGCAAGGTCTCCGGCAACCTGTCCGGCGCGGCTGAAGGTCCGATCAATTCCGGCGACGACACGGGCCTGACCGACAGTTTCGTGACGGTGTTCGACGAGAAGGGCGACGAGGCCTGGACCGCGCGGCGCGGCGCGCTGAAGGACGACGAGGCGACCGCCGTGGCGTTCGGCGACGACGGGCTGGTCTATGTCGCCGGCCGCACGAAGTCGACGCTGCCCGGCGGCGCGGCGATCCAGGGAGACTGGGACGGCTACCTGACGGCCTTCGCCGCGGACGCCAAGGGCGCGCCCAAGGCGATGTTCACCACGCAGTTCGGAACCGCCGGCGCGGACACGGTCAGCGGCATCGTCGTCGACGGCGACACCGTGACCCTGGCTGGTGTCGAGAACGGCCGGGGCATGTTGCGCAGCTTCGCCGTCACGCCGACGACCACGACCACCGAACGGGTGCTCAACAACGGCGTCACGACCATCAATGTGACCAACACCACCAACGGCTCGTCGACAACGACCAGCAACGTCTATGGGGCTCCGGACGGTTCCAACAGCGCGTCGACCACGACCACGGTGCACACATCGGCGGCGAGCTTCACCGCCGGCGCCACACGTGATCTCGGCGACCTGCTCGGCGGCCAGATTGCCGGCATCGGTCTCGACGGCGGCGATATCTGGGTGGCGGGGACCACGCGCAACGCGGGCCTGTCGGTGGCCGACACGACGCACGCCTACAACGGCGGCCTGGACGCCTTCGCCGCACGGATTTCCGCCGACCTGTCCAGCGCGAGCGCGGACAAGCTCACGTTCTTCGGCGGCTCGACAGACGACAGCGTGACGGCGATGGCCGTCTCCGGCGGCAAGGTCTGGGTGGCGGGCCTGGCCGCGGCGGACCAGCCCGGCGCCTCGGCGATCTCGACCAAGGACGGCTATCTGGCCGAGCTCGATGTCGTCGCCGGCACGGCGCAGGTCCAGCGGGTCACAGGCAAGGACGGCATCGCCACGGCCACCTCCATCGCGGTCGATGCCACTGGCGCGAGCGCGCTGGACCGGCTTGGCCTGCCCAAGGGTACGCTGCTCTATGCGGACTCGGCGAAGGTCGCGTCGGCGACCTCGGCGCGGGCGGGGGACACCTTCCAGATCCGCACCAGCGAGGCGGGGCGCCTGGCGACCGTTACGCTGGACGCCAACGACACCCTCGACACCCTGGCGATCAAGTTACGCCGGGCGGCAGGCTCCAAGGCCAAGGTCGAGGTGGTCAGCGACGGCGACTTCCGCCGCATCAAGATCACGCCGGCGACCCAGAACGCGACCGTCGAGGTGTTGCCGGGCAAGGGTGGCGAGGACTTTCTGGCCGCGCTCGGGCTGACCCCGGGCGTGGTGCGCAACACGATTATCGACAAGGCCGGCAAGAGCGTCTCGGCGGACGGCGGCGGTCCGGTGTTCGGCCTGAGTCTGCCGGCGTCGCTTGCCGTGGACAGCGAGACGGCGGTCAAGAACGCGCTCGCGGTCATCTCCAAGTCGCTGAGCAAGGTGCGTGACGCCTATCGCCAGCTGGAAGCGGCGGCGAAGCCGGAAACAGCGGCCGCCAAGGGCGTGAATGGTCCGGTGCCGGCGTACCTGAGCAACCAGATTTCCAACTATCAGGCCGCGCTCGATCGCCTGACCGGCGGCGGATAGTCCGTACCGGTCGCTCACGCGGACTTGAAAGGGGCACGGTCGCGCGATAGCGATTGCGGCATGGAATTTCTCAAGGACCGCCGGATCGTTCTGGCCATCGGGGGCGGCGTTGCGTTGCTGCTCGGCATCCTGATCGCCGCAACGATCATGCGTGGCGACAAGGGGCCCAATACGCCGCCGCCGGCGGCCACCGGCGGACTGGTCGTCGAGACCGGCCGCGATGACGACACCAAGCTTGATCCGGCCCGGCCGATCCGCTGCTTCGTCAACGGCGTCTTCGCCGGCGAGATCACCCTGACCGAATGCGCCAAGCGCAATGGCGTGGCCACCGATGCGCTTGATGTCGGTGTCGACGAGACCGGCGCCCTTGCCGCCGCCAACCAGGCCGGCACGGTCCTTGCCCCCCTTCCGCCGGCGCAGTCCGCCCCGCAGACGCCTGTGTCGGTCGATCCCTCGACCAGCCAGCCCACGCCGACGCCCGTCGCCGGTGACGACTGCTGGCGCTACGCCGGCGGCGGCTGGTCAAAGGTCGGCGCGATGGACCTGAACGCCTGCGTCCAGACGCTCTACGCCGGCAAGTGCGAGGGGCGCGGCGCGGCATCCTACGGTCGCTGGGGCGATCAGACGCTGCGCCTGGTGCGGGACAAGGTCGAGATCTCGTCCGATAACCGCCGCTTCCGCACGCTGGTGGAACAGGGCGCCAACTGTTCCATTCCGCCGGTCGGCTAGAGCAAGGATATCCCCGTCATGTCCAGGCTCGTCGCGATCGCCGCCCTGACCGCCGCCACAACGCTCCTGGCGGGCTGCCAGGAAACCGTCCAGGCCCCGCTCGACAAGGGCGTCTGCTACGCCATCGGCACAGGCCCCAAGGGCGAGATCAAGTTCAACGTCGTCGCCCGCAACGTTCCCAACATCGAGAACTGCGCCGCCCAGCTTGAGGGCGTTCGCCTGCGGTTTTTGCGCATGGGCGGCCAGACCCGCGAGATTTCAGGGGCCTACCAGGGCAATTTCATTCACCTGCGCAGCGCGGGAATCTTCCGGTCCCAGCGCTGGGAAGGCAACCAGTACCTGATGCTGGTTCGCAGCGGAGACGGCCGCCTGGTGATCCCCGGCGCCGTCCAGTTCGAGTAGCGGCGAAGCCGCTTTCCGATCCCGAAGAATTTGCTGTGCATAAGCCCTTGCGAGCAAGAACAAAATGTGAACACATGGGTTTAATTAATGGTTAACGCCCGCTAGTCTGGGTGTCAGATTCCGGCGCGCATTCTGGTCGCCGGGCGTGATTTGAGGGAGCACTTCCAATGGCGGGCAGCGTCAACAAGGTCATTCTCGTCGGCAACCTGGGCAAGGACCCGGAGATCCGCACGCTCAACTCGGGCGACCGGGTCGCCAACCTCAGCTTGGCGACCTCGGAATCGTGGCGCGACCGCGCCAGCGGCGAGAAGAAGGAGCGGACCGAATGGCACCGCGTGGTGATCTTCAACGACAACCTCGTGAAGGTCGCTGAGCAGTACCTGAAGAAGGGCTCGACCGTTTACATCGAAGGCGCGCTTCAGACGCGCAAATGGACTGACCAGCAGGGCGTCGAAAAGTTCTCGACCGAAGTCGTGCTGCAGAAGTTCCGCGGTGAACTGACGATGCTCGGCGGTCGCGGCGACGGCGGCGGCGGCATGCGCGACGAGGGCGGCGACTTCGGCGGCTACTCGGGCGGCGACCGCGCCCAGCCCAGCGGCCCGAAGGAGAGCTTCAGCGCCGACCTGGACGACGAGATCCCCTTCTAGGAGCCGCTCACAGCCGTGCGGGTCCTCGTTCTCGGAGCGTCCGGCTTCATCGGATCGCACGTTGCAGCGACCCTGGCCGGGCTCGGCCATGAGGTCAGGGCCGGCGCGCGTCGGCCAGACACGGCAAGACGGCTCGCCCCCGCGCACGAGTGGGTGCGAGCCGATTTTTCGGAACTC
Source organism: Caulobacter sp. FW305-C-30-S16 (assembly GCF_058783025.1). Taxonomy (NCBI): domain Bacteria; kingdom Pseudomonadati; phylum Pseudomonadota; class Alphaproteobacteria; order Caulobacterales; family Caulobacteraceae; genus Caulobacter; species Caulobacter sp. FW305-C-30-S16. The sequence continues at coordinate 105,485 of NZ_JBYSYH010000004.1, read as the reverse complement.
GGCGATCCTTCGGACTGGACCGGTTTGCTGGAGGGGGTGGACGCGGTGGTCAACTGCGTCGGCGTCTTGCAGGACGGGGCAGGGGACAGTCTCCGCGCCGCCCATGTGACCGGTCCCGCCGCCCTGATCGCCGCCTGTACGACGGTCGGACCTCGGCGGCTGATCCACGTGTCGGCCGTCGGGACCGATGAACAGGTCGGCACCGGCTACGGCGCGTCCAAGCTGGCCACGGAAACTCTGATCAAGGACAGCTCGCTCGACTGGGTGATCCTGCGTCCGTCGCTGGTTCTGGCCCGGGGGGTCTATGGCGGCTCGGCGCTCTTGCGCGGGCTCGCCGCCTTTCCGTTGGTGATCCCGGTGGTCGGCGGAGCCGGAAACTTTCGGCCGGTGGCCATGGAAGATCTCTGCGCGATCATCGAGGGCCTGTTGCGGGCCGAGGGGCCGCTGCGTCGGTCGGCCGACGTGGCCGGCCCGCAGGTCGTCAGTCTGGCTGAACTCCTGGCCGGCCTTCGAGGCTGGCTGGGCCTGGCCCCGGCGCCGGTCGTACGGTTTCCCGCCTGCCTCGTCGCGCCGGTGGCGCGGCTCGGTGATCTGGCCGGGTGGCTCGGATGGCCGTCCGCGCTCCGGACGACATCGCTGCGGCAGATGGCCCACGATGTCGCGGGGCAGCCGGCCGACCCCGCACAGTTGGCCGGCGTGGTCCCGAGGTCCTTTTCCAGCTGGCTGACCCGGCATCCGGCGACGGTCCAGGACCGGTGGCATGCGCGGCTCTGTCTGTTGCGCCCAATCGCGATCCTGGTCCTGGGCGTCTTCTGGATCGGCACCGGCTTGGTCACCCTGGGCCCCGGCTGCCGAGAGGCGGTCGCTGTCCTGCGCGACGCCGGCTACGGGACGATGGCGTCGCCTGTCGCGACCGGCGGCGCCCTCACCGACATCGCCCTCGGCGCGCTGCTGTGGGTTCGCCGTTTTTCCGGACGCGCGGCGATCGGCATGGCGTTGCTGGGCGCAGCCTATCTCGTCGCCGGAACGCTTTCGGCGCCGCAGCTCTGGCTGGATCCGCTGGGGCCCTGGTTGAAGGTCCTGCCCGTCATCGTCCTGGCGCTGTGTGTCGCCGCCACGGAGGATCGCCGGTGAGCCTCTACGACCTGCTCAAGCTCGTCCATGTCCTGTCGGCCGCAGTTCTGTTCGGGACGGGCGCCGGCATCGCCTTCTTCATGCTCGTCGCCCATCGCACGGGGCGGGTCGAGATCATCGCGGCGACGGCGCGGATCGTGGTCCTGGCCGACTTTGTCTTCACGACGCCGGCGGTGATCATCCAGCCCCTTAGCGGCTTCGCCCTTGTGATGGCGCGAGGCTACAGCCCGTTCGAGCCCTGGCTGCTGGCCGCCTATGGCCTGTACGCCCTGATCGGCGCCTGCTGGCTTCCTGTCGTGGCGATCCAGCTGTCGATCCGGCGGTTGACGGAAGCCGCCGCCGCCCGGGGCGAGCCCCTCCCGCCGGACTACCACCGTCTGTTCCGGCGCTGGTTCATCCTCGGCTGGCCGGCGTTCGCGGGCGTGCTCGGCCTCTACTGGCTGATGGTTGTCCGCCCGTCGTTCTGAAGGCGCCAACAGTCGGTAACCCGGATTGACCGGGTGCGGGGTTCCATCGGCCCGGCGTCCCGTGCGAGGAGGTCCGCGTGACCTCGCCTTCCGACAAATCGCCGTTCGCCGCCGCCGAATGGGCGGCCATCGCGGCCATCATCTTCGTCTGGGGGGTGAACAACGCCGCGGCAAAGATCGCGACCGACGTGCTGCCGCCGTTTTTTGTCGGCGGGGTGCGGTTCGCCATCGCCCTGGTCGTGCTGATCCCGTTTCTGCGACCGCCGTTTCCGCCGTGGCGCCAGACCGTTCCGATCCTGCTGCTGCTGGGGCCGCTGCATTTCGGCCTGATCTACTACGGCTTTTCCATCGTGAAGAACCTCAGCCCGCTGGTGGTGTCGCTGCAGCTGTGGATCCCGATGACGGCCTTCTTCGCCTGGCGGGTGCTGGGCGAGACGATGTCGCGCTCAGGTCTCGCCGGAATGGCGGTCGCCTTTGCCGGCGTGGCCTGGATGAGCCTCGATCCCCATGCCGTCGGCGATCTGCCCGGCATCGTCATCGGGGTGATCGCCAGCGCCATGTGGGCTCTGGGGACGGTGCTGGTACGCCGTTCGCCGGCCGTGACCCCGCTGAAGATGCAGGCCCTGACCTCGCTCGTCGGCGCGCCCGTACTGCTGCTGGCCGCGGTGATGTTCGAGCCCAATCTACCGGAACGGGCGGCGTCGGCGGGCTGGGCGATCTGGGCGACCGTCGTCTGGGCGGCCCTGGCCTCGACGGTCGGCGCCTCGGCGCTGCTCTTCTGGCTCGTGCAGCGGCGCGAACCGGGCCGGGTGACGCCCTGGTTCCTGCTGACGCCGCTGCTGTCCTGCGGCATCGGCATCAGCCTGATGGGCGATGAGCTGACGCCGCAGCTGATGCTCGGGGGCGCCGCGACCCTCGTCGGCGTGGCGCTGGTGGCCCTGTCCGAGCGCCGTGCGGCCGCGGCGGCGGCGTCTGCTCAGGCCTGATCGGCCGGCGTATCCGCGCCGGCGTTGTCAGCGCGATAGCCGCCCAGCGCGGGTTCGAGGAAGGCGGCGTTCGCCTCGCGGATCTTCGCGCCTTCCTCGTCATAGAGAAACGGCAGGAAGGCGTAGCGGCGGCCGGCGGTGACCGGGGTCGCCTCGTGCAGCAGCGAGCAGGAGAAGACCACGGCGCCGCCCGCCGGCGGGCGGTAGGTGCGCCGGCCGAACTCCGGAAAGCGCAGGTCGCCGCCCTCATGGTCGTCGGTCAGGTTGATCGAGACCGCGAACCGCCGGTGCGCCGTGCCCTTGGTGGTGTTGTCGCGGTGTGGCCGGAACCACCCACCGCTCTCGCTGTCGTAGCAGGCCACGAGATACCGCTCCAGGCGCGTCGGCTCGTACTGGAAGGCCTGTTTGATCAGGGGGATGAGCCGCCGGTTGATCCGCGACCGGGCGGCGTCGCGCAGGCCCTCGTCCTGCAGGGTCACGTCGGACCGGCGCTTGTGGTTCGGGTCGCTGGCGACCACCGTGCGGCCATCGACCTCGCGCATGAACCCCGAGGGCGTCCCGCCAACCGCATCGTAGGTCTCGATCAGGGTGCGACAGAAGGCCGGCTCGAAGATACGCGGCGCGATCAGCACCGGCGCGGTCAGGGGTACGCCGGCGTGATCGTCGATCGGGGCCAGCGCCGCGAAGCGCGCGAGCACGCTCTCCGCCTGCTCCAGCGGCGCTGTGAACAGCACGCGCAGTGACGGGTCGGCGACGACCCAGGCCGGCGCGGTGAGCTCATACTGACGGACGATGTCGCCCTCAACGTCATGCAGCCAGCGCAGGCCGGGGATCTCGTCGCGGGCCAGGGCGAACTGTTCCGCGTCGCTGAGGACGCCGAAGAAGCAGCGGTTCGCATCGTCGAACAGCGCCCGGTGCGCCCGGACAGCCGTCAGGGCCGCGACGCCTGCCGCCGTCGGCTGCGGCGGCAGGAAGGCCATCAGGACATAGCGGCCCGCCACCGTCGCGAAATTGTAGCGGGGATTGCCGGAGCTGGGCGCGAAGAAGGTCGGGGCGAGATCGCCCGGCAAGAGAGGCATGGCCGACGATGCCAAACGCCGGCCCGCCGGGCAAGGTCAGGGCGCCTTGATGACCGCGCAGGCGACCCGCGCGCCGGCCCCGCCGATCGGCTGGGTCAGGTGATCATCGGGCGAGGCATGGATCACCAGCGCCGAGCCGTCGGCGTCGAGCAGGGCGCCGCGATCTCCGGTGGTCAGCGAGACCAGTGTGCTGAACACCTCGGCTTTCGCCACGCCGTCGGCCCCGGCGAACAGGTTCGGCAGATCTCCCGTCTCGTTGGCGTCCGGGTTCAGCAGGCCGTGCGCCACCGGCGCTGCGTCATGCATATGTCCGCCCGCGGACTTGAAGTCGGCGCTGGAGCAGTCCGCCTTCTCGTGAAAATGCAGGCCGTGCCAACCCGGTGTCAGGCCCGTGGCCTCGACGCGCATCAGCACGCCGCGCGCTCCCTGCGTAAGGGTCGCGGACCCCATTGCCTCGCCTTTGGGCCCCAGGATCGGGACCGTGACGGACGCGGGGCCGGCCAGGGCGGGCAGGGCGACGACGGCGGCGACGAGGGCTGGAATGAAACGGCGCATGCAAAAGCTCCTGACGGGACGGGATATCCCGGAAAATCGTCGAAAACCCAACGCTCAAGGCCCGAAAAAGCTGCCCGAAAGATGGCGCCGGTCAACCTCGAATGTTAACAAAGGGATGGACGCTTCCTGTCCGATTCTGACAGCAAATTCCCGCACTTGACCGACGAAACCAAAACGCCTCCGGACGACTCACGGCGCGGGGCCATCGCCCCCATCGCCATCGAGGACGAGCTGAAGCGCAGCTATCTCGACTACGCCATGAGCGTGATCGTCAGCCGCGCGCTGCCCGACGTCCGTGACGGCCTCAAGCCCGTGCACCGCCGTATCTTCTATTCGATGCACGATCTCGGCATGACGCCGGACAAGACCTACTCCAAGTGCGCCCGCGTGGTCGGTGACGTGCTCGGCCGGTTCCACCCGCACGGCGACCAGTCGGTCTACTTCGCGCTGGCGCGGATGGTTCAGTCCTTCTCGATGGGCCTGGTCCTCATCGACGGCCAGGGCAACTTCGGCTCGGTCGACGGCGATATGCCCGCGGCCATGCGCTACACCGAGTGCCGCATGGCCTCCTCGGCGATGGCCTTGCTGGCGGATATCGACAAGGACACCGTCGATTTCCAGGAAAACTACGACGGCAAGGAAACCGAGCCGACCGTTCTGCCCGCCCGGTTCCCGAATCTGCTGGTCAATGGCGCCGGCGGCATCGCCGTCGGCATGGCCACCAATATTCCGCCGCACAATCTGGGCGAGATCGTCGATGCCTGCCTGGCTCTGGTCGATGACCCCGATGTCGGCACCGACGAGTTGCTCGATATCGTGCCCGGGCCCGACTTCCCGACCGGCGGCGAACTGATCGGTCGCAGCGCGGCGCGTCAGGCCCTGATGACGGGCCGCGGCTCGGTGATCATGCGCGGCGTGGCCACCGTCGAAGAACTGCGCAAGGACCGCGAAGGCATCGTCATCACGGCGCTGCCCTACCAGGTCAACAAGGCCAACCTCGTCGAGCACATCGCCGACCTGGTGCGCGAAAAGAAGCTCGAGGGCATCAGCGACATCCGCGACGAGAGCGACCGCGCCGGCATGCGCGTCGTCGTGGAACTCAAGCGCGACGCCCAGGGCGACGTGATCCTGAACCAGCTCTACCGCTTCACGGCGCTGCAGAGCAGCTTCAGCTACAACATGCTGGCGCTCAACCGCGGACGGCCCGAGCAGATGGGCCTGCGCGAGATGCTCCAGGCCTTCGTCGACTTCCGCGAGGAAGTGGTCGTTCGCCGCACCCGGTTCGAACTGGGCAAGGCCCGTGACCGCGGCCATGTGCTGGTCGGTCTGGCGATCGCGGTCGCCAATATCGATGAGTTCATCCGCATCATCCGCTCGTCGGTCGATCCGGCCGAAGCGCGCGAGCGCCTGTGCGCCCGCGACTGGCCGACCGGCGACATGATGCCCCTGATCGCGCTGATCGCCGATCCGCGGACGGTGATCACCAGTGGCGACCAGGTTCGTCTGTCCGACGAGCAGGCCCGCGCGATCCTTGCCCTGACGCTCAGCCGCCTGACCGGTCTGGGCAGCGACGAGATCATGGGCGAGGCCCGTACCCTGGCCGGCTCGATCGCCGAGTTGCTGGAGCTGCTGTCGGACCGCGCCAACATCATGGCCGTGGTTCGCGAGGAGCTGGTCGAGGTTCGCGGCAAGTTCGCCACCCCGCGCCGCACCGTCTTCGGTGAAGGCGGCGCCGACATGGACGACGAGGACCTGATCCCGCGCGAGGACATGGTCATCACCGTCACGCACGGCGGCTATGTGAAGCGCACGGCGCTCTCGACCTACCGCAGCCAGAAGCACGGCGGCAAAGGCCGCTCGGGCATGTCGACCAAGGACGAGGATGCAGTCACCCGCGTCTTCTCCGCCTCGACCCATGCGCCGGTGCTGTTCTTCAGTTCGGGCGGCAAGGTCTACAAGCTGAAGGTCTGGCGTCTGCCGCTGGGCACTCCGACCTCGCGCGGCAAGGCGTTCGTCAACCTGCTGCCGATCGAGTCGGGCGAAAGCATCACCTCGATCCTGCCGTTGCCGGAGGATGAGGCCCAGTGGGAACGGCTGGACGTGATGTTCGCCACCCGCTCGGGCAACGTGCGCCGCAACAAGCTCAGCGACTTCGTGCAGATCAACCGCAACGGCAAGATCGCCATGAAGCTGGACGAGGGCGACTCCATCGTCGGCGTCGGGCTGTGCAATGCCGAAAACGACATCCTGCTGACCACGGCGCTCGGTCGCGCAATCCGCTTCCAGGCCAACGAAGTCCGGGTGTTCGCCGGCCGGGATTCCACCGGCGTGCGCGGAATCCGGCTGCAGGACGGCGATGCGGTCCTGTCGATGGCCATCCTCAACGGCGTTGAAGCGAGCCCGGCCGAACGCACTGCCTACCTCAAGTACGAGCGCGCCCGCCTGCGCGCCCAGTCCGAGGACGAGGGCGACGAGGCCGTCGCGGCCGTCGAGGATGAGGAAGACGCCGACGGCGAGGCCGATCTGACGCCCGAGCGCATCATCGAGCTCGGCGCGGCGGAGGAGTACATCCTCACGCTGTCGTCCGAGGGCATCGGCAAGCGCACCAGCGCCTACGACTTCCGTCGCACCGGCCGGGGCGGCCAGGGCCTGCTCGCGCAGGACCTGACCCGCAAGGGCGGACGCCTCGTCGCCAGTTTCCCTGTGGAGCAGACTGACGAAATCTTGTTGGTGACGGATGCGGGGCAGTTGATACGGTGCCCCGTCGCGAATATTCGCATCGCGGGTCGCAACACCCAGGGCGTGATCGTGTTCCGCACCGCGGACGATGAGCACGTCGTGAGCGTGGAGCGGCTTGAGGCGACCGGCGGAGACGCCGACGCGACGGACGACGACGGGGGCGATCAGACCCCCGCCGAATAGGGCGCAAAGGGGACTGCGTGGCGAGAGTCGGGCTCTATCCGGGCACGTTTGATCCGATGACCAACGGTCATCTGGATATCATTGGCCGGGCCGTGAAGCTGGTGGACAAGCTGGTGATCGGCGTCGCGATCAATGAAGGCAAGGGGCCGCTGTTCTCGCTCGATGAGCGCGTGGCGATCGTCCGCGACGAGACCGCGCATCTCCAGAAGATCGCCGAGATCGAGGTGGTGCCCTTCAAGGGGCTGCTGATGCACTTCGCCCGCGAGGTCCATGCCGGGATCATCGTGCGCGGCCTGCGCGCCGTCGCTGACTTCGAATACGAATTCCAGATGACCGCCATGAACCAGCAGCTCGATCGCGAGATCGAAACGGTGTTCCTGATGGCCGATCCGCGTCACCAGGCCGTGGCGTCCCGCCTGGTCAAGGAAATCGCGATCCTCGGCGGCGACATCACCAAGTTCGTCACGCCGGGCGTGGCGACACGGCTGCTGGAGAAGGTCGGGCGGTGATGGTCGGCGCGGCGCTCGCGCTGCTGCTGGCCGCTTCTCCCGCCCCCGAGTCGCCGCCGCCTGTCTGCGACGACCGCGATCTGTTCTGCGACCAGGCCGTGGCGGCTGGCGTCCTAAGGCGTTTCCACCTCCCGTCGGCCCAGGCCTTGGCGAAGCAGGGCTACGTCGGCATCAGAGTCTTCACCGTGGATGGTTACGGAGGCTATCTGCCAGTGGTTTCGGTGCTGCGACGGGGCGCAAGCGGTCCGACGATCGAGGCTCATGATGCCGGCAAGCCGCGTCGCGAGGCGCCGGCCAGCGATGCGACATGGCGGGCGGCGGTCAGCCTGTCGGCCGTTCTGAAGGCCGGGCCGGCGTCCTATGTTCTCACTGATCCCGAAGCCATTTGTCTGCATTCCTGGACGTTCGCGATCGAGGTTATTGAGCCCGATGGCGTCACCGTGAGGGCGCGCGACACCTGTGCGCTCGAGCAGACGGGCATCGACGCTCAGGCGTTGTCGAACGCGGCCGCAGACGCGAATCCGGGCTGCGAGCGGCTGAGCCGTGACAGCTATCAGGGCATTCCGGCCTTCCGCCTGCGCGCCTGTTTCACCCTTGCCGCGAGCCGTCGCGGCGTCGCAGCCGATGCCGTGAACGCCTGGGAGGCCTCGCCGATGGCCGATGGCGGGCGCGGGGGGCCGCGCCCGGAAGACTGGTTGACGCCCGACGTTCTGCTGAACTGGCCCGATCGCGGCGCGATGCGCGGGCGAGACGCCTTGGCGAAGTTCTGGCGGATCGTCACGAATGAGGATTCCGAAAAGAGTCCGTCCGACCTGGGGCTGGGCGTAACGATTGTTCGCTATCAGTCCGCGCGAGCGATTTCCGATCGCCGTGTCCGGATCACCGGGGAGCTGTGGCTGGACGACGATCCCGATCGGGGCGCCGCCGAATTCATTCAGGAGTGGGCTTTGGGCGACGACGGTCGCTGGCGGATGGCCAGGTGGATCGTCGGCGACTTCGAGGCAAAAGGCCGATGACCGACCTGCACGCCTTCGCCGACGAGTGGATCGCGGCCTGGAACGCCCATGATCTCGACCGGATCCTGTCCCACTACGCGGCGGATGTCGTTTTCGAGAGTCCGGTAATCCGCCAGCGGTTGGGCAAGGGGTCGGGGCAGGTCCACGGGCTGGAAGAGCTGCGCGCCTACTGGTCAGGGGCCTTCACGGCCTTTCCGGACCTGCGCTTCGAGTTGCTGGACGTGCTGGACGGCATCGACGGCGGCGCCATCCGCTATTTCAGTCACGCACGCGGCTGCGAGGTCGTCGAGACATTCAGCTTCGACGCCTCGGGGCTTGTCGCCCGGGCCGCGGCGTTCTACGCGGGCTGACGAGGCTATCGAGGAAGTGGACACCGCATGAATTCCGCGCCGATCGCGCTCGCCGCCCTTCTGCTCGCCGCAGCGACCCCGGCTCTCGCCGCAACGCCTGCGCCGGCGATCGCCGCCGCCGACTGGCGCACGCCGGACGCGGAGAACGTCCTGGTCATCGACACCAGCAAGGGCAGGGTGATCGTAGAGCTCGCGCCCTGGGCGGCGCCCGTCCACGTCGAGCGCGTCCGCAGCCTTGCGCGGCAAGGCTTCTATGACGGACTGACCTTCTTCCGCGTCATCGACGACTTCATGGCCCAGACGGGCGATCCGAAGAATGACGGCACCGGCGGAAACGACGCCCTTCCGGACATGAAGGCGGAATTCACGTTCCGCCGCGGCCGCGACCTGCGCTTCACCTCGCTGGGCCGCATGGCGCCGGATGACAAGGTGATGTCGGCGACCGAGGTCGGCTTCATCCACGGCTTCGCGGTGCGCGGCTCGCCCGAGATGATGATGATGGCCTCGGCCGACGGCAAGGTCGTCAGCTGGCCGCTGTTCTGCGCCGGCGGCCTGGGCATGGCCCGCGCCACCCCGCCGGATACGGCCAACAGCCAGTTTTTCTTTATGCGTCAGACCTATCCGCTGCTCGACGCCAACTACACCGCCTTCGGCCGGGTGCTGAGCGGTCTGGAGGTGGTGCGCGCCATCAAGACCGGCGAGCCGGTGGCGCCGCCGCGCGATGCGATGCTCAAGGTTAGGGTGCTGGCCGACATTCCGGCTGCCGAGCGGCCGAAGGTGCAGGTGCTGGATACGGCCAGCCCGTCGTTCAAATCGCTGCTCGAAACCGCGAAGGCGGGCGGCGCCGGCCCCCTGACGGCCTGCGATATCGCCGTCCCCGTGAAGATCGGCTGAGGAGACCTCGACCATGCGCTCAATGATCGTTCTGGCCGCCCTGATATCGGCCGCCGCACCGGCGGCGCTGGCCAGGCCCCGGGCGCCCGCCGCCGCCGACTGGCGTACGCCGGATGCGGAAAACATCCTGGTCATCGACACCAGCCGGGGCCGGGTCATCGTCGAGCTGGTTCCGGAAGTCGCGCCCGGCCACGTCGAGCGGCTCAAGGTGCTGGCCCGAAAGGGGACCTATGACGGCCGGACCTTCTTCCGCGTCATTGACCGCTTCATGGCGCAGACCGGCGATCCCAAGGATACCGGGGAAGGGGCCACTGACCTTCCCGACCTGAAGGCCGAGTTCACCTTCCGCCGCGACGCCGCGTCGGGCGTGGTGGTCGCCGCCAGCCCCTGGGGCACGGACGAGGGCTTCCTCAAGTCGCTGCCGGTCGTCGGCCAGGGCTGGAGCTGGCACGACATGACCCAGGACGGGAAGGTCGCGACCTGGGGCAGCTACTGTCCCGGCGTGGTCGGCATGGCGCGGGATGACAATCCTGACAGCGCCAACAGCCAGTTCTTCCTGATGCGCCAGCCATACCAGTCGCTCGACAAGCGCTACACCGCCTTTGGCCGGGTGATCAGCGGTCTGGACGCGATCCGCGCCATCAAGACCGGAGAACCGGTCGCCGCGCCGCAGGATCGGATGGACCGCGTGCGCGTTCTGGCCGATATACCCGCCGCCGAACGACCGGCCGTGCGGGTCATCGATCCCGCCGGCGGCTGGTTCAAGGCCGAGATCAAGCGGGTCCGTAAGCTGAAGGGCGCGGATTTTTCGCTCTGCGACGTCAACATTCCTGTGGAAGTGAACTGAAACCATGACGACCGACGCCGAAAACACCCTGTTGCTGACCACCGAAACCGGAACGGTCACCATCAAGCTGCGCCCCGACCTGGCTCCCGGCCACGTCGCGCGGATCAAGGAACTGGCGCGGGAGGGCTTCTATGACGGCGTGGTCTTCCACCGCGTGATCGCGGGCTTCATGGCCCAGGGCGGCGACCCGACGGGCACCGGCTCGGGCGGTTCGAAGAAGCCGGACCTGAAGGCGGAATTCTCGCGCGAGCCGCATGTGCGCGGCGTCTGCTCGATGGCCCGCACCAGCGCGCCGCACTCGGCCAACAGCCAGTTCTTCATCTGCCTCGATGACTCCACCTTCCTGGACAACCAGTACACGGTCTGGGGCGAAGTCGTGGACGGCATGGACCATGTCGACGCCCTGCCCAAGGGCGAGCCGCCCCGCCAGCCGGGCAAGATCGTCTCGATGAAGGTCGCGGCGGACGCCTGATTGTGTCAGCCAGGCCCGTCTCGGCGGGCCATGGCGTGTATCCCCTGGCGCGGGGCGGTCAGGCCGCCGGCGCCAGGGTGATCACCACGGGATAGTGATCCGATCCCAGCATCGGCCCCCGACGGACATCCACGGTCCGCCAGTCGGAGCCTGCATAGACGTGGTCAATCGGCAGCAGCGGCACGGGCATCTCGAAGTGCAGGCGTGTGAAGTCGCCGGCGGGCCAGCTGGCGATCGCCCGCGTCCGCCGTTGCAGGCCGAAGAGACGGTCCTGACGGCGAAGAGAGAACGACCACGGGGTTGAATTGAAATCGCCGGAGACGATCAGCCGGTCTTTGGGAAAGCCCTCGATCACCTTCGCCAGCCGAAGCGTCTGTTGCTGTTGCGGCCCGGCCGGCCACGGCCAGGTGTAGTGGACCCCGACGACCGTGAACGGCCCCCTGGAGTCCGCAAAGGTCGCCCAGGCTCCGGAGAGCTCGGCGCTGGAGACAACACCCGACAGGCCGCCCTCGGCGACCGGGCGGCGCTTCGCCAGGATCATCGTCGAGCACGGCGAGGGTTCAGCGCAGGTCGAGCGGTGGGGATATCGGGCCTTCAGCGCCTTGAGCACGACCCGCGAGCGGTCGAAGCCCTCCTCGATGACGATGATGTCCGGATCGGTGGCGAGGATCCAGCGGGCCGTGGCGCCGGGATCGCGGTTGAGACCCCAGAGGTTGAACTGGACGATCTTCAGCGTCTCGCCATCGACCTTGCCGCCGGTGCGGGCGCTTGCCGCACTCCATTCCGGGATCATCAGGGTCAGGGCCGAAAGGCCGCCGATCAGGGCCAGCACCGGCGTCGTCCGCCCCTGCCGCCCGGTGATCGCCCAGAGCGCGGCGGCACTGATCAGCCCGCCCAGCCAGATCGGCGTGAAATGGGTCAGCACATCCAGCCGGTCGCTGAACCGACCGCCCTGCGCCGCCAGCGCGAGCAGGGACAAGCCCGCCGCCATCAGCAGGGCGAAGGCGCGCAGGAGCTCGGAAAAAACGCGGAGAATCGTTGTCACGTCCCTGATCTAGCACGAGGCCCATGCAGGCCCTGTGCAGGTTCAGTCACCAACGAAATAGGTAAGAGCGACCTTGCGTGCAGGCGCTGCGCCGACCTTCAGGTCGCCGGTCAGCACGGTCGCCTGGGTGGATCCCTCCGCGCGGGCCCGGGCCAGGGCGGCCTGGTCGAAGGCGCCGACAAACACCACGTCGCCCAGCTTCGGGTCGCGGCCGCGGAAGGTCAGCTTTCCGGCGTCGAAACTGTAGGCGTCTGGAAGCACGCGCACTGAAACGGCGTGGCCCTCGCCGCCCAGTTCATTGGAGACCAGCGGGCTGGTGGTGTCGTCAAACGAGATCAGGATCGGACCGAAGGTCGACGCGCGATCACCCTTCTCCCAGGTCTGGAAGTCGCTCGGCGCGCCGATGGCCAGGTGCGAGAACTGGTAAGCCCCGACCTTGAAGTTGGACGGGCTGAGATAGTAGCCGGAGGCGTCAAGTCCCGACTGGTGGCGATAGCCGTCCGCGACGGCCAGCGTCGGCTCGACGGGCGCCGGCGGCGGCGCGGGGGCGACCGGCGCGGCCGGGGCCTCGGCCTGCTTCTCAGGCTTGCGGTTGCAGCCTGCAGCGGTCATCGCCAGCAAGGCGGCGGCCAGGACGAGGGTCCGGTGGCGCATGGAAATCCCCTGAATTGCTCGGCGCATCAACGCCACGCCGAACCGGGTTTGTCCATCGGGCGCTTGACGGGAAGGCGCGGGCGTGGCGCTTCCGCCACCATGCGCGTCGCCGATTTCGACTTTGACCTGCCCGACGACCTGATCGCCCTGCGACCTGTCACGCCCCGAGAGGCGGCGAGGCTGCTCGTGGTGCGGCCGGGGGAGGGGCTGGCGGACCTGACCGTCGGCGACCTGCCCTCGCTGCTGAGGGCAGGCGACGCCCTGGTGTTCAACGACACGCGGGTGATCCCGGCGCGGCTCGATGGTTTGCGCGAAGCGCGGTCGGAGGGCGGCGGCGACGGCCATGCCGTTGCGGTCGAGGCGACCCTGCACAAGCGCCTCGGCCCTGATCGCTGGAGCGCCTTCATGCGCCCGGGCAAGCGGCTGAAGGTCGGAGACCGCGTCCGGTTCGGGACCTCGTCCGACCGGGCCTGTGACGGCGCGGCGCTCGACGCCACCCTGGTCGCCAAGGGTGAGGGCGGCGAGGTGGAGCTGGCTTTCGACCTGTCCGGCCCTGACCTCGACATCGCCATCAACAGCCGCGGCCACATGCCCCTGCCGCCCTACATCGCCGCCAAACGGCCCGAGGACGAGCAGGACCGGGCCGACTACCAGACCGTCTACGCCCGTGAGGATGGCTCGGTCGCCGCGCCGACGGCGGGCCTGCATTTCACGCCGGACCTGCTGGCCCGGCTGGCGGCGGCAGGCGTATCGCAGCATTTCGTCACCCTGCATGTCGGGGCCGGCACCTTCCTGCCGATGAAGGTCGACGACACCGACGACCACCGGATGCACGCCGAGTACGGGGAAGTGTCCGCGGAGACCGCCGTAGCGCTGAACGCGGTGCGCGCCGCGGGCGGCCGCGTCGTCTGTGTCGGCACCACCTCGCTGCGTCTGCTGGAAAGCGCCGCCACCGAGGCGGGCGAGATCAGCGCATGGGCCGGGGAGACGGCGATCTTCATCACGCCCGGCTACCGCTTCCGCGCGGCGGACGTGCTGATGACCAATTTCCACCTGCCCAGGTCGACCCTGTTCATGCTGGTCAGCGCCTTCAGCGGATTCGAAACGATGAAGGCCGCCTACGCGCACGCGATCGCGACCGGCTACCGCTTCTATTCCTACGGGGATTCAAGCCTGCTATTCCGCGCGGCCTCATGAGCGTCTTCCCCTTTGAACTGACAGCCACCGACGGCGCGGCCCGCACCGGCGTTCTGAAGACGCCCCGCGGCGATATCCGCACGCCGGCCTTTATGCCGGTCGGGACGGCGGGAACGGTGAAGGCGCTGACGGTCGACCAGGTCGCTCAGACCGGCGCCGACATCCTGCTGGGCAACACCTATCACCTGATGCTTCGGCCGAGCGCGGAGCGCGTGAAGCGCCTGGGCGGCCTGCATCGCTTCATGCGCTGGGACAAACCGATCCTCACCGACAGCGGCGGGTTTCAGGTCATGAGCCTGTCGGGGATCAGCAAGGTCACCGAGGAGGCCGTCACCTTCGCCAGCCATCTGGATGGCAGCAAACACGTGCTGACGCCCGAACGGTCGATCGAGATCCAGGCCGACCTGCTGGGCAGCGACATCGTCATGCAACTGGACGAATGCGTCGCCTGGCCGGCCGAGGAAGCGAGAGCGCGCCAGGGCATGGAACTGTCCGCCCGCTGGGGCGCCCGCTCCAAGGCAGCGTTCGGCGAGCGCGACGGCCAGGCCCTTTTCGGCATCCAGCAGGGCTCGACCTTCGAAAACCTGCGGCGCGAGTCGTCGGACCGCCTGACCGAGACGGGCTTTGACGGCTACGCCATCGGCGGCCTCGCGGTGGGCGAAGGGCACGAGGCCATGTGCGAGGTGCTCGACTATGCCCCGGCCATGCTGCCCGCCGACCGACCGCGCTACCTGATGGGCGTCGGCAAGCCCATCGACCTGGTCGAGGCGGTGGCGCGGGGCGTGGACATGTTCGACTGTGTCCTGCCGACCCGCTCGGGCCGTCACGGCCAGGCCTGGACCTGGTCCGGCCCGCTGAACATGAAGAACGCGCGGTTCGCCGAAGACGACACGCCGCTGGACGAGACCAGCGCCTGTCCAGCCAGCAGCGGCTACTCGAAGGCCTATCTGCACCACCTGATCCGGTCCGAGGAGATCCTCGGCCAGGTGCTGCTCAGCTGGCACAACATCGCCTTCTTCCAGGCCCTGACCGCCGCCATGCGCGCCGCGATCGCCGAGGGCCGGTTCGAGGCGTTCCGCCGCGACTTCAAGGCGGGCCTGAAATAGGGGACACGTACCTGCGGTACATGTCCCCTCGGGTCCCTAGCGAATCGGGAACCTCGGCCCCTTCCGCCTGGGCGGCGCCGGCGGAATCTCGGACTTCACGTGCGTGGGCGTGGCCGGCGGGTTGCAGCCCCTGGCCTCGCCCAGACCCTTCAGGTAGGCGCGGCGGATCCCGCCGGCGATGATCGCCGAACGCACCAGCTTGTCGTGCTGTTCGGCGCCGGTCAGCTTGCGCACCCAGCCCCGCAGCGGGATCAGATCCTGCGCCGCCGAGGCGACGAGTCCCAGGGCCGTATCGCCGGCGGCGTCCTTGCCCTTGGCGATCAACGCCCGGTCGTCGGCCGATTCCGGCTCGTCGATATCGGCCCCCAGAGCCTCGTTCAGCGGCCGCAGCAGCGAGATCAGCTCGCTGCAGGTGGCCGGCTTGGGCCGCTTGTAGGGGTCCTCCAGCGCCGCCAGCAGCACCGGCGGGATCTTCGAGCGCAGAAGATTGAGATCGCGCATCGGCGCGGAGACGGCGCCGGTGACGCTGCCGCGGTTGATCTGGTCGGTTGTCTGCACCTGGGGCGGCGTCTGCTGCGTCTGCTGACCGGACGCTCCGGTAGCGGCGAAACAGGGAATCATGACCGCGGCGGCGAGGACGAACGTGCGCATGACGCGATGCTAACCCCGGTGGACGGTTCACGCCAAGCGTTCGGCGCTTGCGGCGCAGAGGCCTCGCCCCTATGGTCCGCGCCGCTTCAGAAGGCGCTTCACGGCGCCGCGCAAGCGGGCCGGTAGCTCAGTGGTAGAGCATTCGACTTTTAATCGAATGGTCGTGGGTTCGACCCCCACCCGGCCTACCACTTCGTCGCGGGAGTTGATGCTCCGGACGCCAGCATTCTGGCCAGCGTCGTTCGATCCAGAAACACGCCGCCGCGAACGACGGCCACGATTCGGCGCAGATCAGCGATATCTCTCGACGGATCTCCCTCGACAACCACGAGATCGGCGTCATAGCCGGGCGCGATCCGGCCGGAATGGCCGCCGGCGCCCATGAAGCGGGCCGCCCCGCCGGTGGCGATCGCGATGGCATCGCCGGGCGTGAGGCCCGCCTTCACCAGCAAGGCCAGCTCTTCGTGCAGCGACAGTCCTGGCCAGGCGAATGGCGTGCCGGTGTCGGATCCCGCGAGGAGGGGCGCCCGCTTGCTGATGAGCCTGCTGGCCATCCAGATCTCGTGGTCGTGGTCAGACATCCGACGGGCGGCCAGTTCGGCGGAAGCGGCCAGTTTGTCGGCCAGATCGTCCTGCCAATAGTTGACGACCGAGGGCGGCAGCCGGACCAGCTCAGGATCACGCCCCCAGCCAGGGTGGGTCGCCGCATAGGCGCGGCGATAGCGCGGCAGGAGCGTCGGCGACTGTGCGACGCCAGCCGCAATCAGGCGACTGAATACGGGTTCGCAAGCCTGCCGGTCCGCCTTGGGGCAATAGCCGCCGATCTCGGCCTGCATATGCTCGATGCCGGCCATCCGGATGGAGATGGCGTCATCCACGGTGGCTGTGGCCGGCAAGTGTCCGACCACCGACAGGCCTCGCTCGCCGGCGCGGCGTCCTGCAGCCAGAAAGGCGTCGCGAGGCAGCAAGGTGTAGACCTTGATGAAATCCACGCCCTGATCAGCGAGCTGATCGACCGCGGCGATGGCGTCCTTGGGCGTCGTCACGGCCATGGAGATGGACGGGTCCACGGGCTCGGGCCCGTCGAGAATCCGCCCGGCCCGGTAAACCCTCGGCGACCAGGCAGGGTGGGCGGCCGTTACCGCGAGAGCCGCCTCGAACCCTGCTTCGTTGCCACCCATGTCGCGCACCGCAGTGACGCCGTAGGCGACGAACCGGGGGAAGAAGGCGCCGGGGATTTCCGACGACCAGAGGCTGTGGACATGCATGTCCCAGAGGCCCGGCAGGATCGTCCTGCCCCGCCCGTCGATCCGGCGGTATCCGGGCGGCGGCCGCTCAAGTCCGGTTATCGCGACGATCCGGCCGTCGGCCACAAGCACCGTCCGGTGAAGCGCAGGGGGGGCGCCGGTTCCGTCCAGGACGCTGATGTCGACGAAGGCCAGCCGTTCGGCCCGTGCCGGGCCGGGCGCTGCCGGCCCGGCGACAAGCCCGAGAATCAGAACCAGGAAAGGGACGAGGGTTCGATTGCGCATCCGCCAAGATCCTGGCTGCGGGACTGGACGATCAGTGCAGAGTCCGTTCCCGGCGGCAAGTGGAGTGCCCACCCGCCCATCGCCCTGTCCCCGCGTGACTTTCGGTGGAACCTGACCGACTGTTCGGCATGGTCAGGGAGATTCCAAACTTCGGCGTGCCGGAAGATACGCTGATCGCCGTGGTGCTGGGCGCGCTGCTGGCGACGCTCGGCGGCTTTCTGGCGGGCCGCTTCGAGGCCTGGCTGCGACGGCGCGAGCGGGAGCAGGAAGCGGCGCTTCTGATCGGCGAGATCATCTTCACCTTCACGACCATCCTCAAGATGGCCGACGACTCACGAAAGATCGGCGAGCCGTTCGGCCGGATCACCCTGCAGATGCTGTCCGGCGCGCGGCGCGAGGTCGACGCCTATGAGCGCCATCGCGACCGGCTCCCCGATCTTCGCGATCCTCGACTGCGGCTCGGGGTCCACAGGCTGATGATCACCCAGACCATGTCGCTGGACGGCATTCTGGAGGCCTCGAGCGCCCTTGCCGATATTCCGCAGACCAAGGCCGGCAAGGCCCAGGCCGAGGTGCTGAAGACCTCGCGCGCGAGCGGCTTCGATTTCATCATCGAAACGATCCCGACCGTCGAACCGCTGGTCAAACAGTTGGGCCGGATCGCCCGTGTATCTTTCGATGGCCACGCAGCGGCCATGCGGGCCTGACGCCTACTGTTGCTGCTGCTGTTCCTGCTGGCGGCGCGCGTCCTCGCCGCTGCGACGGCGCCCGCCGGGGAACGTCGGACGGGCCATGCGCAGGAACTCCGGCTCGGCAATCGCGGCCTTGGCGCGGCCCACGGCGACGGCGACCGACAGGTGGCTGTCGGCCTCGCCCTTGTAGACCCCGAGCGACGGCGGCACGTCGGCGTAGTCGCGGCCCACGGCCACGGCGATATGACGCTCGCCGGTGAGGCTGTTGTTGGTCGGATCAAAGCCCGTCCAGCGCAGCGTCGGCAGGAACACCTCCACCCAGGCGTGGGTCGCGTCCGGATCGGAGCGGTCGCCATGCTGGCGGTCGGTAAACAGGTAGCCGGAGACATAGCGGGCCGGGATGCCCCAGCCCCGGCAGATGGCGATCATGATGTGGGCGAAGTCCTGGCAGACCCCGCGGCCGACGCCGAGCGCAAGATCGATCGGACTGTCGGCCGTGGTCACGCCCGGCGCGTAGTCGAAGGCGGCGTAGAGCGCATCGTTCAGCGCCCGCATCGCGGTCAGCGGGTCGCGATGGCGCAGGACGTCGAGGTTCTTCTCCTGGACGAAGACATCCAGGGCGGCGGACGGCGTGGCGAAGCCATGGGGGCGGAGGAAGTCGAAGCACTCGCCGCGCACGAAGTCGCTGCGCAGGCGGTCCCATTCGCCCATGTCGAGAGCATCCGGCAGGATCGGGTCAGGCTGGGTCTCCACCGCTGACCGCGCCTCGATCCGCAGCGTGTCATGCGCCTGCGGGACGTCGAAATGGTAGACCGCGTTACCGAAGCTGTCGGCGTAGGAGAACACCTGCGCGCGCGGGTCCAGGTCCAGCTCGAAGCTGATCAGCCGCTGGCGGGCGCTCTTCTGGGGCTGCATGCGCAGCTCCATGACGCTTTCCCGGACCGGGCGCTCGTAGTGGTACTGGGTGACGTGGCGGACTTCGAGCAACATCAGGCTGGCAACTTCATTTCGAGGGAGTAGGCCACGAAGGTGTCGAAGATCGCGTCGTGGATGCGGGCGCATTCGCTGGTGACAGTGGCCAGCAGCGCGCTGGCGCCGACCGACTCCAGCTCGTCGACATCGGCGTACTGCAGGCGGGCCTTGAGCCGGCCGGCCAGCCGTTCCGGCGTCGCCAGGCCGCCTTCCACGTGTCGCGAAACGCCGACCAGATGTTCCTCGATCCGCGTCGTGGCGAACCGGATCGAGCGCGGGAACTCCTCGTCGAAGACCAGGAACTCCAGGATGTGCCGCGTCTCGATCTCGGCGGTGTAGCGCCGCAGATAGGGCTCAAGCGCGCAGCCCATCCGCAGCAGGCTCATCAGGGCGATGCGGTCGGTCACGTTGCCGTCGCGGCCGTCGCCGAAACAGACTTCCAGCAGCCGCGCGATAAGCTGCGCCCGCTCGAGATAGGCGCCGAGCATCAGGAACCGCCAGCCTTCGCCGTGGCTCATGGTGGCGTCGGCGGCGCCCTTGAACTGGTGCAGGTCGGCGATGATGTCGTGGATGTAGGCCGACGAGCCGCTCTCGAACGCTGACGCCGCGTTGTCGCTGGTGATCCGCAGATAGAGCAGGTTCAGCCGCTCCCAGGTCTCCGTGGTGATCTGGTCGCGCACCTGTCGCGCGTTCTCACGCGCCAGCGACAGCGAGATCACCACCGAGTTGGGATCCTCGCGATCCAGCACCAGGGCCTTGGCGGCTTCATAGGTGCGGGCCGCGCGGGCCATGTCGGGATCGCCGACCGCGGAAAGGGCGATGTAGGCGGTCTGGGCCGCCGCGTCGGACCGGTCCAGCGTCGCGTTGAGCATCACATCCGCCAGACGCGAGAAGTGCTCGGCGCGCTCCAGATAACGGCCGATCCAGTAGAGGCTGTCCGCCACCCGCGCGAGCATCATGACTGGGGCTCCCGGGCGGCGTCGTCGGCTAGGATCCAGGTGTCCTTCGACCCTCCGCCCTGACTGGAGTTGACCACGAGCGATCCGCGCCGCAACGCCACACGCGTCAGGGCGCCCGGCGTCACGACGATCTTCTCGCCGGACAGGATGAAGGGTCGCAGGTCCACGTGGCGCGGCTCGATCCGCCCGTCGATCAGGCAGGGCGCCGTCGAGAGCTGGATCGTCGGCTGGGCGATGTAGTTGGCCGGATCGGCCTTCAGGGCCTCGGCGAAGGCTTCGCGTTCCTTGCGGGACGCGTGCGGCCCGACCAGCATGCCGTAGCCGCCCGAGGCGCCGACCGCCTTGACCACCAGTTTGTCGAGGTTGCCCAGCACGTGGCTCAGCTGCGCCGGCTCGCGGCACAGGAAGGTCTCGATGTTGGGCAGGATGGCGTCCTCGCCCAGGTAGTATTTGATGATCTCCGGCACGTAGGCGTAGACGGCCTTGTCGTCCGCGACGCCGGTGCCGGGCGCATTGCACATGACGACATTGCCGGCGCGATAGGCGTTGAACAGACCCGCGACGCCAAGCCCGGAGTCCCGGCGGAAAGTGAGGGGGTCGATGAAGTCATCGTCGACCCGGCGATAGATCACATCCACCCGGCGCAGACCCGTCGTGGTGCGCATGTAGACCATGTTCTCGTGCACCACGAGGTCGCGCCCCTCGACGAGCGGCGCGCCCATCAGCCGGGCGAGATAGGCGTGCTCATAGTAGGCGCTGTTGTAGACGCCCGGCGTCAGAACCACGACCTGCGGGTCGGGCCGCCAGTCGGGCGCCATGCTCTTCAGAGTCGCCAGCAGCAGGTCGGGATAGCGCTCGACGGGACGGACATTGGCCGCGCGGAAGGTGCCTGGAAACGTCCGCTTGGCCGCGTCGCGATTGGCCAGCATGTAGGATACGCCGGACGGAACCCGCAGATTGTCTTCCAGCACCGCGAAGGCGCCGTCCTGATCCCGGATCAGGTCAGAGCCGCAGACGTTGGCGTAGGCCTTGTGCGGCACATAGAGGTGCTGCATCTCGCGGCGATAGGACGGGGCTCCGAGCACCAGGTCCCGCGGCACGATCCCGTCCATCAGGATTTGCTGTTCGCCGTAGATGTCGTCGAGGAACATGTTCAGCGCGCGCAGGCGCTGGATCAGGCCGGCCTCGATGTGATCCCACTCGGTCGAGGGGATGATCCGCGGCACGAGATCGGTCGGGATGATCCGCTCGGTGGTGGTCTCCGCGCCGTAGACCGTGAACGTGATGCCCTGCAGCAGGAAGGAGCGCTCAAGCGTCTTCTGCCGGTCCGCCAGGGCTTCCGGCGAAAGGGTGGTCAGTCGGGCGTGGACGGCGTTGTAGTGATCCCGCACCTCGCCGCCGGCCTTGTACATCTCGTCGAAGGCCTGCCCCGGGAGATAGGCGGCTTCCGTCAGGGAGGACCCAGTCGGAATGTCGTCGGTCACGAGGCTGGTCGCGGTCACGTCCGGGTCCGTTTCTTTTTCAGCCTGAACGGCCTCTTCACGCTTCATTCCTAACGCTCTTCCCAAGCTGTCGGGTGCGTTTCGGGCTGAGTCGCCCGAAGAAGTCCCGACTGCCCTGCATTTGTGCAACTTTAGCCGCCCATGCAAAGGGCCGGATGGCGTGACAGCCGCAACGGGCCCGACTAAACGGGTGTGGGGCGCAGACAAAGGAACACAGTTTGGCGCCTGTGCGCATCGTCTTCGCCGTTTCAGCCGCTGTCGCGCTCGTCGCGATGGCTGGACCGGTGCTGGCGCAGTCCCCGAAAGCCGCCATTCAGGGCGTCAGCGACGCTGAGCTGCGCGAGCAGATCGAACGCGCCGTCGGCGAGGCCAAGTCGACGCCCGGAAGCCGTTTCGAAGCGCGCCGCCGCGCCCGTGAGGCCGCCGACGACGCTATCGCCGCACTGCGGACCCAGGGCTATTACGGCTACGACGTTGCGCCGGATGTGGTCGACCCGGACTCGGACGAGGGCGGTCAGCCGCCTCGGCCCGTACTGATGATCAAACCGGGGCCGAGATTCCGCTTCGCCGGAGCCGGCGTGGCCTGGGTCGGCGAGGAACCGCTGCCCGAAGTGATCATCTCCGCGGAACAGGCCATGGCCATCCGTCGCGGCGCCGCCGGCAAGGCGACCGACGTTCTCGCCGCCGAAGGCCGCATCGTCGCGGCGATCCAGAAGCGGGGCTATGCCGACGCCGCGCCGGGCGTGCGCGAGGTCATCGTCGACCACGAGACGCTGACGGTCCGTCCCACCTTCCGCATCATCGCCGGTCCCCTTGTGACGCTGGACGGGGTGACGGTTGATCCGGCCGGTCGCAGCCGACCGGAATGGGTTGTCGCGCTCGCGCCCTGGAAGACCGGCGAGGTCTACAATCCCGAGCACCTCGCCGAGCTCGAGCGCCGTCTGCTGGACACCGGCGCCTACGATTCGGTGTCTGTGTCGCTTCAGCCGGCGGACAAGGCCGACGCGCAGGGCAGGCGGCCGGTGCTGGTGGCCCTGGACGACCGGCCGATGCGGACCCTCGAAGTCAGCGCCGGCTTTTCAACCAGCGAAGGCCCGGGTCTCGATGTCCGGCGCACGCGCTACAACCGGCTCGGACGCGCCGACATCACCACCTACACCCTGCGGCTGGCGCAGCTTGAACAGCGGTTCGAGGCGCGGCTCGCCCTGCCGCACTGGCGTCGCCCGCAGCAGACGCTGACCCTCGTGGCGGGCGTCTACAATGAACAGACCGAGGCCTATGACGCGGCCGGCTTCCTCGCCACGGGAGACGTCACCCGGCGCTTCGGAAAGACCTCGTTCGTCACGCTCGGCCTGTCGCTGGACGCCAGCCGAAGCGCCGAGAAAATCCAGATCAACAACACCACCATCCGGGGCGCAGACCGCAACGTCCTGACAACGGCGGTCCTGACCGCCTTCGCCCTCGACCGGTCGGACGACCCGCTTGATCCGACCCGCGGGTGGCGGCTGACCGCTACGGCCGAGCCCACCGTGGCCGTGGGGGACGTTCAGGCGCTCTATTTCCGCGTCCAGGGCCAGGGCGCGGCCTATTTCTCGTTCGACGAGGAGGCGCGGACGGTCCTCGCCACGCGGGTCAAGCTGGGGTCGATTTTCGGCGCCACCCTGGACGATGTCTCGGCGCCGCGCAGGTTCTTCGCCGGCGGCGGCGGGTCGGTGCGCGGCTATGCCTGGCAGGCCATCGGCCCCCGACTCGCCGACAACACGCCGCAGGGCGGTCTTTCGCTGTTCGAGGCGTCGTTTGAGGTGCGTCAGAAGCTTACCGAGCGCTGGGGCATGGCCGCCTTCATCGACGCCGGCGCGATCGGCACCGACGCCTATCCGCGCGGCGAGGATTTCAGCGCCGGCGTCGGGATCGGCGTGCGGTATGATCTCGGCTTCGGACCGATCCGGGCCGATATCGCCGTGCCGCTGGACAAGCGTGAGGGCGACCCCGAGTTCCAGATCTACATCAGCATCGGACAGGCGTTTTGAGCGACTCCGCGCCTCCTGCGAAGGAAAAGCTCCGGGGCCGCTGGCTGCCGAAGAGCGGACCCGGCTGGATCATGCTCGTTTCGCTTCTGGCCGTGCTGCTGGTCGGCGGCGTCGGACTGCTCACGCG
Source organism: Caulobacter sp. FW305-C-30-S16 (assembly GCF_058783025.1). Taxonomy (NCBI): domain Bacteria; kingdom Pseudomonadati; phylum Pseudomonadota; class Alphaproteobacteria; order Caulobacterales; family Caulobacteraceae; genus Caulobacter; species Caulobacter sp. FW305-C-30-S16. Next base: position 81,787 of record NZ_JBYSYH010000004.1, on the reverse strand, counting down.
ATACGGGGTCAACACCGTCCCGGGCCTGATGTTCGTCGAGGCCCAGGCGAACGGACTCAAGCTCGGCCGGTACGGCAAGCTGAAGATCGAAGGTCTGCACGGCGATCTGTGGAGCGAGTTCACGCTCCGGCGGCTGACGATCAGCGACGAAAAGGGCGTCTGGCTCGACGCTGACAATGTCGTCGTCGTCTGGCGCTCGCAGGAGCTTCTCCGGCGGCGGTTCCACGCCGAGCGCCTGGCGGCCGGACGTGTGCGGGTTCTGCGGCGGCCGACGCTGACGCCCAAGACGGTGTCCCGCAGCCTGCCGGTCTCCATCCGCATCGACAGGGCGCGGCTGGTTGTCGAGACCCTGCCGGCCTTCAGCTACAGCCGTGGTCTTTTTGACGTCGTGGGGTCGCTGGATGTGGTCCGCCGGGGGCCGGCCCACGTCCGGATGGGAGTCGGCAGCCGGCTGCATGCCGGCGACCGGATCGGCCTGGCCCTCGACACGGGCAAGGGTCAGCCGCTGGTGATCATCGCTGACGCCGCCGAGGCCCGCGGCGGGGCGATCGCCGGATCCCTGGGCCTTGCAGCGGATCGGCCGTTCTCGCTGAAAGTCCGGGCCGGCGGCAAACCCGGCGCCGGCCGGTTCACCGCGCTGGCGGTCTCCGGCGCCGAGACGCCGTTGCAGGCCTCCGGCGCCTGGACGAAGGCCGGGGGTTCGGCCAGCGGCCGGATCTCGCTGATCGCTTCAAGCCTCACGAGCCGCTACGCGCCGCGCTTCGGCGAGGCCGTGCGCTTCAACGCCTCAGGAACAAGGGCCAAAGCTGGCTTCTACGATGTCACGGGTCGCGCCGAGAGCTCCACGCTCTCGGTGACCTTCAAGGGTCAGGCGGATCCGGCGAAGCGGGTGATCGGCCGCGATGGCCTTGCGATCACCCTGGCGACCAACACTCTGGACCGCGTCGCGACGCGGTTCATCGCCGGCTCCGCCCAGTCGCAGGGTCGGCTGGTCGGCGGCGCCTCCGCCTGGACCTACACCGGCGCGCTCTCCGGCTCGAACTTCAAGGCCGTCGGGTTTGCCGCCGCCCGGGTGTCGGGCCCGGTGGTCGTCGCGCGAAAGAAGGGCGAGCTCACCGTCCAGTCGACTCTCACCGGCGCGGGCGGCGGCGGCTCCGGCTATCTCGCAGCCCTGCTGGGCGCCCGGCCGATCGCTGAAATCCAGTATGTGCGGCTGTCGGATGGTCGCCAGCTGATCCGCAAGCTCAAGGCGGTCGGGACCGCGCTCAAGCTCGATGCGACGGGTGAACGGACACTGCTCGGCGGCCTGTCATTCAAGGGCGACGCGCAACTCACCAACCTGCGCGCGGCGGGGCCCGGCTCCAAGGGAACCGCCTCCACGGCCTGGACGGCCTCACAGTCCGGAACCGGGAAGCCCTGGGCGCTGTCGGTGGACGGCAAGGGCGTCGGCTTCGCCACCGGCTATGCTGAACTCGACCGCCTGCTCGGCGCTGCGCCGCGCGTCAAGGGCAAGGCGAACTACGCCAAAGGACAGTTCGCGGTTCAGTCCGTTGAACTGACCGGCGCCCTGGCCAACGCTCGCGCCGCCGGGCTCGTCGGCCCCGCCGGCGCGCTGAAACTGTCGCTGGGCTGGAGCGCCAAGGGCCCGTTCCGCGCCGGCCCGCTGGAATTCGCCGGCGACGCCCGGGGGACGGGCGCCGTCACCGGGACGATCGGCGCACCGCGCGCCGATCTCGTTGCCGATTTCGCGACGGTCGAGATTCCGCGCCTCAGCCTGGCCAATGCCCATGTGACTCTGAGCTTCCTGCGCGGAGCGGGCGGTACGGACGGAGCCGTGGCGGTCACCGCCGACAGCCAGTATGGCCCGGCCCGGGCGCGCACCGCCTTCCGGTTCGCCGAGGGCGGTCTCGACCTGACGGCGCTCGACGCTGATGCGGGCGGGGTCAAGGCGACCGGGGACCTGGCGCTGAGACGGGGCCGGCCGTCAACGGCGGACCTTCAGCTGGCGATCAGCCCGGGCGCGATCCTGACCGAGGGGACGATCAACGGCTCGGCCCGCATCGTCGACGCCGGCGGCGGCCCGCGCGCGACGCTGAACCTCATAGCGCGGAGCGCGGCCCTGCGCGGCGCCAGCGGCCTGAGGTTCGCCCAAGCCACGATCAGCGCTGACGGCCCGCTCGAACGCCTGCCGCTGGTCATCGACGGGCGCGGGTCCTACGGGGTCAATCCTTGGCGCTTCAAGGGCTCGGGCTTCTTCGCCCAGCGCGGCGGCAATACCGGCCTGGCGCTCGATGGCTCGGGCCGGTTCGGCACGGCGGAGTTCCGGACGCTGGAGACCGCACGGATCGGCTTCGGCGGCGGGCAGCGCTTCGCCGACCTGAATCTCGATGTCGAAGGCGGCAAGGCGACGATCACGCTGCGAACGGACGCTGACGTCGCCAGTCTTCGCGCGAGCCTCGCCGGCGTCTCCCTGGGCGCCCTGAACGAGGACCTGGCCGGACAGTTCGACGGCGAGCTCAGCCTGCAGGGCAAGGGATCGCGGCTGACCGGCAGCCTCGACGCCAGTCTGCGGGACGCGCGTGCGCGCGGCTCTGGCAAGGCGCTCTCTGTGAACGGCGAGGTCAAGGCGACCCTCGACGACCAGGTTCTGGCGATCAAGGGCACGGCGACCAATGCTGGCGGCCTCAAGTCGGCGCTCAATCTCACGCTTCCGGTGGAATCGTCCGCCGCGCCCTTCCGGCTGGCCATCGCCCGGCAGAAGCCGATGCGCGGCGACTTCCTGGCCAACGGCGAGATCAAGCCGCTGTGGGACCTGCTGGTCGGCGGCGAGCGCAGCGTGTCGGGCAACGTCATGATGGCCGGCACGATCGGCGGCACGCTCGCCGATCCCCGCCTCGAAGGCGGAGCCAGCCTGCGCGGGGGCGAGTTCGAGGACGGAGTCATCGGCCTGAAGCTGCAGAACGTCACCCTGACGGCCTATCTGGCTGACAGGGCGATCGACGTGTCCGGCTTCACCTCGGAGGACGGCCGCGGTGGCAAGCTGGAGGGGGTCGGACGGATCAGCCTCCTGCGTGACGGGATCAGCACCTTCAAGGTCCTCCTGAAGGACTTCCAGCTGATCAAGAACGACGCCGTGACGGCCATCGCCTCGGGTGAAACGACCATTAACCGCGCGTCGGACGGCAAGGTCCAGGTCTCCGGCGCCCTGACCATCGACCGCGCCACCGTCGCGGCCAATCCGCCGACGCCGAGCGGGGTGGTGCCGATGGCGGTGACCGAGATCAACCGCCCGGACCGCGGTGAAGCCGAGGTGCTGGCCGAGCCGACACGCGGACTCGTGGTCGCCCTGGACGTCACGCTGAAGGCGGCGCGCGGCATCTTTGTCGAGGGCCGCGGACTGGACGCCGAGCTGTCGCTGGACGCCCACGTCGGCGGGACGACGGCCCGGCCGGTGCTGGAGGGCGTCGCCCGGGTCGTGCGCGGCGAGTACGACTTCGCCGGCAAGCGTTTCGAATTCGATCAGCGGGGCGCGGTCTATCTCGCCACGACTCCGGACCGCATCCGGCTGGACCTGACCGCCACCCGCGAGGACCCCTCGCTGACAGCGGTGATCCGCGTGCGCGGGACGGCCGCCAAACCCGAGATCACCCTGACCTCGTCGCCGGCCCTTCCGAACGACGAGGTGCTGTCGCGGATCCTGTTCGGGGCTTCTGCATCACAACTGTCGCCCCTCGAGGCGGCGCAGCTCGCTTCGGCCCTGGCGGCGCTTGCGGGCGGCGGCGGCTTCGACGTCATCGGCAACCTGAAGAGCTTCGCCGGCCTCGATCGCCTGGTCTTCGCCGGCGGCGGCGCGACGGGAGCGATGACGGTCGCCGGCGGCAAGTACCTGACCGACGACGTCTATATCGAGATCATCGGCGGCGGGCGCGACGGCCCGGCGGCCCAGGTCGAATGGCGCGTTCAACGCAATCTGTCGATCATCTCGCGTCTTCAGGGCGAGGGCGGCGGCAAGCTGTCGGTCCGCTGGCGGCGGGATTACTAGCCGCGCCACAGGGGGTTCACCTTCCGGCAACGCGCGGCTATCAAGGGGCAACGGCGATCCCCGTCTTGCGCCATTCCGGCGGGTCGCTCATCCGAAACACGCGTCGACACTCGTCCGCGGCAATGGCGTCGGTAAAGCTGGATTGACCCTGCCGATGCGCCTGTCACCGGAAGAGACGTCTGTTCTGAACGCCGTCGGCGAACAGGGGTCACTGGTTGTTGACCGCGCCATTGGCTGGTGCGCGGTCAACTCCGGCAGCCGCAACCTGGCGGGTCTGGAAACCACGGTCGGCCTCCTCAGCGACGCGTTCGCCGTGCTGCCAGGCGACCTGGTTCTGCGGCCGCTGGCGCCCTCCATCGAGATCGCCGCCGACGGGCGCGAGAAGGAACAGCCGCACACCCCCGCCATCGCTGTGACCGTGCGGCCCGACGCGCCGGTGCAGGTCGTGCTGACCGGCCACTACGACACCGTGTTCCCGGCCGAGAGCCGCTTCCAGACGGTGGCCGCCCGCGCCGACGGCGCGCTGAACGGGCCTGGCATCGCCGACATGAAGGGCGGGATCAGCGTCATTCTCGCCGCCCTCCAGGCGTTCGAGACTCATGGCGACGCGGGCAAGGTCGGCTATCGCGTGCTTCTGTCCCCGGACGAGGAGATCGGATCGCTGGCCTCGGGTCCCGTGCTGGCCGAGTTCGGCCGGCTGGGTCATGTCGGCCTGACCTATGAGCCCTCGATGCTGCCCAACGGCACCCTGGCCAGCGAGCGCAAGGGCTCGGGCAACTTCCACATTCGCATCACGGGCCGCACGGCTCACGCCGGCCGGGCCTTCAACGAAGGCCGTAACGCCATAACCGCAGCCGCCCGGATCGCCGGCGCGCTCGACGCGCTCAACGGTCGGCGGGACGGGGTCACCCTCAACGTCGCCAGGATCGACGGCGGTTCACCGCTGAACGTGGTGCCCGATATCGCCATCGTCCGGTTCAATGTGCGTTTCCCCGACGCGGACGCCGCCGCCTGGCTCGAAGCCGGCATCGCGGAGGCCCTGACGGTCGGGCAGGGGGATGGCCTCGGCGTGAGCCTGCACGGCGGCATCACCCGCGCGGCCAAGCCGTTCAACGCCGCCCAGACCGAGCTGTTCGGCAAGGTGAAGGAAGTCGGCGGCCTGCTCGGCCAGGCGATCGCCTGGAAGCCGTCCGGCGGCGTCTGCGAGGGCAACAACCTGTTCGCCGTCGGCCTGCCCAACGTCGACACCCTCGGCGTCTGTGGCGGCGATATTCACAGCGAGTCCGAATTCGCCTGGCCGGACAGCTTCGCCGAACGCGCGCAGCTGTCGGCCCTGATCCTCATGAAACTGGCGTCGGGTGAAATCGACGCGCGGGGCATCCGCGCCCTGATGGAGTCCCGTTGATGCTGGTCGTTCGTCCCGCCGTTCCCGCCGACTATGACCAGCTGATGGAGCTGGCCGTGCTGTCGGGGCGCGGCTTCACCAGCCTGCCCGAAGACGAGCCGACCCTGCGGTCGCGCCTCGACCTGTCCGCCGCCAGCTTCGCCGGCGAGGTCGCCGCGCCGGAGTCCTGGTTCACGCTGATGCTGGAAGACACCGACACCGGCGGCGTCGACGGCGTCGCGGGGGTCAAGGCCAGCGTCGGTCTGAAGCGGCCGTTCTTCTCGTTCCGCGTCGTGACGCTTGCCCAGTCGTCGCCGACCCTGGACATGCGCTTCGACCACCAGGCCCTGGTGCTGGTCAACGAATGCGCCGGCTGGTCGGAGGTCGGCTCGCTGTTCCTGCGCCCCGAAAAACGCAAGGGCGGCGCCGGCCGGCTGCTGGCCCAGTCGCGCTACATGCTGATCGGCATCGAGCCGCAGCGCTTCGCCGAGATGGTGCTGGCGGAACTCCGCGGCTGGTTCGACGAGGACGGCAGCTGCCCGTTCTGGGAGCACGTGGCCCACCGCTTCTTCCCGCTGGCCTTCGACGAGGCCGACCTGATGAGCGCCTCGACCAACGGCCAGTTCATTCTCGACCTCGCGCCGCGCCATCCGATCTACACCGGCCTGCTGCCCGAGGCGGCGCGCAAGGCTGTCGGCCGGGTGCACCGCGACGGCGAGGCCGCCCGGGCGATGCTGGAGCGCGAAGGCTTCCGCTACCAGGGCCTGGTCGACCTGTTCGACGCCGGCCCGACCATGGGCGCGCCGCGCGACGACATCCGCACGGTCAAGGAGGCGAAACGCCTGATGGTTCGGCTCGGCGAGGACGCCTTCGGTGAAGACGCGCTGATTTCGACCCATGATATCGCGCGGTTCCGCGCCGTCCGCGCGCCGGTGCTGGTCGATAGCGAGGCGGCCGTGCTGTCGCGCCAAGCGGCCGACGTGCTGGGTGTTCGGGAAGGCGATCTGGTGAAGGTGAAGGCATGAGCCGCGGTCTCTATATCAACGGTCAGTGGTCCTCCGGCCACGGACCCGCCCTGACTTCCATCGATCCGGCCACTGGCCAGCCGGTCTGGGAAGCGGCCACCGCGACCGTCGATGACGTCGCCCGGGCCGTCTCCGCCGCGCGCGCCGCGTTCCAGGACTGGGCCGACCAGCCGCGTGAGGACCGGATCGCGGTCATGCGCCGCTACAAGGCCGCGCTCGACGCCCGCAAGGACGCCTTCGCCGAGGCGCTCAGCCGCGAAACCGGCAAGGCGCTGTGGGAGACGAAGGCCGAACTGGGCTCGATGATGGCCAAGGTCGATGTCTCGATCACCGCCTATGAAGAGCGCACCGGCGTCAGGGAAACGGCCATGCCGTTCGGGCGCGCCGTCCTGCGTCACCGCGCCCATGGCGTGATGGCGGTGCTCGGTCCGTTCAACTTCCCGGGCCACCTGCCCAACGGCCACATCGTCCCGGCGCTGCTGGCCGGCGACACCATCGTCTTGAAGCCGTCCGAAGAGACGCCGATGGCCGGCGAACTGCTGGTCGAGGCGCTGGAAGCCGCCGGTGTTCCGGCCGGCGTGGTCAATCTGGTCCAGGGCGGTCGCGAAACCGGCGCCGCCCTGATCGAGCAGGAGATCGACGGCCTGCTGTTCACCGGCTCGGCCGCCGCCGGCAGCCACTTCCGCCGCGCCTTCGCCGACCGGCCGGACGTGATCCTGGCGCTGGAGCTCGGCGGCAACAACCCGCTGGTGGTCTGGGACGCGACCGATCCGGAGGCCGCCGCCGCCCTCATCATCCAGTCCGCCTTCATCACCACCGGCCAGCGCTGTTCGTGCGCCCGTCGCCTGATCGTGCCGGAAGGCCATGCGGGCGAGGCCGTCATCGAGGCGGTCGCGGCCCTGTCCGACCGGCTGATCGCCGGCGCCTGGAACAGCACGCCCGAGCCCTTCATGGGCCCGCTGATCTCGGCCCGCGCCGGCCGCATGGCCCGTGACGCCGCCGCCCTGTTCGAGGGACAGGTGATCCGCGAGGCCCGGGCCATCGAGGGTCTGTCGGAGGCCTTCATCACGCCGGGCATTATCGACGTTAGCCACCACGAAACGCCCGACGAGGAGATCTTCGCGCCGGTGCTGCAGGTTCGCCGCGCGGCGACCTTCGACGGCGCGATCGCCCTGGCCAACGCTACCCGCTACGGCCTCAGCGCCGGCCTGATCAGCGACGATCCCGCCCGCTGGGAGCGTTTCCAGCAGCGGATCCGCGCCGGCGTCGTCAACTGGAACCGCCCGACCACCGGCGCCGCCGGCTCGGCGCCGTTCGGCGGCCTCGGGGCGTCGGGCAACCACCGCCCCAGCGCCTACTACGCGGCCGACTACTGCGCCTATCCCGTAGCCAGTTTCGAGGCCGACGCGGTGCTGCAGACCGTCGGCGAGATCAAGGGGCTGAGGGCGTGACCCACGCCGTCGAGGCCAACTGCGACGGGCTGGTCGGGCCGACCCATAGCTTCGCGGGCCTGGCGCCGGGCAATCTCGCCAGCGAGCACAACAAGGGCGATCCGTCCAACCCGCGCGCGGCGGTGCTGGAGGGCCTGGCGAAGATGCGGCTGCTGGCCGATCTCGGCCTGCCGCAGTTCGTCCTGCCGCCGCACGAACGGCCGGACGTCGGCTTTCTGCGCGCCATCGGCTTCGCCGGAACAGACGCGGCCGTCATCGAGACGGCGGCCAAACAGGCGCCGGAGCTGCTCAACACCGCCTGCTCGGCTTCGCCGATGTGGGCCGCCAACGCCGCGACCGTGACCCCGAGCGCGGACGCAGCCGACGGCCGCGTGCACTTCACACCCGCCAATCTGCTGACCAACCTTCACCGCAGCCTTGAGGGTGGCCAGACCGCCCGCGCCCTGCGCCGCCTGTTCCCGGACGAGGCCCGGTTCGCTGTCCACGACCCGCTGCCGACCGCGCCGCACTTCGCCGACGAAGGCGCCGCCAACCATGTGCGGCTGTGCAGCGACCACGGCGAGGCGGGGGTTAACCTGTTCGTCTGGGGCCGCGAAGCCTGGGAGCAGTGGCAGGGCCGGTTCCCCGCTCGGCAGACGCTGCAGGCGTTTGAGGCTGTCGCGCGTCGCCACGGCGCCACCGGCGCGGTGTTCGCTCGCCAGGCGCGCTCGGCCATCGAGGCCGGGGTGTTTCACAATGACGTGGTCTGCGTCGGGGCGAAGTCCTGCCTGTTCTACCACCAGGCCGCCTTCGAGGATGCCGCCGCCCTGCGGGCCGACATCCGCGCCGCTGCGGCCGACCGGTTCGAGCCGCAGTTCGTCGAGGTCGCCACAGCCGACCTGCCGCTGGACGACGCCATTCGCAGCTACCTGTTCAACTCCATGCTGGTGGCGCTGCCCGGCGAGGACCGGCTGACGCTGATCGCGCCGGGCGAGACACGGGATACGCCGCGCGCCAAGGCCGCCGTGGATCGCGCCATTGCCTCCAACGGTCCGATCGGACGCGTGGAATATGTCGATGTCCGGCAGAGCATGCGCAATGGCGGCGGCCCGGCCTGCCTGCGGCTGCGGGTGGTGCTGACCGACGCCGAACTGGCGGCGACGAACCCGGCCCAGCGGTTCGATGCGACCCTGCATGACCGGCTGACGGTCTGGGCGAACAGCCACTACCGCGACCGCCTGCGTCCCTCCGACCTCGCCGATCCGCAGCTGCTCGTCGAGAGCCGCCGCGCCCTGGATGAGTTGACGGGCATCATGGACCTGGGGACGGGGTTTTATCCGTTCCAGCGCTAACACGGGGACATGTACCGAAGGTACGTGTCCCCCAATCGAGCCGCAGGTTTAGGGGACACGTACCTTCGGTACATGTCCCCGGTTCATCCGCCCCTCAACCTCATAAGCGCGGCTGGAAACCGGCGCGACAACGGCGCTTCCAGCGCGCCGATGTGCACGGCGTAGTCGCCGGACCCCGCCGGCGTCAGGCCCGTCACCCGCGCGGCGCTGACCAGCCAGGAGCGGTGCGTGCGGACAAAGCCGAACGGCGACAACTGCGCCTCAACGGCGGCCAGGGGCGAGCGCATCAACGGCTTGCGGCCATCCGCCAGATGCACCTCGACATAGTTTCCGGCGGACGACACGGCGAGAATGTCGGTAATCGCCACGCGGATGACCTTCGCGCCGTCGCGGATGTCGAAGGTCGCCGGCGGCCGGTCCGGCTCCATGGCGGCGGACTGCAAGGCCAGACGCTGCGACACCCAGAAGGCGCAGGCGGTCAGGGTGTAGCTGAGCAGGTCCTTGCGCAGCTCGTAGGGAAATTCGTCCGTCAGGGCGCCGTAGTCATAAGTCTGGCCGGCAAGCCCGTAGACCGCATGGCGGATCAGCAGGAAGCCGCCGACATGGGCGGCGGACCAGAACAGCAGGGCCGCGCCGTGGACGGCCCAGGTGCGCGGACTGCGCCACAGCTCGGCCGGCGCAAGGCGCAGGGCCAGCCAGGGAACCCACATCAGCGCGATGATCGAAACGGCGCTGCTGCCCTCCCAGAGCCAGGCCTCCCACCAGTCCAGGTCTGGCTGGTCGTGCTGGATCGTCAGCACGTTGACCACGGTGAAGCCTAGGATGATGGCCGCCGAGGCGCTCGCGCCGGCCAGGAAGCCGGTCCGGCCAAAGCCGTTCGTCCCGGATGCCGCGCCGCCCGTCACGCTGCGCTCCCGTTCGTCACGTCGGCGACGCCGCATGTGGCGGGGCGCTGGCAGAACACGCCCGACGTCGGCGACTGAGAGCCATCGTTCATTGGCGAGCACTTTCCATGACCCAGATTGCCGACCGCCGCCCGGACCTCGACTGGATCCGCGTGGGCGCCTTCTTCCTGCTGATCCTCTATCATGTCGGGATGTTCTACGTGCCGTGGGACTTCCATGTGAAGACGCCCCGGCCCGTCGACTGGCTCGAACCGGTCATGCAACTGACCAATCCCTGGCGGCTGACCCTTCTGTTCCTGGTGTCGGGCGCGGCGACGCGGTTCATGGCCGACAAGATGAGCGCGGGCGGACTGGCGGGGGCGCGGACCTGGCGGCTGCTGCCGCCGCTGGTCTTCGCCATTTTCGTGATCGTGCCGCCGCAGAGCTACTACGAGATCCTCGAACAGGCGCCGCAGCTGGCCGAGCCGTTCTGGAGCTTCTACGGCAAGTACGCCACCGCGTCGGGTAACTGGTGCGACGCCGACGGCTGTCTGATCACCCCGACCTGGAACCACATGTGGTTCGTCGCCTACCTGCTGGTCTACAGCCTGCTGCTGGCGCTGGCCTGGAAGGTCGCGCGGGCGCCGCTGCAACGTCTCGGAGACCGGCTCGGCGAGGGGCTCAAGGGCTGGGGCCTGCTGCTCTGGCCGATTGTCGTGCTCGCCGCCTTCCGCATCGTGCTGATGCCGCTGTTCGAGGTCACCCACGCCCTGGTCGACGACTGGTACAACCACGCGGTCAGCCTTTCCGCCTTCCTGTTTGGCTTTCTGACGGCAAAGTCGCTCACCCTGCGCGACGAACTCGTGAGGTTACGCTGGCCGGCGCTCACGCTGGCGCTCCTGGCCTGGGCGGTGTTCGCGACCTATGCCTGGCAGTATCGCGCCGACGACGCCCATCCTCCCGAAGCACTGCGTCAGCTGATGCGGGTCGTCTACGCCGTCGACCAGTGGTGCGCGATCGCGGCGATCCTGGGCTTTGGCGCGAAACACCTGACGCGCGGCGGCCCGGCGCTGACCTGGCTGACCCTCGGGGTCTTCCCGTTCTACATCGTGCACCAGACGGTGATCGTCGTGGTCGGTCACCACCTGGCGAAGGTCGGGCTGAACCAGGCGCTGGAAGCGGCGATCCTGATCGCGGTGACCTTCGGCGCCTGTCTCCTGACCTATGAGGTCGTGCGCCGGGTCGCCGTCCTGCGGCCACTGTTCGGGTTGAAGTACAGGGCGGGCTGAGCAAGCGGGGACATGTACCGCAGGTACGTGCCCCCTAATCACTTGGCTCGATTGGGGGACACGTACCCAAGCGGGTACATGTCCCCTATCGGCCCAGCGCGTAGGCCTGTGTTCCCCGGGTGAACACCCGGTCGCTGCCGAGCACGGCGTCGATCGGGATGTCGCTGGCGCCGTCGAGCCGCTCATAGATCGGGGCGAAGTCCTGCAGGGTCGCGTCGAGCAGGGCCTGCAGCGACGGGATCACGAAGTAGACCTGCTGGAAGTCGTCGATCCGGTAGGGCGTTCGCATAAGCCGCTCCAGATCGAACCCGATCCGGTTGGGGGAGGGGTCATCGAGGGAGAAGATCGACTCAGACCGCGAGGACACAATGCCCGCGCCGTAGATCCGCAACCCCTTCGGCGTCTCGAGCAGGCCGAACTCCACCGTGTACCAGTAAAGCCGCGCCAGATTGTGCAGCTGGCCGCGGCCCGCGGCGCGCAGGCCGCCCTCGCCATAGGCCTGCATGTAGTCGGCGAAGGTGGGGTCGGTCAGCATCGGCACATGGCCGAAGACATCGTGGAAGATGTCCGGCTCCTGCAGGTAGTCGAGCTGGTCGGCGCGGCGGATGAATTGCCCGGCGGGGAATCGGCGGTTGGCCAGATGGTCGAAAAACACCTCGTCCGGGACCAGCCCTGGAACGGCGACCACGGTCCAGCCGGTCAGGCGTCGCAGATCCTCGTTGATCTTGCGGAAGTCGGGAATGCCGCCGCGGTGAAGGTCCAGCGCGTCAAGGCCATGCAGGAAGGCGTCGCAGGCGTAGCCGGGGAGCAGGGCGGCCTGCCGCTCGTAGAGCAGGTCCCAGACCGCATGCTCCGCCGCCGTATAGGCGTCCCACCCCTGGTCGATGGTCCAGTCCGCCGCCGCGCCGGGGGGCGGGCCACTGTTGAAGCCGTCTGCGCTCATGGGGTGAAGATAGGGCGTTCGTCGCGCAAAGTCCGTTCGAAGGCGCCCCGAATTCGGCCTTTCAGCGGCAGGATCGTGCGTGGTTCGAGACACTCGCTCGAGGCTCGCTCCTCACCATGACGGGCATTGAGTTCGTCATCCTGAGGAGCGGACCCTCAGGTCCGCGTCTCGAAGGACGCCCAACCCCCTAGTGCGCGATGCGCGGCCGCATGTTGTAGTGTCCGTCCTCGAAGCCCTCGAAGATCAGCGAGGCGTGCGGGTGGCCCACCGGCTCGCCGCTGTCGTCGGGCAGCAGGTTCTGCTCGGACACGTAGGCGACGTAGGTGTTCTCGTTGTTCTCGGCCAGCAGGTGGTAAAACGGCTGATCCTTGTGAGGGCGGATGTCCTCGGGGATCGAATTCCACCACTCCTCGGTGTTGGCGAATTCAGGATCGACGTCAAAGATGACGCCCCGGAACGGAAAGATCCGGTGCCTGACCACCTGGCCGATAGCGAATTTGGCGAGTCTGGCGTTCATAATCCGAGAATCTAGCGTGTCGCCCCTGACTGGAAGATGAACGTAGACGCCGCCTGCCGTTAGGCAAGTCCATGCCTTCCGTTACGCGAAACGGGCCGCTACAGTCGTCGGCGAAACGAGGCGCCCGATCATGAGCGCCTGCGCAGACAGGTACGACACCATGTCGGAGGCGCCCAGCGCGCAAGGTGGTCCCCGCGGGGATCGCCGGGGGTCCCATGGGGGCCCGCCACCCGCTTACGCGGCGCTGGACCTTGGCACCAACAACTGCAGGCTGCTCGTCGCCACACCTACGCAGGGCGGCTTTCGCGTGGTCGAGGCCTATTCCCGCATCGTCCGGCTGGGCGAGGGGCTGACCCTGACCGGCCGGATGTCCGACGAGGCCATGGACCGGGCGCTGGCCGCCCTGACGGTCTGTGCGGAGAAGGTCCGGCGGCGCAAGTGCGTGCGGATCAAGGCGATCGCCACCCAGGCCTGTCGGCAGGCCGAGAACGGCGAGGAATTCATCGCCCGCGTCGCCAGCGAGACCGGTCTGCGGCTGCAGATCATCACCCCCAAGGAAGAGGCCCAGCTGTCCGTGGCCGGCTGCGTCAACCTGCTCGACCGCCAGGCGGAGGCGGCGCTGGTGGTCGATGTCGGCGGCGGCTCGACCGAGCTGTCCTGGGTCGACCTGAAAGGGCAGGGGCTCGACGCCCGGCCGCGCCAGTTCGCGCCATGGAAGCTGCCGATCAAGGCCTGGCTGTCGGTGCCGATCGGCGTCGTCACCCTGGCCGAGCGCTTTCCCGAGGCCGGCGATGACGTCCAGGGCTGGTTCCGGGCGATGGTCGATGCGGTCAAGGAACGGATCGCCGCCTTCCCGCACGCCGAGCCGTTCCGCGAGGTGTTCACCAGCGGGCGGGCGCACATGGTCGGCACCTCGGGCGCGATCACCAGCCTGGCCGGCCTGCACCTCGATCTGCCCCGTTACGACCGCACGCGCGTCGACGGCCTGTGGATGACCCGCGGCGAGTGCGAGGCGACCACTGACCGGCTGCTGGCCTGGACGCCGCAGGAGCGCGCCGACCAGCCTTGCATCGGCGCCGACCGCGCCGATCTGGTCCTCGCCGGCGCCGCGATCCTGCAGGCGGTGCAGGAGCTCTGGCCCTGCGAACGGGTGCGGGTCGCCGACCGTGGCCTGCGTGAAGGGCTGCTGATGGGCCTGATGAGCGATGAACAGCCGCGCCGCCGGCGACGCAAACGGGGCGGAGCGTCGCGGAAACCTGTACAAGCCCCCGCATGAGTGACGAAGAGCCCCCCAAGCGCCGCATGGTCCGCCTGCCCACCGGCGGCAACGATGGCGTCGGCCGCGGCAAGCCCGCCCGCCTGAAGACCGCCAAGGGCCGCCGGCCCTCGTCCCAGGCGTGGCTGGAGCGGCAGATCAACGACCCCTTCTCGGCCGAGGCCCGCGCCATGGGCTATCGCAGCCGCGCGGCGTTCAAGTTCACCGAGATCGACGACCGGTTCAAACTGGTCAAGCCAGGGTCAAAGATCATTGACCTGGGCTGCGCGCCCGGCGGCTGGGTGCAGATGGCGATCAAGCGCGGCGCCGGAAAGATCGTCGGTATCGACCTGCTGCCCGTCGATCCGCTGCCGCCGGCCGAGATGATCCAGATGGATTTCACCGATCCGAAGGCCGGTCCGCTGCTGATCGAAATGCTCGGCGGGCAACCGGACATCGTTCTGTCGGACATGGCGCCCAATACCGTCGGTCACCGTGAGACGGACCACCTGCGCATCGTCGGCCTGATCGAACTGGCGGCGGCCTTCGCCATCGAGACGCTCAAGCCGGGCGGCTCGTTTGTGGCGAAAGCCTTCCAGGGCGGCGAGACCGCCCAGATCATCCGCGACCTGAAGAAGCACTTCGACAAGGTCCAGCACGTGAAGCCCAAGGCCAGCCGGGCGGACAGCTCCGAGGTCTTCCTCGTGGCGACGGGGTTCAAGGGCTAGCGACGCGCCGCCCTGTACATCGGGATGAGCCCCGGATGGTCGCCCGGCTTGATCAGGCCGATGACCTCGAAGCCGTGGCGTTCGTAGAGCGGGACGTTCTTCGGGCTGGAGCTTTCCAGATAGGCCGGCAGGCCGTCGGCGTCGCAGCGGGCGAGGCCCGCCTTCAGCAGTGCCGAGCCGAGGCCCTGACCCTGCCGCGACGGGTCGACGCCGATCATCGACAGGTACCAGTGCGGTTCTTCCGGGTGAAACTGGCCCATCAACTCGCCGAGCTGGCCGAGGGTCTCCAGCCGGTCCTCGCTGACCGTCTCGCCGACGAGGGCGCCGATGGCTTCGCCGTCTGCGTGGACGCCCGGCGCCAGCCACAAGGCCGCCGCGGCGCCGTCATCGGCAACCCACGCGGTCCCCGCCGCCAGCGCGCTGCCCGCCATCGCCGTGGCCAGCCGGTTGAAGCTGGCGAGGTACGACGCCGCGCCCGGAAACATGTAGCGGACCGCCGGATCGGTGCTGAAGGCCAGCGCCAGAATGTCCATCACCGGATCACGCTCGACAGGGCCGGCGGCCGGCGGCGCGATGGTCACAGTGGTCTCGGTCATGGCGTCTCCCCCGACGGCTCGCCCGGAGGGTAGGGGATATCCGCCTCGCGTCGCTAGGGGCGCGCGACGTTCGTTCCCGTTCGCCCGGGGTTTGTGGTCGATGAATCCCCCGCCCCGGCCTCGTCCCCGTTGACAGCGCCCCCCTTTGCCACGATACCGCGCCCGCAAAACGGAGACTCCCATGGAGATTCGCGAAGGGCTCACCTTCGACGATGTTTTGCTCGAACCCGGTCCGTCGGAAGTCATGCCGACGCAGGTCTCAACGACCTCCAGGTTCACGCGTGAGATCAGTCTGAACATTCCGCTCGTGTCCGCCGCCATGGACACGGTGACCGAAAGCCGGCTGGCCATCGCCATGGCCCAGGCCGGCGGCATGGGCATCCTGCACCGCAACCTGACCATCGAGGAGCAGGCCGACCAGGTCCGCGAGGTGAAGCGGTACGAGAGCGGCATGGTCATCAATCCGCTCACCATCAACCCGGACACGACCCTGGCCGAGATCCGCGAGATCAAGGCGCGGCGCAAGATCTCCGGCTTCCCGGTGGTCGAGCCCGGCAGCGGCAAGCTGGTCGGCATCCTGACCAACCGCGATATGCGGTTCGAGACGGACGACCGGCTCAAGGCCTCGGCCCTGATGACCCGCGAAGGCCTGATCACGGTACGCGAGGGCATCGACTCGGCGGACGCGCTCAGCCTGCTCAAGACCAACAAGATCGAGCGGCTGATCGTCGTCGATGACGACGGGCGGGCCGTCGGCCTGATCACCGTCAAGGACATCGACAAGGCGCACGACCATCCCCACGCCGCCAAGGACGAGAAGGGCCGGCTGCGCGTCGGCGCCGCCTCGACCGTCGGTGACGCGGGCTTCGAGCGCTCCATGGCGCTGGTCGAGGCCGGCGTCGACGTTGTCGTCATCGACACCGCGCACGGCCACTCCAAACAGGTCGCCGACGCCGTCGCCCGACTGAAGCGCGAAACCAACCGCGTCCAGATCGTCGCCGGCAACATCGCCACCTACGACGCCGCCCGCGCCCTGATCGACGCCGGCGCCGATGCGGTGAAGGTCGGGATCGGTCCGGGCTCGATCTGCACCACGCGGATCGTCGCCGGGGTGGGCGTGCCGCAGCTGACCGCCATCTCCGAGGCCTACCGCGCCGCTCGCGACAGCGACGTGCCGGTGATCGCCGACGGTGGCATCAAGTATTCGGGCGACCTGGCCAAGGCGATCGCAGCCGGCGCCAGCGTGGCCATGATGGGCTCGATGTTCGCCGGCACCGAGGAGGCGCCCGGCGAGGTGTTCCTCTACCAGGGCCGGTCCTACAAATCCTATCGCGGCATGGGCTCGCTGGGGGCCATGGCGCGCGGCTCGGCCGACCGCTACTTCCAGAAGGAAGTCACCGACACCTTCAAGCTCGTGCCGGAAGGGATCGAGGGCCAGACGCCCTACAAGGGCCCGATCGCCCCGGTCATCCACCAGCTGGTCGGCGGTCTTCGGGCCGCCATGGGCTATGTCGGCGCGCCCGACATCGCGCAGTTCCAGTCGCGGGCGAAGTTCATCCGCATCACCGGCGCCGGCCTGCGCGAGAGCCACGTCCATGACGTGATGATCACGCGGGAAGCGCCCAACTACCCGAGCAACGTCTGAGGCTCGGGCCACCAGGGGGGACTAGAGTATGACGTTCGAGCTTTGCATGCTGGCCTGGACGCTGGTCCTCGCCTTTGTCCAGATTCTGGCCTTCGACATCGCCCGCACGGGCCAGTACGGCCTGAAGTGGAACACCGGCGCCCGCGACGAAGAGATGCCGCCGCTGTCGCCCATCGCCAACCGGCTGCAACGGGCGCAGAACAATCTGTACGAGACCCTGCCGCTGTTCATCGCCGCCGTCCTGATCGCCCATGTGGCGGGCAAGAACAGCGACCTGACGCACAACGGCGCGCTGATCTATCTGGTCGGCCGGGTCGTCTACGTTCCGCTCTACGCTTTCGGCGTGAAGCAGATCCGCTCGCTGGTCTGGCTGGTCAGCACGGCCGGTCTTCTGATGATTTTCTGGGCCATCCTGGCCACCTGATATTGGGTGTTTGATTGCGTGACGGCGGGCGGTTAGCGGCGGCGATCCAGGTCCTCGAGGATATCGAGACGCGCCACAAACCTGCCCGCATGGCGCTCAAGGGCTGGGGCGAGTCCGCGCGGTACGCGGGCTCGAAAGACCGCGCCTTTGTGTCGGGCCTGACCCTCGACGTGCTCCGCAAGCGGCGCTCGCTGGGCTGGATGATGGGTGAGGACACCGCGCGAGCGGCCGTCCTCGCCGCCGTCCGGTTCGGCTGGGGCTGGCCGCTCGAACGGGTCGCGGAAGCGGCCGGCGACAGTGAGCACGGCATCGGCGGACTGACGGAGGTCGAGCTTTCCGCCCTGACCGCGCCGAACGCCGCCGCAGCGCCGGCGCCGGTGGCCGGCGACTATCCCGACTGGCTGGAGCCGCAGATCACGCGCGTCTTCGGCGAGGGTCGCGCGGCGGAAATGGCCGCCCTGACCGACCGCGCGCCGGTCGACCTGCGCGCCAATACGCTGAAGACCGATGCCGACCGCGCGGCGAAGGCGCTGAACCCGCTGCACGCGGTCCCCGCCGGGATCCTGCCGAACGCCTTCCGCATTCCCGCGCCGGCCGCAACCGACCGGGCCGGTTCGGTCGAGACCATCCCGCAGTTCGGCAAGGGCTGGTTCGAGGTGCAGGATCTGGGCAGCCAGATCGCCGCCGCCTGCGCCGGGGACATCAAGGGCAAGCAGGTGCTCGACTTCTGCGCCGGGGGCGGGGGCAAGACGCTCGCCCTGGCCGCGGCCATGGGCAACAGCGGCCAACTCTACGCGCACGACAGCGACGCCCGTCGGATGGCCGACATTATCCCGCGCGCCACCCGCGCCGGCGTCCGCAACCTCCAGATCCGCTCGCCGGTCGAGGTCGAGCCGCTCAGGGGCATGGACGGCCGGATGGACCTGGTGTTCGTCGACGCCCCCTGCACCGGCGCCGGCACCTGGCGGCGGCATCCGGACTCCAAATGGCGGCTGTCGCCCGAACAACTCGAACGCCGCATCGCCGAACAGGACCAGGTCCTCGACCAGGCCTGCGCCTACGTGAAGCCGGGTGGCCGGCTGATCTATGTGACCTGCTCGATCTTCGCCGAGGAGAACGAGGACAGGATCGCCGCCTTCCTGGCGCGGACGCCGGGCTTCGCCGTGGTTCCCGCCGCCTTCGAGGCGGTCGCCGACCACGCCACGCCCGAAGGCTTCCTGCGCCTCACCCCTCTCAGCGCGGGGACGGACGGTTTCTTCGTGGCGGTGCTGGAGAAGGCGAAGTGATCGGTCTTGCCGTCACACTGATGGCGGCGGCCGCGCCGTGGCCGGATTTGCCGGCGACAGGGTTCGTCTCGGGCCGGGTGGCGACGGATGTCGACATCATCGCCGGCAACGCGGTCTTTTCCCAGGGCAGCGCGCCGGGCATTTCCAGCCCGCTGCCGCTGGTCATTCCGCAGTACGCCTGCTGGACCGGCGAGAACGCCGGCCGCCAGCCGGTGATCCTGATCCAGGCCGAGACCGGCCTGATCGGCGACCTCCTGGGCCTGCGTACGCCCCGCGGCGAGGAAGTCGCCGTTCCCCTTTCTGAAGTCGCGCTGCTCGGTGTGCAGCGTCCCGCTGACAAGGACTGCCAATGAAGCCCGCTCACCAGCCCGTCCTGATCGTCGATTTCGGCAGCCAGGTGACGCAGCTGATCGCCCGCCGGGTGCGGGAGGCGGGCGTCTATTGCGAGATCCATCCGTTCGACAAGGTCGAGGCGCTTGTGGACGCCTTCCAGCCGGCGGCGATCATTCTGTCCGGCGGACCGGCCAGCGTGCTGGAGGCCGACAGCCCCCGCATCGGCACGAAGCTGTTTGAGCTCCGCGTGCCGCTGCTGGCGATCTGCTACGGCGAGCAGCTGCTGTGCGACGTTCTGGGCGGCAAGGTCGAGGGCGGCCACGCCGGCGAGTTCGGCCGCGCCGAAGTCACCATCGAAAAGGCCAGTCCGCTTTTCGAGGGGCTGGCTGGCGTCGGCGGCCTGGAAACGGTCTGGATGAGCCACGGCGACCGCGTCACCGCCATTCCGGACGGCTTCGAGGTGATCGGCACGTCGATCGGCGCGCCGTTCGCGGCCATCGCCAATGACGCCCGCAGGATCTACGGCGTGCAATTCCACCCGGAGGTCATGCACACGGTCAACGGCGCGCAGATCTACCGCAACTTCCTGTTCAACATCGCCGGCCTGAAGGGCGACTGGACCATGGCCGCCTTCAAGGCCGAGTCTATCGCCCGGATCCGCGCCCAGGTCGGCAAGGGCCGGGTCATCTGCGGCCTGTCGGGCGGGGTCGACAGCTCGGTGGCCGCCGTGCTGATCCACGAGGCGATCGGCGACCAGCTGACCTGCGTCTATGTCGACACCGGCCTGATGCGGAAGGGCGAGAGCGAGCAGGTCGTCTCGCTGTTCAAGAACCACTACAACATCCCGCTCATTCACGTTGATGCGGCTGATCTTTTCCTCGATGCGCTCGAAGGCGTCAGCGACCCGGAGACCAAGCGCAAGACCATCGGCAAGTTGTTCATCGACGTGTTCGACGCCGAGTCCGCGAAGATCGAGGGCGCCGAATTCCTCGCCCAGGGCACCCTCTATCCGGACGTGGTCGAGAGCGTTTCGGCGCGCGGCGGACCTAGCGCCGTTATCAAAAGCCACCACAACGTCGGCGGCCTGCCGGACTACATGAAGCTCAAGCTCGTCGAGCCGCTGCGCGAACTGTTCAAGGACGAGGTCCGGGCGCTCGGCGTCGAGCTGGGCCTGCACCCGGACTTCGTCGGTCGCCACCCGTTCCCCGGCCCTGGCCTCGCCATCCGGATCCCCGGCGAGATCACCCGCGAAAAGGTCGCCGTGCTTCAGCAGGCCGACGCCATCTATCTCGACGAGATCCGGAAGGCCGGGCTCTACGACAAGATCTGGCAGGCCTTCGCCGTGTTGCTGCCGGTGAAGACCGTCGGCGTCATGGGCGACGCCCGTACCTACGAAAACGTTCTGGCCCTGCGCGCGGTGACCTCCACCGACGGCATGACCGCCGACTTCTTCGAGTTCCCCTGGGACGTGCTCGGCAAGACCGCCACCCGGATCATCAACGAGGTCCGCGGCGTGAACCGCGTCGTCTACGACGTCACCAGCAAGCCGCCCGGCACGATCGAGTGGGAGTAGGGGCGCCCCTCGTCGCCCGCACCGGTGGATGATAGTTTTCCGCATGGACTCGGACGATCAGAGACAGGCGGACGCACCATGAAACGACTGATCGCTATCGGCCTTGCCACGCTGGGTCTCCTGACGGCCCCGGTCGCAGCTCGGGCCGCCGCGCCTGACGAGGCGGTGCTCAAGGACATCGACGGCATCATCGAGCAGTGGCGGACCGAGGCGCACGTGCCTGGTCTGGTCTACGGCATCGTCATCGACGGACAGCTGGCCGTCGTGCGCGGGCAGGGGGTCCAGGATCTGGAGTCGAAGCGGGCGGTCACCGCCGACTCGCTGTTCCGCATCGCCTCGATGAGCAAGGCGTTCACCGCGCTGGCGATTCTGAAGCTGGCGGACGAGGGCAAGCTGTCGCTGGACGCGCCGGCGGAAACCTATGTGCCCGAGATGCGCGGCTGGACCTATCCGACCGGCGACAGCCGCCGGATCCGGGTCCGCGACCTGCTCAATCACACCGCCGGCTTCGTGACAGACGATCCCTGGGGCGATCGCCAGCAACCCCTGCCGGAGGCGGCGTTCACCCGGATGCTCAAGGCCGGCGTACCGTTCTCGCGGCCGCCGGGCATGGCGATGGAGTATTCCAACTTCGGCTACGCGCTGCTGGGCCGGATCATCGGCAACGTCTCGGGCAAGCCCTACCAGGACTACATCCGCGACAGCGTCATGGCCCCGCTCGGCATGGCGTCGACCGGCTATGACATCAGCAAGTCACCCGCCGACCGTCGCGCGCTAGGCTACCGCTGGCAGGATGCGGCCTGGCTTCGCGAGCCGGACATGGCCGACGGCGTGTTCGGCGCCATGGGCGGCGTTCAGACCAGCGCCAACGACTACGCGCGCTGGCTCGCCTTCCTGCTGTCGGCCTGGCCCGCGCGGGATGGAGCGCAGACCGGACCGGTCCCGAGGGCGACCGTGCGCGGGATCGTCGAGGGCTCCAACTTCCCGAACGGCGGCATGCGTCCGACCCTCGAAGGCGGAACGCCCTGCAGGGCGGCGCGCGCTTACGCTATGGGCTGGACCGTGATCAGCGATTGCGAGCTGGGCCGCGCGCTGCAGCACGGCGGCGGCTATCCGGGCTACGGCTCGAACGTGATGCTGCTGCCGGACAAGGGGATCGGCATCTTCATCCTGACCAACCGCACCTACGCCGGCCCGTCGTCCGCCGTCTGGAAGGTCGCGCTGACCCTTCAGGCCAGCCGGGCTTTCCCTGATCGGGAGCCGGTCACAAGCAAGGGTGTCGCGGCCGGCTATGACATCGCCCGCAGGATCTGGGCCGTCGGCTCGGTGTCCGGATCCCGGGACGGGCTGGCGATGAACTTCCTGCTGGATCGCGACGAGGCGCACTGGGCCGCCGAACTGGCAAGGCTGAAGGCCGAGGTCGGCGACTGCCCGGCCACCGAGCCCGTGGCCCCGGTCACGGCCATGCAGGGTGCGTTCACCTGGAGCTGCGCGAAAGGCCGGATCGAGGGTGTGCTGCTGCTGGCGCCGACCCCGTCCCCGGCGCTCCAGGCGCTGAATTTCCGGGTCATGACGCCGTGATGCGCGCCATCCCGGGTCTCCGGTAACCGCATGGCGGCAGCTGTTGTCCGCACCGGCGCCAAGGCCAGAAAGTCGCCTGCCTCGACGCGGCGCCTGACGTCGGCCAACCTCGAGGCCCTGGGCCCCGAAGCCCTGGCGGCGCTCCTGCTCGAGCTCAGCGACAGCCAGCCGGCGCTCAAGCGGCGTCTGCGCATGGAACTGGCCGCCGAGAGCGGCGCCGAAGCCCTGGCTGAAGAGGTCGACAAGCGGCTGGCGATGATCGCCGGGAGCCGGGCCAAGATCTCCTGGCGCAAGAGGCCGGAGTTCATCCTCGATCTGCACGTCCTGCGCCGCATGATCGCGGGCCGCCTGGGCGACCTCGACGCCGGCATCGCGGCGCGACGGCTCTGGGCGTTCCTCGGCCTCGCCGACGACCTGTTCGCCCGGGTCAAGGATCCGAAAGGCGAGCTGGACCAGGTCTTTGTCGAGGCGGCCGGCGACATGGCCGCGCTCGCGCCGCGTGCGCCCGCCGACATCGCCCTGGCGGGGGAGGTGGCCGACATGCTGTTCCGCGCAACGACGACCTGGGGCGAGCGGCTGGGGTCGGCGCTGACAGCGTTCGGTCCGGGCTTCGGCGCGGCGGTGCTGGCCGAGCTGAACGCGCGTATCGCCGCGCGGCCGGCGTTCAAGCCGTCGGCGCGCGTCATCCGCGCGGTGGCGGATGCGGCCGGCGATGTCGACGCCTTTCTTGAGACCGTTCCCGCCACCCTGCGCCACGATCCGGGCACGGCCGCGGCGGTGGGGCGGCGATTGC
Organism: Caulobacter sp. FW305-C-30-S16; assembly: GCF_058783025.1. Lineage (NCBI taxonomy): Bacteria > Pseudomonadati > Pseudomonadota > Alphaproteobacteria > Caulobacterales > Caulobacteraceae > Caulobacter > Caulobacter sp. FW305-C-30-S16. The sequence continues at coordinate 58,707 of NZ_JBYSYH010000004.1, read as the reverse complement.
TGGCGGCCGGCCGGGTCGACGAGGCGCTGGCGACCCTGCAGGCGGCCGATCCGCGCAATCGGGCGCGCGGCCTCGACGGTCGCCCCGATCCCGCCGCCGAGCCCTGGTACGTGGTGTGGATCGAGACCCTGGATCAGGCCGGCGAGACCAAGGCGGCCCATGAGGAGCGCTGGGCGACGTTTGAGCGGACGTTGTCGGACGCCCAGTTGCGTCGCTTTTTGAAGGCGTTGCCGGATTTCGATGACGTGGTCGCGACAGACCAGGCCTTCGAGGTCGCGGCGCGCTACAGGTCCTTCGGTGATGGGCTGGCGTTTCTGATGGGCTGGCCCGCCCTGCCGGAAGCTGCGGCCATGATCATCGCGCGGCGGGACGAGGTCGCCGGAGATCCGACAGACCTGGCGGAATGGTCCGCGCGCCTGGAGGCCCGCTATCCCCGCGCGGCCCTGGTGTTGTTGCGGACGGCGATCACCCTCCTGTGGAGCGATCATCGCACCCGCGATGACGCCGAGCCGCTGGCGGACGAGGCGGAGGCTCTGGCCCGGCGGATCGACGACCTGGACGGCCTCGAGAGCCATGAGGCGTTCGTCACCCGGCTGACCGCCCGCCGGCAGTTCCCCTCGCGGCGCTAGGCCCGGTTCACGCGGCATTCAGGGGCGATACTGCCTTGAGACCGCCGCAACCGGGCAAATGACTTCATTGCAGCGGCGAAGCGGCGCATACCCGAAACGGGTATGGCGCGTTGTCGTCCCGCTTGTCGGGGCCCGGAGGTGATAGCGACGATGTCCGCCAACGAAGACAAGTCCGCGCCCGGCTCACTTCTCGACACGCCGAATCTCGCCGAGGCGCTGGAAAGCGACCGGTTCAAGCAGTTCCTCGATCACATGCCGCTGGCGGTGGCGGTGGCCGAGCTGCATCCGTCGGAACGGGTCACGTACGCCAACATCGAGTTCGAGCGTCTCACCGGACAGGCCGCGGCGTCGGTGCAGGGGCGCCCCTGGGGCGTGCTGAACGCGATTGCGTCAGCCGCAGCGGGCCGCAATCTGAGCGACGCGATCGCCGCTGACGAGGACTATATCGGCGCCTTCAACCTCGACGGCGAGGACGGCCCGGTCGCCGTGGACGCCTGGTCGAACATCATCCAGGACGACGACGGTCGACCCATGTTCCGGCTGGTCGCCCTGGCCGAGATCGGCCCGCGCGACCGGGCGGAGCTCGAACTTCTCGTCCAGGAGAAGGACGTCCTGCTGCAGGAACTGCAGCACCGGGTGAAGAACAATCTCCAGATGATCACGGCCCTGATCCGGCTGGAGGCGCGCAACACGTCCGATCGGGACGCGGGGGAGCCGTTCGATCGCCTTGCCGGACGGGTCGGCGCGCTGGCGATCCTCTACCAGACCCTTTCGGCGGACTCCTTCGGCGAGAGCGTCGACCTGGGCGTCTATCTGAGCCAGATCGCCTCGGCGGTGATGCAGGCCCACGCGATCGAGGGCATCCATCTCAATCTGCAGGTCGACACCTGGCCGGTATCTATCAACGTCGCCATGCCGGCGGGTCTGGTCGTCAACGAGGTGCTGACCAACTCGCTCAAGCACGCCTTCGTCGGCAGGGACGGCGGCACGATCAGTCTTCACAGCCTGATCGACGACACCGGCTGCCGGGTGATCATTTCCGACGACGGCATTGGGCTCGCTGAAGGCGCTGTCTGGCCCAAGCCTGGACGGCTGGGGGTCCTGATCGTGCAGTCCCTGCGACAGAACGCCCGCGCGACGGTCGAGGTGGAATCCGCGCCCGGCCAGGGCATGCGCGTGACCGTCTTCTTCGCCCGCGTCGACGCTGCGCCCGACACAACCTGATCGACTGGTGCTAGGGTGGGCCATGCCCGGCCTCAAACATGCCCCCCTTCTCACGCTGACCCTGACCGTGGATTTCCGCGGCATGACAGGGATTGGCCAGACACCCGCCGGTCTGCGCCGGATCGCGCCGGTGACCGGCGGAACCTTTGCGGGTGAACGCCTGAACGGAACCGTCGTCGGCGGCGCCGACTGGGTGATCAACCGGCCCGACGGGGTGATGGTCATCGATGTCCGTCTGACCCTGTCGACCGACGACGGCGCATTGATCTACCTGACCTATCAGGGACGATTCCTGGCCGCGCCGGAGGCCATGGCCCGGTTCGGTCGCGGCGCCGTGCTGGATCCCGCTGAGTACTCCCTCGCCATCACGGCGCGCTTCGAGTGTGGCGATCCGCGCTATAGCTGGCTCAACAACGTTCTGGCGGTTGGCACGGGCGAGCAGACCGCCACGGGGCCGATCTATTCCATCTACGAGATCGGCTGAGGCGCCATGACCATCACCCTTCACGGCATCAAGGCCTGCGACACGATGAAGAAGGCCCGCGACTGGCTGGATGCCGCGGGCGTTGCCTATGCCTTCCACGACTACAAGGTCGCCGGGATCGACCGGGCGACCCTCGAGCGCTGGGCCGGGCAGGTGGGTTGGGACGTGCTGCTCAACCGTGCCGGCACGACGTTCCGCAAGCTGCCGGACAACGACAAGACCGGCCTGGACCAGGCGAAGGCCATCGCCCTGATGCTGGCCCAGCCCTCGATGATCAAACGCCCGGTTCTGGACGTGGATGGCAGCCTGACGGTGGGGTTCAAGCCGGATCTCTACGCGCGGGTGTTCGACAAGGCCTGACGTCCGGACCGGGTTCGGGTCAGACGGGATGAACGGCGGTCTGAAAGCGGGATAGACTGGCCCGGCGTCATTCCGCCGGAGATTCGGATGGACCCCGTGGTCGCCGCCTTCATCGCCGAGCTCGACCATCCGATGAAGGCCGAGATCGAGAGCGTTCGCGCGCTGATCCTTGGACTGGGCCCGCAGGTCGGGGAGGGGATCAAGTGGAAGGCGCCGACCTTCCGGACCACCGATGATTTCGCCACGATCAACCTGCGCTCGACGAACAGTCTGCAGGTGATCCTGCATCTGGGCGCCAAGGTGCGACCGGACCTGCAGAAGCCGGACATCGCCGATCCGGCAGGCCTGCTCAAATGGCTCGGCAAGGATCGCTGCATGGCGACGCTCGGCGCGGGGGATGCCTTCCGGGCCAACCTGCCGGCGTTCGGGGCTGTGCTGAGGCAGTGGATCGCGGAGGTCTGACCGTCGGCCTGAAAAAAGTTTCGGTACGCTGCATCCATCGCGCGGATCGGCGGCGACTACCTCTCAGAAAGGCGCGATGATCGCGTCGGGGCTGGAGGCGAAGTTCATGGAAGACCTGTTCCGTTCCTACTGGTGGCTGTTGTTCCCGATGGCCTGGTTCATCATCGCCGGCTGGCGCGCCTGGCTGCGCTATCTGCGCCGTCGCGACACGGTCGATCTCATCAAGTCCTACGCCGCGAGCGGCAAGGACATCCCGGCGGGCCTGATCGACAAGCTCAGCCGCCGTTCGGAGGGCTAGGACCATGGACAGCTTCGAAGACCTGTTCCGGTCGTACTGGTGGCTGATGTTCCCGCTGTTCTGGTTCATCGCCGGCGCATGGCAGAGCCTGCTGAACCTGCGGCGTCACCGCGACACGCTCGACCTGATCAAGACGTACGTGGCCAGCGGCAGGGAGATCCCGCCCGGGCTGATGGAAAGCCTCAACAAGTCCTCGTCCGATGACGACTGGGACCGCGACGAGGGACGCGGCCGCCGCACGCGGCGCTACTACGGCGGACGCGGCGTCGGCGGCTGGCCGAACGTGGCGCTGTTCGGCTCGCTGGCCCTCGGGTTCGGCTACGCCGCCCAGACGGACCTCTATGAGGCGGGGCCGGCCTTCCTGATCGTCACCTTCGTGATGGGCGCCCTGTGCCTGTCCTCGCTGGTGGCGACCCTGATGATGCGGTCGCCGAAGGACTGACGGTGGATGCGCCGCTTGTCCGGGCGGCGAGGGGCGGCTCCCAGGCCGCCTTCGGGCGGCTCGTGGACCGACACCAGCAGGGGCTGCGCCGGTTCCTGCGCCGCGCAGCGGGCGCCGATGCTGACGACGTCGCGCAGGAAGCGTTCGTCACCGCCTGGGGCAATCTGGGCCGGCTGCGCGATGACGAGGGGTTTCGGCCCTGGCTCTATGGCATCGCCTGGCGAAAGGCCTTGACCCTGAACCGTTCCGCCGCCCGAAGCGCCCGCCGCGACCACGCGTGGTCCGAAGAGCGGGAGGAGCAGACCTCCGGTCTCGCCGCCGAGGACCGCATGGCGCTCGAGGCTGCGATGGCGACCCTTCCGCAGGACCAGCGGGCCGCCGTCACCCTGTGTCTTGCGGACGGCTGGTCGCACGGCGAGGCGGCGGACGCCCTGGGCCTACCGCTGGGCACGATAAAGTCGCATGTCGCGCGCGGTCGGGATAAACTGCTGAGTGTATTGGGAGACAAGCCATGACGGCCGAGCAGCGTCTGTCCGCCTTCCTCCGGGAAGGCCGGGGCCCTGAACAGGATCCGGTCTTCACGGCCGAGGTCGCGCGGAAGGTGGCCCGGCGAGAGCTGCTGGTCGGGCTCGCGAACAGCGCGGTGCTGGCGTTCGCCGCCGCCGTGGCCCTCTGGGCCTGTGCGCCGGCGCTCGGTGCCCTGATCGAACCGGTGTCGCGGATGCTGGCGCCGGTCGCAGCGGTGCTGACGCTGACGGCCGCCTTTGTGGTGATCAGCCGGAACCTCTCGGTCCTCCGCATCCGGCTTTAGTGCGCGTTACGAAGATTTCATCCGGCGACCCGCATCCGTTGGCCCTCGCCGGCGCCTCTTACTAGTCAGAAGGCGGCCCGATCAGGCGTCGTCGAATGATCAACGAGGACATCCAATGGACTTCACCATCCTGATCCCGATCAGCATGTTCGCCATGATCGGCGCCATCGTCATCGTGCCGTCGTGGCTCAAGAGCCGGGAACGCCGCGAACTTCACTCGACGCTCCGCGCCGCCATCGACAAGGGTCTGCCGCTGCCGACCGAAATCATCGACGCCATGACCAAGAACGTGAAGGTCGCCCCGACCGCGCTGAGTGATCTGCGCGCCGGCATCATCTGGCTCGCGGTCGGTCTGGGCATCGGCGCGTTCGGCTTCGTCATCGGCTTCGATGAAGCGGACGCCTTCCACCCGCTGCTCGGCATCGGCGCGATCCCGGCCATCATCGGCCTGGCCTACATCGTCCTCAGCTTCTTCAACCCGAACAAAGCCAAGCAACCCTGACCTGATCGGGATTGGAAGGGGAGCGCAAGCACATGGCCGGGGTCAGAACACCCGCCAGTCTGCACGATGTCGAGCTCGCCGCCCTTGCGGCGGCGGGCGACCGGCCGGCCTTTGGCGAACTGGTTCGCCGACACGGCTCGGCGGTCCGGGGACTGCTGCGGCGCATGGGCGCCGAGCCGTCGCTGGCCGACGATATCGCGCAGGACGCCTTCCTGGCCGCCTTCGAGCGTGTCTCGGAGTTTCGGGGCGAGGGCACCTTCTCGGCCTGGGTCCGCAAGATCGCGGCCCGGCTCTATGTGCGCCGCTGGCGCAAGGAGTCGCGCTTCGATGTGGAGGCCGAGGATCTTGAGGACAGTCACGGTGGGGAGGTTTCCGCAGCCGCCCGCATCGATCTGGACGAGGCGATGAAGTCGCTCTCGCCCGCGGAACGGATGTGCGTCTCGCTCTGTTACGGAGCGGGGGTTTCACACGCCGAAGCAGCCGAGGCCTTGAATGCGCCTCTGGGAACGGTCAAATCCCATGTCAAACGTGGTCTGGATAAGCTCAGGCTCCGACTTGCGCCGCCTGAAGGCGCAACGAGCGAGCCGGCGGGGAGTAAGGGTCATGGCTGAGCTCGATTTCGAGATGAAGCTCGACCGGATGTTCAACGAACCCCCGGTCATGCTGGATTCGGAGGCTTTCGCCCGCCTGGTGGAGATGCGTCTCGACCGGGGCTGGAACCTGCGCCAGGTCGGGATCGGGGCCGCCGGCCTCGTCGCGGGTCTGGTGGGGGTCAGCCAGCTGCTCGGCTCACGCCTGCTGTTCGACGCCGGCGAGGCGACCCAGCGCAACGCTGTCGCCTTCACCAGCAGCGTCAACGGCCTGGTGCAGACGAGCGAGAACATTTCGGCGCTGCCGTTCGGCGGCGAGGTTTTGTGGCTGGCGGCGGCGCTGGGTGTTATGGCGCTGGCGTTCGCCGTCACCCGGGCGGTGGAAGAGTTCCAGTAATCCGCAGGAGGCCTTCCTGTCCGCCCAACGTGAAGAGTCCGTCCGCCGCATCGCCGCGCCCGACATCGCCGCCCGCAAGGGCGGCGAACCGATCGTCTGCCTGACCGCCTATACGGCTCCGGTCGCGGCCATCTTCGATGATGTCTGCGACCTGCTGCTGGTCGGCGACTCGGTCGGGATGGTGGTCCACGGCCTGCCCAACACCGTCGGCGTTACGCTGGAAATGATGATCCTGCACGGCCAGGCGGTGATGCGCGGCGCCCGGCGGGCGATGGTCGTGGTCGATATGCCGTTCGGCTCCTACGAGGGCTCGAAGGAAGAGGCCTACGCCAACGCCGCCCGCGTGATGAAGGAAACCGGCGCCCAGGGAATCAAGGTCGAGAGCGGTCCGACGGTGCCCGACACCATCCACTATCTGGTCCAGCGCGGCATCCCCGTCATGGGCCATGTCGGCCTGCGGCCCCAGGCGGTTCTGGTCGACGGTGGGTTCAAGGCCAAGGGCCGCACCGAGGACGAGCGCACCCGCATCCTCGCCGAGGCGCACGCCACGGCCGACGCCGGCGCCTTCGCGGTGGTGGTCGAGGGGGTGGCCGAACCGCTGGCCCGCGACATCACCGCCGCCATCGCCCAGCCGACGATCGGCATCGGCGCCAGCGCCGGCTGCGACGGCCAGATTCTGGTCAGCGACGACATGCTGGGCCTGTTCGACTGGACGCCGAAGTTCGTCCGCCGTTACGCCGATCTGCGCGGTGAAATCGGCCGCGCGGCCGCCGCCTACGCCACCGACGTCCGCGCTCGCCGCTTCCCTGGCGAGGCCGAGACCTATTTCTCCAAAAAGTCCTGAGGGCCTCGGCGTCACGCCGCGTTGCAGCGGCGCGGCTCACCCTATAGGTTCCGCAGCCTCAATCAGCGGATTTCCCGGAGCGCCCGTTCGTGGTCGATGTTTTTGAAGAGGTCGAGGGCCAGATCCGCACCGAGCGGTACAGAGCCCTGGCGATGAAGGCCCTTCCCTGGGTGCTGGGTGTGGCCGCCGCGGCGCTGCTGGCGGCCCTCGCGTACTGGGGCTGGGACTCCTACAACCGCTCCAGGGCCGACAAGGCCTCCGAAACCTACATGGCCGCCCTTGAGGCGACCGCCGCAGGCGACCAGGCCGGCGGCTACGCCAAGCTCGGTGAAGTCGTGAACTCCGGCGCCCGTGGCTACAAGGGCCTGGCTCTGATGGCCCAGGGCGGCATGCGCATGGAAGCAGGCAAAACCGATGAGGCGGTGAAGCTGTGGGACGAGGCCGCGAAGGCCTCCACCGACCCCGTGCTCGGCGATCTGGCCCGCCTCAAATCCGCCTTGGCGCTTCTGGATACCGCTCCCTACAAGGACCTCGAGGGGAGGCTGACGCCGTTGATGGAAGAGAAGCGACCCTACCGCCTCCCGGCGCGTGAGGCCCTCGCCTTCGCCAAGGTGATGGCGGGCAAGACCGCCGAGGCCAAGGCTGACTTCACCTATCTGTCGCAGGTTCTCGGGGCCAGCGACGGCATGCGCCAGCGCGCGCAGGCCGCGCTCGCCCTGATCGACTCCGGTTCGGCCGGCGCCATTCCGGCCGCGGCCAAGGCCGCCGCCTTGCTGCCGCCGCCTCCGCCGCAAATGCCGGGGGGCCTGATGGGTCCCGGCGGCCCGCAAGCCCAGGGAATTCCGCAATGATCTCGCGTAACGTCGGCGTCGCCGTTCTTGTCGCCGGCGCCATGGCGCTTGGCGGCTGCTCCACCGTCAGCGCGGTCGGCGATGCGGCCGGCAAGCTGGTGCCGTCCTTCGGCAAGAAGGACAAACCCCAGGAAGTGGCCGGCGACGGTCGCCGCATTTCGATCATCGCCTTCGATCAGCGGATCGAGGCGGCCGAAGCGCTCAAGGGCGCTGACTTCTTCCTGCCCCCCGCGCTTCCGCAGACTGAATGGCCGCAACCGGGCGGCCTGGGCGAGCAGAACGTCGAGAACATCGAGGCGGCTCCGGCCTTCGAGATCGCCTGGCGGCGTGGCTTCGGCAAGGGCTCGGCCCGCTCGTTCCACATCACCACGGCTCCGATCGTCGCGGGCGGCCGGGTCTATGTGATGGACGCCGAGACCGATCTGGCCGCGATCGACGCCCAGACCGGCGCGATCATCTGGAAGAAGTCGGTCCGTCCGCGCGTCAAGCGTGACAAGGACGGCTTCGGCGGCGGCATCGCCTTCGCCGACGGCAAGCTCTACATTTCGTCCGGCTTCCGCATGGTCGCCCAGGTCGACGCCGCCACCGGCGAGGCCGGCTGGAAGCGGATGACCGACGCCCCGATCCACGGCGCCCCGGTCGTCACCCACGGCCGCATGTTCGTGGTCAGCACCGACAACGAACTGCTGACCTTCGACACCGCGACGGGCGCGCCCGGCTGGACCTTCCAGGCGCTGGTCGAGCCGGCGCGTATCCTGGCCTCGCCGAGCCCCGCCATCTCCGGCGACACCGTCGTTGCGGCGTTCGCGTCTGGCGAAGTCGTGGCCCTGCGCACGGCCAACGGCAACGACCTGTGGAACAACACCCTCTCCAAGGCCAGCCGCACCACGGCCCTGTCCGAGATCCGCGACGTGGCCGGCCGGCCGGTCATCCACCAGGGCGACGTCTATGCGGCCAGCCACGGCGGCATCTTCGCGGCGACCGATCTGCGCACCGGTCAGGCGCGCTGGTCGCTGCCCGTGGCGTCGATCGGCAGCCCCTGGGCCGCCGGCGACGTGGTCTATGTGATCTCCCAGGCGGGCGAAGTGATCTGCGCCTCGCGTGAGAGCGGTCAGGTCTACTGGATCAAGGACCTCAACGCCGGTCTGAAGAAGAGCAAGGACCGGGCCCTGTTCAGCGGCCCGGTGCTCGCGTCGGATCGTCTGGTCGTGCTGTCCAGCGACGGTCGCGCCATCGCCCTGAACCCCAAAACGGGTGAAGTTCTCAAGACGCTGAAGATCGGTTCCTCGCTGCTGACCGAGCCTGTGGCGGTCAACGGCATGATCTATCTGATCACCGACGACGGTGATCTGGTGGCGATCCGCTAGCAATTCGTGTTATGGGCGCGGCCCCGCAGGCCGCGCCCCTATTCCGCGTCAGGTCTGTTATCCTCTGACCGCGTTCCGTCCCGGAGCGCGGTCAATGTCGTTCAGAAGTCCGTATGCCCCTCAAACTCGCCATCGTCGGCAGGCCGAACGTCGGCAAGTCCACGCTGTTCAACCGGCTGGCGGGCAAGAAGCTCGCCATCGTCGATGACCGTCCCGGCGTCACCCGCGACCGCCGCTTCGCCAGCGGCAGCCTGGGCGACCTGGACCTGACCCTGATCGACACCGCCGGCTTCGAGGATGTCGACGACGACAGCCTGGAGGCGCGCATGCGCGCCCAGACCGAACTGGCGATCCAGGAAGCCGACGTGGTTCTGTTCCTGGTCGACGCCCGCGAGGGCATCACGCCGGGGGACGAAATCTTCGCCGGCATCCTGCGCCGCTATCAGCGGCCGGTGATCCTGGCCGCCAACAAGGCCGAAGGCCGCGCCGGCGACACCGGGATCGCCGAGGCCTGGTCGCTGGGCTTCGGCGAGCCGCTGGCCATCTCCGGCGAGCACGGCGAGGGCATGGCCGACCTCTACGCCCTGCTGGCGGGCTATGACGCCGAGATCGGCTTCCAGGAAGAGGATGACTCCTCCGACAAGCCGATCCTGATCGCCATCGTCGGCCGACCGAATGCCGGCAAGTCGACCCTGGTCAACCGCCTGATCGGCGAGGACCGCATGCTGACCGGCCCCGAAGCCGGCATCACGCGCGACGCCATCTCGGTCGAATGGGAATGGAACGACCGCAAGATCCGGCTGGTCGACACCGCCGGCCTGCGCCGCAAGGCCAAGGTGCAGGAGAAGCTGGAAAAGCTCTCCACCTCGGACTCGATCCGCGCGATCACCTTCGCCGAGGTCGTCCTGCTGGTGATGGACGCCACCCATCCGTTCGAGATCCAGGATCTGCAGATCGCCGACCTGGTCGAGCGGGAAGGGCGGGCCCTGGTCTTCGTGCTGGCCAAGTGGGACCTCGTCGAGGATCCGCAGGCGCGGCTGAAGGCCTTCCAGGAGCACGCCGAGCGCATGCTGCCGCAGGTGCGCGGCACGCCCGTCGTGGCGCTCTCGGCCGAGACCGGTCGCGGGGTCGAGCGGCTGATGCCGGCGCTGGCCAAGGTCTACGAGAACTGGTCGACCAAGGTGAAGACCCGCGACCTCAACGACTGGCTGGCCATGGCCATCCAGCGGCACCCGCCCCCCGCCGTCGGCGGCAAGCGGATCAAGCCGAAGTACATGGCCCAGACCAAGGCCCGTCCGCCGACGTTTGTGCTGTTCTCCAGCCGCGCCGAGCAGATGCCCGAGCAGTACCGCCGCTATCTCGTGAACTCGATGCGCGAGAGCTTCGACCTGCCCGGCGTGCCGATCCGCCTGACGCTGAAGAGCAACAAGAACCCTTATGCGGAAGGCGAGGCCAAGGGCGGCGCGCCGTCCTACCAGTCGGGCGGGCTGATCAAGAAGGAAAAGGCCATGGCGCTCGCCGCCGAGGCCAAGGCCGCCCGCGCCGAGGAGGTCGCCAACGCCGAGGCTGGGGTCGAAAAGCCCAAGCCGGTGAAGAAGACCGTCGTCAAGCTGACCGGGGTCAAGGCCGCCAAGGCCCGCGCCGCGGTGGCCCTGAAATTCACCAAGGCCAAGGGCGCCAAGGGCTCGCGCCCGGGCATCCAGAAGCTGCGCGGCGGCGGCTCCGTGAAGGGTCGTCCGCCGAGGCCGTCGACGCGGACCGGGAAGAAGAGCTGAGTTGAGATCCTCCCCATCGGGGGAGGTGGCCCGAAGGGCCGGAGGGGGTCACCCGAAATCTGAGCGGACCCCCTCAGTCGGCTTCGCCGACAGCTCCTCCGATGGGGAGCATCACCCGTTCGCCGGCAACCTTCCGCCCGCCGCCTTCCAGTCGCTGAACACCACAGAAGCCGTCGGCTGACCGAGGTCCGCCTGCGCCAGCTGCACGATCAGCGGCGCGATCTCGGCCGGGTCCGTGACCGTGGCCGGATCCTCGCCGGGATAGGCCTCGGCGCGCATCCTTGTCCGCATCGAATTGGGGTCGAGCAGGACGGCGCGCACGGAGGTGGACTCGAGCTCGTCGGCCCAGCAGCGCACCAGCGCCTCCATCCCCGCCTTGGTGGCCGCGTAGGCCCCCCAGAAGGCCTTGGGACGCTGCACCCTGCCGGTGGTCAGGAAGATCGCCCGACCGGCGTCAGAGGCCCTCAGCAGCGGCTCGAAGGACCGGATCAGCCGCCAGCTCGCCGTCAGGTTCACCGCGACGGCCTCGTCCCAGCGCTTCAGGTCGATATGGCCGGTCGGGGTGATGCCCCCGAGCACGGCCGCCGAATGGACCAGGATGTCCAGCCGGCCCCAGCGCTCGAAGATGTGCGCGCCCAGCGGGTCGAGCCCTTCGGGAGCCTTCAGGTCGATCGGCACGAGCGTCGCATGCTGGCCGGTCTCGGCGAAAATGGCATCGTCGAGCGCTTCCAGCGCGCCCTGGGTGCGGCCCAGCGCAATGACGTGGGCGCCGGCGCGGGCGAGGCCCAGCGCGGCCTGATAGCCGATGCCGCGGGTCGCGCCCGTGACCAGGGCGACGCGGTCCTTGAGAGGGAGGGAGTCCATGCGGGGCTTCTAGCCGCTCGTCGTCGGTTCTTGAACCCTCGCCGCATACCTTTGCGCGATCACGGCGCAGGCCATCAGCTGGATCTGGTGAAACAGCATCACCGGCAGGACGATGAAGCCGACGCTGGCGGCAGGGAAGAGAATGCTGGCCATGGGCACGCCGGTGGCCAGGCCCTTCTTGGAGCCACAGAAGACGGTCACGATCTCGTCCTCGGTCGAGAACTTCAAGGCCCGGGCCGCCATCAGCGTCGCCGCGAGAACCACCGCCAGCAGCACCACGCAGATCGCCAGAAGCACAGCAAGCTCCAGCCCGCTGACCTGCTTCCAGAGGCCACCCACGACCGCTGCGCTGAACGCGCCGTAGACCACCAGCAGGATCGAGCCGCGGTCAGTGTAGCTGACCAGTTTCGCATGCCGCGCGACCCAGCCGCCGACGAACGGCCGGGCCAGCTGACCGAACGCGAACGGCAGCAGGATCTGCACCGCGACGTCCTGCACGGCCTTCAGCGACAGGCCGCCCGTCTGGGTGTGCAGGAAGACGCCGACCAGCACAGGCGTCAGCACCACGCCGATCAGGTTCGAGGTCGAGGCCGCCACGACGGCCGCGGCGACGTTGCCGCGCGCCTGCGATGTGAAGGCGATCGAGGACTGCACGGTGGAGGGCAGCAGGCAGAGGTACAGCACCCCCGCCGCCAACTGCGCCGGGAGCAGGCTCTCGGGCAACTGCACGAACAGCAATCCCAGCAGCGGAAACAGCACGAAGGTCGAGGCCAGCACCGTCAGGTGCAGTCGCCAGTGGACCAGCCCGGCCACCACCGCCTCGCGCGGCAGACGCGCGCCATGCAGGAAGAACAGCAGCGCGATGGCCGCCTTGGTCAGCCAGCCGAACCAGACGGCCCCCTGGCCATGCACAGGCAGGACGCTGGCGATCACGACCATCAGCAGGATGGCGATGATGTAGGGGTCGGGCTTGAGGCTCTTCAGCCAGCCCGCGCCCGTCTGACTCACGCGCTCACCAGGAACGACAGCTGCCGGCCGCTGTCGTGGCCGCCCTCGGCGATCTCGCGATCCAGCAGGCGGGTCGGGTAGTCGCCGGTGAAATAGTGGTCTGTGAACTGCGGGCAGGCCGGATTGCGCGGCCCTGCCTCCAGCGCCCAGTAGAGCCCCTCGACCGACAGGAAGCCCAGGCTGTCGACTTCGAGGAAGGCAGTCATCTCGGCCAGCGACTTGCGCGCCGCCAGCAACTTGTCCCGGTCGGGCATGTCGATGCCGTAGAAATCCGGCCACATGATTGGCGGGCTGGCCGAGCGCAGGTGGACTTCAGTCGCCCCGGCCTCGCGGACCATGCGCACGATCTTGCGGCTGGTGGTGCCGCGGACGATCGAGTCGTCGATCAGGACCACGCGCTTGCCCTCGAGCACCGCGCGGTTGGGGCTGTGCTTCATGCGCACGCCGAGCTCGCGCACGCCCTGGGTCGGCTGGATGAAGGTGCGGCCGATGAAGTGGCTGCGGATGATGCCCAGTTCGTAGGGGATGCCGCTGGCCTTGGCGTAGCCGAGAGCGGCGGGAACGCCGCTGTCGGGCACCGGGACGACCACATCGGCGGTGCAGGGCGTCTCTTCCGCCAGCCGCATGCCCATGCGCTTGCGCACGTCATAGACCGAGCGGCCGTTCACGACGCTGTCGGGGCGAGCGAAGTAGACGTACTCGAAAACGCAGGGCCGCGCCTCGCCGGTCTGGAACGGCTTGAGGCTTTCCACGCCGGTTTCCGAAATGACCACCATCTCGCCGTGCTCGACGTCACGCACGAAGCGGGCGCCGATCATGTCCAGCGCGCAGGTCTCCGAGGCCAGGATCGGCTTGCCGTCGAGGTCGCCGAGCACCAGCGGCCGGATGCCGAGCGGATCGCGCACGCCGATCAGCTTCTTGTTGGTCAGGGCCACCAGGGCGTAGCCGCCCTCGATCTGGCTGATGGCGTCGATGAAGCGGTCGACGACGCGGGCCTTCCGCGAGCGGGCGATCAGGTGGAGAATCACCTCGCTGTCCGAAGTCGACTGGAAGATGGCTCCGTCAGAGACCAGCTGCTCGCGGAGGGTCAGGAAATTGGTCAGGTTGCCGTTGTGGGCCAGGGCGACGCCGCCGGCCTCGAGATCGGCGAACATCGGCTGGACGTTGCGGATGCCGCTGCCGCCTGCCGTGGCGTAGCGGGTGTGGCCGATGGCGTAGGTGCCCGGCAGGCGGTCCACCAGGTCGGCGCCGGTGAAGGCCTCGCCGACGTGGCCGAGGTGGCGTTCGGTGGTGAAACTCTGGCCGTCGAAGGCGGCGATGCCGCAGGCTTCCTGACCGCGATGCTGCAGGGCGTGCAGGCCCAGGGCCACCACGGCGGCCGCGTCGCTGACGTCAAAGACGCCGAAGACGCCGCACTCGAGCCGCAGCGTGTCGTCGTCCGGATCGCGGGCGGGAGGCTGCACCTGTCGGTCGCTGGTCCGGCTAGCGGTCATCGCGTTTTCTCCACCAGATCGTCCACGGCGTCGCGTTCGTCGGCCTCATACCCTTTTTCTCCGGGCTTGGGCGCCATAACACCGTCACGAACCGCCTTTTCCACACGCGGCGCCACGGTCTGGGCCACCGCGAAGCCGTTCGGGGCGAAGGCCTTGAGCACGCGGCCGGATGCATCGGCCAGCGGATAAAACAGCCCGTTCGTCACCCAGCGCGGCGCGGTCTCCGCGGGCGTGGCCATGTTGAACAGCAGACTGAACCCGCCCAGCAACACAAGCGCGCGGACCAGGCCAAAGCCGGTGCCGACGGCCCGGTCGAGCATGCCCATGGCCTGCGTCTCGCGAACCTGTCGCTCAAGGGTCGAGCCCAGCAGCCTGAGCGCGATGTAGGCGAGCCCGAACACGAACAGCAGGGCAATGGCGACGCCGGCCCAGTCCGGATCGATGAGCGATCTGCCGAGCGGCGCTGTGAACCGCAGGCAGACGATCGCCAGGATCACCGCCAGCAGGAAGGCAAGCACCGTCATCAGTTCCTTGGTCGCGCCGCGCGTGAAGCCGATGATCGCCGAGACCAGCAGCAGCGGTCCGGCGATAAAGTCGAACTGGGTCAGTTCCATCGCTGCTCTCCGATCCGGGTCACCGCGTCGACCAGTCGGGACACGCCCGTGACCGCCAGGCTGTCGCCGGCGCCCATCGGGGCGAGGGCGCGTCTGAAGCCCAGCTTCGCGGCCTCCTTGAGGCGGGTCTCGGCGCGACCAACAGGGCGCACCTCGCCTGACAGGCTGACCTCGCCAAACACCACGCAGTCTTGCGGCAGGGCCTCGTCGAGCGCCGAAGAGGCCAGGGCCGCCGCCGCCGCGAGGTCCGCCGCCGGCTCGGTGATCCGCAGCCCGCCGGCGACGTTCAGGTAGACGTCCTTGTTGCCGAAGGCGAGACCGCAGCGCGACTCCAGCACCGCCAGCACCATGGCCAGACGGCCCGTATCCCAGCCAACGACCGCCCGGCGGGGCGTGCCGTAGGCCGACGGCGCCACCAGCGCCTGAAACTCCACCAGCACCGGGCGCGAGCCCTCGATGCCGGCGAACACCGCCGCGCCGGCGGCGCGCTCTCCGCCCTCGTTGAGGAACAGGGCCGAGGGGTTGATCACCTGGCTGAGGCCCGCGTCGCCCATCTCGAACACGCCGATCTCGTCGGTCGCGCCGAAGCGGTTCTTGGCCCCGCGCAGGATGCGGAACGGATAGCCCCGCTCACCCTCGAAGCTGAGCACCGCATCGACCATGTGTTCCACAACGCGCGGACCGGCGATCTGGCCGTCCTTGGTCACGTGCCCCACGAGGATCACGGCCACGCCGCGCTTCTTGGCCAGCCGCACGAGTTCGGACGCGCAGTTGCGCACCTGGGTGACCGAGCCGGGGCCGGCCTCATGGGCGTCGCTCCACATGGTCTGGATCGAGTCGATCACGACCAGATCGAAGTGCTCCTTCTTCAGCCCGTCCATGATGTCGCGCAGGGCCGTCTCGGCGGCCAGCTTCACCGGGGCGTGGGCCAGGCCCATGCGGGCGGCGCGGCCGCGCACCTGTTCGACGGCCTCTTCGCCAGAGATGTAGGCGCAGGCCACGCCACGCAGGGACGCCTGGGCGACCACCTGCAGCATCAGCGTCGACTTGCCGACGCCGGGGTCGCCGCCGATCAGGATGGCGCTGCCGGGCACCACGCCGCCGCCGCAGACGCGGTCGAACTCGTCGACGCCGGTGGCGATGCGCGGCGGGGCAGGGGTGTCGCTCTGGAGGCCCTCGAACGCCAGGCCGCGCGTCTTGGTCGCCTTGCTTGCCGCCATCGAGCCCGGCGCGCGGGAGGTGACCTCTTCAACCAGGCTGTTCCAGGCGTTGCAGGCCGGGCACTGACCCGCCCACTTGGACTGCGCCGCGCCGCAGGACTGGCAGACATAGACGGCGCCGTCGCGGGCCATGCGGACTCCTGATTCGGGGGCAGGCGTCACAATAGCGACTTCCGCGCAGATCCGCGCGGGCGTTCTTCATTCGTTCGCGGATCGCTGTTACGGTCGGCCGACGAAGCGGCGCTCGGCGCGCGTCGAAAGCCGGGTCAGCAGCTCATAGGCCGTCGTCCCGGCCGCCTTCGCCGCGTCGTCGACCGGCAGGTTCGCGCCGACCAGTTCGACCATCTCGCCCGGCTTGGCCGTTTTGCAGCCGGTCAGGTCGACGGCGATCATGTCCATGGAAATCCGTCCGACCATTCGCCGAAGCGCGCCCTCGAACCAGACCAGGCCGCCCGGATGCGCCGACCATGGCACGCCGTCGGCATAGCCGGCCGCGAGGATGCCGACGGTCAGGTCGCGCTCGGCGGTGAAGGCGCGGGCGTAGCCGATCGACTCTCCGGCCGGGACCTGGCGCATCTGCAGGATGGCGGCCTCCAGGGTGACGACGGTCGAGATCCGCGCGTCGGGCCGGTCGTGCGGCCCCCCGCCGAACAGGCTGATCCCCGGCCGGACCTGATCGAAGGCGTAGTCGCGCCCGAGAAAGATGCCGCCGGAACTGGCGAGGCTGGCCGGCGCCTGCGGGAACAACGCGCGGACGGCGCGGAAGCGCTCCAGTTGCAGGGCGTTCATCGGGTCGGCCGGCTTCCCGGCGCAGGCCAGGTGGCTCATCACCAGCACGACGTCCGGCCGGCTCGTCAGCGTGGCGGCCTCGGCGGCGGAGAGGCCCAGCCGGTTCATGCCGGTATCGATGTGGATCGCCGCGGCGCCGTCCCAGGCCGCGGCCTGGTCCAGGCTGTTGATCACCGGCGTCAGCCGGGCCGCATGCAGGCGGTTCTGCGATCCCGGCGTCGGGCCGTCCAGCACGTAGATCGTCGCCGGCCGCTCGCCCAGCGCCGCGCGCAAGGTCTCGCCCTCGGTCAGCCGCGCGACGTGAAAGCTGCGCGCGCCCTCGTCCCAGAGCCGCAGAGCGGCCTCCGACGCGCCCACGCCGTAGCCGTCCGCCTTGATCGCCGGCGCCGCCTCCACGCCCGCCGTATCGCGCAGGACCGCATAGTTGCGGGCGAGCGCGTCCAGATCGAGGGTCAGGCGGGTGACGGTCATCCGCTGCGGCTAAGCGGCTGATGGTGACGGGTCAAGCGCTACGCGGGGAGGAAGGACGTCAACGCACGTCGAACCGGCCCTCGCGGGCGAGGTTGCCGAACTTGGTGGTGTCGCCGTGGAAGTGCAGCTTCACCGTGCCGATCGGACCGTGACGCTGCTTGCCGATGATCACTTCGGCGACGTTGTTGATCTTCTCGAGGTCTTCCTGCCAGGTCATGTGCTCGGGCGTACCCTCGCGCGGCTCGGCGCGGCTCAGGTAATAGGCTTCGCGATAGACGAACATGACCACGTCGGCGTCCTGCTCGATCGAGCCCGATTCCCGCAGGTCTGACAGCTGCGGCCGCTTGTCCTCGCGGTTCTCGACCTGGCGCGAGAGCTGGGAGAGGGCGATGACCGGCACGCCGAGATCCTTGGCGAGGGCCTTGAGGCCGCCGGTGATGGCCGAAACCTCCTGCACCCGGTTGCCCTCCTTGCCCCCGGCGTCGGTGGTCACCAGCTGCAGGTAGTCGACCACGATCAGGTCGAGGCCGTGCTGGCGCTTCAGGCGACGGGCGCGGGCGGTCAGCTTGGAGATCGACAGGCCGCCGGTGGCGTCGATGAACAGCGGCGCTTCCTGCACCTCGATGGCCCCGTCGCGGACGCGGCCGAACTCGCTGGCGTCGATCTCGCCCTTGCGCAGGCGGTCGGAGGAGACGCCGGACACGTCGGCGAGCAGACGCATGGCCAGCTGCTCGGCGCTCATTTCCAGCGAGAAGAAGGCCACGACCCCGCCGTTGACCGTCTTGCGCGTGCCGTCCGGCTGCGGCTCCCAGGCGTAGGCGCGGGCCACGCTGAACGCGATGTTGGTCGCCAGGGCTGTTTTGCCCATCGACGGACGGCCGGCGAGGATCAGCAGGTCCGACGGGTGCAGGCCGCCCAGTTGCTTGTCGAGGTCGGTCAGGCCGGTCGAGACGCCGGCCAGGCCGCCGTCGCGGCTGTAGGCCTCGGCGGCCATCTGGACGGCCCCGGTCAGGGCGTCGGCGAAGTTGACGAAGCCGGTCGAGGAGGTGCCGCTTTCGGCCAGGGTGTAGAGCTTCTGTTCGGCGGCCTCGATCTGGTCGCGGGCCGAAATCTCGGCGTCGTGGGCCTGGGCCTCGACGGTGATCTCGCCGCCGATGCGGATCAGGTCCCGGCGCAGCGCAAGGTCGTAGATGGCGCGGGCGTAGTCGGGCGCATTCGCCGCCGGCGGCGCGCGGTCGACGAGGTCGGCCAGATAGCGCAGACCGCCCAGCTCCTCGAACGCCGGATCGCGCTTGAACTCGTCGGCCAGCAGGATCGGCTCGGCCAGCTGGCCCTTGCGGATGTGGCTCTCCAGCGCCGCGAACAGGCGCTGGTGGAACGGTTCGTAGAAGTGGCGCGCCGTCAGCCGGTCGCTCAGCCGCTCGTAGGCGGCGTTGTCGTACAGCAGCGCGCCCAGCAGCGCCTGTTCCGCCTCGATGTTCGACGGCGCGACGGCGAGCGGGGCGTCGTGGGAAACCGGACGAAGGTCGAGAGCGGGAACGAGAGCCATGCGCCTAGTTAACGAATGTGATTTGCGCGCGCGCGGACCGATCCGTCGCACCCGCGATTCATCTGTGAGGTTCCATGTATGTTCGCACAGTCGCCGGGACTGAGCGGCTCACATTCGCGGCACGAAAAAGGGCGGCCCGGAAATCCGGACCGCCCTGATTGTCTTCGTGGTGCGGAAGCGACCTAGCGGTCGTCGCCGAAGCCGCCGTCGTGCGAACCGGCGCCGCCCTCGACCATGTCGGCCGCCGACTCGGCCGCCAGGGCCGCGTCTTCGTCGAACTGCGAGGTGATGACGTTTTCGCCCTTGGCCTGACGCTCGGCCTCGTCCGCGGAGCGGGCGATGTTGATGTTCACCGTGACGGTGACTTCAGCGTGCAGCTTCACCTTCACCGGGTGAACGCCCAGGGTCTTGATCGGCTTGTCGAGGATGACCATCGACCGGTCGATCTTGCCGCCGGCCGCATTGACCATGTCGGAGACGTCGCGGCCCGAGACCGAACCGTACAGCTGGCCGGTTTCGCCCGCCTGACGGATCAGGATGTAGGACGTGCCGTCCAGGGCCGTACCGGCTTCACCGGCGGCGTCCTTGGCCTTGGCGTTGCGCACTTCGATCTCGGCGCGCTGGGCGTCGAAGACCTTCATGTTGGCCGAGGTGGCCCGCAGCGCCTTGTGGCGGGGCAGGAGGTAGTTGCGCGCGAAGCCGTCCTTGACGGTGACGATGTCGCCGAGGGCGCCGCGGCCCTCTACGCGTTCGAGCAGGATAACTTTCATCGGTCCGGTTCCCTTACTTCACGACGTAGGGGAGCAGGGCGAGGAAGCGGGCGCGCTTGATGGCGCGGGCCAGCTCACGCTGCTTCTTGGCCGAGACGGCGGTGATGCGCGAGGGGACGATCTTGCCCCGCTCGGAGACGTAACGCTGCAGCAGCTTGACGTCCTTGTAGTCGATCTTCGGCGCGCCGGCGCCCGAGAACGGGCAAACCTTGCGGCGGCGGTAGAACGGGCGGCGGGCGCCGGCGGCGGCCGGCGCGGCGGGGGCTTCAGCGCCCGAGTCGATATCAGTGTCGCTCATGATCTTTTTCTCCCTTACGCTGCGGCGAAGTCGTCACGGGGACGATCGCCACGTTCAGGGCGTTCGGGGCGGTCGCTGCGATCGCGATCGCGGCGGGCGAGAACCGGGGACAGTTCCAGGTCGAGTTCCTCGACGCGGACGGTCATGTAGCGCAGCACGTCTTCGTTGATCGACAACTGGCGTTCCATTTCCTTCACGGCCGGCGCCGGAGCGTCGATGGCCATCAGGGAATAGTGACCCTTGCGGTTCTTCTTGATGCGGTAGGTGAGGTTACGCAGGCCCCAGTACTCGATCTTGGCGATGTGACCGCCGAGACCTTCGATGATGGCCTTCATGTCCTCGTTGAGTTGCTCAGCCTGTTGGGGCGAGATGTCCTGGCGTGCGATAAGCACGTGTTCGTAAAGCGCCATGTTTTCCTTCTTCCTTGTGGAAGGCGGCGCAACCTCGGGCGGAAGATCCCGGGGTCACGATGGGTCTGTTCGCGGCGGCCGGGAGTTTCCCGACCTGAAAGGCTCCGCGAGAGACCGCCTTCCGTGAAAGGGCGCGCTAATAGGTCAGATTGGCCGCAAAGGCAAGCGCGGCGAGGGATTGAAGTCCGCGCGAAGGTTGTGTCAGCCTGCCGGCGTATTCTGGGGGAGTAAGCACCATGATCCGGACCGTCAGCGCGCTGCTGTGCGCCGCCGCCATCCTGCAGCCCGTGTCGTCGAGGGCCGTCGCGGCGGAAAAGGCGCCGCCGTCCGCGCGGGCGCTCGAGTGCGCGCAACGCTACAGCGACGCAATGCACATGAAAGACACCATGGTCGGGATGATCAACGGCATGCTGCCCTCGATGATCGAGCAGGAGCGACGCCGGACCGGCGCCACCCTGACGGCCGAGCAGAAGCGGCTGATGAGCGAAGCGGTCACCGAAGGCATCGCGGCGATGGTTCCGGAGATGATGGAGACGATCACGCCTCTGATGGCCGCGTCCTTCACCGAGAGCGAACTGTGCGGCCTGGCGGACTTCTACGGCAGCAAGGACGGCCAGAGCATCGTCGCCAAGATGCCCGCCTTCTCCGCCGCGTCGGCGGTCGCGATGCAGGGGATGGTCCCGCGCCTGCAGCGCGACATGGAAGCGCGCATCTGCCGCAAGATGGGCTGCGACGCGGCGAAAAAGCCGGCGGCGCAGGCGTCCTGAGGCGCTACTTCGGGTTGGCCTTGCGCCAGGCGGCGACCGCCGCCTTGGCCTTGGCGATGTGCGACAGCGGGTCGGTCAGGGCGGTGTAGGCCAGAATGATCTTTCCGTCGGGCGCGATGACGTAGGTCACCCGGTCCGAGAGATCGGGCTTGAACGCCAGGACGGCGTCATAGGCCTTGATGGTCTCCTTGCTCACCCCGGCCACCGGGAAGGCGTCGCGGCACTCTTCCTTGGAGAACTTGGCCAGATCCTCGACCCGTCCCGCGGTGACGCCGATGACGCTGGCGCCCATGGCGGCGAACTCAGGCGTGGCGACGGCGAACTCATGGGCCTCGACCGTACAGCCCGACGTGTAGGCCGAGGGGAAGAAGTAGAGCACCACGACCTTGCCCGTCCTGAGCGTGCTCGAAAGCTTGAACGGCGCGGGCTGGCCGCCCTTGAAGGCGGTTGTCGTGAAGTCCGGCGCCTGCGCGCCGACCTTGAGGGCGGCGAAGGCGGGCGCGGCGAGGAGGCTCAGGGCGATGACGGCGGCGGCGAGGCGTTTCATGGCGGGTCTCCCGAATGCGCAGACAGTTAGACCGTCCCGCGCCGGCGTCCAGTCACGGCGTGCGCACGAGCCGCTCGCCGTCCCAGCGCCAGACCACGCGAATGCAGCCGGTTCCGTCAAACGAGCAGTCCGGGCCTTCGAACGTGATGACGCGGGCGGCCGCGCCCAGTTCGATCCCCCAACGCGGCTGCAGCTCGTCAAAGGCGACGCTGAAGGTCCCGTCCTGGCGGCTGACCAGAATCGTCAGCGGCAGAGACGGTGTGTCGCGACCGGTCTCGCCCATCGCGCAGGAACTGTAGGCCGTGCCGATCACCCAGTCCCGGACGCCGTCGCCATTGAGATCGGGCAGGTCATTGTAGCTGCCGGCCTCGTCCCGAAGTTCGCCGCCGACTGCCGTGCAGATCGCCTTGAACCGGTTGATCTGCACGAAGGCTTCGGGCGGGGCGGCCGCGGCCGGCGTGACGATGACCGACGCGGGCCCCGCTTCCAGCCAGGTCCCGCCCTTGCGGTTGATCCGCTCGATGAACCGCTGCAGGCGGGGATCCCAGACGTAGCGGCGATCGCATTCCTGGGCGCCGTAACCGCCGCAGGTCGTGCCGTGAAAGTCGACGTCCAGCACGCGCTCGCCCTTGACCCGCCGCAGCGCGAACTCACGCACATTGGTGTCGAACGCCAGGATATAGCCGCCGCCCCGGCGCGAGACCCAGACCTGCTGCTGGCAGCCGCCCGTGCCGCAGAAGAACGAGGCGTTCTCGGCCCGTTCGAAATCGACCCGCCAGTCAGGCGCGCCGTCTCCGTTGACGTCGACCTTCCGGAACATCCGCGCCGGGGCGACGAACACCGGCGCCGGCCCAGGCGCCTCCTCGTCGACCGTGGCCTGCATGGATGCGTTGTAGAGGACGTTGACCGCCTCGCGGACTTCCGCCGGAACGGACGGGGCGGCCGTCGCCGCGCCGGTCAGCAGAAGCGCGACAACCGCGCCGAGGATCACGCGTTTCAAGATCACACCTGTCAGGCAGCCGTTCCGGCCCGGACGCCGGCGTCGATCGCCAGCGTCGGCACCGTCCGACGCCGGGCAGCTCTGCTCAACCCCTGATCGGGGGGCAGGCAGCCGGTCCGCTGTGTCGATCAGGGGAGGTCGGGCGCCTTGCTGACAAGGGCCGCGCCGTCCCAGCGCCAGCGGGTCCGCTGGCAGTCCTTGCCGTTCAGACCGCAGTCTTCGGCGCCCTGGAGCGTCACGAAGGCCGCCGTGCCGCCGGCCAGGTCGAGACCCCAGACCGGGCTGTGATCGTCGAACGCGCGGACGAAGCCGGCGGGCGTGCTGACGAAGACCTCGGTCGTGAAGT
Source organism: Caulobacter sp. FW305-C-30-S16 (assembly GCF_058783025.1). NCBI lineage: Bacteria > Pseudomonadati > Pseudomonadota > Alphaproteobacteria > Caulobacterales > Caulobacteraceae > Caulobacter > Caulobacter sp. FW305-C-30-S16. The sequence continues at coordinate 35,525 of NZ_JBYSYH010000004.1, read as the reverse complement.
CCGGCGCATTGTCCGGCGCCGCTTCGGTGAAGGCGCAGCTGTCGTAGCCGCCGCCGACGACCCAGTCCCGCACGCCGTCACGGTTCAGGTCGGCGACATCGGTCACGTAGGCGTCAGAGAAGGGGTAACCGCCGCCGACGGCCTCACAGGCTTTGGTCTTGGCGGCGACGGCGGCTCTTACCGGCGCCGGCAGCCAGGTTTCGGCCATGATGACCGGGCGGGCGGGTCCGCCGATCAGGAAGGTCTGACCATTCTGCGCCGGTCGTTCGAGGAACCGGGCGGCGGTCCCGTTCCAGCCGTAGCTGCGCGGGCAGGCGTCGACGCCGAAGCCGCTGCAGGTCGAGCCGTGGAAATCCACGTCCAGAACAGTCTGCCCCTTGGTGCGGCGCAGCTTGAACTGGCGCACGGTGTTGTCGAACACCAGATCGTAGCCGCCCTCGGGCGTCGAGACGTAGATGCGCTGGCGGCAGCCGCCCGTGCCGCAGAAGTAGGACGCGTTGGGGGACTTGCTGAAGTCGATGCGCCAGTCCGCCAGTCCGTCGTTGTTGATATCGACGCGGTGAAACATCGCGCCCGACGGCTCGGGCCGCGGCGGATCCCCGGCCTCGACAGGGCCCATGGCCGCGGCGATCTCGGCCTTGACCGCCTCGCGCAGCGCCTCGGGCGGCTGCGCCGCCGCAAAGACGGCGCCGGACGAGACAAGCGCGGCGATCAGGCCAAAGACGATACGACGGGACATAGTGCTCATTTCGGACAGGTCAGCGCCCGGGCTCCACCAGAATCTTCACGTTCGACTCCGGATTGCCCAAATCGCTGAAGGCCTGGGCGACTCCGTCCAGACCAACCTTCGCGGTGATCAAGGGTTCCACATTCAGCCGCCCTTCGGCGATATCATTCAGCGTCTGGGCGAATTCGTCAGGCTGATAGCCCAGCACGAACCGCAAATCGAGTTGCTTGTTGATCGCCAGGGACGGCTCGATCTTGTCGGGCTCCATGCAGACGCCGGCGACGATGATCTGGGCCTTGGGCGGGCAGCCCTCGATCACGCTTTGCAGCACGCCCGGCGCGCCGACGCATTCGAAGACCACGGGGCGGCCGAACGATACGCCGCCGAAGATCGCCGCGCGCATGCCGTCCATCGTCGCGGGAACGCCGAAGTCGCCCCATTTCGTGTGCGGACCGGTCAGCGCCGGATCGACGACGACATCGGCGCCCATCGCCTCCGCGGCAGCCCGGCGACGGGGTGAGAAGTCCGCCGCGATGATCGGGCCGTGCCCGCGCGCCTTGAGAGCGGCGATGACCGCCAGACCGACCGGACCGCAACCGAGCACCAGCGAAACCGAGTTGTTGTCCAGCGCGGCGCTGGCGACGGCGTGAACGCCCACGGCCATCGGCTCGGTCAGGGCGGCATGGTCGGTGGAGAGGCCGTTCGGCACCTCCAGCAGCAGGCCTTCGGTCAGGATCATCCGTTCGGCGAAGCCGCCGACATACTTGTTGGAGTAGCCGATGGCGTCGAACCCGTCCGGGCCCATGTTGATCGGCATCGAGACGACCCGCGTCCCGGCCTTGAACCGGTTCGCGCCGGGTCCGCCTTCAAGCACCTCGGCGCAGAATTCGTGTCCGAAGACGATGTCCTTCTTCGGGTCCATCCCGCCGGTGGCGCCGGCGCGCCGGCCCATTTCGACCATGTGGTCCAGGTAGTGGAGGGCGTGCAGGTCCGATCCACAGATGCCGCAGGCGAGCGTCTTGACCCGCACCTGACCGGGGCCGGGATCACGCTCCTCGACCACGTCGCAGACCAGTGCTCCGTTACGCCTGATGACCGCCCGCATGACCACTCTCCCTGGGTTTTTTGTCAGCCTAGGGGATGCCGCAGCGGCAACGCCAGAGGCGCCGGCGCTCAGACCAGTTGCGCGACGATATCGGCGGGTGTGGCGAACACGTGATCCGGCGACTGGGCCTTGAGGGCTTCGGGCGCGGTATAGCCCCAGCAGACGACGCCGACGCCCAGACCGACGTCGCGCGCCGCGTCGATGTCGCGGATCTCGTCACCGATGCTCAGGGCCTGCGCCGCGGCGACGCCATGGGTCTTCAGCACGCGCCTGAACTTGCTGGCCTTGCCGAACACCGAGGCGCCGCAGGCGAACTGTGAGACCAGGCCGCTCAGCTCCTCGCCGAGCACCACACGGATGTTGGCTTCGGTGTTGGAACTGACCACCGCCAGCTTTACGCCGGCCGCGTGCAGGCCGCGCAGAACCTCGGCCGCGCCGTCGAACATGCGGATCGAGGCGGCGTCCTGCGCCATGAGCTTGTGAAAGTGCGCCGCGATCATCGGCATCTTCAGCGCCGGAAGCTTCTGGACCTTCATCAGCTCGCGCGCGCTCAGGTGGCGCAGGGTGTCGAGCCGGCTCCGGTCGACCTTCAGGTAGCCGAATTTGTCGGCCATGGCGTCGGACGTGTCGAGGAACCACCCCATGGTGTCGCCAAGGGTTCCGTCGAAGTCGAAGATCACGAGTTTATAGGCGGGCACGCGGTGAGTCCTGAACCGATGCCATGAGATAGACCGGGAAGGTTGCCCGCCGCCAGCCTTTCGCCTAACCGTGCCCGCCGTAATCGAACCGACAGGAGCGGCCATGAGCCTCGCCTTTATCTTTCCCGGCCAGGGCAGTCAGGCCGTCGGCATGGGAGCCGAGCTGGCTGAAGCCTTCGCCAGCGCCCGCGAAGTGTTCCAGGAAGTCGACGACGCGCTGTCGCAGAAACTCTCGGTGTTGATGCGTGAAGGTCCGGATACGGACCTGACCCTGACCGAGAACGCCCAGCCCGCCCTGATGGCCGTCAGCATGGCCGTGATGCGCACGCTGGAGAAGGAAATGGGCGTGCCGGTCGAGAAGGCCGCCTTCGTCGCCGGCCATTCGCTGGGCGAATACGCGGCGCTGGCCGCCGCCGGCGCGATCAGCCTGTCGGACACCGCCCGCCTGCTGAAGCTGCGCGGCCAGGCCATGCAGCGAGCGGTGCCGGTGGGGCAGGGCGCGATGGCGTCGCTGATCGGACCGAAGACCGACGTCGCCCTGGCTGAAGCCGCCGCCGCCGCCGGCGCCGAGGTCGGCGTCTGTGTCGTGGCCAACGACAACAACAATGGCAACGTGGTCATCTCCGGCGACCGGGCCGGGGTCGACCGCGCGATCGAAAAGGCCAAGGAACTGGGCGCCCGCGCCATTCCGCTGAACGTCTCCGCGCCGTTCCACTGCCCGCTGATGCAGCCGGCGGCCGACGAGATGGCCGCCGCCCTGGCCGCCGCGACGATCATCGCGCCGCGCGCGCCGCTGGTGGCCAATGTCACCGCCCGCCCGACCCTGGACCCGGAGGCGATCCGCCGGATGCTGGTCGAACAGGTCACCGGCCGGGTGCGCTGGCGCGAAAGCATGGAGTGGATGGCCGGGGAGGGCGGGGTGACCCGCTTCGCCGAGGCCGGCGCCGGCAAGGTCCTGTCCGGCATGGCCAAGCGCATCGCCCCCGACGCCGAAGCCACGCCGCTGAACACGCCGGCCGACCTGGAAGCGTTCGCCAAGTCGCTTTAGCCCTCCTGTCCGCTCATCCCGGCGAAGGCCGGGACCCAGCCTTTTTTCCGAAGGGGCGGGGGAATGCGGTTAGGAGACACAAACAAACCTGGGTCCCGGCCTTCGCCGGGATGAGCGGGAGAAGAAAATGTTCGACCTCACCGGCAAGACCGCCCTCGTCACCGGCGCCACAGGCGGCATCGGCGGCTCCATCGCCCGGGCCCTGCATGCCCAGGGCGCGCACGTGATCCTGTCCGGCACGCGCGAAGCGGCGCTGGAGAGCCTGTCCGCGGAACTGGGCGAGCGCACCAGCGCGGTGACCGCCAACCTCTCCGATTCGGCCAGCGTCGACGGTCTGATCGCCGCGGCAGAGGCGGCCTCGGGCAAGGATCTGGACATTCTGGTCGCCAACGCCGGTATCACCCGCGACGGCCTGATGCTGCGGATGAAGGACGACGACTGGGAACAGGTCATCAAGGTGAACCTCGAATCCTATTTCCGCCTGTCGCGCGCCGCCCTGCGCGGGATGATGAAACGCCGCTGGGGCCGGATCATCGGAATCACCTCGGTCGTCGGCGTCACCGGAAACCCCGGCCAGGCCAACTATGCCGCGTCCAAGGCCGGCATGATCGGCTTCTCCAAGGCTCTGGCCCAGGAAGTGGCCAGTCGTAACGTGACGGTGAACACCGTGGCGCCGGGCTTCATCGCCAGCCCGATGACCGACGAGCTCAATGAGGCGCAACGCGAGGCCATCCTTGGGAAAATCCCCACCGGCCGGCTCGGCTCGGGCGATGATGTCGCCGCCGCCTGCGTCTATCTGGCCAGCCAGGAAGGCGCCTATGTCACCGGTCAGACCTTGCACGTGAACGGCGGCATGGCGATGATCTGACGACCGCCATGGTTCGTCGGCTGGCCGCTGGCCTCACCGAATGGAACATGGTAGCGAAGCCCCCGATTTCCCGTGACCGCTTCGGCGGCGGGACCACTAAAGACCTAAAGAGGACCAGAACGAATGTCCGACATTCTCGAGCGTGTGCGTAAGATCGTCATCGAGCATCTCGACGCCGATCCCGAGAAGGTCACCGAGAAGGCGAGCTTCATCGATGACCTGGGCGCCGACAGCCTCGACAACGTCGAGCTGGTGATGGCTTTCGAGGAAGAATTCGACATCGAAATTCCCGACGACGCCGCTGAGCACATCCAGACGGTCGGCGACGCCGTGAAGTTCATCTCGGAAAAAGTCGGCGGTTGATCCGCAGACCCTTTTCCGGTCGATTCACCGCCGCGCGGTGTCGGGTCCGCCCGACGCGCGCGGCGGCTTCGTTTTGAGCTGACCCCCGGGCCTGAGCGGGGCAAGGAGTTGATCCCATGCGGCGTGTCGTCGTCACTGGCCTTGGCCTCCTGACCCCCCTGGGGAACGGCGTAGAGGTTTCCTGGAAGGCCATTCTGGCCGGAAAGTCCGGCGCCGGCCGGATCACCACGTTCGATCCCGAGGAATACGGCTGCCAGATCGCCTTCGAGGTGCCGCGCGTCGATGGCCGCGGCGGCGGCGGGCCCGACATCGAGGGTTCGTTCAACCCCGACGACACGATGGCCCCCAAGGACCAGCGCAAGGTCGACGACTTCATCCTCTACGCCATGGCGGCGGCCGATGAGGCCGTGAAGGACGCCGGGCTGGACGATACCGACGAAGAGACGAAGCTGCGCACCGGCGTGATCATCGGCTCGGGCATCGGCGGCCTGGCGCGGATCGCCGAGACGTCGCTCGAACTGCGCGACAAGGGCCCCCGCCGGATCAGCCCGTTCTTCATCCCCTCGGCCCTGATCAACCTGGCGTCGGGCCAGGTCTCCATCCGCTATGGCTTCAAGGGCCCGAACCACTCGGTGGTCACCGCCTGCGCCACCGGCGCCCACGCGATCGGCGACGCGGCCCGGATGATCAAGTACGGCGACGCCGACATCATGGTCGCCGGCGGCGCCGAGGCGGCGATCTGCCCGATCGGCATCGCCGGCTTCATCGCCTGCCGCGCCATGGCCACCGACTTCAACGACCGTCCCGAGGCGGCCTCGCGACCCTATGACAAGGATCGCGGCGGTTTCGTCATGGGCGAGGGCGCCGGCATCCTGGTGCTGGAAGAGTACGAGCACGCGAAGGCGCGCGGGGCGAAGATCTACGCCGAAGTGGCGGGCTACGGCCTGTCGGGCGACGCCTACCACATCACCGCGCCGTCCGAGGACGGCGAGGGCGGCTTCCGCGCCATGACCGCGGCGCTGAAGGACTCCGGCCTGACGGCGAGCGACATCGACTACGTCAACGCCCACGGCACCTCGACCATGGCCGACGGCCTTGAGCTCGGCGCGGTCACCCGTCTGCTCGGCGATCATGCGAAGAACGTGGCCATGTCCTCGACCAAGTCGATGACCGGCCACCTGCTCGGCGCGGCCGGCGCGGTGGAGGGGATCTTCTCGATCCTGGCCCTGCGCGACCAGATCGCGCCGCCGACGATCAACCTCGATAACCCCGAGTTCGAGACGCCGATCGACCTTGTCCCGCACAAGGCGAAACCGATGGTCATCAACGCCGCGATGTCCAACAGCTTCGGCTTCGGCGGCACCAACGCCTGTGTGATCTTCAAGAAGGCGTCGTGAGCCGTAAAGCGTCCAGACCTGCCGGCCTGAGCCTGATGCGCCGCCTGCTGATCATGGCGATGAGCGCCTTCGCCACGCTGTCGCTGGCGCTCGTCGTCGTGGCGGTCTGGGCGGTGTGGAGCTATCGCGGTCCCGGACCGGCGACGACGGACGGCCAACCCGCCGTCGTCATGCTCCGCAAGGGCGCCGGGCTCAACGAGATCGCCGCCTCGCTCGAACGGGCGAAGGTGGTTCGCTCCAGCGCCATCTTCATCGCCGCGGCCCAGGTCACCGGCTCGGCGCGGGGTCTCAAGGCCGGCGAATACGAGTTCCCCTCGAAGGCGCCGATGTCGCGCGTCCTCGGCGACATCCGCGCCGGCAGGATCGTCCGCCACCAGGTGACCATCCCCGAGGGGATCACCGTCGAGATGGCGATCGACATCCTCAACAAGGAAGACGCTCTGACCGGCGTCGCCCCGACGCCGCCTGAGGGCTCGATCCTGCCCGAAACATACGACTACCAGCGGGGCGAGGACCGCGCGGCGGTGCTGCAGCGGATGATGGACGCCCGCGACAAGTTGCTGGCGACCCTCTGGGCCAAGCGCAAGGCCGGCCTGCCGATCAGCACGCCGGAAGAGGCCGTGATCCTGGCCTCCATCGTCGAGAAGGAGACCGGGGTCGCCAGCGAGCGCCCGCAGGTCGCCTCGGTGTTCGTCAACCGGCTGATGAAAGGCATGCGGCTGGAGAGCGATCCGACGATCATCTACGGCATCACCAAGGGCCGCCCGCTGGGACGCCGCATCTTCCTGTCCGAGCTGAAGGCGCCGACCCCCTACAACACCTACGCCATCGAGGGGCTGCCGCCGACGCCGATCGCCAATCCGGGCCGAGCCTCGCTGGCGGCCGTCCTCGATCCGCCCGCCACCGACTACATCTTCTTCGTCGCCGACGGCAGCGGCGGCCACGCCTTCGCCGCGACCTACGAAGAGCACCAGCGCAATGTCGAGAAGTGGCGCGCCTGGCGCGCCCGGACGGGCAAGTAGGTGGCGCTGTCGGGTATGACCGGGTTCGCCCGTGTCGAAGGAGCCGAAGGGGCCTGGTCCTGGGCTGTCGAGGCCCGCTCCGTGAACGGCCGCAACCTCGACGTCCGCTTCCGCGGCCCGCCGGGGTTCGATCTGCTGGAAAAGGGCGTGCGCGACGGCGCCCAGGCCCGGTTCCAGCGGGGACAGGTCAATGTCGGCCTGCAGGCCAAACGCGCCGAGTCCACGGTCACTGTGTCGGTCAACGTCGAACAGATGGACCGCTACCTCGCCTTGCTCGAACCGCTGGTGAAGTCCGGCCGGGCCCAGCCGCCTACGGCGGACGGGCTGCTGGCCCTGCGCGGGGTGCTGGAGGCTGTCGACGCCGAGGATGATCCCGCCGTCCGCGAGGCGGTGGAACAGGCCATGGCGACGAGCCTGCTGGCGGCGCTGGACGCGCTGCGCGCCTCGCGCCTGTCGGAAGGCGCGGCCCTGACCCCGGTGCTGACCGGACAGGTCGACCGGATCGCCGAGCTTGTGGCCGCCGCAGAGTCCGTGGCCGCCGGCCAGCCGGCCGTGATCCGTGACCGCTTCGCCCGCCGGCTGAAGGAACTGGCCGGAGAGGCTGCGTCCGAAGAGCGGATCATTCAGGAGGCCGCGGCCCAGGCCGTAAAGGCCGATGTCCGCGAAGAGCTCGACCGGCTCGCCGCCCACGTCGCCTCGGCGCGGGGGCTGCTGGTTGCGGACGCCGCCGCCGGTCGCCGCCTCGACTTCCTGACCCAGGAATTCATGCGCGAGGCCAACACCCTCTGTTCGAAATCGGCGACGCCGGCCTTGACCGCCATCGGCCTCGACCTCAAAGCGGTGATCGAGCAGTTCCGCGAGCAGGTGCAGAATGTCGAGTGAAGAACCCCGCAAGACACGGGGTCTGATGCTGATGATCGTGGCGCCGTCGGGCGTGGGCAAGACCTCGCTGACCCGCCGCCTTGTGGCCGACCATTCGGACCTGCACCTGTCGATCTCGGCGACCACGCGTAAGCCGCGTCCCGGCGAGCACGAGGGCCGCGACTACCACTTCGTCGACCGGCCGGAGTTCGACCGGATGATCGAGGCCGATGACTTCCTCGAGTGGGCCGAGGTCTACGGCAACCGCTACGGCAGCCCGCGCGCGCCGATTATGGATGCGCTGGCGCGCGGCGAAAGCACCCTGTTCGACATCGACTATCACGGTGCGATGAAGATCCACGCCCAGGCGCCGGAAGACTCGGTGCTGGTCTACATCCTGCCGCCCTCGCTGGCGGAGATGAGCCGTCGCCTGCTGGCCCGTTCGCAGGACAGCCAGGAGGTCATCCGCGAGCGGATTTCCCGCGCCAAGGACGAGCTGGTCCAGTGGGAGACGTTCGACTACGTCGTGCTCAACGAGGACTTCGACCGCGCGTATGCGGACCTCGCCCACATCTACCACGCCGAACGCCGCAAGGCCGCGCGCAACCTCTGGATCGCGCCGTTCGTGGACGAGCTGCTGGCCGAGGAACTGCCGAAGCTTTAGGGTTACAAGGCCCGCGCCAGGGCGAGAAACCCTGCCACCGGAACCGTTTCCGCCCGGACGTTCGGATCAATTCCGGCTTTCACGCACAGCGCCTCGCCGCCGAGCACCTTGAGGCTCGAGCGCAGCATCTTGCGGCGCTGGCCGAAGGCTGCCGCGGTGACTTTTTCCAGCGCCGCGATCTCCGCCGTCGACGGCGGCGTCGCCAGCGGGTCCAGCCGCACCACGGCAGAGGACACCTTGGGCGGCGGGGTGAAGGCGCGAGGGGGCAGGTCCATGACGACCTTCGCCTGGCACAACGCCTGGCAGATGACGCCCAGCCGTCCATAAGCGTCGTCGTTCACCGGCGCGGCGATGCGGTCGGCGACTTCCTTCTGGAACATCAGGGTCATGGAGACGGGGCGCCACTTGCCGGTCAGCCATTTGATCAGCAGCGGCGTGCCGACGTTGTAGGGGAGGTTTGAGACGACATGGCCGGCGCCTGCGGCCAGCGCCGCCTCATCGACCTTCAGGGCGTCGGCCTCGACCAGCGTCAGGCGGCCGTCAGCGGCGTCCGCCAGTTCGTTCAGCAGCGGCAGGAAGCGGGCGTCCTTCTCGACGGCGATCACCCGCGCGCCGGCCTCCAGCAGGGCGCGCGTGAGGCCGCCGGGGCCAGGGCCGACCTCGATGACCGTCTCGCCGTCCAGCGGCCCGGCGAGGCGCGCGATCTTGCGGGTGATATTCAGGTCCAGCAGGAAGTGCTGGCCGAAGCTCTTGTCCGCCAGCAAGCCATGTTCGCTGAGGCTGTCGCGCAGGGGGGGCAGGTCTGCGAGGCTCATGCGCGCCGCTCCGCGATCTGCGCGGCCAGGCGGATGGCCGCGATCAGGCTGTCGGCCCGGGCGAGGCCGCGTCCGGCGATGTCGAACCCGGTGCCGTGGTCGGGCGAGGTGCGCACGATCGACAGGCCGAGGGTGACGTTCACCCCGCCCCAGAAGTCGAGCATCTTCACCGGGATCAGCGCCTGGTCATGGTACATGCAGAGGGCGGCGTCATAGCCGGCGCGCGCTTCGGCGTGGAACAGGCTGTCGGCGGGCAGGGGACCCCGGACATCGACGCCGAGGTCCCTCAGCGCCCGGGCGGCGGGTTGCAGGATGTCGATCTCCTCCCGGCCGATCTCGCCCGATTCGCCGGCATGCGGATTGAGGCCGCACAGAACCAGGCGCGGCGCGGCGATACCGAAGTCCCGCTTGAGCGCCCCGAAGGTCACCAGGCCGGTGTTCACAACCCCCTCGACCGTCAGCAGTCCCGGGACGGCCGACAGCGGCGCGTGAATGGTCGCCAGCGCCACCCGCAGGTCCGCGGCGACCAGCATCATCACTGGCCCCTTGGGGCCGTCATGATCGCTGGCGGCCGTCAGGTCGGCGAGGAACTCTGTATGGCCCGGAAAGCGGAACCCGGCGGCGTAGAGCGGAGCCTTGGCGATGGGCGCCGTGACCAGGCCGCTGACCGCGCCGGTCAGGGCCAGGGCGGCGCCGGTTTCGATCCAGCGGATGACGGTCCCGCCGTTGGCTGGATTGGGCTGTCCGGCGACGACCGACGCGGCCAGGGGGATGTCGAGCACCGGGATGGCGGAGGAGAACGCCTTCAGGGCGTCTTCCGGTCCCGTAACGGTTCGGATCGGAGCAGGCGTTCCAGGCGCCGAGGCCAGGGCCTGGGCGTCGCCGACCACCATGAAGGCCGGTCCCTGATCGCGCAGGGCGCGCCACGCCTTGACCGTGATTTCCGGACCGATCCCGGCGGGATCGCCCAGACTCAGGGCCAGAGGCGCCGTCGTCACCGTGTCTCGATGGTCGCGCTGGTGCGCAGGTCGCGCAGGATCCGCTTGGAGATGTTCGACAGCTGAACGCTCATCAGGCGCGCTTCGACCTGTTCGGGCGTGGGCAGTTGCGCGCCGCTGGCGCGACGCCCGCAGACCATCACCAGGTGAAGACCGAGCGGCGTGCGGATCGCTTGCGACAGTTGACCGTCCGGCGTGGAGGCGATCGCTTGCTGGAATCCTTCAGCCAGGCCGGTGACTTCGGCTTCGCCCAGATCGCCGGCCAGAACGGCGGGTTCGGCCCCGGCCTTGGCTTCGAGGTCCGCGCAGCCGGTCACCTGTGACCGCAGGCCTTCGAGCGTATTGGCGGCCGCCTGGACCTGTTCGGGGGAGGCGTCTTCGGGCAGGGGCGCGGCGATCTGCTTCAGCGTGACCATCTGCACGCTTGAGCCGGAGCGCTTCTCACGCAGGAAAATGATGTAGACGCCGTCGCGCGTGGCGATCGGGGGCGAAAGCTGGCCGGGTCCCATCTGCTCCAGCACGCTGTCGACCTCGGTCGGCATCTCGCCGGCGCCGATCCAGCCGGCGTCGCCGCCGTTCGCAGCGGTCGGGGAGGACGAGAACTGACGCGCGACGGCCGGGAACGGGGCGCCCTGCTGCATCTGGTCGATCAGCGTCTGGGCGCCCTGATAGGCGACCTGCATCCCGCCGACGCGGTTGGCGTCGATGTAGACTTCGCTGATCTGGTACTGCGGCTTGCTCGCCTGGGCGGCCAGGCGGTCCAGCGTCGCCTTGATCTGGTCGCGGCCGATCCGCAGGCGGCTGCGGAAGCGGCCGCTGATATAGCCTTGCCAGCTGATCTCGGCGCGCAGCTGAGCGCGCAGCGTTTCGGGACCGATGCCGGCGGCGCGCAGCTGCGCCACGAGCTGCTCGGCGGTCATGTTGTTGGCGCCGCGGGCCATGTCGGCGACCGCTTCGTCGACATCGGCGTCGGAGGCGATGATCTCGATCTTGTTCTCGCGCTCGACGCGGCGCAGCTCCTGGATCTCCAGTCGCTCCTCGATCAGCCCGCGCAGCGCCTCGCGCTGCAGCTGCGGCAGATTCTCCTGGGTCGGCTGCATGCCGGCCGTCAGGACCAGAAGCCGCATGCGCTGGACGAGGTCATAGGTCGAGACAATGTCGTCGTTGACGATGGCCGCGACGCTTTCAGACACCGTCGGAAGGGGTGCGGCCGGCACGGAGGGCGCCACGGGCGCGGGCGCGTCCTGTCCGTGCGCCACGGGAGCGAGGCTCAGGCTGAAAACGGCAGCCGCCGCCATAGCCAAGCCCGTCATGCTGCTCGCCGGCTTCATCAATCTGGTCGTTCCCTTGAGTGTCTGGCCCGCCGAAAACGCAAGGGCCTGGCCGAATTTCATTGCCTGTAGCCTTTATCGCCCAATGTGGCGAGCGTTAGGCGCAGGATCACCGAGTCCGTCGGACCCAGCGTGCGGTTGTAGGTTTCCTCGTGCACCCAGACGACCGCCAGGTCGATACAATCGTCGCGGTAAAGCGCGCCAAATTCCTGCCGCCGCCAGACGTCGTTTTCAACGTCGCGTACGCCGGCGAAGGTCACGCCCCAGTTGCCGGCGATCATCACTTCGCCGGCGAAGTCGACATCCTCGCGCTGGACTCCGGTGATGTCCTGGTTGTCGCGCAGGTAGCGAACAAAGCCCGTCGCCCGGTTGAAGTCGACGTTCACGCCCACTTCCATCCGCCGCAGGTCCCAGTTGTTGGCGTCGAACCGCGCGCGGGTGAAGAAGTTCAGGCCGTCGACCGGGCCGCCGTCAGCGGCCACGATCCAGTCAGAGGACTTCGGCTGCAGGCCGCTGCGCGCCGGGAACTGCGGATCCGGCTCGCGACGGAAACTGCGCCCGACCAGCAGGCTCAGATTGCGTCCGTCGTCATAGAGCAGCGTCGCCCGGGCGCCGACGTTGACCCGCTGGCCGCCCTCGTAGAGGTCGAAGCCCGGAAACTTGTTGGCCGTCAGGAGGTTGGTCTCGTCGAACTCGAGCACCGAGCTGTCTTCGTTGGCGATCAGCGGATTGGGATCGCTGTCCGGGGACAGCGCCACCTGCAGCAGCGGTTCCAGCACGATGGTCCGGTCGCCGTCCCGACGATAGAGCGGGTAGCTGACGTCCACCCCGACGACGCCCACGGCCCGGCTGATACTGGCGTCCTCGCCCAGATTCGGCGGCGGCAGGTCGCTGACGTTGAAGAGATCGCCGCGGGCTTCGGCGAACGGCGACAGCCGCAGCCCGCCCGGCATGGTGATGGTGGCGCGCCAGTCGACTCCGGCCGACGCCCGGGCGCTGTCGGCGCCGGGTTGCGCGGCCACGAACTGCGACTGTTCACGGGTCAGGCCGACGGCCCGTCCCCGGGCGCGCAGGCGGCCGCCGAAGACCGGCCCGACGGGCTCCCAGTACCCTTCGACCAGCGGCGCGATGTTCGGGAAGGTGCGATCGTTGTCGCCCGGTCGCAGGCCCTGGACGCTGACAGCGGCGATGCTGAAGTAGGACCGCTCGTCCTGCCGCACCGCATAGACCTGCGAAGTCAGGCGCCGGTCGCCGGTCTGGACCAGGCCCCGCTGCGCGTAGATGTCGCTGATGTCGTACTTGTCGAAGATCAGGTCTTCGGACGCCCGCTCGGCGGTGAAGCCCCAGCGCCAGTGCTCGGACAGATCGAATGCGCCGTCCGCGAGGACGTAGCTGCGCGAGGTCAGATCGCCGATCCGGTCGCCATCGCCGTCGAGGTCGTTCTCGTAGGTGTAGCCGAAGCGGGCGTTGATCTGCCCCGAGCTGAAGCGCCGGCGCCACTGGAGGTTCAGGAACGGGTTCACCCGGGTGTTCAGCTGCGGGCTGATGACCAGGTCTTCCGACGGCGAGATGATCCAGGCGTAGGGCTGTTCGTAGGAGAGGCCCCGGCGGTCCGAGGCGACGATTTTAGGCGGCAGCAGGCCCGACTTGCGCTCGGCGCTGGGATCCGGATGCCAGAACACCGGCGCATAGAACACCGGCACGCCGAACATCTCGATGACGGCGTTGCGATAGTAGATGATCTGCTTGTCGCGATCCTGGATCACCTTGTCGGCCCGGATCGACCAGGACGGCGGCCGCGCGGGGTCTTCGACGCAGATTTCGCAGGGCGTGTAGATCGCCTTGTCCAGCTCGTTGACCGCATCGCTTCGGCGAACGGCGGTGGCGGCGGCGATCTTCACATTGTTGGCCAGGCGCGCGGAGAAGCCCTGGGCCACGCCGGACCGCAGTTCCTCATCCAGAACCATCATGTCGGCAAAGGTCACAGCGCCGGACGGATCGATCACCACGACCTTCTCACGCGCCGTGATGACGCCGGAGCTGATGTCGTAGAGCAGGTTGCCGGCGCGCAGGGTCCGGCCGCGATAGCGAACCTCGACGTCGCCGGTCGCTGTCACGGTGTTGGCGGCGTCATCCTGCACCAGCAGGTCAGCCTCAAGGTAGAAGCCCTGCTCGCCGAGACCATCGTCCTCGACGGGCGTGGCGGCCGGAATCGTCGTCGCCGCGGCGTCCTGGGCCATCGCCGGCGCCCAGACAGCCAGAGCCATCAGCGCGCCGCCGGCGAACAGGCCGGCGCGTCCCGCATGGCGACGGACAGGGCTCATGTGGCGTTCTTTCTCACGACGGTTCGGCCTCGGACGATTCCCCCGTCCTCCGTATAGCAAAGCAGGGTCAGGCCCGATAACAGCGCCAGCATCGGCGGCGCCCATGCGGCGGCGAAGGCCGGCAGGATGTCCGCCTTGCCGAGCGCGCCGCAGAACTGGTTGAAGAAGAAGAAGATGAACCCGAGCGCCACGCCTGACGCGGCCAGCGCCGCCAGGCCGCCCAGCCGCATAAGGCGCAGGGAGAAGGCCGCCGCCAGCACCGACAGCGCCGCATAGAGCAGTGGCGTGGCCAGCAACTGGTGCAGGCGCAGCCGATAGGGCAGGGCGGAGAAGCCGGCTGCCTCCGAGGCGCGGATCGTCGCCGGGAGCCGCCAGAAGGCAATCGCGTCCGGGGTCGTGAACCGCTCGATCGCCGCCTGCTCGTCGAGCGTCGAGGGAATCGACAGGGTTTCGGACCGCACCGAGCCCGCGCCCGGCGCCGCCTCGCGTACGCCGCTCAGACGCCAGTAGCCGGGCATCAGACGCGCCTCCTCAGCCTCGAGGCGGCGCGAGAATTCCAGGCCGCCATTGGGGGTGACGCGGTAGATGAACATCGAGACGTCTTTGAGGCGCACCGTGCCGTTGACCTCATCGTGCGAGCGGGCGCGGATCACCACCTGCGACGTCGCATCGCCCTGGCGCAGCCAGGTGTTCTTGGCGGTGGACGTCTGGAACTCCGAGGTGATCGCGGTGCGGGACTGCTCGAACGCCGCGCCGAGCATGGCCGCCAGCGGGTTCAGCGCCGAGACGGTCACCGCGCCGACCACGAAGGCCGCAGCCGCCGCGGGAAGGATGAACCGCCAGGCCGACACGCCGGCCGCGCGCATGGCGATCAGCTCGCTGCGCCGGTTTAGGCCGACAAAGGCCGCCAACGTGCCGAACAGGAAGGCGAACGGCAGCAGGGTCAGGATGGTCGACGGCGCCTTCAGCAGGGTCAGCCACAGCAGGCGCGGGAAGCCCGCGTCGCCCCGTCCGCCGACCGTGCGCGATACCTCGACGAAGTCGATCAGCAGGATCACCGCGCCGATGACGGCGAGCGCCCCCGCCACCCCGGCCAGCGTGCGCGTCAGGACATAGCGTTCGAGGCGTCCGATCCCCTGGCTCATGTGGTCGCGCTCCGGGTTCGGGCGCCGACGAAAGGCAGCCATTCCCGCCAGCCCGAGCGGCGCTCGACCCGCCGGAACAGCTGACCGAAGGCCCAGATCGCGGTGAAGGTGGGGATGAGATACTGCGCCACGTTCAGCCAGGGCGTATCCTCGCAGGCCGACTGCACGGCGAAGCCGACGATCCGGATCAGCGCCGCCGCGGCGCCGGCCACGGCGATTCTTCGTCCATAGCCCAGACGGCTGAAACTCGAGCCCAGCACGGCCGCGCAAGCCATGGCCATGAAGGCGATGCTGTAGAGCGGCGAGGCCAGCCTGGCATGGCCCTCGGCCAGCAGCTTGTCCTGGTTCTTGCGCTCGTAGGATCGCGACAGGTCGGGGAACAGGAGTTCGTGGAGGTAGCGGTCGGAGGCCTCGTAGGTGACGCCGCTGCGGGTGTTCAGGAACGGCGTCAGATCGAGGGCGTACTCCTCGAACGACAGGTAGTTCAGCACGCCCGTGCTGGAGAACTCCTGGTTCGAACCGCTGCGCATGATCAGCACCGGGCGGCCTTCACGATAGGTGATCCGGCCTTCCTTCGCCGTGTAGGTGGTCGCGCCGCCCTTTTCCGTCCGGTGGTGGATGAAGAGGTTCTTGATCAGACCGTCGCTCTCGACCGTCTGGCCATAGACCGTCAGGCGCGGCGCGGGCTCGGTGAATTCTCCCTCGCGAACCAGCGTCGCGGCCAGATCGGTCTTGGCGGCGTAGAAGATCTCGCGCATCGCCCGGTAGGCGGCAGGCTGGACCCAGAGGTTGATCGTCAGTCCGACCAGGGTGGCCATCACCGCGAGCCGCAGCCCCGGCGAGACAACGCGCCAGCGGCTCATGCCGGCGGCGTAACAGACCACCAGCTCATGCTCCGCATGCAGGCGGTTCAGCCCGACCAGCGCGGCGACGAACACCGCGATCGGCAGAATCAGGTTCAGCAACTGCGGCATCGCCAGGACGATGACCTTGACGAACACCCAGGCTGTCTGGCGCTGCTCGATGATGATGTCGAGCTGGCCCAGGCTCTGGCTGAGCAGGCCGACAGCGCCCAGCGCCGCCGCTGCGAGCAGCGTCGGGGCCAAAAGCTGGCGGAACAGATAGCGCTCGATAAGACGCATCGCGGGGGAAGCTGAACCCGTTCGGAGGCAGGGAAAACCCCAAAGGAGGGGTTGTTCGTTCTATACGCCCGTCCAAGGTCGATACAACCGCCCAGACCATCCCCCGCGCTTTCCTACGGTCGCGCGTTGGACTATGCCCGCCGGACAGGTTTCAGGAGTGATCCATGCGCATCCAATTCGTCGCCTCCGACAGCACCACCGCGCCCGCCGGCGGCGCGGTCGCCGTGATGGCCTTCGAGGGGGGGAAGCTCTCCACGGCGGCCGAGACAATGGACAAGGCGACGAGCGGGGCGCTGACCCGCGCCATCGCCGCCTCGAGCCGGTTCGGCGGCAAGGCCGGGCAGACCGTCGAGCTGGTCGCGCCGGGCGGCGTCGACATCCAGCGTCTGGTCATCGTGGGCTCCGGCCCCCAGGACGGACTGAGCAGCGAGGTCGCCGAGACCTTCGCGGCCCAGGCCTACGCCGCGGTGAAGACCTCCGGCGTTGAGACGCTGAGCATCCTGCTGCCGGGCGCCGGCGCCGACCTGGCAGCTCATGCTGCGCTCGGCGTCGTGCTCGCCGCCTATCGCTTCGACAAATACCGCACCACCGAGAAGGCCGAAAAGAAGCCCTCGGTCGAGACCGTCGCCATCGCCGTCGACGATGTCGCCGCCGCGGAGGCGGCGTACGCGCCGCTGAAGGCGCTGGGCGAGGCGGTTTACTTCTCCCGCGATCTGGTCTCCGAGCCGCCGAACGTCCTGTATCCGGTCGAGTACGCCCGCCGGGTGAAGGCGCTCGAGTCTCTCGGCCTGGAGGTCGAGATCCTCGGTGAGGCCGAGATGGCCAAACTCGGCATGGGCAGCCTGCTCGGCGTCGGCCAGGGCAGCCGTCGCGACAGCCAGCTGGTCGTGATCCAGTGGAAGGGCGGCGGCGACAGCCAGCCGGTCGCCTTCGTCGGCAAGGGCGTCACCTTCGACACCGGCGGCATCAGCATCAAGCCGGCCGACGGCATGGAAGACATGAAGTGGGACATGGGCGGCTCGGCGGCCGTGGCCGGCCTCATGCACGTGCTGGCCGCCCGCAAGGCCAAGGTGAACGCCGTCGGCGTCCTCGGCCTGGTCGAGAACATGCCTGACGGCAACGCCCAGCGTCCCGGCGACGTGGTCACCTCCATGTCCGGCCAGACCATCGAAGTCATCAACACCGACGCGGAGGGCCGCCTCGTTCTGGCCGACGCCCTCTGGTACACCCAGGACCGCTTCAAGCCGAAGTTCATGGTCGATCTGGCCACCCTGACCGGCGCGATCATCATTTCGCTCGGAAACGACTTTGCCGGCCTGTTCAGCAACAACGACGAGCTGGCCGACAACCTTCTGGCGGCCTCCAGGGCGACCGGTGAGCCGCTGTGGCGGATGCCGGTGCCGGCGATCTACGACAAGCACATCGACAGCGCGATCGCTGACATGAAGAACGTCGGCAACGGCCGGGCCGGGGGCTCGATCACCGCGGCCCTGTTCCTGCAGCGCTTCGTCAACGGCCTGCCCTGGGCGCACCTCGACATCGCCTCGACCGCCTGGAAGAAGCCCTCGACCGTGCCGACCATTCCGGACGGCGCCGTCGGTTTCGGCGTGCGCCTCCTGAACCGGATGGTGGCGGACAAGTACGAGGGCTAGGGTCGGGCATGGCCGCTCCGTCCTGCGACGTCTGGTTCTACCATCTCGAGCGCTCGTCGCTCGACCAGGTGTTGCCTGACCTGCTCGACAAGACCCTGAAGAAGGGCTGGAAGGCCGTCGTCCGCACGGGCGACGCCGGGCGGCTGGAGCATCTCGACGGCTGGCTGTGGAGCTTTCGCGACGAGAGCTTCCTGCCGCACGGTCTGGCCAGCGAGCCGTTCGCCGAGCATCAGCCCGTGCTGCTGACCAGCGACATGGAGGTTCCGAACGGGGCGCAGGCCCTGTTCCTGATCGACGGGGCCGAGGCGGGTGATCTTTCGCCGCATGAGCGGTGCATCGTGCTGTTCGACGGACGGGACGAGGCGGCCCTGGCCGGCGCCCGGACCCGGTGGAAGACGTTCAAGGCCGGCGGTCACCCGGTCAGCTACTGGCGGCAGGGCGAGCAACGAGGCTGGGAGAAAATAGCGTGAAGCGACTGATTGTCCTGGCGGTTCTGACCGTGTCGGCCTGCGCCTCGCCACCCGCGCCGGCGCCGGCGCCACCGCCCGTGGCCGAGCTGCCGACGATCGCGCTGCCGCCGCCTCCCGCGCCTGACAGTTGCGGCGCTGGACAGATGCAGTGGCTGGTCGGGCAGCCGAAGAGCCGGATCCCGATCCCGACCGACCCCGGCAAGCGGCGCGTCGCCTGCACCACCTGCCCGGTGACGATGGACTACAACCCGGCGCGCCTGAACATCTTCTTCGACGCCGACACGGGTCTGGTCAAAGAGGTGAAATGCGGGTGAGCGCCGGGGACATGTACCGAAGGTACGTGTCCCCTAATCAAGCCGCCGCGGAATCCGGATTTGGGGACACGTACCTTCGGTACATGTCCCCTACGCCTCCACCGCCGCCAGTTGCTCGGCGATGCCCATCCATTCGGCTTCGGCCTTGTCGACGGAAGCCTGGGCCTTGATGCGCTTCTGGCCGAGGTCGGCGGCCTGTGCCGGGTTCTTCACATAGATGGCCGGGTCGGCCAGCACGGCGTCGATCTCTTCCAGCGCCTTCGTCGTTCGGGCCAGCACCGCCTCGGCGGCTTCCAGCTTGCGCTTCAGAGGCCCGGCCTGGGCGGCGGACGGGCGCGGCGGCGGGGGGGCGACCTTCACCGGCTCGGGCGCCGGCGCCTTGACCTGCGACGGCGCTCGGGCCGCGACGCGGGCCTTGTCGATGACAAATTTCGCGTAATCGTCCATGTCGCCGTTGAACGGCTTGATCGTGCCGTCCGCCGCCAGCCACAGCCGGTCGGCGACCAGTTCCATCAGTGAGCGGTCGTGGGTGATCAGGATCACAGCGCCCTCATAGTCGTTCAGCGCATCGAGCAGGGCCCGGCGCGAATCGATGTCGAGGTGGTTGGTCGGCTCGTCGAGGATCAGCATGTGCGGCGCTTCCATCGCCACCATGTTGAGCAGCAGCCGGGCGCGTTCGCCGCCGGAGAGGTTGGCGACGGTCGTCTCCTGCTTCTCGAAGCCGAGCCCGAACTGCGCCAGTTTCGATCGGCGCGAGGATTCCGACGCATCGGGCATGGCGCGGCGGATAATCTCCAGCGGGGTATCCACCGGGTCCATCGCCTCGATCTGGTGCTGGTGGAAC
Source organism: Caulobacter sp. FW305-C-30-S16 (assembly GCF_058783025.1). Lineage (NCBI taxonomy): Bacteria > Pseudomonadati > Pseudomonadota > Alphaproteobacteria > Caulobacterales > Caulobacteraceae > Caulobacter > Caulobacter sp. FW305-C-30-S16. The sequence continues at coordinate 15,737 of NZ_JBYSYH010000004.1, read as the reverse complement.
CAGCCGACCTTCATCTTGCGGTCGCGGTGGAACTCGCCCGTCTGGACACCCAGCGCCCCGGCGATCAGCTTGGCGAAGGTGGACTTGCCCGCGCCGTTGACGCCCAGCAGGCCGATGCGATCGTCCAGGTCCATGCGCAGGTTGAGATTGCGCAGGATCGGCTTGCCGTCCTCGTAGCCGACATTGGCCTTCTCCAGCCGGATCAGCGGCGGCGCCAGCGGGCGCGGTGGCGAGGGCAGGGTGAAGGCGGCGACCCGCTCCTCGATGGTCGTAGCCACCGGCTCCATCTTGGCCAGCCGCTTCATCCGCGACTGGGCCTGGGCGGCCTTGGAGGCCTTGGCCTTGAAGCGGTCGACGAAGGCCTGCAGGTGGGCGCGCTCGGCGTCCTGCTTGGCCTTGGCCGACAGCTGCAGCCGCGACTTCTCGGCCCGGCGCTTCTCGAAGTCGTCGTAGCCGCCGGTGTAGATTTCCAGCTTGGCCGCCGCCAGGTGCAGGATGTGGGTGCAGCTGTTGTTCAGCAGTTCCCGGTCGTGGCTGATGATCAGGGCGGTGTGCGGATACTTCTTCAGCCGCGCCTCGAGCCACAGGGCGCCTTCAAGGTCGAGGTAGTTGGTCGGTTCGTCGAGCAGCAGCAGGTCCGGCTCGCTGAACAGCGCCGCCGCCAGCGCCACGCGCATCCGCCAGCCGCCGGAGAATTCGGCCATCGGCCGTTCGAGGTCCTCCGTGCTGAACCCGAGGCCGGCCAGGATTTCGGCGGCCCGGGACGGGGCTGAGTCGGCGTCGATCTCGATCAGCCGGGTCCAGATGTCGCCCATCTCTTCCGGATCGGCGGTCTCCAGCCGGGTCAGCAGTTCGTGCCGCTCGTCGTCGGCTTCCAGGATGGTGTCGATCAGCGAGACGGGGGTCGCGGGATGCTCCTGCGCCACCTGGCCGATGCGGGTGTTCTTCGGCAGGTTGATCTCGTCGCCGCCTGCGACCAGCTCGCCCATGATCAGCTTGAACAGCGTCGACTTGCCCACCCCGTTCCTGCCAACCAGGCCCACCTTGGCGCCGGGCGGCAGGGTCACGCCGGCCTTGTCGAAAAAGCGCCGCCCCCACGCGTCAAAGGTCAGGTCGTTGATCTGGAGCATGGCGGGGCTGGAAAAGGACTTCGCGACAGGTGTTGGCGGTTCGGGGGTCCGCCGCTATAAGCCCGCGACCTCCCAAACACCACCTCCTGTGTAAGGCTTCGAACTAGCCATGACTGAACGCACCTTCTCCATCATCAAGCCGGACGCGACCCGCCGGAACCTCACGGGCGCCGTGAACGCCGTCATCGAAGGCGCCGGCCTGCGCATCGTGGCGCAGAAGCGCATCAAGCTGACGGACGCCCAGGCGAAGAAATTCTACGAAGTGCACGCCGCCCGCCCGTTCTACGGCGAACTGGTCGGCCAGATGACCGCCGAGCCGGTGGTCGTCCAGGTGCTGGAAGGCGACAACGCCGTGGCCCGCTATCGCGAAGTCATGGGCGCCACCAACCCGGAACAGGCCGCTGAAGGCACGATCCGCAAGCTGTTCGCCCTGTCGATCGGCGAGAACTCGGTCCACGGCTCGGACAGCCTCGAGAACGCGGGCATCGAAATCGCCCAGTTCTTCACCGACGCCGACATCGTCGGCTAAGGCGTCAGGCTTTTTTGCATGACACGGCGCGGCCGGATCGGTGACGATCCGGCCGTTGTCGTTTCCGGAGCCTTGGCATGAAGGACTATCGCCGTCGCGATGTGGCCCTGGCGGCCGTCCTGTCAGGCGTGGCCGGCTATGTTGACGCCATCGGCTTCCTCAAGCTCGGCGGCTTCTTCGTCTCCTTCATGAGCGGCAATTCGACCCGTCTCGGCGTCGGACTGTCGACAGGTCACGGTCAGGCCGCCCTGACCGTCCTGGCGATTGTCGCGCTGTTCGTCACCGGCGTGGTGCTGGGCGCGCTGCTCGCCCGCCGCGTCGGGGAGGGGCGGCGCTCGGCCGTGCTGGCGCTTGAAGCCGCACTTCTGGCCGCCGGAGCGGCCCTGTTCATGGGCGGGTTCGACAAGGCGGGCGTCGCGGCGGTGGTGCTGGCGATGGGCGCCGAGAACGCCGTGTTCCAGCGTAACGGCGATGTCGGCGTCGGCCTGACCTACATGACCGGAACCCTGGTCAAGGCAGGCCAGCGTATCGCCGCGGCCCTGACCGGCGGCGATCGATGGGCCTGGGGACCGTATCTGCTGCTGTGGGCTGGGCTGACAACTGGCGGGGCGATCGGCGCGGCGGCCTATACGCAGGTCGGCACGCTCGCCCTCTGGGCGGCGTCGGCCGTGGTCGCGGTCCTGGCGGTCCTGCGACTGCTTGAGGAACGCGGGCCCGATTGGCGCCCCACTTAATCAAGCCTCTTCAGGCCGGCGTCGCCGCCGACGTTCCGCGAGGGCCGGGCGGCCGACCTGCTGCGCCGTAACGGCGTCCCCAGCACCGTCTACGGCGACGACTGATCCACAAGGCCCGGATAGCTCTCGCGTGCCTCATCATCGGTGATGGCCTGCGTGCCGCGTGGGGTTTCCTCCCACCAGGCCAGGCAGGCGTCGCAGCGGTAGAGCACGGCGCCGCCGGCGTTCGCGCCGCGGCGGTCCTGCAGCCGTCCGTCCACCAGCCACTGACGCCGACAGGTTTCGCAGCCGCGGTTGCGGGTCATCCGGAGACGAGGCGCGCCAGGGCGGCCGGATACAGTCGGTGCTCGGCCTCGAGGACGCGGGCTGACAGCCCCTCGGGCGTGTCACCGGCCAGCACGGGCACGCGAGCCTGGTCGAGGATGGGGCCTTCATCGACGCCCGCGGTCACCAGGTGCGCCGTGCAGCCCGCCTCGGCGTCGCCGGCTTCAATCGCCCGGCGATGGGTGTCGAGCCCGGGATACTTCGGCAGCAGCGAGGGGTGGATGTTGATCATCCGCCCGGCCCAGGCCTCGACCAGGAACGGCGTCAGTACGCGCATGTAGCCGGCGAGCGCGACGTACTCTGCGCCCGCTCCGCGCAGGGCTGTGTCGAGCGCGCGCTCATGAGCCTCGCGGTCTGCGCCGAACGGCCGGTGATCGATGGTGAGCGTCGGCACGCCCGCCGCGGCAGCCAGTTGGAGACCTTCCGCGTCGGGCTTGTTGGAGAGCACCAGCGCGACCTCGAACGGGCAGTCCGGCGCGCGCGCGGCCTCGACCAGCGCGGTCATGTTCGAGCCGCGTCCGGAGATCAGGACGGCGACCCTCGCGCGGCTCATGCGTTGGCGAGCTCGCCGCAGACGAACGCGTCCTCGCCCGCTTCCAGCAGGTCGGCCAGCACGGCGGTCGCTTCGTCGCGCGCGACGATCAGCAGGAAGCCGACGCCGCAATTGAAGGTGCGGCGCATCTCGTGTTCGGCGATGCCGCCGGTCTGCTGAAGCCACTGGAACACCGGGCCCATGCTCCAGGCGTTCCAGTCGAAGCGCGGGACCAGGCCGTCGGCGATGGCGCGCGGCGGGTTCTCGATCAGGCCGCCGCCGGTGATGTGGGCCACACCCTTGATCCGCCCGGCCTTGATCAGCGGCAGGGTCGACTTCACGTAGATCCGCGTCGGCGTCATCAGGCTTTCGGCCAGCGTGCCGTCGCCGAACGGGGAGGGCGCGTCCCAGCCCAGACCCGACCGCTCGACGACCTTGCGGACCATCGAATAGCCGTTCGAGTGCGGACCGCTGGAGGCCAGGCCGATCAGCACGTCGCCGGCCCGCTGCGCGTCCAGTCTGGGCAGCACGCCGTCGCGATTGACCGCGCCGACGGTGAAGCCGGCCAGATCATACTCGCCGTCAGCGTACATGCCGGGCATCTCGGCCGTCTCGCCGCCGACCAGCGCGCAGCCGGCCAGCTTGCAGCCCTCGGCGATGCCGGCGACCACGCGCGTCGCGGTGGCCACATCCAGCTTTCCGGTGGCGAAATAGTCGAGGAACAGCAGCGGCTCGGCGCCCTGGGCCAGCAGGTCGTTGACGCACATCGCCACCAGGTCGATGCCGACGGTGTCGTGCAGGCCGGTCTCGATGGCGATTTTCAGCTTGGTGCCCACGCCGTCCGTGGTCGAGACCAGCAACGGGTCCTCGTAGCCGGCCGCCTTGAGGTCGAACAGGGCGCCAAAGCCCCCTAATCCCCCCTGCATGCCGGGCCGCGCCGTGGCCTTGGCCAGCGGCTTGATCGCCTCGACGAGCGCGTTGCCGGCGTCGATGTCGACTCCGGCCTGGGCGTAGGTAAGGCCGTTGGGCCGATCGGTCATGGGGTGCTCGGGGAGGCTTCGCGGCAACGATGGGAAACGAAATTAGGGCGGATGGGGCCTGATCTCTTGCAGACTCGGCCCCGGGCGGCGCTATAGCTACCCGATGCAGCCTATTACGACCACCGCCCAGCTGGCGGATTTCTGCAAGTCCCTGAAAGGTCAGCCGTTCATCGCCGTGGACACCGAGTTCATGCGCGAAACGACCTACTGGCCCAAGCTGTGCCTGATCCAGGTTGCGGCGCCCAACGGCGCCCAGGCCTGTATCGACCCGCTTGCCGACGGACTTGATCTCGCCCCCCTGCTCGACATTCTCCGCGACGAGACGGTCGACAAGGTTTTCCATGCCGCCCGCCAGGACGTTGAGATCTTCAACAACCTGGGCGCCATGCCCCGGCCCCTGTTCGACACCCAGATCGCCGGCATGGCGGCGGGCTTCGGCGAGCAGATCGCCTACGACGCTCTCGTGCGCCAGATGCTGAAGATCGACCTCGACAAGTCGAGCCGATTCACCGACTGGGCTCGCCGTCCGCTCAGCGACAACCAGCTGACCTACGCGATCGCCGATGTGACCCATCTGGCCGACCTCTATCCGAAGCTGCGCGCGCGGCTGGTGAAGGACGGTCGTCTGGCCTGGGTCGAGGAGGAAATGGCGGCCCTCACCGATCCGGCGCTCTACGACGTCGAGCCGGAGAACGCCTGGAAGCGGCTCAAGCCGCGCAAGCACGTCCCGAAATACCTCGCCGTTTTCAAGGCGGTCGCCGCCTGGCGCGAGCGCACGGCCCAGCAGCGTGACCAGCCGCGCGGCCGCATCCTGAAGGACGACGCGATCGACGAACTGGCCGCCCAGGCGCCGACGGACGCCGCGGCCATGGACCGCCTGCGCGGGGTGCCCAAAGGCTTCTCGGGCAGCAAGTTCGGTCCGGACCTGCTGGAGGCGATCCGCGAAGCGCTCAAGGATCCCGACGCCTACGCGCCGAAGATCGACCGCGAGCGGGCGCCGCAGAACGCCGCCGCCGGCGCGGTCGTCGAACTGCTCAAGGTGCTGCTCAAGGCCCGGGCCGAGGACGCCGGCGTGGCGTCCAAACTGCTGGCCACGGTCTCTGACCTGGAAAAGATCGCCAACGACGACAACGCCGACGTCGGCGCCCTGCAGGGGTGGCGGCTCGACGCGTTCGGGGCCGACGCCCTGAAGCTAAAGCGCGGCGAACTGGCCCTGGTGCTTGACGGCACGCGGGTGCGGGTCGTCGAGGTGCGCCGGGCGCCGAAAGCCGCCTCAGCCTGAAGGGTTTGCCATGTCCGAGCGCCTGACCGCCCTGATCTATGACTTCGACGGCACCCTGGCCCGGGGCAACATGCAGGAGACCAGCTTCATCCCCGCCCTGGGGATGACGCCGGCCGAGTTCTGGAACGACACGGTGCGGCCCAGGACGCTGGCCGCCGATGGCGACGACATCCTGATGTACATGCAGCTGATGCTGCAGACGGCCCGCGAGAAGGGCATCACCGTCACGCGCGGGCTGCTGCAGGACCACGGCAAGGACGTGCCGCTGTTCGAGGGTATTCGCGACGGCAGTTGGTTCGACCGGATCAACGCCTTCGGCGCCAACTACGGCCTGACGATCCAGCACTACATTCTCTCCAGCGGCCTGCAGGAGATGATCGAGGGTTGCCCGATCCACGACCGGTTCCACCACGTGTTCGCCTCGCACTACGTCTTCGACGAGGACGAGGTGGCCGTCTGGCCGGCGGTGGGCATCAACTACACGACCAAGACCCAGTACCTCTTCCGCATCAACAAGGGCGTGCTCAACAACTGGGAGCACGAGAAGATCAACCGGTTCATGCCGGACGAGGATCGCCCGGTGCCGTTCGAGCGGATGATCTTCATCGGCGACGGCGACACCGACGTCCCGACGATGAAGATGATGCACACCAAGGGCGGCCACTCGATCGCCGCCTATGATCCCCGCACCGAACCGCGCGACCAGGACAAGCTGCACCGGCTGATCGCCGACGACCGCGTCAACTTCGTCGCGGCCGCCGACTACCGCGAGGGCACGGCCATGGACCTGATCGTCAAGGGTATCCTCGGCCGGATCGCCGTGCGCGAGCGGACGATGCCGGCGGGGTAGGCCCAGGGGACACGTACCTACGGTACATGTCCTCTAGCGCCGGATATCCAGTTTCACCCCGAGCAATCCCGCCAGTTGCGTTGCACGGCGGGCGGTCTGTTCGCCCAGCAGCATGTCGGACCAGCCTTCGGCGGCGCTGAGGATCAGGCGGTCGTCTTTCAGGCCGAGGCGCGATTGCGTCAGCAGCACCGAACTTCGCCCCGACAGGTCGCAGCCCAGCCGGATCGCCGCGCCGAGCGCCCGGGCCCGTCTGCGTTGTGGCTCGCTGAGCAGGCGGGAGACCGTCGCGCCGTCAGGCGCCGAGGAGGCGGAGGTGTGACGCGAGAAGGCCGCCACCGCCAGGAAGGCTCGTTCGGCATGCGTCTGGCCGGCGACCGGCGCACGCAGCACCTGTTCGAACACCAGGTCGGCGCGATGATCGGGATGCAGCCGGGCGCCGAGGTCGGCCAGCCGGCAGGCGGCGGCGCGCAGCACCGGGTCACGTTCGCCGAACGCCGCCGGCAGGGTGTCGAACACCGGGGCCAGCCAGCGTTCCAGCGTCGGACCGAGCGTCTCGTCGACGCCCTGTCGGCCGGTCAGGGCTGCGCACCCCTCAATCAGGGGGTCGAGGCCCTGGGTCTCGAGCGGCATGCCCTCGAACAGCAGGCCTTCGCGCAGGCCGTAGGCGGAGACCGCGATCGTCTCGATGCCCAGTTGCTCGATCAGCGCCTCCATCACCATGGCGGCGTGCGGCAGCGTCTCCAGGCGCTTCTTCGAGACGCCCTCGATCGCCTCCAGCGACGCCCGGGATTGCCGGCTGAGGAAGCGCGTGGCGTCCAGCGCGTCGGCGCGGCTCATCTCGTACTGATGGACGATCTGCAGCGGGTAGCCGCTCATCCGCATATGCAGCAGGGCCAGGTTGCGCCATGCGCCGCCAACGGCCTGAAAGCTCTTCGCGCGGAAGCGGCCGGCGTACGGCGCCAGTCGGGCCTCGATCTCCGCTCGCACCCTGTCGGGGCGGACGCCGTCGAGCGCGAACGGTCCCAGGGCCAGGGTCGCGCCCTCGACCGGACCTTCGCTCGTCAGACGCACGAGCTCGAGGCTGGCGCCGCCCAGGTCGCCGACCACGCCGTCGCCGCGCGGGGAGCCGGCCAGCACGCCGAGTGCGGCATAGCGGGCCTCTTCCTGGCCGCTCAGCACGCGCAAGGTCAGGCCCGTTTCCGCCTGGACACGCCCGACGAAGTCCCGCCCGTCGGTCGCTTCGCGCACGGCGGCGGTGGCGGCGGTGAGGATGTCGTCGGGCCGCGCCGCGTCGAGCACCGCGCGGAACCGCCTCAGCGCCGACAGGGCCGTCTCGACCCCGCCCGGCGACAGCCGTCCGGTCGAGCCCAGGTCCCGGCCCAGGCCGGCCAGCACCTTCTCGTTGTAGACGGTCCAGATCGCCCGGCCTTCGAGGCGATAGAGCACCAGGCGCACGGAGTTGGAGCCGACGTCGATGACGGCGGCGTCGCGCACCGCGCGGGCGCGGCTTTCCAGCGGCGGCGAACTAGCGACGGGGGCCGACATGATCGAATGCTTGCGGCAGGTCGCGCACCTTGTGCCCTCGGCCGGACAGGCTGGGGTTGGTCATGAAGTACTCGTGGGCCGAGAAGGCGCCGGGACGGTCCCAGGCGGGGTCCCGCCGATAGCCGCCCTGGCTGTCGAGTGTCCAGCTCTGCGCCTCGTCGTTGAGGTTGGCGACCATGATCTGCTGCAGCACCTGCTGGTGGACCGTGGGGTTGTCCACCGGCGTCAGGGCCTCGACGCGGCGGTCGAGGTTGCGCGGCATCCAGTCGGCGGAGCTGATGAACACCTTGGTCTGTTTGCCGGGCATTTCCTTGCCGTTGGCGAAGGCCATGATCCGGCTGTGCTCGAGGTAGCGGCCGACGATGCTCTTGACCCGGATGTTCTCGCTGAGGCCGGGCACGCCCGGACGCAGGCAGCAGATGCCGCGCACGACCATCTCGATGCGCACCCCCGACTGGCTGGCGCGATAGAGGGCGTCGATGATTTCCGGATCGACCAGGGCGTTCAGCTTCACCCAGATGCCTGACGGCTTGCCGGCGAGGGCGTTCTCCGACTCCGTCGCGATCATGCCCATCAGGTCGGCCTTCAGCGTCTCGGGGCTGTAGCTGAGCTTCTCCAGCCGCTGCGGCGGGGCGTAGCCGGTGATGAAGTTGAACAGCCGCGCCGAGTCCCGGCCAAGCGCCGGATCGGTCGTGAACAGGGATAGGTCGGTGTAAACCTTGGCCGTCACGGGGTGGTAGTTGCCGGTGCCGAAATGGCAGTAGGTGCGCAGGGTCTCGCCCTCACGGCGCACCACAAGGCTCAGTTTCGCGTGGGTCTTGTACTCGACGAAGCCGAACACGACGTGCACCCCGGCCCGTTCCAGATCCTTGGCCCAGCGCAGATTGTTCTCTTCATCGAAGCGCGCCTTGATCTCGACCAGGGCGGTGACGTTCTTGCCGTTCTCCGCCGCCTCGATCAGGGCCGCGACGATCGGGCTGTCCTGGCTGGTGCGGTAGAGGGTCTGTTTGATCGCCAGCACGTGCGGGTCGCGCGCCGCCTGGCGCAGGAACTGGACCACCACGTCGAAGCTCTCGAACGGATGGTGGACCAGGATGTCCTTCTCGCGGATGGCGGCGAAGCAGTCGCCGTCATGGTCGCGGATCCGCTCGGGGAAACGCGGCACGAACGGCTTGAACTTCAGGTCCGGGCGGCCGTCGGGGATCAGCTGGGCCATCTGGGCCAGGCCCAGCTTGCCGTCGATCAGCACCACGTCCTCGGGGTCGCAATGCAGGCTTTCGAGGATGAAGGCGCGCAGGTCCGGCGGCATGGCCGTCTGCACCTTGACCCGTACGACCTCGCCGAGCCGGCGGCGCTTCAGCTGCGCCTCGAACTCGCGGACCAGATCCTCTGCCTCTTCCTCGATCTCGACGTCGCTGTCGCGGATCAGCCGGAACAGTCCGCGGCCCTCGACCTCGCAGCCGGGGAACAGGTGGTCGATGAACAGGACCAGCAGGCTTTCCAGCGCGATGAACCGCTGCTCGCCCTTGCGGCCCCGGCCGGCTTCCGGCGGAAGCTGCCAGAACCGGCGCACCGCCGTCGGGATCGGCACCAGGGCGTAGAGCTCCTTGCCGTCCGGCCGACGCAGCTTGAGCGCCAGCGAGAAGCCAAGGTTGGGAATAAACGGAAACGGGTGGGCCGGGTCGATCGCCAGCGGCGTCAGCACCGGGAAGACGTGATTGAGGAAGATGTGCTCGGCTCGGTCACGGTCGGCCTCGCCGACATCGCGCGCTTCCAGCAGCCGGATGCCCTCGCCCTGCAGCGCCGTGCGCAGTTCGCGCCAGATGCGCTGCTGATCGGCCATCAGCACGGCGGCAGAGGCGTCGACCTTGACCAGCTGTTCGGACGGACTGAGCCCGTCCTGGCTGAGCACGCGCACGCGCTCGCGGACCTGGCCCTTCAGCCCGGCAACGCGGACCATGTAGAATTCGTCGAGGTTGTTGGCGCTGATCGACAGGAACCGCAGCCGCTCCAGCAGCGGATGGCGCGGGTTCTCGGCCTCTTCCAGCACACGGCGGTTGAACGCCAGCCAGCTCAGTTCGCGATTGAAGAACCGGTCCGGCGAGGCCAGCAGGGCTTCGTCGATCAGCGGCTTGCGAAGGCCGTCTGCGGTCAGGGCGGGCGTGGTCTTGGCGGCGTCGGTCATGGAGCCTCTGCGTCGCGCGGGTTGTCGCTTGGCAGGCGGGCTGTCGCAAGAGGTCATGACAGGCGTGTTACAGGACGGATGTTACGGTTTCGTCTTTGCCGAGCCCTTTCCCCGATGGGGGAAAGGGTCGGAACCGCCGGTCCTAGCCGCGCTTGCCCAGGGTGTTGAGGCGCAGGAGGGCGTAGAGTGGGCAAAAGCCGACCAGCCCGGTCACCAGCGGCACCAGGCCCAGCCAGGCCCACGGGGTCTTCGGCCCGACAAACACGAGGGCCAGGATGCCCAGGCCGAGGAGGACCCGGAGGATGCGGTCGACGCCGCCTTCGTTCGGTTTCATGAGATGTCTCCTTCTGTCGGAAAGCGCCGACAGGGGATCGATCCCACGGTCAGGCGCCCCGCGTCTGTGACCAAGTCACGCGCCGGCGAGCGCCAGTCGCCCGATGGCCGCGGGATCGAGCAGATGGATCCGGCCCCGGCTCTGGGTGATCAGGCCGTCGCGAGCCATCTGCGACAGCTGGCGACTGACCGCCTCACGGGCCGAGCCGATCTCGGCGGCCAGCATCTCGTGGGTGATGTTCAGAGCGCCGTCGACCGCTCCTGCCACCAGGGCGGAGGCGACCCGCGACGGCAGGCCGGTGAAGGCGAGCGCCTGGACCACGCCCTCCAGGTCGCCGAAGCGGCTGGCCACAGACCCGAGCACCGCGCCGCGGAAGGCGTCGTTGCCGGCCATCAGACGGTCGAACGCCGGCGGGGGCAGCAAGACGGCCTCGATGTCCTGTTCCGCGACGCCCTCCGCGCCGTAGTGGCGCCCCTCGACGAGGCAGGCGAAGGTCTGCAGGCAGATCTGGCCCGGTCGCACCCGGTACAGAACAAGCTCGCGCCCGCCGATCGAGGTCAGGCCGACGCGAATCGCGCCGCGTCGCAGGGCGATAAAGCCGCCGCAGGGGTCATCGGGGCGGAACAGCACCTGGCCCGCCGGCGCGCGCAGGGGCGAGGCGCCCGGGGCGGCGGCGGCGATCGCCGCCATCGCCTCGGGGTCGGGGCGGACGTCAGGCAGCCGCTTTCTCCGCGGCCAGCGACGCCATGTCGATGACGAAGCGGTACTTCACGTCCGACCGCTCCATGCGTTCGTAGGCATGGTTGATGTCCTGCATGGCGATCATCTCGCACTCGGGCAGGACGTTCTTCTCGGCGCAGAAGTCGAGCATTTCCTGGGTCTCGGCGATACCGCCGATCGGCGAGCCGCTCACGCGGCGGCGTCCGCCGAGCAGCAGGCCGGAGTGGAACGGCGGCAGCTCGTCGATGGCCCCGACGATGACCAGCGAGCCGTCGATGTCGAGCAGCGGCAGGTAGGGCTGCAGCTTGTGGGCCACCGGAATGGTGTCGATGATCAGGTCAAAGCCGTTGCGCGCCTCACGCATGGCGTCCCTGTCGCTGGACAGCAGCACCCTGTGCGCGCCGAGCGCGTGAGCGTCCGCCCGCTTGGACTCCGAGCCGGTGATGACCGTCACCTCGCAGCCCATCGCCACGCCGAACTTCACGGCCATGTGGCCGAGGCCGCCCAGGCCTGCCACGCCCAGCCGCGTGCCCTTGCCGGCTTTCCAGGTCTTGAGCGGCGAGTAGGTGGTGATGCCGGCGCAGAGCAGAGGCGCGACGCGGGTCACGTCGAGGCTGTCCGGCACCTTCAGCACGAAAGCCTCGCGCACCACGATGTGGTCGCTGTAGCCGCCGTAGGTGGTCTCGCCCGTATGCCGGTCCTTGCCGTTATAGGTGCCGGTGGAGCGGTTGCGGCACAGCTGCTCCTCGCCCTTGCGGCACTGGTCGCAGTCCATGCAGCTGTCGACGAGGCAGCCGACCGCCGCCAGATCGCCCTCGCGGAACTTGCGGACTTGCGGCCCGACCGCGGTGACCCGCCCGACGATCTCGTGACCGGGGCAGCAGGGATACATCGTCCCGCCCCAGTCGTTGCGCGCCTGGTGCAGGTCGGAATGGCAGACGCCGCAGTAGAGGATGGCGATCTTCACGTCGTCGGGCCGCAGCGCGCGCCGGTCGAAATGGAACAGGCCCATGCCGCTGTCAGGCGCAGTGGCGGCGTAACCGATGGCGTTGGGCATGGGGAGGGTCCTTGTGTGTTCGGTACATTGTGGCGACAACACATCAGGGGCGGCAAGCACCGCATTGCCCGCGGGAGATCGTGATGCGTCCGCTGATCCGTTTTGCGGTCGTCCTTGGGCTGGCGCTCCTCGTCTCGCCGGCAATGGCGCGCGTCGACGAGCCCATCGCCGGCTGTATCAGAGACAGGCTGCTCGGCGGACGGACGGACGGGCTCGATCTGGCGAAAGTGATCAGTCCACGGGCCCGCTTCCAGTGGCTGCCGAAAGCCTGCGCGGTGGCGAACCCTGAATGCATGGCCCGCCAGTACGTAGTGAAGGGCGATCTTGTGGTCACCGGCGGAACCTGGGGAGACTTCACCTGCGCCTACTATCCCAACAAGGCCGGCGGCGGGGCCGGCTGGCTGTCGACAGCCCAGTTGCAGGCCGTGCCGTCCGCGCCCACCGGCGGCGGCTGGATCGGGGTTTGGGGCGAAACCAGATGGTCGAGGCTGACGTTGACCGCGGCCGGCGCGGACATCGTCGTGAAGGGCGAGGCCTACTGGCAAGGTATGCACCCGGGCAACATCCATACCGGGGAGATTGACGGCCGTGGCCGCCCTGTCGGCGACGCCCTGGAGGTCGGAGACTATGACGGCTGCCGCGTTCGCCTGCGCCGGCTCGGACCCTATCTGCTGGTCGCCGACAACAACGGTTGCGGAGGCATGAACGTGCGCTTCGCCGACGTCTATCGCCGCGGGCGCTAGTCCTCGAACAGATCCGCCGTCTCTTCCAGCACTTCGCGGGCCAGCAGGCGGTTGACGGGGCGGCCCTGTTCGGCGGCGGCCTCGTCCAGGCGCGCGACGAGGGCGCGGGCGGCGGTGACGGACCGCTCCATCCGCCGCAGCAGGAACTCATAGAGGTCGGGCGCGGCGCGGATATGCTTCTCGCGGAACAGGGCCTCGAGCACGGCGATCATCAGCGCGTCGTCCGGCTCGCCGATCTCGGCCACGGTCAGGGCGTTCAGCCGCGAGCGCAGGTCGGGCAGGGCGGCGGGCCAGCTCGACGGGCGGGTGCGGGCGGTGAGCAGCAGGCCGCCGTCTGTAGGGGCCCGGTTGATCAGGTGGAACAGGGCCTCGTCGCCGATCTCGTCGGCATTCTCGACCAGCAGCGGACGACCGTCTGTGGACGCGCCGGCCTCATAGTGCGCGGCGCCGGCCTTTCCGGCCCACAGCGTCGCCAGATGGGTCTTGCCCGCGCCCTCCGGGCCGACCAGCGCCAGCGCGCCGCCCGGCCAGGCGGGCCAGGCCTCGATCAGGGCCAGCGCCTGCTCGTTGGCGCGCGAGGTCACGAACGCCGCCCGCGTAAACACAGGCGGGCTGGCGAGGCGCAGGCTGAGCTGTCTGGCGCGGGTGATCACGCAGGCGGTTTACCACGCAGGAACAGGCGCGCGAGGCCGGGGTCCGGCAGGGGCGGGGATAGGGAGGCCGGGGCTGTGGACAGAATCCCTCTCCCGGCGGGAGAGGGTCCATGGGAGCTTCGGAAACCTTGACAATCAGGGGCCTCCATGCGCCCTTCCGCGCCTCCGATTTTCGCCCCGAATGACTGAAAACGACCGACAAATGCACGCCTATCGCACCCATACCTGCGGCCAGCTGCGCGCCGCCGACGCCGGCGCCGCCGTTCGTCTGTCCGGCTGGATCCATCGCAAGCGCGACCATGGCGGCCTGGTCTTCGTCGACCTGCGCGACCACTACGGCCTGACCCAGCTGGTCATCGGCCCGACGACGCCGGGCTTCGACACGATCGAGCGCATCCGCACCGAGAGCGTCATCCGCGTCGACGGCGCGGTCGTGGCCCGTTCGGCCGATACGCAGAACCCCAACCTGCCGACCGGCGAGGTCGAGATCCACGTCTCCGGCGTCGAGGTCCTGTCGGAAGCGGCCGAGCTGCCGCTGCCGGTGTTCGGCGAGCCCGACTATCCCGAGGAGCTGCGCCTCAAGCACCGCTATCTCGATCTGCGCCGCGAGACGCTGCACAGGAACATCGTGCTGCGGTCGAAGGTGATCCACTCGATCCGTCACCGCATGGTCGGCCAGGGCTTCCTCGAGTACCAGACGCCGATCCTGACGGCCTCGTCGCCGGAGGGCGCGCGCGACTTCCTCGTGCCCTCGCGCCTGCATCCGTCGAAGTTCTATGCGCTGCCGCAGGCGCCGCAGCAGTTCAAGCAGCTGTTGATGGTCTCGGGCTTCGACCGCTACTTCCAGATCGCGCCCTGTTTCCGCGATGAGGACCTGCGCGCCGACCGTTCGCTCGAGTTCTACCAGCTCGACGTCGAGATGAGCTTCGTAACCCAGGAAGACGTGTTCGCGGCCATCGAGCCGGTGATGCACGGCGTGTTCGAGGAGTTCGCGGACGGCAAGCCGGTGACGCCGTATCCGTTCCCGCGCATCGCCTATCGCGACTCCATCGCCTGGTACGGCAGCGACAAGCCGGACACCCGCAACCCGATCAAGATGGGCGACGTCTCGGACCACTTCCGCGGCGGCGGCTTCGGCCTGTTCGCGCGCATCCTGGAAGACGCGAAGAACGCGGTCTGGGCCGTGCCGGCGCCGGGCGGCGGCAGTCGCGCCTTCTGCGACCGCATGAACAGCTGGGCGCAGGGCGAAGGCCAGCCGGGCCTTGGCTATGTGTTCTGGAGCGAGGACCAGGGCGGCTGGGGCGGCCCGATCGCCAAGAACCTCGGCGCTGACCAGACCCAGGCGCTGATGACGAGCCTCGGCCTCGGCACGGGCGACGCGGCCTTCTTCGTCGCTGGCGATCCGAAGGTCTTCTACAAGTTCGCCGGCTCGGCCCGCACCCGCGTGGGGACGGAGCTGAAGCTGATCGACGAGAACCGCTTCGAGTTCTGCTGGATCGTCGACTTCCCGATGTTCGAGTGGAGCGAGGAAGAGAAGAAGGTCGACTTCAGCCACAACCCCTTCTCGATGCCCCAGGGCGAACTGGAGGCCCTGGAGACCCAGGACCCGCTGTCGATCCTGGCCTACCAGTACGACATCGTCTGCAACGGCTACGAGCTGTGCTCGGGCGCGATCCGGAACCACAAGCCGGAGATCATGCTCAAGGCGTTCGAGATCGCCGGCTACGGCCAGGACGTGGTCGAGGACCAGTTCGGCGGCATGCTCAACGCCTTCCGCTATGGCGCGCCGCCGCACGGCGGCCTGGCGCCGGGCATCGACCGCATTGTCATGCTGCTGGCCGGCCAGACGGCCATCCGCGAGGTCATCGCCTTCCCGCTGAACCAGCAGGGGCAGGATCTGTTGATGAACGCGCCGTCAGAAGTCGCCGAGAAGCAGCTGAAAGAACTGCACATCCGCCTCGCCCCGCCGATCAAGGGCTAGGGCGGCTCTAGTCGCGTCGGGCGGCGCGGGCATCCCCATGGTGACGATTAGCCGGACCGACTTGCCGGTCAGCACGCTCGACAGGGCGGCCTGTGGCG
>NZ_JBYSYH010000003.1:0-511561 GCF_058783025.1 Caulobacter sp. FW305-C-30-S16 | reverse complement strand
CGTCAGCGGCGCGGGCGGCGGCCGCAGGCGGCGCGGGCGGCGCCGGCGGTGCTGGCGGATGCGGCGGCCGCACCGGGATCGCCCGCCGGCAGGACCGGACCTTCAGACCGGCCGGCAGCTTCGTCCGCTCGTCACCGCAGGCCTCGTCGAGTTGATGCTGGCTGAGCCCGCGCGCGCCGCCGAGGTTGGCGTCGATGAGGATCGCCCCGTCCAGGCTCGCCCCCCGGAAATCGGCGCCGTCGAACACCGAGCCTGTCAGCACCGCCCGGTCCAGCGACGCGCCGCGGAACGAAGCCCGGTCGAACCGGGAGCCGGTGATCACCGCGCCGTCGAGTTCGGCGTTGGCGAAGCTGGCCCGCTCACCCCGAACATGCAGCAGCTTCGCGCGGGGCAGTTCGGCGCCGTCGAACCGCGCCGTGGTCAGGTTGGCGAACATCAGGTTCACGCTGGGCAGCTCGGCCCCGGTCAGGCTGGCGCCGGAGAAGTTGGCCCGCATGAAGTTGGCCGCCGGGGCTTCCAGTCCGTCCAGCCGGGCGCCGGTGAAGTCCGCGCCGGCGAAATCGCTGCCGGACATGGTCGCGCCGCGCAGGTCCGCGTTGTTCAGGCGCGCCCGCTGGAAGCTGGAGCCGATGAAGGTCGCGCCGCGCATGTCGGAGCCGACGAACAGGGCGTCGGCGAAGCTGGCGCCGGCGAACCGGGCGCCGGTCAGCCGACGGCCGGAGAGATCACACTTGCCGCAGCTGCCGCCAAAGGAGACCAGCCGCGCCACGTCACGGTCATCGACCATGGCGTTGGCCTGGCCGACCAGCGCTAGGCTGGCCAGGATCAGGCTGGAGAAGGCGATCGCGAAACGGGTCATGGACCGTCGGGGCTTGCGGCTCGGAGGAGCCTGTTCGCTATCGGGTTTGCCGCGCCGCGACGAGGAAGACCACTTAAATCGCGGTAATGACTTGGGTTTAACGACACGCCGGTATGCGAAGGCCGGGCGGCAGGGTCGTCGCCGGGTCGCCGCAGGCGGCGCTGAGCTGGCGCTGGGTCAGGCCGCGGGCCTGGCTCATTTCGGCGCCGGAGAAGTTCGCGCCGGTCAGGGTCGAGCCGGCGAAGTTGGCGCCCTGGAGGTAGGCGCCGACGAAGGTCGAGTTGGTCAGATTGGCCCGCGAGAAGCTCGCACTGGAGAACACGCCGCCATAGGCGTTCACGTCGCGCAGGTCGGCGCCGGCGAAGCTGGTTCGGTTCATGATGGCGAGGCTGAGATCCGCCTGCCGCAGGCGCGAGCCGGACAGGTTCAGGCCCTTGAGTTCACGGTTCGACAGATCCGCCTGGAACAGGTTGCAGCGCGGGCAGCTCTGGCCGCGCTGGACGCGCGCGATCTGGCCGGCGTCCTGGGCGAGCGCCGGTGCGGCGACAAGAAGGGCCAGCAGGCCAAGGGCGGCGAAGGGTCTCATGACGGCACGGCTTCTCTGCGAGGGTCCGGATTCACCCTTAACGCCGCAAGCTTAAGACCAGTTGAACCGGGTTGCCGACACAGCCGACGATCTCAGGCGGCGTGGAGCAGATCCAGGCGTCGCTTCAGCCACCAGATGCAAAGCGGGAAAAACATAAACGCGGCGAAGAACCAAAAGGTTCGCTCATTGGGACGGGGCTCAGACGTGATCAGCGCCAGTTGGCGAGCGGTCACGACGAGGAAGGTGAATCCGGAAAAAACGGTGACGAACGCGAAAAGCGACTCAGTGCCAGCGGGCAATTCGATCTCCGCCATATCGATGATGGTGTTTACTACGATTCCGATCACCGCAGCGTTTCGCGCGTAGTCAATCCAGCGACCTGGCCGGGCGCCACTTCTCTGGAAGCACAACTTCCTGGCCGCGTCGCACCAGCCGATCAAGAACAGGATATACGCGGCGGATCCGATCGCGCCTGCCATTGATGCCGATCCCGAGGCGTCCAGTTGGTCGAGCGGCGTAAGCAGCCACAAGCCGAGGCCCAACAGGCATACGAGCCAGGGGGGCGTCTGAAGGATCTTCATCGAGCGACCATTCAACTCGCGCCGCACGCGCCGCACACGCCGCCGATGACCGCCAGGTCTCCGCAGGCGGGGCAGACGGCGGCGGCGCGTTGCTGGAGTTCGTCGGAGAGTTCGCCCTTGCGGCCGCCGAACGGCAGGAAGACGAGGTTGTCCGGGGCCGAGCCGCGCGCGAAGCCCTTCGAGATGAACTTCGAGGCCGGCTGGGGCTCCTCCTGGAAGCCGAGCGCGTCGTCGTCGGCCTTGCCGCGGCCAAGGCCGTCGGCGTTCAGAGCCTCGCCGTCTGCGTTGGCCAGGTCATCGCGGCCCAGATAGCTGACGCCCAGTTCGCGGAATACATAGTCGAGGATTGAAGTGGCCGATTTCACCGAGTCATTGCCCGTTACCGGCCCGGCCGGCTCGAAGCGGGTGAAGACGAAGGCGTCGACGAACTCGTCCAGCGGGACGCCGTATTGCAGGCCGATCGAGATCGAGATGGCGAAGTTGTTCATCAGGCTGCGGAAGGCGGCGCCTTCCTTGTGCATGTCGATGAAGATCTCGCCGAGCTCGCCGTCGTCATACTCGCCGGTGTGCAGGTAGACCTTGTGGCCGCCGACGGCCGCCTTCTGGATGTAGCCCTTGCGGCGGTCGGGCAGCTTGCGGCGGGCGCGCTCGACCTCGACCTCCACCCGGCGTTCGACGATCCGCTCTTCGATGATCGTCTCGGGCCGTGCGGCCTTCGGCGTCTCGGGTTCGGGCAGGGCCAGGGCGAAATCGAGCGGAGCGGCGGCGCGCTGCAGGCGCACGGCGCCGACGCCGGCGTCCAGCGCTTCGGCGAGTACGGCGCGCGCCTCGGCCAGGCCGGCCTCGAACGGCAGGGCGATCGTCGTCACCCCGGCCGCGTCGGTGACACCCTCGACAGCGAGGGTCATGGCGAGCCGGTCGGCGAGGGACGGGGCGGCGAAGATCGCCCGCTGGGCGGCGTCCAGCGCGTCGTGATCGTCCAGTCCGCCCGCGCCCAGGGCATGGCGTCCGGCCGCCGCGATCTGCGCGGCGTCAAAGCCGGCGAAGGCCAGGGTGTCGAAAGCCGGGTCTTCCAGCGCCTCGGCCGGGGCGCCCAGCACATCGCAGACGAAGCCGGCGCCGATCACCGCCGGGGTGAAGGCCCGCGAGATGGTGCTGACGAAGGCCAGCCGGCTCTCCGCAGAGGAGATCTCATGGTCGGTCAGGCCGAGGGCGTTCAGTTCGGCATGGCCGATCCCGGGGGCGTCCTCCAGGCTGCCCGCGCCGAGCGCATGGCGGCGCGCGGCATCCAGATCGGCGCCGAGGGTGGCCAGGCCGCCCAGGGCCGCCTCGGACAGCACCGGCACGATCTCGCCGTCGGCGGTCTCGGCATGGAGCACCACGCCGTTGCAGGGTGCGCAACCGAGGCTGACGCCGCCCAGCTTCAGCGACAGGTCGGGGTCATCGAAGGAGGCGATAACCAGCGCAGGCAGGCCGGGCGTCTCGGCGTCGAGGGTCCGGGCGGCGGCGGTGGCGATCGACCAGACCGCGACGGTTTCGGCGGTCGCATCCGGCGAGGACCAGGCGAGCCCGGCGGCCATCAGGCGTTCGGCGACGCCGGCCAGCGTCAGGCGCGGAGTCTCGCCGTCGTCGGACGCCAGTTTCAGCGCCAGACCCGCGACCCGGACGGCGGCAGTCAGGTCGTCGGCGTCCGTAAACTGGAAGGCGTCCACGGCGGCGCGCGGGCCGGCCGCGCCGTTCCGCAGCGCTTGCGCCGTCTCGCCGTCGCGCGCGAGCACCACCTGTCCGGTGCGCCAGGCGAGCGTCGCGGCGGGGTCGGCCGATCCCGCCGGGGCGACGGCCAGCAGCAGGGGCTGGAGCGGCGTCTCGATCTGCACGGACCCGGAGTCCTCGCCCGCGAGGCCCAGGGCGATCGCGTCGGCGATCGCCGCATCATCGGCGCCGGCCAGGCGTGCGCGGTGCGCGGTGCGGGCGAGGGCAGGGTTGCCTGCAGGATCGGCGCAGGCGGCGGCGTCGCCTTCACACCGACGCACGGCGTCCGAGACCTCGTTGAGCCGCTCGGCCAGCGTCGTCGCGGCTTGCCCGGCCAGAGTCCGGCCCAGACAGTCCGCCGCGAACCGGTCGGCGAGGCGACGGAAGGCTGGATCCTCGACGGAGAGGGGTGAGCCGGCCTGGAACGCCTGAACACCCCGGCCGAACGCGACGGCGCCGGAGGCCATCGCGGCGGTCAGCTCGGCTTCGAAGGCGAGAACATCGGGGCGACGCTCGAGAACCTTCTCCGAGGCCGCTCTGGCGGCGAGCTGGGCGGCGAACCGGGCCGGTCCCCCCGCCAGCAGGGCCGCGCCGTCGGCATCGCCCGGAGCTGTGAAGGGGGCCACGGTTTCGGCCCAGTCGAGCCAGGCCTCGACCCGCGCGCTGGTCCAGCCGCGCGGCGCCAGCACGCCGGTCAGGGAGTCGGCGGTCTCCACCGTGCGGAGCTCGACTTCCGGCTGGGCGGCCTTCGCCAGCCGCCTGGTGAAACGCATTGACCCGACTCTCCCACGCACCTGCGCGCAAGGCTAAAGTCCGGTCGGGTCGCGGGCAATAGATATGGCGTGTAGCACGGCGCCCATCCACAAGATGTTGCGTTGGCGACGCCACGGGCGGCGCTGGACGCCGGAGGGCGGCGCAGCTATGGTCCCGCCGACCTCAAGACCTTGTCTTCAGCGGATTTTCGCGTGCTCAAAGCAATCTTCACCTGGTGGAACGGCGCCACGATCGGCCAGAAGTTCCACATCGGCCGGCGCGGCGTGTTCATCGGCCAGGACGAGCTGGGCAACCGCTACTACGAGGCCCGGGACAACCGCGACAGCTACGACGACCGCAAGCGCCGCTGGGTGATCTACAACGGCTACGCTGAGGCCTCGAAGGTCACGCCCGATTGGCACGGCTGGCTGCGCTACACCTTCGACGAGCCGCCCACGACGCATCCGCTGCCGCGCCGCGCCTGGGAGAAGGACCACCGTCCGAACCTGACCGGCACTGTCCACGCCTGGCGGCCCAAGGGCTCAATCGCCCAGGGCGGCGAGCGCGACAAGGCTACGGGTGACTACCTGCCCTGGAATCCCGAGTAGCAGCGGATGAGGCTGAAGCTCCCCTTGCTGGCGGCGATCGCCCTTGCGGGCGCCGCCGGGCTCGTCCAGGCGCAGCAGACCCCCGCGCCTGGCGGCCCGGCCGCCGCGCCGGTTCCGGAGACGCCCGAGGCCGAAGAAGCGCCGCCCGCGCCCGTGGCGTCGCCGCAGCAGCAGCCCGCGCCGACCGCCGCTGAAAAGCCGGTCACCAGCGCGACCAAGCCCAAGGCCGCCGCGATCGAGAAGCCGGCCGAACCGACCCGCCGCAGCCGCTCCGGCGCGGCGATCATCCAGGCGATCGACAAGGTCACGGCCGAGACGCTGCGCTTCGAGGCGCCGATCGGCCAGCCGATCCGCTACAAGACCCTGGTCTTCACCGTCCGCGCCTGTGAGACCAGCGCGCCGGACGAGGCCTCGCCGGACTCGGCGGTCTACATGACCATCGACTCCCAGCCGAAGTCCCTGACCGGCCGTGCGCCGCCGCCGCCAAGGCAGGTGTTCCGGGGCTGGATGTTCGCCTCATCGCCGGGGCTCAATCCCCTGCAGCACCCGGTCTATGACGCCTGGCTGATCGCCTGCAGGGCGTCCGGGCCGGACTCCGCAAAGCGGTAGAAGTCGGCGGGCGCCTCGAGCGCCTCCGCCAGCAGCCGGCGATACGTCGTCCGCGACATTTCCTTCGCGCCGAACTGCGCCAGATGATCGGTCATGAACTGCGCGTCCAGCAGCCGGTAGCCGCCGATGATCAGCCGACCGACCAGGTGAACCAGAGCCACCTTGCTGGCGTCGCGGGCGGTGCTGAACATGCTTTCGCCGAAGAAGGCCCCGCCCAGCGACACGCCGTAGAGGCCGCCGACCAGCACGCCGTCCAGCCGGCACTCCACGCTGTGGGCGCGGCCGCTGCGGTGCAGACGTTCGTAGAGGGACTGGATCGGGCGATTGATCCAGGTCTCCGGGCGGCCGGGCCTGGCCATTGCACAGGCCTCGACCGTGCCGCTGAAGTCGGTGTCGACGCTGACGTCGAACCGGCCGGCGCGCACCGTCCGGGCGAGTCTCGCCGCCACATGGAAGCCCTTGAGCGGGATGACGCCGCGCCGCTGGGGGTCGATCAGGAAGACGCGGTCGTCCTCGCGGGCGTCGGCCATCGGAAAGACGCCCCGGCGATAGCAGGCGACGAGCTCTTCGATGTCGAACGCGTCGTGGGCCAAGCTATCCCTGGGCTTTGATCCACTGCTCCAGCCAGTGGATGTTGTAGTCGCCGTTGCGGATGTCTTCCTGCTGCAACAGGTCCTGGAACAGCGGGATGGTGGTCTCCACGCCGCTGACGACCATTTCACCCAGGCAGCGCTGGGTGCGGGCGATGCACTCGGCCCGGTCGCGACCGTGGACGATCAGCTTGCCGATCAGGCTGTCGTAGTAGGGCGGGATCGAATAGCCGGAATACAGGGCGCTATCGAGCCGCACGCCGAGCCCGCCGGGGGCGTGGAAGTCGAGGATCTTGCCGGGGGACGGCGCGAACGTGCGGGCGTTCTCGGCGTTGATCCGGCATTCGATGGCGTGGCCTTCGAACACGACGTCGTCCTGGGTGAAGCTGAGGGGCAGGCCGGCGGCGATGCGGATCTGTTCGCGGACCAGGTCGATGCCGGTGATGGCCTCGGTGACCGGGTGTTCGACCTGCAGGCGGGTGTTCATCTCGATGAAGAAGAACTCGCCCTTTTCCCAGAGGAACTCGATCGTGCCGACGCCGAGGTAGCCGATGGCGCGGATCGCATCGACAACCACCTTGCCGATGGCCACGCGCTCGGCGGCGCTGAGGGCCGGGGAGGGGGCTTCTTCCAGCACCTTCTGGTGGCGGCGCTGCAGCGAACAATCGCGCTCGCCCAGGTGCACCACGTTGCCGAAGCTGTCGGCGATGACCTGCAGCTCGATGTGGCGCGGGGTCTGTAGGTAGCGCTCCATGTAGACCGCGTCGTCGCCGAAGGCCGCGCGGGCCTCGCTCTGGGCGGTGGCGACGGCCTCGGAGAGGTCCTCGCGGGTCTCGGCCACCTTCATGCCGCGGCCGCCGCCGCCGGCGGCGGCCTTGATCAGGACCGGGAAGCCGATCTTGTCGGCGGCCTCGAAGGCCTGCTCCTCGGTCGTCAGGGCGCCCTCGGAGCCCGGCACGACCGGGATGCCGGCGGCCATCACGGCCTGCTTGGCGGTGATCTTGTCGCCCATCATCCGGATGTGTTCCGGCTTGGGTCCGATGAAGGTGAAGCCGTGCGCGCCGACGATCTCGGCGAAGCGCGCGTTCTCCGACAGGAAGCCGTAGCCGGGGTGAACCGCCTGGGCCCCGGTGATCTCGCAGGCGGCGATGATCGAGGGGATGTTCAGGTAGCTCTTGGCCGCGGGCGCCGGGCCGATGCAGACGCTCTCGTCGGCCAGCCGCACCCACATGCCGTTGGCGTCGGCCTCGGAATGGACCGCCACCGTGGCGATGCCCATTTCCTTGCAGGCGCGGTGCACCCGCAGGGCGATTTCGCCCCGGTTGGCGATCAGGATCTTGTCGAACACGGCTCTGGCCTACTCGATGATGACCAGCGGCTCGCCGAACTCGACGGGCTGGGCGTCAGACACCAGGATCTCGACGATCTTGCCGGCCTTCGGAGCCGGGATCGGGTTCATGGTCTTCATGGCTTCGACGATCAGCAGCGTCTGGCCCTGGGTCACGGTCTGGCCGACCTTGATGAACGGGTCGGAGCCGGGCGTCGCCTGCAGATAGATGGTGCCGACCATCGGGGACTTGATGGTCTCGCCGTTGTGCGCGGGCGCGGTCGGGGCGGCGGCTTCCGCGACCGGCGCAGCGGCGGCGACGGGCGCCGGGGCGGCGGCCATCGGCGCGGCGGCGACGTGATGGGTCAGCGGCGCGGCCATGTGCTGGACGGTCACCTCACGGGCGACGCGGATCTTCAGGCCGCCGCTCTCGACCTCGATCTCGGTCAGGCCGGTATCCTTGAGGATGTCGGCGAGCTTGCGCACGACGCGCGTGTCGATGGCCTGGGGATCGCCGGACTCGGAAGCGGCCTTGGGACTGGACATGAAGCGTTACCTTGTCTGCGGATCAGGCCGAGGCGCCGGGGGCGCCGATCAGGCCGGCGGCGGCCTCGACCGCCAGTTCATAGCTGTTGCCGCCGAAGCCTGACACGACTCCCGTGGCCGCCAGCGACACATAGGTCTTCCTGCGAAACGTCTCCCGCGCCGCCGGATTTGACAGGTGGCATTCGATGATCGGTATAGCGAGAGTCTTCAGCGCGTCGAGCAGGGCCACGGAAGTGTGACCATAGCCCGCCGGGTTGATCACGAGCGCAGACGCCTCCGTCCGGGCCTGCTGGACCCAGTCGATCAGTTCGCCCTCGTGATTGGATTGCCGGAACACGACCGAGTAGCCGAGGCCTTTCGCCCGGGCTTCGCAGCGGGCCTGTATATCGGCCAGCGTCTCTCGTCCGTAGATCTCCGGCTCGCGAACCCCCAGGAGATTGAGGTTGGGTCCGCTCAGCACATGGATCGGTTTCGCCATCAGGCCCCGCCGTCGTTTCGGCGGCCCTTGTATCTTCGCTGGGCCGGGGTCACAAGCGCAGCGTCATGCGCGTGCACATCAATGGTGAGGAACGGGTGCTCGAGCCGGTGGCCAATGTCGCCGAGCTGGTCGCCGCCCTGGGGCTCGAAACCCGCAAGGTCGCGGTCGAGCGGAACCTCGAGATCGTGCCCCGCAGCCTGCATGCCGCCACGCCGGTTCACGACGGCGACCGCTTCGAGATCGTCACCTTCATCGGCGGCGGCTGATCAGGACCGGCCGTCGCCGATCCGTCGGTAGGCTACGAGGACGCCGGCCGCAGGCACGACCATGCCGAGCCAGAGGACAAGAACCCAGGCCAGGTTCCTGTCGATGAACGGCTTGCCGCCCGCATGATTGGCGAGCGCCGGCATCCCCACCAGCACGCCCAGGGCCACCAGGGCCGCGAGGCCAAGATAGGCGGCCACGCGCGCATCGCCTGCCAGGCGCGTCCGGATCAGCCAGGCAGAGCCGTACAGCGCCGCGATCAGGCCGTAGAAACCGATGATCGGCGCGGCCAGGCCGGCGATCACCAGGGCAGGATTATCCATCCGCGCAACGGTGACGATTGCCGTCCAGCTATCGTCAACCAGGCCGTCGCGCCCTCCGAAGCGCTCGGTTGCGCGCCAGATAACCAGAACGCCGAAGGCAATCACCGCAGCCAGCGTGTAGTTCAACGCCACGAACGCGCGCGCCGGCATTCGGGACTGAAGGAATCCGAACAGGAAGGCCAGGGTGAGCCAGATCGCCAGCATCGCCAGCAACGGGATGGCGTAGGCGATCGCCGCGTCGAGCGGGTCCGGCGAGCGGAGTATTTCCGTGACGGGGCTGGCGAAAAACACTACCGCGTACAGCAGCCAGAAAGTCCGTCCGGCCCAGACCTTGAGCGACTTCACGGCGATCCTCCCGGCAACTCAACTTCAGGCTAGCCCGCGGCGACCCCGCCGCCAACCGCAATCGGGCTCCAGAAAAAGCGACGTTCCTGCAAAGTTTTCGCACCGTAGTCTTTTGTGCTCGCCAAATATTTCCTTGCCGCTTTGCCGTTTTCGTGAGACGTCCCTGCCATCGAAGTTCGATCTGGCGCGGCCAGCCGTTTCGGAAATCCCACTCGGGACGCCTGAAGTAGCCCTCCAAAACCTCTGAGAATTTGATCACGCAGCCGCATCTCGCGGGCTGAAATTTATGTCTGCAAGGCTACAAACTATGGCTACCGGTACTGTTAAGTGGTTCAACGCGACCAAGGGCTTCGGCTTCATCGCGCCTGACGCGGGCGGCGGCGACGTGTTCGTCCACATCTCGGCGGTCGAGCGTTCCTCGCTCGGCTCCATCCACGAAGGTCAAAAGCTCAACTATGAGCTCGAGCGCGACCAGCGCAGCGGCAAGACGTCCGCTGGCCAGCTGACGTCGGCCGACTGAGGCTTTCAGCTTCATTCTGTTACTGACGACGGGTCGGCTCACGCCGGCCCGTTTTCTTTTGTGCCCCTGTCATGGAACCCTTCGTGCTAGGATGCACGACGCTCCGTTATGAGCCCTGCCGGCGACTCGCCCATCCGCCGTCCTGCCCGATCAGTGCGCCGTCATTCATGGCGCTGCGGGGGAGAAAGGCGAAGACCATGAGCAGCCAACCCCGTCCCCTGCCCAAGCAGGACACGATCAACGCCCTGCGCGCGATCATCGCCGACGCGGACGACAAGGGCGCCGACCGGGCCGGCCTGACCCTGCACCTGACTCACCGTGACGCCGCCCTGCTGAAGCGCAGCCCGTCCGTCGCGATGGAGGAAATCAGCTTTCTCGGCGGCGAGATGCGCTTTCTGGGCGTGAAGGTCGAAGTCGGCGACGTCACCGTCAGCGCCCTGGCCGGGCTGTAGCCAAGCAGAGACATGCACGTCAGTGCATGTCGCTCTTCACTATTCGGGCTTGATCTGGAACTCGGCGCCGTCGTCCTCGACGGTTTCGAGGGTCACGCCCATGACCGATCCATCTTCCAGCGTCAGTTGGGCGTCGGTGCCCTCGAGATCTTCGGCCAGGCCCGTGAAGTCCGCGTCGACCGAGCCGCTGCCGACCGTTCGGTCGCCGTCGGCGTAGAGGTCGAGCTGGTAGCTGACCGCCAGGCTACGGTCGCCGGCCAGCAGCACGCCGTCGCCGCGCAGGGTCTTCAGCAGCTTCAGCGACCGCTTGCCTCGACGCGAGCCGAAGCCGGGGCCCTTGGGCGGTGTTTTGGGGGCTTCCGGATTGTCTGACGGCGGCACGCGGCGCTCCTGGTCGCCACGATCCGGGGACGGCGCGGTGAGGATCGATCATGCGCCCTGACGCGGCCCGCGACCAGTGCAATCGGCCGCCCGTCGCTCAGACGGACCGGCGACGGCCCCGTTGCAGGGCCGCGAATGTCGCCGCCGCCACCGCGCCGCACTTCCAGGCGCTGTCCTTGTTCTCGGCGATCCCGCTGGCCGTCACGACGGCGTCCAAGTCCATCAGGGCCCAGACCCAGCGGTTCTGCTCCGGCTGGACGACCAGGGCGTAGCCGGTGTCGATGTTGGTTGCTGCTGACATGGTCAGATCCTCCCCTTGCGATCCGGAGAGCGTCGACCAGGTCGGTGCGGCGGGTATGGCCGCCTGCGCCGGGTTCGGCGCAGGGGCCGTGGACGAACGGTGCAGACGTCAGCCCGCGCCGTCCGCCAGCGGCAGGACCACCTCGAATCGCGCGCCTGAAACGGACGGCGTCAGCGAGATGCGGCCGCTGCTGGCGGCGAGCAGCGAGCGGGCGATCGGCAGGCCGAGACCCGTTCCGCCCGATGCCCGGCGACTGGTGAAGAACGGCTCGAACAGGCGCTCGCGGTCCGCCTCCGCCACGCCGGGCCCGTCGTCGGAGACGGTCAGGCAGACGCCGTCCGGACTGACGCTGGCCGTCACCAGCGCCTTGACCGCTCCGGCCTGGCGCGCGTTTTCCAGCAGAACGGTCAGGACGGTTTCGATGGCTTCTTCCGGCACCGCGACGGCCGGCAGCCGCGGGGCGAGGGTGGTTTCGATCTGCAGCTTCGCGCCGCCCTGGGCGTCGGCGACCCGGTGGACGGTGGCGGCGACATCGGCCGAGACGTCCGCGCCGGGCCGGGCCATGTCTGCCCGCGCCAGATCGAGCAGGCGCGTGACCAGCTGGGCCAGGCGGGTGTTGTCGGCCGAGATGTTGGCGAGGAACCGTGCGCGCTCCTCGGCGCTCATCGCCCCGCCGTGGTCCTGCAGCAGCTCGACGGCGCCGCCGATGCCGGCCAGCGGGGTCTTGAACTCATGGCTCACGGCGGCGGCGAAGTCGCGCAGGTAGCGGGACCGCCGGGCGATGGCCTCGGCCATCATGCGGAAGTCCTCGTAGAGCTGTCGGATTTCGACGGCGGCGGTCTGCGGCGTCTCTGGGATCGCGCCCTGGCCGGCGGCGACGTCGCGCGAGGCCCGACTGAGGGCGACGATCGGGCGGGTGATGCCGCGCGAGACCAGCCCCGACAGCAGGATCAGGATCAGGATCAGGCCGGCGAGGCCGATCAGGAACTTGCCACGATCCTCATACAGGCCGCTGAACAGGGCGCGCGGCGAGCGGGACAGCAGCAGCACGCCGGCGACCTTGCCGTCCACGACGATGGGCCGTGCATGGTGCAGGCGGATGCCCGAGGCGCGGCTCAGCCATTCGAACGAGTAGCGCGGGCGATAGTCCGACTGGCGGCGCAGAACGGTTCGCGTCCGGCCCTCGAGGGCGGCGGCGACCTCCGGCAGGGCGCGCTGGCTGCCGCCGCGCCCCAGGCCCTGGACGACAATGCCGTTGCGGTCGAGGACGACCACCGAGGCGAGGGTGGTGCGGGTCGTCTCGTCGATCACCGGACGCAGGGTCGGCAGGACCGCGACCGCAGCGGGGTCAGGCGGGGTGGCGCTGCGCCTGGCCGCCGGGCGGGACGGCAGCACGGGCGAGGCGCTGAGGTCGATGGTCGTGCGTTCCGGCGTGTAGTAGCCGGGCGTGGCCTTGTTGAGCGGGGTCGCCGGCGGCGTCGCGCCGGGCCACAGCGCCGTCGCCGCCGCCGCCAGCGCCGCGCCCTGTGACACGAGCTCGACCTCGGTCTGGCGCACCAGGGTGTTCTCGTAGACGCGCAGGAACACCGCCCCGGCGACCGGCATGGCGGCCACGGTCAGCAGCACCGTCAGCAGGATCGTCCGCAGCTTCAGCCGCGGCCAGTAGCGTTTGAGCAGGGCCTTGCTCCGGGCGATCACGCGGCCTGGCCGACGCAGGCTCCAAGCCGGTAGCCGACCCCGGCGCGCGTCTCGATCACGTCATGGCCGCCGAGGGCGGTGAACTTGCCGCGCAGGTTGCGCACATGGCTGTCGATGGTGCGGTCGGTGATGGCGAAGCCGGGCCCGTGCAGCCGGTCGATGATGGCGTCGCGGCTGAACACCTTGGTCGGGGTCGAGGCGAGGGTCCGCAGGATGCCGAACTCGGTGACCGTCAACGCCGCCTCGCGATCGTCCCAAAGGGCGGTCCAGCCCTCGGTGTTGAGGGTCAGGCGGCCGCGCACGATGGCGCCGGCGGTGTCGACGGGCGGCGCTTCACGGCCGCCTGCGCGGCGCAGGATCGCCTGGACGCGGGCGGTCACCTCGCGCGGGCTGAACGGCTTGACCACATAGTCGTCGGCGCCGAGCTCGATGCCCAGCACCCGGTCGATCTCGTCGTCCCGCGAGGACAGGAACAGGATCGGCATGTCGCCCTGCGCCCGCAGGCGGCGGCAGACCTCCAGCCCGTTCAGGCGCGGCATGTTGATGTCGAGAATCACCAGGTCCGGCGGGTTGGCCGCCACGGCGGCCAGCGCCGCCTCGCCGTCCTCGGCCTCCCGCGCCTCCAGCCCCGCCTTGGTCAGGGCGAAGGCCAGCAGCTGGCGGATGTGGGGGTCGTCATCAACGATCAGGATCGAACGGGTCATGGGGGCATCTTCCGCCCGCTGTGCGCGGGGTCAACGGGGGAAGGGGTGCAGGCGGCGAACGGCTGTCATGCAGATTCGGTGCAGAGGGCTCGCCTGTCCTTTTCGGCGGCCCCGGCACGGCGTAAACCGCTCTCATGACCGATACGCTCGCCACGCCTGCCGCCGATACCTGGACCGTCGCCGGCCGCACCTTCACCTCGCGCCTGATCGTCGGGACGGGGAAGTACAAGGACTACGCCACCAACGCCGCAGCCGCCGAAGCCGCCGGGGCCGAGATCGTCACCGTGGCCGTGCGGCGGGTGAACATCTCCGACCCCAGCCAGCCGCTGCTGATGGACTTCGTGAAGCCCGACCGGTTCACTTACCTGCCCAACACAGCGGGCTGTTTCACCGGCGAGGAGGCCGTGCGGACCCTGCGGCTGGCGCGGGAGGCGGGCGACTGGTCGCTGGTCAAGCTGGAGGTGCTGAGCGATCCCAAGACCCTCTATCCAGACATGGAAGAGACGCTGAAGGCGTTGAAACTGCTCGTCAAAGAGGGCTTTGACGTGATGGTCTACTGCACCGACGACATCGTCTACGCCCGCAAGCTGGAGGAGGCCGGGGCGGCCGCTATCATGCCGCTGGGGGCGCCGATCGGCTCGGGGCTTGGCATCCAGAACCGGGTCAACATCCGGCTGATCGTCGAGCAGTCGAAGGTGCCGGTGCTGGTCGACGCCGGAGTCGGCACAGCCTCGGACGCGGCCATCGGCATGGAGCTGGGCTGCGACGGGATCCTGATGAACACCGCCATCGCCGAGGCGAAGGACCCAATCCGCATGGCGCGGGCGATGAAGCATGCCGTCATCGCCGGGCGCGAGGCCTATCTGGCCGGCCGTATGGGCCGCCGGATGTACGCTGACCCCAGCTCGCCGCTGGCCGGTCTGATCTGAAGTCCTAGCGACAGCGACGCGGGAACGGACCTTGATCCGATTGCCCTCGTCCCGCCGCGCCGATAGCCTCCCGGGCAGCACAGGGGGCGTTGATGCGTATTGGTCTGTTCGCGGGCGTAGCGGTCGCCGGGTTTGTCGTCAGTCTGGCCCAGCCGTCCTGGACGGCGGACGAGGCGATGCTCGACGCTACGGCGGTATCCACCCTGTGCAGCGAGACGGGCGGTGTGAGCGGCGCAACCGCCGCCGCGCCGGTGACGCCGAAGTTCCTGCCCGGCTTCGGCAACGGCGGCTTCACCATCACCACGGCCAGTCCCGAGGCGCAGAAGTGGTTCAGCTACGGCATCCAGCTGGCGCAGGCCTTCGCGCATGAACCGGCCAAGGCGGCCTTCGCCGAGGCCGCGCGGCTGGATCCGACCTGCGCCATGTGCGTCTGGGGTCAGGCGATGGCGGCCGGGCCGACGATCAACTACGGCATTTCGGCCGAAGAGCGGGCGGCCGCGGGCATCCTGGCGGTCAAGGCGCAGCAGCTGGCGACCAATGTCACCGGGCGCGAGCAGCGGCTGATCGCGGCCATGGTGCGGCGCTATCTGAAGAGCGGTGGCGACGGCGCCTATGCCGACGCGATGATGATCCTGTCGACAGCCTATCCCGATGACGACGCGATCCAGGTGCTGACCGCCGAAGCGCTGATGGACACCGGCAAGACCGGGAGGGTGAAGGTGGCCGCCGGGCTGCTGGAAACCGTGCTGGGGCGTAACCCGACCCAGACCGGCGCGATCCACTTCTACATCCACGCCAGCGAATGGATCGGCGAGGCGGGCAAGGCCGAGCGCTACGCCGACGTCCTGGGTGGGCTGGCGCCCGGCGCCAGTCACCTGATTCACATGCCGTCCCACACCTTTTATCGGGTCGGACGCTATCGCGAGGCCGGGCGCGTGAATGTGGCGGCGATCGCCGTCGACAAGGCCTGGATGAAGACCGTCGGCGGCGTCGAGGACGACTGGGAGGTCCCGTACTTCGGCCACAACGTCCGGTTCGCGCTCGGCGGCGCGATGATGGCCGGCGACAGCGAGGCGGCGCTGACCATCGCCGGCATGTACGCGACCCTCAAGACCGACGATCTCAAGTCATCGGCCTGGATGCAGGCCAGCGCCGCGTCCCGGTGGTTCGCCGAGGGACGGTACAGCGATCCGGACAAGGTGCTGGCGATGGCCGGACCTGGCGACGAGACGCCGCTGGTGCGGGCGATGTGGCGCTATGGCCGCGGCGAGGCGCTGGCGCGCAAGGGCGACGCGAAGGGCGTGCTCGCAGAGGCGGCGGCGATGACGATCACCGGCAAGGAGATGGCGGCCTACAAGCGCTCCTCGCCCTATGTGAAGGCGATGCTGACGGTGGCGCGCCAGACGCTGCTGGGGCGCGCAGCCATGCTGGAGGGCCGCTACGGCGACGCGGCCACGGCCTATCGCAAGGCGGCGCAGACCCAGTCAAAGGTGTTCGGCGACGGCGGCGACCCGCCGACCTGGTGGTATCCGGCCCGACGCAGCGTGGCGGCGGCCCTGCTGGCCAAGGGAGAGGCCGGCCAGGCGCTGGTCGAGGCCAATGCCGTTCTGGCCAAGTGGCCGAAGGACCCGATGAGCCTGCTGATCGTCGCGCGCGCCCAGACGGCGCTGGGCAAGCCGGCCGAGGCTGCGGCGGCGCTGGCGTCAGCGCGCGCCGGCTGGAGCGGCGAGGCGCTCGACGGCGTCAGCCTGGGCGTGATCTAGCCCTTCTTGCGCAGCTCGGCGGCGATCGCCGCCTTCAGCGCCTCGGGATCGGCGCCGGGGATCAGGGTGTCGCCGATGATGAAGGCCGGCGTGCCTTCGATACCCAGGCCGCCGGCGATGACGTGAACGTCCTGGAAGTAGCGCTTGCGCTCCGCCGAGGCCTGCTCGGCGCGCGCGGCGGCCGGATCTATTCCCTGCGCGATCATGATCCGCTCGGCGACCTGGGTGTTCAGCGGCTTGGCCGCCATGAACGCCCGGTGCAGGGCGACGTACTGCGCAGGCGACTTCGCCAGCGCCGTGGCAGCGGCCGCGAAGGCGCTGGTCTCGCCGAATATCACCATGTCCTTGAAGACGAACCGCACCTGGGGATGGGTGCGCGCGAGCTCGAGGACTTCCGGCGCGATCACCTTGCAGTAGCCGCAGTTGTAGTCGAACAGCACGACGACGGTGACCTTGCCGGACGGGTTCAGCACGTGGTCGCGCGGGTCGCGCTCGAGCTGCTGGCGGTAGGCGCCGATGGCTTCGCGGGACTGTTTGACCTTCAGGGCGTTGCTGACCTCGACCAGCACCTCCGGGTTGGCCAGCAGATAGGCCCGCACCTTGGCCCCGAAGGCCGGATCGACCTTGGTCGTCGCGGCCTGTGGCTGGCCACAGGCTGACAGCAGGGTCGCGACGGCGGCGGCGATGATCAACGGACGCATGGAGGACTCCGGAGGCGGGCGGTCTTTGGCGGAGCGGAGGGCGGCGGCGTCAACGACGTGGTGCTGCCGAGCCTTCGCTGGACAGGGCCCGCAGGTCCTGGTCGGTCGGGTTAGAGGCCATGACGATGTCGGTGGCCCTCAGCCACTCCACGCTTCGGCGGTCGAACAGTTCGCGGGCGCGGATGGCGAAGTTGCGCGACTCGCCGAGGGCGCCGACCGCGAAATACTGCTCGGCCGTCGCCAGCCGGGCCAGTCCGTCGTCGCCGCGGGCCTCATAGGCCAGGGCGAGCAGCCGCCAGGCTTCGGGATTGTCGTCCTCCAGCAGGGTGACCCGCTTCAGCTCGGCGATGCCCTCGTCACGCTTCTTGGTGTCGCCGAGATTGATCAGGGTCTGGCCCAGATTGATGCGCAGCAACGGCGCGTCAGGCTTCAGCTCGACTGATCGGCGCTGCGGCGCCTCGGCCTCGGCCACCCGGCCAAACTCGAACAGGATCTGGCCCTTCAACTCCCACAGGTAGGGGTTGAGGGGCTGGTCGACGAGCATGCCGTCGATGAGCCTGATCGCCCGGTCAGGTTCCTTGGTCTGATAGTAGGCGATCGCCCGGGCGTAGCGCGCCGGATAGGAGGTGTCGGTCTCCTTGTACTTCACCAGCGACGCCTGCGGATTGACGAAGCCGTCGATCTTGGCCCGCATGACCTCGAAGTCGAGGGTCTCGGCGGCGGAATCCTTCGCCAGATAGCTGGGCTGGGCCTCGACGCGGGTGCGCAGCATCTCGATCCGCTGGGACGAGAGCGGGTGGCTGCGGAAATAGGGGAAGCGGCGATCTTCGGAGAAGACTTCCTGGTAGCGGAAGCGATCGAAGAACTCGACGAGCCCGCGGCCGGACTGACCGGTCTTCTCCAGGAAGCCGACGGCGGCCTGATCGGCGCGGCCTTCCTGCTCACGGCTGTAGCCGAGGGCGCCGAGGGCGCCGAAATACTGCGAATTGGCCAGCAGCAGGGCGCCGGCTTCGGGTGATCCGGCGAACATCGCCAGCACGCCCAGGCCCATGGTCAGCAGCATCGGCCGCATGCCCGCGCGCATCAGTTCGCCAGAGCGGATCGGATGCCCGCCGGCGATGTGGCCGGTCTCGTGCGCGATGACGCCCTTGAGCTCGTTGGGATTGGCCGCCTCGAGGATCAGGCCGGTGTGCAGACCCATCTGCTGACCCTGGGTCGCGAAGGCGTTCAGCGTCGGGTCGCCGACGAGCAGGATCCGCACGTCCTTGGGGTTCAGGCCCGCGACCGCGAAGATCGGGTCAGCCTCCTGGTGGAGGATTTCCTCGATCTCCGTGTCGCGCAACAGCGTGGGGCCGCGCTGGCCGGACTGGGCCAGCACGGATGACGCCGGCGCCATCATCGCCGCGGTAAGCGCGGCGATGATGCCGACTGTCTGGAACGGCTTCCGGATAGGGGAGGTCATGCCTCGATACGCTCCGTCGCGCCCCCGCGCCCCATTACAGTAGTGACTCGTCAGCCGCGACGCCACCAGCCCCGCTTGGGCTTTTCTGGCGGCGCGGAGATTTCGGCCGGATCAGGCCGGGCCGCCACAGGGGCGGGAGCCGGTTCGGGGGCCGGTTCAGGCTCGGGCGCGACAGCCACGGGTTCGGGCGCCGGGGCCGGTTCCGGCTCGGCGACAGCGGCGACCTCGGGCTCGGGCGCGACCTTGGCCTTGGCGCGCGAGCGCGCCTTCGGCTTGGCCGGTGCGGGCGCTTCGGGCTCAGGCGCGACCTCGACCGGCGTTTGGACGACCGGTTCGACGACGGCCTCGGCTACGGCTTCCACCGCCTCCTCGACCGGCGCGGACGCCGCCTTGCCGCCACGCGGCTTGCGGGCGCGGCGCTTGCCGGCTGCGGGTTCCGGTTCAGACGACAGCTCGACCCAGATCTCGTCGGTCGACAGCGCGGCCGGGGCCGCGGTTTGCGTGGTCTCTTCCATCATCGGCTCGGGGCGCGGCGCCGGTTCGCGGCGCGGCGGGCGGGCGTCGCCGGACGGGGCCGAGGCCCCTTCGGTCAGCGTCGCCGGATCGTGCCAGACGAAGGCGTCGTCGCCGAACGGGACGCGCGGGCGGGTCCAGGAGAAGCCGTCCTGGGGACGGGCGTCATCGCGCATGCGGCGACCGCCGCGGCGACCCCGGCGACGGCGGCGCTGGGCGTCGCCTTCGCTTTCGCCCGGCAGGGCGTCATCGTCGTCGCGATCGGTCGCGGGCGCCGCGGCGGGCGCAGCGCCGCCCTCGGCGACATCACCATCCTCGCGGCGACCACCGCGACGGCGACGGCGACGGCCACGGCCACGTCGGCCGCCGTCCTCGCCGGCATCCCCGGCGTCGCTCTCTTCACGCGGCGCACGGGCTTCGCGCGCCGGGCGGGCGTCTTCGTCGCCGTCCTCGTCGTCGTCCGCAGCGAGGCCGCCCTCGTTCTCCTCGGCCTCTTCTTCGTCCTCGTCTTCCTCGTCCTCATCCTCGAAGGCCGCATCGTCGTCGACGAGGTCATCCTCCGGATCAAAGGCGACGCGGCCCAGAGGCAGCATCGGCTCGAGGGCGTGCAGCGAATACTCGCCGCTGGCGGTGCGCTCGATCTCGTGATCGGCCTGGCCGATGGCCGCGTCGATCTGGACCGTGACGAACAGGTGGTGGGTCTGGTGGACGCGGGTCAGGTAGGCCCGCTTTTCGTTGAGGATGTAGAGGCCGACGGCGGGAGACACCTTCAGCGTCACTTCGCCGCCGCCGTGCAGCGCCTCCATCTCCACCGCGCGCAGGGCCGAGAGGGCGCTGGATTCGGGGGAGCGGACGCGGCCGGTGCCGGCGCAGTGTTCACAGACGTGGGTCGTGCCCTCGAGTACGCCGCTGCGGCGGCGCTGACGGCTGATCTCCATCAGGCCGAACGAGCTGATCTTGCCCATCTGGATGCGGGCGCGGTCGTCCTTCAGCGCGTCCTTGAGCTTCTTTTCGACGGCGCGGTTGTTCTTCGACTCATCCATATCGATGAAGTCGATGACGACCAGGCCGGCGAGATCCCGCAGGCGCAGCTGGCGCGCGGCTTCCTCGGCCGCTTCCATGTTGGTCTTGAGGGCCGTGGCCTCGACGTTGCGCTCGCGGGTCGACTTGCCGGAGTTGACGTCGATAGCGACCAGCGCCTCGGTCTGGTTGATCACCAGATAGCCGCCGGACTTCAGCGGCACGACCGGCGTGTAGATCTGCGAGAGGTGGCCCTCGACCTTGTGCGCCACGAACAGCGGGGTCGGTTCGCGATAGAGCTGAACCTTCTTGGCCTGCGACGGCATCAGCATGCGCATGAAGTCGCGCGCATCCTTGAAGCCGCGCTCGCCCTCGACCCAGACTCCGTCGATGTCCTTGTCGAACAGGTCGCGGATGGCGCGTTTGACGAGGTCTTCCTCCTCGTAGATCAGCGCCGGGGCGATCGAGTGCAGCGTCGTCTCGCGGATGTTTTCCCAGGCGCGCAGCAGATAGTCGTAGTCGCGCTTGATCTCGGTCTTGGTGCGCTTGGCGCCCGCCGTGCGGACGATCAGGCCCATGCCCTTGGGCACGTCGAGGCTCTGGACGATGGTCTTGAGCTTCTTGCGGTCGGTGATCGTGGTGATCTTGCGGCTGATGCCGCCGCCACGGGCGGTGTTGGGCATAAGCACGCCGTAGCGACCGGCCAGCGACAGGTAGGTGGTCAGGGCGGCGCCCTTGTTGCCGCGCTCTTCCTTGACGACCTGGACCAGCATGATCTGCCGGCGGCGGATCACTTCCTGGATCTTGTAGTTGCGCATCAGGCGGCGGCGGCGGCGCGCCACCTCCTCGTCCATGACGTCGTCTTCGTCCTCGGACGCCTCGGCGCCGTCCTCGTCGTCGCCGTCAGAAGAGGCGGCGGGGGCGGCGGGGCGGCTGCGCGACGACCCGCGCGCGGGCTCGTCGTCGTCCTCGGCCTGGGCGCGCATCAGGGCTTCGCGGTCGGCGAGCGGAATCTGGTAGTAGTCGGGGTGGATCTCGTCGAAGGCCAGGAAGCCATGACGATTGCCGCCGTATTCGATGAACGCCGCCTGCAGGCTGGGTTCGACCCGGGTCACCTTGGCGAGATAGATGTTCCCGCGAAGCTGTTTCTTGTTCTGGCTCTCGAAATCGAACTCTTCAACCCGGTTTCCGTCCACGACGACGACCCGGGTTTCTTCCGGGTGGGCCGCGTCGATAAGCATTTTCTTGGTCATAGAAAGCGTCTCCCCGGCGCGCAGCGGGCTCGAGGCCCGGTCGCCGGCATGATGTGAAGGCGCGCTCCGTATGGCCGGCCGACGCGCCGCAAGCAGCGATGCGAAGGGGCGAAAGCCAGGCCAGGGCGTGTGCGCAGCCCATGAGAAAATTCCCTGTCGCGCCAGGATCGGCGCGGGATCAGATGGTTGCGTCTGTCGCCGGAGGGCGACGGGCCGGACGCGCGGCTTCTTGGTAGTGTCTCGTGCGCGGAGAATCCCCGTCAGTCGCGGGGACCGGCGCGCGTCACAACCTTAGCCTCATCCGCCGGCAAAAGGAAAGCGCGCCGCGTGCATCGCGCCTCGTAGGCAAAGCCTTAACCAATTCGACACCTGCGCCGCGCGATAAGGGTCGATCAATCGCGAAGCGATGAGTGGGGCGTAGAATGCGGGCGTTGGCGACCGGTGGATTTCTGGCGGGATGGAGAGGCGTTGCCGCTCTTGCCTGCCTGAGTCTGACCGTTCTGGGCGTCGGCGGCGCGGCGCGCGGCTCGTCCAGTTCCGGCCTGCTCAAGGTCCGCCTCGGCGGCGATCAGACCGAAACCCGCATTGTCCTCGACCTCGACCGTTCCGTGACCGGCAAGCTGATGGCCGACGGTTCCGACGGCAAGGTCGTCGTGGCTCTGCCGCGCATCGACACCGCAGGGGATCTCAGCGGCGGAGGGCAGGGCCTCGTCCGGCGCTGGAACCTCGAGCGTGGGCCAGGCGCCCTGAAGCTGAACATCGATCTGGCGCGCGGCGCCGAGGTCAAGCGGCGGTTCCTGTTGCCGCCCGGCGACGGGGTCCAGACCTATCGCTATGTCATCGACCTGCAGGCGCTCGGCGGGACGACCAACGCCCCCGCCATCTCAGCGCCGCTGCGTCCGCGCGCAGCGCCCGCGCCGATTGTCTCTGCAAGGGCGCCGGAGCGTCGGGGCCCGCGCGTAGTGGTGATCGACGCCGGTCACGGCGGTCGCGACCCGGGCGCACAGGGGCGTTCCGCCCATGAAAAGGACATCACCCTGGCCGCGGCGCTGGCGCTGAAGGCCAGGCTGGAGCGCACCGGACGCTATCGCGTCGTCCTGACCCGCTCGACCGACGCCTATGTCGGACTGGAAAGCCGCGTGCAGATCGCCCGCAGCGCCGACGCCGACCTGTTCATCTCGTTGCACGCCGATTCCGGTCCGACGACGACAATGCGCGGCGCCAGCGTCTATACGCTGTCCGAACGCGGAGAGAGCCGCGTGACCAAGGTGCTGCGCAAGGACGACTGGCTGATGCCGGCCAGTTTCCCGGGTGCGGACCGGACGGTGGGCGAGATCATCCTCGACCTGACCCAGCGCTCGACCCGCAACCGCTCGGCCGAATTCGCCCAGGTGCTGCTGGAGAAGATCGCCGACGAGACCACCCTGTTGCGCCGGAGCCACCGTGACGCGAATCTGATGGTGCTGCTGGCGCCCGACGTGCCCGCCGTGCTGCTGGAAATGGGCTTCATCAACAATCCCGATGATGAGCAGCAGCTGACCGATTCCGGCCGCCGCAAAAGGCTTATGAACGCTGTCGGCGACGCCGTGGACGCCTGGTTCGCGCGTCAGGCGAAGACCACAAGCCGCTAGTTCGAACTCTGACGCGCGGGCCGTTGGCGCCCGGCGCTAGTCAGGCTACAGCAGACCCATGCTTGAGAGGGCCCTTCTGCGTCTTTGGCCGTTCGAGGAGCCCCCTGAGCGCTGGGTGGCCGTCGTCGGCGTGTCCGTGCTCAGCCTCATCGCCGTGGCCGGGTTCACGCTTGCGATCTATGCCGCCTGGCTGTTTCACGACATGCCGGACGCCGGCGATCTGACCGACTACCGGCCGCCGACCGCGACGCGGGTCTATGCCTGGGACGGCACGCTGATCGGCGAATTTTCGCGCGAACGGCGGATTTTCATCCCTTACGACCAGCTTCCGCCTCGTCTGGTGCAGGCGTTCCTCGCCGCCGAGGACCGCAATTTCTTCCAGCACAGCGGCGTGGATGTGCAGGGCCTGTCGCGGGCCATGATCAAGAATGTGCTCAACGCGGTGCAGGGCCGACGCCTCGAAGGCGGGTCGACGATCACCCAGCAGGTGGCCAAGAACGTCCTGCTGACCAGCGACGCGACCGTGGGCCGCAAGCTCAAGGAAGCGATTCTCGCCCGGCGACTCGAACAGACCCTGACCAAGGACCGGATCCTCGAGCTGTATCTGAACGAGATCTGGCTGGGCTACCGGTCCTACGGCGTCGGCGCCGCCGCCTACAACTACTTCGGCAAGCCGGTTTCGGAGCTGACGCTGGCCGAATGCGCCTATCTGGCGGCCCTGCCCAAGGGGCCGGACAACTACCATCCGATCCGCCGCAAGGCGAACGCGATAGGTCGCCGCGACTGGGTGCTGGGCCAGATGGCCGAGCTGGGCTGGGTCAGCCGGGCTGACGCCGAGGCGGCGATGAAGCAGGACCTCAAGGTCCAGGCCGCGCCGTCCCGCGCCAAGTACAAGGACGCCGACTATTTCGTCGAGGAGGTCCGCCGTCGGGGTCTCGCCACGCTGGGGCCGCGCCTCAGCGAGGGCGGCTACTACATGCGTACGACCCTCGATCCCCGCCTGCAGACCGCCGCGCGCGTGGCGCTGATGGACGGACTGGAGAACTATGACCGCCGCCACGGCTGGCGCGGGGCCTGGGGCACGACCGACATGGCCGTGGGGTGGGAGAAGGCCGCCGCGAAAAAGACCGCGCCGGCCGAGCGTCGTGACTGGCGGACAGCGGTCGTGACCAGCATCACCGGCGGCGTGCGCGTCACCCCGGCCAAGGACTATGCGCCCGGGACCATCGTCGGCGAGGACGTGGCCTGGGCCAAGGCGGGCAAGGGGCTCAACGTCGGCGACCTTGTGTTCGTCGAACCGGCCAAGGCCGGCGGCTACCGACTGCGCCAGGTGCCGAACGTCAACGGCGCGCTGGTGGCGCTCGAGCCGCATTCGGGTCGCGTTCTGGCGATGGTCGGCGGCTATTCCTTCTCGCTGTCCAGCTTCAACCGCGCGACCCAGGCGATGCGTCAGCCGGGCTCGGCCATCAAGCCGTTCGTCTATGCCGCCGCGCTGGAGCCCGATGGCGGCTACACTCCGGCCAGCTTCGTCACCGACGCCCAGATCGTGTTCAAGGGCGGGGTCAACGGCGAGGACTGGACGCCTGAGAACTACAACAAGAAATACTACGGCTCGATGCCGCTGCGGCGCGGGCTGGAGCTGTCGCGCAACGCCATGACCGTGCGTCTGGCCCAGGGCGTCGGGATGAAGAAGATCGCCGACCTGTGCGTGAAGTTCGGCATCGTCCGGGCCATGGAGCCGGTTCTGGCCATGGCGCTGGGGGCGGGGGAGACCACGCCCTTCAAGCTGACCGCCGCCTACACCGCCTTCGTCAACGGGGGGCGGCGCGTCGAGCCGCACCTGATCGAGCTGGTTCAGGACCGCGAAGGCCAGGTGATCTATCGCGCCGACAAGCGCGACTGCCCGCGCTGCACAGCCGGCTTCGGCGGCGAGGAAAGCCCCCGCGTCGCGGCGGCCGGCGAGCAGATCATCGATCCGACCACGGCCTATCAGATCTCCTCGATGCTCGAGGGCGTCGTCCAGCGCGGCACCGCCACCCAGGCGCGCGTGCTCGGCCGCCCCGTTGCCGGCAAGACCGGCACGACCAACGAATATCGCAGCGCCTGGTTTGTCGGCTTCACCCCGCAGATCGTCGTCGGCGTGTTCATCGGCTTCGACGACAACCGTTCGCTCGGCGAAGGCGAAGCGGGCGGCGTCTCGGCTCTGCCGGTGTTCATCAATTTCATGACCGAGGCCATCAAGGGCGTGCCGGTCGAGGCGTTCAAGCCGCCCAAGACCGCCAAGTTCGCGGTCGTCGGCGGCCAGCGCGAGGCCTTCCGACCGGGCACCGAGCCGCGCGGTCCGGTCGGACCCGTGGCGCCCGTCAACGCGAGCGGGCCGGTGACCTACCAGGACGCCTGGCCCGGCGGTCAGATCAGCAGCGAGCAGCCCGCGGCGCCCAAGCCGGCGCCGAAACCCAAGATCCCCGACGACCTGACGGGATTGTATTGAGGCGGCTGCCGGGCTACCTCCCGCGTCCGCTTGATCGGAGATTTTCATGAGACCGGATGTCGAGGCCGCAAAGGCCGACATCGAGCAGTCCGCAGGACTGCTCAGGAGGCGTCTTTGACTGGGATGCAGCCCTAAGACGCCTGCACGAGCTGGACGCTCGTTCCGAAGACCCCACGCTGTGGGACAGGCCCGCCGAGGCCCAGGCCCTGATGCGCGAGCGGCAGCAGCTGGCCGGCCGCGTCGAGGCTGTCCGCAGTCTTGAGCGTGACCTTAGCGACGCGCTCGAGTACGCCGAGATGGCCGACGCCGAGAGTGACGAGGCCTCCCTAGAGGACGCGCGCGCGCAGCTGAAAACCCTCAAGGCCCGCGCCGCCAAGGCCGAGCTGGAAGCCCTGTTGTCCGGCGAGGCCGACGGCAACGACGCCTATGTCGAAATCAACTCCGGCGCCGGCGGCACCGAGTCCTGCGACTGGGCCAACATGCTGCTGCGGATGTACAGCCGCTGGGCCAACGCGCACGGCTACAGCGTCGAACTGGTCGAGGAGACCAGCGGCGAACAGGTCGGCATCAAGTCGGCGACGCTGCAGATCAAGGGGCCGAACGCCTACGGCTGGCTGAAGACGGAAGCCGGGGTTCACCGGCTGGTGCGGATCAGTCCCTATGATGCCGCCGCCAAGCGCCACACCAGCTTCGCCTCGGCCTGGGTCTATCCGGTGATCGACGACACCATCGAGATCGAGATCAACCCGGCCGACGTGCGCACCGACACCTACCGGGCCAGCGGCGCCGGCGGCCAGCACATCAACAAGACCGACTCGGCGGTGCGCCTGACGCACATCCCGACCGGCATCGCCGTGGCCTGCCAGGCCGGCCGCAGCCAGCACCAGAACCGCGAAGAGGCGTGGAAGATGCTGCGCGCGCGGCTCTACGAGATGGAGCTGCAGAAGCGCGAAGCCGCGGCCCAGGCGCTGGAAGACCAGAAGACCGACATCGGCTGGGGCCACCAGATCCGCAGCTATGTCCTGCAGCCCTACCAGATGGTCAAGGACCTGCGCACGAACGTCGAGACCTCCGACACCGCCGGCGTGCTGGACGGCGATCTCGACCAGTTCATGGGCGCCGCGCTGGCGCAGCGGGTCGGCGCCACGCGGGACGCTGTGGAGGGGTAGGGCGCAGTTTCCCTCCCCATGAAGGGGAGGGCGCCTGGATCAGACCTTCGGGGGGATGCCCAGGCCCTGGCCCTGCATCGGGGCCTGCGGGGCATGCGGCGCCTGGCTTTGCTGGGCCGGGGCGGCGGGACGCTGAAACTTCAGGCTGCGGCCCTGGAAGAAGGCGCCCGTTTCCATGGCCAGCTGTTCGTGGGTGATGTCGCCATCCACGTAGGCTGTCCCATAAAGACGCACCTGCTTGGCCGTCACCGAGCCGATGACGCGGCCGCGGATCTCGGTGGCTTCGGCATAGACCGAGCCCTCGATGTGGCCTGTGTCGCCGACCGTCAGGCGGGCCACGCGCACGTCGCCGCGGACGACGCCGTCGATCTGCAGTTCGCCGTCGCCGACGACGCCGCCCTCGATCGTGATGCCGTCACTGATAAGGGAAGCCACTTTCGGGCGCGCCTTGGGTTGCTCGGGCGCACTGGGAGCCGGCGCGGGCGCCGGAGCCGAAACGGCCGTGGGTTTGGGCGGGGTCTTATTCTGCTTGCTGAACATATTCGCCGGCCTTCATGTATCGGTTAGGGTTCTGCGCCCGCCCATTGACCCACACCTCGTAGTGCAAATGTGGGCCAGTCGACCGGCCTGTCGACCCCATCGATGCAATACGCTGGCCAACTGTGACTCGTTGCCCGACGCGCACGGTAAACGCGGCAAGGTGGGCGTACCGCGTCTTGAACCCGTTGCCGTGGTCGATCTCGACCGTATTGCCGTAACCGGACCGCACGCCGGTGAAGGACACCACGCCCGGCGCGGTGGAATAGATCGGCGTGAAGGTCGCGCCCGCGAAGTCCAGGCCCGAATGGAACGCGGGCCGGCGCGTGAACGGATCGAGCCGTACGCCGTAGCTGCTGGTCTGGGCCGCCGCGCTGGTCGGCCGGAAGAACGGGAGGCCGCGCGCCGCCGTCGCCAGCGCCCTCATGTCGGACATGTTGGACGAGGCGCGCTGAATGCGCTGGGCGAAGCTCTCATCCACATCGAGGACGGCCGCCAGGGCGCGCGGGTCGCGCGCCTCGATCAGCGGGCCGCCCAGGGCGCCGCCGCGACCGGCGTAGCTGTCCGGGTTCAGTCCCGCGAGGCGGAAGGCGAGGCGCAGGCGTTCGGCGCGGCTGAGGGCATAGCTCTCCGCCGCGGTGATCATCCGCTCCTGGTCCATCAGCGTGTACTGGACGCGCTGGATCGGCGAACCGACGTTGAGCCGGGGCTTTGCGGGGGCGAGGGCCGCGGCCGCGCCGGGCGCGCCGCGGAAGCCGCCGTCCGTCAGCAGCAGCGCGAGCGCGGCGTGACGCTTTTCAACGGAGTTGGCCAGTTCGCCCAGCGAGCCGTCGGCCTGCGACAGCTGCTGCATGGCGCTGTTGAGGCGCGCCTGGCGATCGGCGGTGACCCGTTCCCAATAGGCGTTGCGGCGGGCCAGTTCCTGGTCCGTGGCGCTGACCGACAGCGCGCTGACCAGCATCGCGGCCGTGCAGACGCCCATCCAGAGCGCCGCCGCGCCGATGATACCGGCGCCCATGATCTGTTTGCTTGTGGAGAGTACGAAACCGCGCATCTCGCCGCCGGAGCGGATGTAGAGATGCCGTTCCGGAAACAGCTCCTCCAAGGCTCGCCGAATTCTGCGCAAGCGTGTTGTCGCCATAGCCCCCGACCCGAGTTTCTCGGTGTTCGGCGATATGTGATCATGTAAGGGGAACGCGCAAGTCCCTTCGCGCGTGAGGCGTGCGCGAAGCGTCGATTCTGACCTGTCAAAGTCAGGGTTAACCACGTCAGTTCAGTTGCGCCAGTTCCTGATCGCCACTTTGCCCGCCGGACGCGAATATTTGGGGCCTGCCGCGGCGTTTTCGCAACACTGCCCGTTACTCTGGGGTAACG
Organism: Caulobacter sp. FW305-C-30-S16; assembly: GCF_058783025.1. Taxonomy (NCBI): domain Bacteria; kingdom Pseudomonadati; phylum Pseudomonadota; class Alphaproteobacteria; order Caulobacterales; family Caulobacteraceae; genus Caulobacter; species Caulobacter sp. FW305-C-30-S16. The sequence goes on along the minus strand of NZ_JBYSYH010000003.1, from coordinate 483,041 downwards.
GCCGGACGCGAGCCGGGCTGCGGCGAAACGACGCTCAGGATGGCGTCAGAGCGCCTGTGCGGCGGCCAGAACCTGCGCGGCATGGCCCTTGACCTTCACCTTGCGCCAGATGGCGCGGATCACGCCCTCGCCGTCGATGAGCCAGGTCGAGCGGTCGATGCCCATGTACTCGCGGCCGTAGAGGCTCTTCTGGACCCAGGCGCCGTAGCGCTCGATGACGTCGCTGTCGGCGTCCGAGCCCAGTTCCACGGTCAGGCCGTGCTTCTCGCGGAACTTGCCGTGCTTCTTCGCCGTGTCCTTCGAGACCCCGACCAGCACCGCGCCGGCGGCGTCGAAGTCGGACTTCGCGGCGGAGAACTCGATGTTCTCGGTGGTGCAGCCGGGGGTGTCGTCCTTGGGATAGAAGAACAGCACCACCGTCTTGCCCTTGAGCGCCGACAGCGAGACGCGACCGGTGTCGGTGGGCAGGTCGAAGTCGGGGGCGCGGTCGCCCACATTCAGCTCAGTCATCGAAGGCTCCCGAAATCCGCTCCTCCCGGCTCTCGCCGGGATGAGCGGTAAAGATGGTTCAGACCGGCTTCACGAGAAGGATCTTTTTCTTGCCCTGGCTCAGCTTGATCACGCCGCCGACCAGGTCGTCCGCCGTGATCACGCGATCCCCGTTGGTCTCCTGCACATCGTTGAGCCGCAGGCCGCCGCCCTGGGCCAGGCGACGGGCTTCGCCGCGTGAGGCCGTCAGACCCGCCTCGACCGCCACCGCCGCCAGGGTCGCGCCGTAGACTGCCCGGGCGTCGATCTCCACCGTCGGCAGATCATCGGACAGGGCGCCCTGCTCGAAGGCCTTCTCCGCGGCATCACGCGCGGCCTTCGCCGCGTCAGCGCCGTGGAGCATGGTGGTGGCGAGATCGGCCAGCACCTTCTTGGCGTCGTTGATCGCCGCGCCCTGCATGGCTTCCAGCCGCGCGATCTCGTCCAGCGGCAGGTCGGTGAACAGGCGGAGGAACCGGCCGACGTCGGCGTCCTCGGCGTTGCGCCAGAACTGCCAGTAGTCGTACGGGCTGCGCATGTCGGCGTTGAGCCAGACCGCGCCCTGGGCCGTCTTGCCCATCTTGGCGCCCGACGCCGTCGACAGCAGCGGGGTGGTCAGGCCGAAGGCGGGCTTCTGGTCGACGCGGCGGATCAGCTCCACCCCGTTGAGGATGTTGCCCCACTGGTCGGAGCCGCCCATCTGCAGCAGGCAGTTCCGCGACCGCGACAGCTCCAGGAAGTCCACCGACTGCATCAGCATGTAGTTGAACTCGAGGAAGGTCATCGGCTGCTCGCGCTCGAGCCGCTGCTTGACCGAGTCGAAGGCCAGCATGCGGTTGACCGTGAAGTGCACGCCGTAGTCGCGCAGGAACTGGACGTAGCCGAACTTCGACAGCCACTCGTCGTTGTCGACCATCACCGCGTCGGTGGGGCCGTCGCCGAAGGTCAGGAACCTGGCGAACACCGTCTTGATGCTGGCGATGTTGGCGGCGATGTCGGCGTCGCTGAGCAGTTTGCGCGACTCGTCCTTGCCGGTGGGATCGCCGACCTTGGTCGTACCGCCGCCCATCAGGACCACAGGCTTGTGCCCGGCCTGCTGCAGGCGGCGCAGCATCATGATCTGGATCAGGCTGCCGACATGCAGGCTCGCCGCCGTCGCGTCGAAGCCGATGTAGGCGGTGACTACCCCCGTGCTCGCCGCTGCGTCCAGTTCATCCGGATGGGTGATCTGGTGGATGTAGCCGCGGTCCCGCAGCGTGCGCAGGAAGTCGGACTTGAAAGCGGCGTCGGCGGTCATCGGGATGGAGTCTCCTTGAGCGCGATCCGCCGAAGTGGATACCGGTTCGGCGGTGGAATCGCGCTCAACACTAAAAGAACGAGCCTGTTTATCCTGTCCGGGCCGAAAAGGCCCGGTCAGGACAGGCTCGGGCGCGGACGGCTCTAGCACGCCGGGCGGGGAGGGGTTCAAGGTCGCAGGCATGGAAAGGTCTCCTCAGGGGTGAGGCCGGAGACTGTCTGCTGGACTGTTCAGAGCATGCCGCCGGCTATGGGCGGCATGCGATCGCACAGCCGCTCGTCAGGACGAGCGGGCGTAATAGAGGCTGCAAAGGGCGCGGCGGGCGATCATGGGTCGCTCAAATGCCTCCCCCATTGACCGGCGTCAAGCAGGGGCTATCGAAGGGGGATGTTGCTGACGTTGACACCCCACCCGCAGACGCCGTGCGACGCGGTTTCCGCGCTCACCGTCGAGGTGACCCGTCCACGGTCGACCGGTCTGAGGCTCCACTATCGGCTTGAGGGGGATATCCCCCGGCTTGTCGTGCCGGCCTGGGTCAAGCCGTCACGCGCCGATGAGCTGTGGCGGACGACCTGTTTTGAAGCCTTTGTCCGGAGCGGAGAGGGGAAGGGCTACTACGAGTTCAACCTGTCGCCGTCCGGCCGGTGGAGGGCCTACAGTTTCGATGATTATCGCCAGGGAATGATGGACCACGCCGGCGTCGAGCTTCGTGATCAGCACAAGCATGTCGGCGATGACCGGGTCGAGCTTGCCGCGACACTCGACCTCGACCGGCTGGGTCTGGGCGCCGACGCGGTCTGGCGGCTGGGGTTGTCGACGGTCATTGAGGAAGCCAGCGGCCGCATGTCCTACTGGGCGCTGGCCCATGCGCCGGGTAAGCCGGACTTCCACCACCCCGACGCCTTCGCCTTCGACCTGGAGCCCGCATGAACTTCGGCATCGACCGCCTGCTCGCCGATCCTGCCCTGCGCGCGCCGCTGAAAGGCAAGCGCGTGGCGCTGCTGGCGCATCCGGCCTCGGTCACGGCGGACCTGACCCACTCGATCGACGCTCTGTCAGCCTGTCCGGACATCCAGATCACCGCGGCGTTCGGCCCGCAGCACGGCATGCGCGGCGACCTGCAGGACAACATGATGGAGTCGCCGGACTTCACCGACCCGGTCTACGGCTTCCCGGTGTTCAGCCTGTACGGCGAGACGCGCCGGCCGACCGGCCAGGCGATGGGCACCTTCGACGTGATCCTGGTCGACATGCAGGACCTCGGCTGCCGCATCTACACCTTCATCACCACGCTGCTGTACGTGCTGGAAGCCGCCGCCGAGCACGGCAAGGCGGTCTGGGTGCTCGACCGGCCCAATCCCGCCGGGCGGCCCGTCGAGGGACTGACCCTGCTGCCGGGCTGGGAGAGCTTCGTCGGCGCCGGCCCCATGCCCATGCGCCACGGGATGACGCTCGGCGAACTCGGCCACTGGTTCATCGCGAGCAAGGGGCTGAAGGTCGACTACCGCGTGATCGAGATGGAAGGGTATGACCCCGCCGCCGGGCCCGGCTTCGGCTGGCCGCTGGGTGAGCGGAGCTGGATCAATCCCAGCCCCAACGCACCGAACCTCTCCATGGCCCGCGCCTACGCGGGCACGGTGATGATCGAGGGGGCGACCCTGTCCGAAGGTCGCGGTACGACCCGGCCGCTCGAGCTGTTCGGCGCGCCGGACATCGACGCCCGCAAGGTGATCGCGGAGATGCAGGCGTTCGCGCCGCATTGGCTGAACGGCTGCCGCCTGCGCGACATCTGGTTCCAGCCGACCTTCCACAAGCACGTCGGCCAGCTATGCAATGGCGTACAGATCCACGTCGACGACCCGGCCTATGACCATGAGGCGTTCAGGCCCTGGCGGGTGCAGGCTCTGGGGTTCAAGGCGATCCGCCGGCTGTATCCGGACTACGACCTGTGGCGGGATTTCCCGTACGAGTACGTCTTCGACAAGCTGGCCATCGATGTGATCAACGGCGGCCCGGGCCTGCGGGAATGGGTCGACGACAGCGCCTCGACGGCAGGCGATCTCGACGCACTGACCGTGCCGGATGAGCAGGCGTGGATCGAGGAACGCCGACCGTTCCTGCTCTACTGAAATGACCCTGCGCATCGCCCTGCTGCGCGGCGTGAACGTCGGCGGGAACCGCAAGGTCGCCATGGCCGACCTCAAGGCGATGGTCGAGGGGCTCGGGTTCACGGACGTAAAGACGCTGCTGGCCAGCGGCAACGTGGTGTTCGAGGCCGGCGACCGGGACGACAGTGAACTGGAGGCGCTGCTGGAGGCGGAGGCCGAAGGGCGCCTCGGGTTGGTCACGCGGTTCATCGTGCGCGGCCCCAACGCCTGGCGGGCGATGATGGACGCCAATCCGATGCCGGACGAGGCCGAGCGGGAGCCGTCGCGGTTCATCGTCAATGTCTCTCGCGAGACGGTCGCCGCCGGCCAGCTGGCCGCAATCCGCGCCCTGGCCACGCCGGGTGAAAAGGTCGAGGCCATCGACCGCTGCGTCTACGTCTTCTTCGGCGACGGCATCGCGGACTCCAAGGCGGCTCTGGTGTTCGGCAAGCCGTCGCTTGGCCTGACGGCGACAGGGCGCAACTGGAACACGGTGCGAAAGATCGCCGAGCTCATCCAGGCTTAGGTGCGTGAGACCGAAGTCAGAACGGTCGGGCGATCAGCATCCAGGCGGCGACCCCGGCCAGCATGCCTGCCGCCAGCAGCGCGATCTCAGCCCGGCGCGCGAGCAGTCCATCCGGCTGATTCATGACCTTGCGCTGGAACAGGCCCCAGGCGCCGCCCTTTGCCACCAGCAGGGCCGCCACCGCGCAGAGGATGCCGAGGGTGACCGATACTGGCATGGGCTCAGCCCTTGGCCGCCTTCGCCCGTTCAATCCCCTCAAGCACCATGGTCCGCGCCTGGGCGGCGTCGCCCCAGCCCTTGACCTTGGTCCACTTGCCGGGCTCGAGGTCCTTGTAGTGGGTGAAGAAGTGCTCGATCTGGTCCAGCGTGATCTGCGGCAGGTCGGTGTAATTGCGGACGTTGTCGTAGCGGGCGGTAAGGTGCGACGACGGCACGGCGATCAGCTTCTCGTCGATGCCGGCCTGGTCTTCCATCAGCAGGACGCCGACGATGCGGCTGCTCATCACCGCGCCGGGCGCGATGGCGCGGGTGTTGACCACGATCACGTCGACCGGATCGCCGTCGCCCGACAGGGTGTGCGGGATGAAGCCGTAGTTCCCGGGGTAACGCATGGCCGTGTAGAGGAACCGGTCGACGACCAGCACCCCGGCGTCCTTGTCGAGCTCGTACTTGATCGGCTCGCCGCCGATCGGCACCTCGACGATGACGTTGACGTCTTCCGGCGGATTCACGCCGATGGCGATGGCATCAAGGTTCATGGCGATCAGGCCGGTTCGGCTTCCAGGCGCTTGTCGAGGTAGGCCCCGACGCGCTTTTCGACTTCGGGCAGGTGCTCGGCCCAGAAGTGGGTCGCGTTGTCGACCAGTTCGTAGTCGATGACGATGCCCTTCTGGGTGCGCAGCTTGGAGACCACGCGCTCGACCTCGACCGGCGGCACGACCGTGTCGGTCTGGCCGTGCAGGATCAGGCCGGAGGCCGGGCAGGGGGCCAGGAAGCTGAAGTCATACATGTTGGTCGGCGGCGAGACGCTGATGAAGCCGTCGGTCTCCGGCCGGCGCATCAGCAGCTGCATGCCGATGTAGGCGCCGAAGCTGTAGCCGGCGACCCAGAACTGGCTGGCCTGGGGGTTGGTCGCCTGCAGCCAGTCGAGCGCGGTGGCCGCGTCGGCCAGCTCGCCGATGCCGGCGTCGAACTCGCCCTGGCTGCGGCCGACGCCGCGGAAGTTGAAGCGCAGGACCGAGAAGCCGCGCTTCATGAACAGGTGATAGAGCTGCACCGAGACCGGGTGATTCATGTGGCCGCCGGCGCGCGGATGGGGATGCAGGATCAGCGCGATCGGCGCGTTCTCGCGCTTGCCGGGCGAATACCGGCCTTCGATGCGGCCAGCGGCGCCGGTGAGAACCACTTCAGGCATAGGCTTTTCCCGTCTTGCCGAGCCGTGGAATACTTGACCACCGCGCTTGGTTTTCCTAGATGAGCGTCGTCCGCGCTGACCTGATCAACAGGCCTTGCGGGCGAGGCGCGGCCTTAGCACAGGCCGCGCGCCGGATGCCAGGGAATCTCGCCATGCGCCTGTCCACCAAGGGACGCTACGCCGTGATGGCCATGACCGACCTAGCCGGTCGGCAAGGGGCGGACGATTCCGTGCGCGCCGTGTCGCTGGCCGACATCGCCGCGCGGCAGCAGATCTCCCTGTCCTATCTTGAGCAGCTGTTCGCGCGCCTGCGCCGCAAGGGCCTGGTGCGCAGCGTACGCGGGCCGGGCGGCGGCTATAGGCTGGCGGCCGCGGCCAGCGAGACCAACATCGCCGACATCGTGCTGGCGGTCGACGAGCCCCTGCGCGCGACCCGTTGCGGCGCCTCGGGCGCCAAGGGCTGCATGGCGGGCGGCGAGCGCTGCCTGACCCACGACCTTTGGGAGGAAATGGGCCGCCAGCTGCAGGGCTATCTGGCGTCCGTGTCGCTGGCCGACGTTCTGAGCGGCAAGCTGCGTCTGGCCGCCCCGGAGGCCGCGTGACCGTCTACCTCGACTACAACGCCACCGCGCCGGTCCGCCCCGAGGCGAAGGCCGCGGTCGTGCGCGCGCTGGAGATCGGCGGCAATCCTTCGTCGGTGCATGCCGCCGGTCGGGCCGCGCGGTCGCTGATCGAGGCGGCGCGGGCGCAGGTCGCCGACCTGATCGCCGTGAAGCCCGGCTCGATCACCTTCACCAGCGGCGGGACCGAGTCCAACGCCCTGGCGATCGAGAGCGCCGTGGCGGCCGGTTTCGACCGCATCCTGCTGGGCGCGACCGAGCATGGCGCGGTGTCGGAGAATGTGCGCGCCGCCGGGGTTCCGGTCGAAGTCTGGCCGGTGGACGCCGACGGCGTCGCCGACCTGGCCTGGCTGGCGCAGGCGCTGGGCAGGGGCGGCAAGCCGCTGGTCTGCCTGATGCTGGCCAACAACGAGACCGGCGTGATCCAGCCGGTCGCCGAGGCTGCGGTGCTGGTGCGCGAGGCAGGCGGGTGGCTGCATGTCGACGCCGTTCAAGCCGCGGGCAAGATCGTCATCGATTTCAACGCCCTGGGCGCGGATACGCTGGCGCTGGCGGCGCACAAGATCGGCGGGCCGTTCGGCGCCGGGGCGCTGGCCGCCGGGCCGCGCGCGACGCTGGTGCGCCGGCTGCACGGCGGCGGGCAGGAGCGCGGTCGCCGCGCCGGCGCCGAGAACCTTTCAGGCATCGCCGGGTTCGGCGCGGCTGCCGAGGCCGCAGTCCGCGATCTGGACGCCATCGCCGCGCAGGCCGGCTGGCGCGACGCCCTGCAGGCCCGCGTGGAAGCCGTCGGCGCGACTATCCTCGGCAAGGGTGCGCCGCGCCTGCCGCAGACCCTGGGCTTCGCCGCCGCGGGCTTCGACGCCCAGATGCAGGTAATGGGGCTGGATCTCGCCGGGGTGATGATCAGCGCCGGACCGGCCTGTTCGTCCGGCAAGATGAAGCCCAGCGACGTTGTCGCCGCCATGGGACAGGCTGATCTGGCGCCCTTCGCCATCCGTATCAGTGGCGGCTGGGCAAGCACGCAGGCCGACTGGACCCGGGCCGGTGACGCCTGGCTGGAAGCGTATGCGCGTCATTCGGCGCGCCGGAAGGAAGTCGCCTGATGGCCGCCGTAAAGGAAACCGTCGACGCGGTCGCCGAACTGGAAAAGTACCAGCACGGCTTCGTCACCGACATCGAACAGGACTTCGCGCCCAAGGGGCTGAACGCCGACATCGTGCGGTTCATCTCGGCCAAGAAGGACGAGCCGGAGTGGATGCTGGCCTGGCGCCTGGAGGCCTTCGAGCGCTGGCTGGCGCTGGAAGAGCCCGACTGGGCCAAGGTCAACTATCCGAAGATCGACTACCAGGACTCGTACTACTACGCCGCGCCGACGCAGAAGGCCGGGCCGATGAGCCTCGACGAGGTCGATCCGGACATCCTGGAGACCTACAAGAAGCTCGGTATCCCGCTGCGCGAGCAGGAAGTGCTGGCCGGCGTGCAGGGCGCGCCGCGCTATGCCGTGGACGCGGTGTTCGACAGCGTTTCGGTCGTGACCACCTTCAAGAAGGAGCTGGCGGCGGTTGGGGTGATCTTCTGCCCGATCAGCGAGGCGATCCGCGAACACCCCGAGCTGGTGAAGAAGTACCTCGGCTCGGTCGTGCCGGTCAGCGACAACTATTTCGCCTGCCTCAACAGCGCTGTCTTCAGCGACGGCAGCTTTGTCTACATCCCGCCGGGCGTGCGCTGTCCGATGGAGCTCAGCACCTATTTCCGCATCAACGCCAAGGATTCCGGGCAGTTCGAGCGGACTTTGATCATCGCGGACAAGGGCAGCTACTGCTCCTACCTCGAGGGCTGCACCGCGCCGATGCGCGACGAGAACCAGTTGCATGCCGCCGTGGTCGAGCTGGTCATCCTCGAAGACGCCGAGATCAAATACTCGACGGTGCAGAACTGGTACCCGGGCGATCCCGTCACGGGGAAGGGCGGCATCTACAACTTCGTCACCAAGCGGGCCGACTGCCGCGAGGACCGCGCCAAGGTCAGCTGGACACAGGTCGAGACCGGCTCGGCGATCACCTGGAAATACCCCTCCTGCGTTCTGCGCGGGGAGGGGAGCTCGGGCGAGTTCTATTCGATCGCCGTGACCAACGGCCATCAGCAGGCCGACACCGGCACCAAGATGATCCATCTGGGCGCCAACACGAAGTCGCGGATCATCTCCAAGGGCATCAGCGCGGGCAAGTCGTCGAACACCTATCGCGGGTTGGTGTCGGCGCACCCGAAGGCCGTCGGATCGCGCAACTTCACCCAGTGCGACTCCCTGCTGATCGGCAAGGACTGCGCCGCCCACACCGTGCCCTACATCGAGGCCCGCAACGGCCAGAGCGTGTTCGAGCACGAGGCGACGACCACGCGGCTCTCCGACGACCAGCTGTTCTACTGCCAGCAGCGCGGGCTCGACACCGAGTCTGCCGTCGCCCTGCTGGTCAACGGCTTCGTCCGCGATGTGCTGCAGACCCTGCCGATGGAGTTCGCGGTCGAGGCGCAGAAGCTGGTGGCGATCAGCCTTGAAGGCTCGGTCGGCTGATGCTCCGCGCCATCGACCACGTCCAGATCGCCATCCCCGTCGGCGGAGAGGCGCAGGCGCGCCCGTTCTACGGCGAGCTGCTGGGCCTGACCGAGGTGCCCAAGCCGGCCGAGCTGGCCAAACGCGGCGGCGCCTGGTTCGAACAGGGCGCGGTGAAGGTCCACCTCGGCGTCGAGCAGGACTTCCGCGCCAATGTGAAGGCGCATGTGGCGTTCGAGGTCGATGACGTCGCCGGGCTCGCCGCGCGGGCGTCGGCCGCGGGCTTCAGAACGCAATTCGATGACGACCTCGACGGCTTCGAGCGCGTCTACCTCTACGACCCCTTCGGCAACAGGCTCGAGTTCCTGAAGCCCCTTCCGGAAAACGCCTGATGCTCTCCATCACCAACCTCCACGCCACCGTCGGCGACAAGCAGATCCTCAACGGGCTGACCCTCGCGGTTCCCGCCGGGGAGGTGCACGCCATCATGGGGCCGAACGGGGCGGGGAAGTCGACGCTGAGCTATGTGCTCACCGGGCGGCCCGGCTACACGGTCACCGAGGGCGCGGCGACGCTGAACGGCGAGGATCTCCTGGCGCTCGAAGCCAATGAGCGGGCGGCCAAGGGCGTGTTCCTGTCGTTCCAGTATCCGCTGGAAATTCCGGGGGTTCCGGCCCTGACCTTCATCCGCACCGCGCTCAACGCCCAGCGCAAGGCGCGCGGCGAGGCCGAGATCGCGGCGCCCGCCTTCCTCAAAAAGGCCCGCGAGACGGCGGCGGCGCTGAAGATCGACTTCGAGATGCTCAAGCGGGCGCTCAACGTCGGCTTCTCCGGCGGCGAGAAGAAGCGGATGGAAATCTTCCAGATGGCCATGCTGGAGCCCCGCTTCCTGATCCTCGACGAGACCGACAGCGGCCTGGACATCGACGCTCTGAAAATCGTTTCGGAGGGGGTCAACGCCCTGCGCAGCCCCGAGCGGGGCATGCTGGTGATCACCCACTACCAGCGGCTGCTCGACTACATCAAACCCGACCGGGTGCATGTGCTGAGCGCCGGCAGGATCGTCGCCTCCGGCGGCCCGGAGCTGGCGCTGCAGTTGGAAGCCGAAGGCTACGACAAGTACGTGCAGGTGGCGGCGTGAGGTTGCGCTTTGATGGGGTGCGTCCTTCGAGACGCGGACCTGAGGGTCCGCTCCTCAGGATGACGAACACCTTTGCCCGTCATGGTGAGGAGCGAGGCATCAGCCGAGCGTCTCGAACCACGCACGGAGTAGCAGCGTGAGTTTGGCAACCGCCATCGCCACAGGCGACCTGACCCAGCTCCCGTCGCGCCGCGACGAAGACTGGCGCTGGACGGACCTGCGCGGACTGCTGCGCAGCCTGCCGCCGCAGCCGGGTCCCGCGAGCGTGAGCACCGACGGGCCCTTCGCGGCGCTCGGCGGCGAGCGGTTCCTCGTGCCCAACGGCTTCGTCGAAGGCTTCACCCACATCGAAGGCCCGGCGGGGGAGACCAGGGTCGCCGAATTGCGCTTCGCCGCGGCCGAAGCGGCGTCGATCGCCACCAGGGTGCTGGTCGCCATCCGCGCCGGCGCGACCCTGACCCTGCTGGAAAGCTACGAGGCGCTTGCAGACGGCGCGGTGTCCAATATCGAGCTCGACATTCAAGTGGCCGAGGGCGGACGTCTGGAGCGCATCGTTCTGGCGGCGGACGGCCCCGAGAGCGTGACGGTTTCGACCGCCACCGTTCACCTCGCGCCGGGCGCGACCTTCAACCAGACCATCCTGACCTCCGGCGCCCGCCGCCAGCGGATCGAAACGCAGGTGGCGCATCCGGGTGAGGGCGCGTCCGTGCGCCTAGACGGCACCTACCTCCTGCGCGACCAGCGCCACGCCGACCTGACTAGCGTCGTCACCCACGCCGGGCGCGACGGGACGACCTCGCAGCTGACCAAAGGCGTCGTGCGCGACCAGGCGCGGGGCGTGTTCCAGGGGCGCATCGTGGTCGAAAAGGGCGCCGACGGCACCGAGGCGCGCATGGGTCACCACGCCCTGATCCTGTCGGACAAGGCCGAGGTGGATGCCAAGCCCGAGCTGCTGATCTTCGCCGACGACGTCCAGTGCGCGCATGGCAACACCATCGGCGCGCTCGACGAGGCGGCGATCTTCTACGCCCGCCAGCGCGGCATGCCGGAGGCTGTGGCGCGGGCCATGCTGACCGAGGCGTTCGTCGGCGAGGTGGTGGACCGGATCGAGCATGAGGGCGCGCGGGACGTGGCGCGGGCGTGGGTCAGCGCGCAGCTGGGAACCAGCGAATGAGCATCCCCATTCTCCGGACTTTCGGGGTGGCTGTATGACCCCCTTTGATCCCGAAACCATCCGCGACCAGTTCCCCATCCTGTCCCGCCAGATCAACGGCAGACCGCTGGTCTATCTCGACAACGCCGCATCGGCGCAGAAGCCGCGGGCGGTGATCGATGCGCTGGTGCACGCGATGTCGCACAGCTACGCCAACGTCCACCGCGGCCTGCACACATTGGCGAATGAAACGACGCAAGCTTATGAAAAGGCGCGCGAAACGGTGGCGCGGTTCCTGAACTGCGAGACCACGGAAGTCGTCTTCACCAAGGGCGGGACCGAGGCGTTCAACCTGGTGGCCGCCTCGTTCGGCCTCTCACTGAAAGCCGGCGACGAGATCGTGCTCACCCAGATGGAGCACCATTCCAACATCGTGCCCTGGCATCTGCTGCGCGAGCGGAAGGGCGTGGTGCTGCGGTTCGCGCCAGTGCTGGACGACGGATCGCTCGATCTGGACGGCCTGAAGGCGCTGATCACCGACCGCACGAAGCTGGTCGCCGTGACGCAGATGTCCAACGTGACGGGCGCGATCAATCCGGTCCGGGCCATCGCCGATATCGCTCACGCCGCCGGCGCCTCAGTGCTGGTCGACGGCTGCCAGGGCGCGGTGCACATGGCCATCGATGTGAAGGCGCTGGACGCCGATTTCTACGTCTGCACGGGCCACAAGCTCTACGGGCCGACCGGCATCGGCGTGCTCTATGGCAAGGCCGAACGGCTGGCCGCGATGCCCCCCTACCAGGGCGGCGGCGAGATGATCGGCACGGTGGCCGAGGACCGCATCACCTACGCCGAACCGCCGATGCGCTTCGAGGCCGGCACGCCGCCGATCCTGGAGGCGATTGCCCTGGGCGCCGCGCTGGAGTGGCTGGGCCAGTTCGACCGCGAGGCCGTCGCGATCCACGAGCGGCGGCTCTACGACCGCGCGGTGGAGCGCCTCGACGGGGCCAACTGGCTGCGCATTCTCGGGACCACGCCGCACAAGGGCGCGATCCTCAGCTTTACCGTCGAGGGCGCCCACGCCCATGACATCGCCCAGATTCTCGACCAGCAGGGGGTGGCGGTTCGCGCCGGAACCCACTGCGCCGAGCCGCTGATGGCCCGTTTCGGCGTGACGTCGAGCGCCCGGGCCTCTTTCGCCCTATATAACACCGAGGCAGAGGCTGATGCGTTCGTCGACGCACTGGTCAAGGCCCGCAGCTTCTTTGCCTGAGATCATGACAGACACCGCGCCCATCGCTCCCGAGACGTCTTCCGCCATTCCGCAGGCGGAACTGGACGCCCTTACCGACAAGCTCGTCGAGAAGCTCAAGAGCGTGTTCGATCCGGAGATCCCGGTCGACATTTACGAACTGGGCCTGATCTACAAGGTCGACGTTTCCGACGACTACGAGGTCAAGATCGACATGACCCTGACCGCGCCGGGCTGCCCCGTCGCCGGCGAGATGCCGGGCTGGGTCGAGGACGCGGTGATGGAAATCCCCGGTCTCAAGTCCTGCGCCGTGGACCTCGTCTTCGACCCGCCCTGGGACCCCTCGCGCATGAGCGACGAGGCCAAGCTGCAACTGAACATGTTCTGATCATGGAAACCGTTCAAATCACCCCCCGTCCGCGTCGCCCGCGCCCCAAGGTCGTCACCCTGACGGACGCCGCGGCGGCGCGCGTGAAGGAGATCATGGCCCGGGCCGAGAAGCCCTATGCCGGTCTGCGCGTAGGGGTGAAGAACGGCGGCTGCGCCGGCTCCGAATACATCATCGAATACGCCGAGACGGCGGGTCCGCTGGACGAGGTGGTCGAGGATCACGGCGTGACGATCCTGATCGAACCGAAGGCCGTGCTGTTCCTGGTCGGCGCCGAGATCGACTACGAGGTCAGCCGGTTGTCGTCGAAGTTCGTCTTCCGCAATCCGAACGAGACCGACGCCTGCGGCTGCGGCGAGAGCGTGACGATCCAGCCGGCGGCGGAAGAGGCCTAGGGCCGCCCGGCGGCGTTGGCCGCGCGCCAGTCTGCGCCGACCTTGGCAAGATCGAGGTCGGTCTGCCCGGAGACGGTTCCTTCGCAGGCCAGCGCGAGGATGATCTGGTCGCCGCGCCCGCTGCTCAGCGGCATCCAGTCCGGCTTCGGGTTCACGCCCGTCGTCATCAGCTTTCCATCCATCGCGCGCACCGCGAAGACCTGCTGCTGCATGGCCTTGCGCCCGCAGTCGACCAGCACGCCGATGTCCGTCCGGGCCGCGCCGCTGGCGGCGGGCGGGTTCTTGAGCAGGATCCAGGTCAGGGTCGCCGCGTCGCCGGTCCGCGTCCGGCTGCCGGTCGCCAGGATCGAGAGGGCGTCCGGACTGGTCTCGAGGACCAGGTAGGGACCCGTATCCGCCGGAGCGGGCGTGGTCTGGGCCCAGACGCCGGTCGCGGCGATCAGGCACAGGGCGGCGACGAGGGGGGCGGCGTGGCGCATGGGCGGGAACTTCGCCGTGATCCGATCGCGCGTCACCCGCAAAAAGTGGGGGCAGTCTCAGGCCGCCGCTTCTACCGCCGCTGCGCCCTTCCGCAGCTCATCCGGCGTCGGAACGAGCACCGAGGGTCGCACCGGCTCGCCGGTCGCCATGGCGATCAGTTCCTGGCTACGGGTCTCGATGGCGGTCTCGAGGCGGGTCAGGAACGGCGTGCGGTCGAGGCCGGTCTCGATCGGGTCGAGGAACTCGATGGTCGCGGTCCCTGGACGCTTGATCTTCGAGGTCTGCTCCCAGAACAGGCCGAGGTTCGTCGCCACCGGCACGACCGGCAGGTTGAAGTCGCGGCTCATGTAGTAGACGCCGGTGCGATAGCGGAACCGCTCGCCGGGCTTGGCGAGGTTGCCCTCCGGATAGATCAGGATGCGGCGGCCCTCGGCGGCGACCCTGGCGGCGCTTTCCGACAGGGCCTTGCGGGCTTCGGGGCCGCCGCAGTTGTCGACGATGATCGCGCCGAACTTGCGCAGGATCGCCCCGACCAGCGGGAACCGCTCCATGTGGTCGCCGGTGACGAACGACAGGTTGTCGACGTTGGCGAACATGACGAAGCCGTCGCCCCAGCTGTGGTGTTTGGCGGCGATGATGAAGGCGCCCTGGGGCAGTTTTTCCTGTCCCTTCAGCTCGATCTTGATGCCCGCGAGGCTGTCCATCGCCCAGAGCATGCGGCGGGTGTAGAGCCGGATCGCGCCGGTCATCGGCGCGCGGCCGGGCGCAAGCGCCAGGATCGCGGCGCTGAGGCCGTAGACGATCGACAGCAGCCAGTAGTAGCCGTTGAACAGCCGGTTGCGGAAGGTCATGAGCGCCTTGTCCTAGCGGGCGAAGAGAAGGGCCTGCACGCCTGCGGTCATCAGGTCGGCATGGGCGGAGAGCGGGTCGGCGCCGAGGCGGCCGTAGACGCGGTTCTGTGCGGTCTGGGTGATCACGCCGATGGCCATGGCGGCCAGCACGCGTGGATCGGCCGGCGGGATCTCGGCGGCGATCATCGCCTGTTTGATGACGTTCTCGGTCACCGTCACCGGGTCGCGGCCGTCCTCCTGGTAGTAGGGGACAAACCGGTGGATCTGGGTCAGGTGGAAGCTGAAGGTGAGCCAGTCCTCGTCGGCCACCTCGCAGTAGGCGGCGACGATGGCGGCGGCCTTGGCCTTGATCCCGACCGCGCGCGCAGAACTCTCCTCGATCAGCGAGGAGAGGCGGCGGTGGGTGGTCATGAACAGGCTGATCGCCAGCTCGTCCTTGCCCTTGTAGTGGCGATAGAGGGCGCCTTCCGACACTCCGGCGGCGGTGGCGATGGCGCGGGTAGTGGCCGCGTCGACGCCGTCGCGAACGAAGACTTCCAGAGCGGCGCGCTCGATGCGAGGCTTGGCGGACATGATGGGCGACTCCTTGTGTGAGCATTTGCTCACATTCCGATGCGGCCCGCAAGTGAACAAATGCTCACAGGGGCGATATGGCCGTCAGCGCTGACTTTCTCGAGCATCTGCAGGAACTGCTGGCCGATCTTGGCCCGCTCACGGTGAAGAAGATGTTCGGCGGGGCGAGCCTGCAGCTCGATGGCGCGCCCTTCGCCCTGGTCTTTGGCGAGACGCTGTATCTGAAGGTCGACGACGAGAACCGCGCGGCGTTCGAGGCCGCCGGGGCAGGGCCGTTCGTCTACGAGATGAAGGACGGCCGGACGGGCGTGCTGGGCTACTGGAGTTTGCCGGAGAGCGGGCTGGATGATCCCGACGAGGCGGTCCGCTGGGCGCGCCTGGGCCTGCAGGCGGCCTGGCGCGCGCGGAGGCCGAAAACGAAGAAGGGCCGGGCGATGCGCGAAGACATCGGCCCCGGCCCCTGGGACGGGTAAATCCTCCCCATCGGGGGAGGTGGCTCGCCGAAGGCGAGACGGAGGGGGTCACCCCAGATCTGAGCGGACCCCCTCAGTCGGCTTCGCCGACAGCTCCCCCGAAGGGGAGCATCTTATCTTCCCTTGAACGCCGCGACGCGCTTTTGCAGGAAGGCGCTGACGCCCTCGATGAAGTCCTCGGTCTTGCCGGCGATCTTCTGGGCCTTGCGTTCGGCGGTCAGCTGACCGTTCCAGTCTCCGTCGAGGCTGTCCCAGATCAGGCGGCGGATGGCGCCCAGCGACGCCGGTCCATTGGCCAGTTCCTTGGCCAGACCGATGGCCGTGGCGAGCAGGTCGGCGTCAGGGACGACGCGGTTGACCATGCCCCATTCCAGAGCCTTGGCCGCGCCGATCTTCTCGCCGAGGAGGGCCATTTCCATGGCCCGGGCGCGGCCGACGGCGCGCGGCAGCAGGTAGGTCGAGCCGCCGTCCGGCACCAGGCCGATGCGGCGGAAAGCCTGCAGGAAGTAGGCGCTCTCGGCGGCGACGATCAGGTCGCCGAGCAGGGCGAACGAGCAGCCGACGCCGGCCGCCGCGCCGTTCACCGCCGTCACGAGCGGCACGGGCAGGTCGCGCATCTGGCAGACCAGCGGATTGTAGACGGTTTCCAGCGCGCGGCCCGCGTCCGGCTTGCCGTCGACGTCCAGCTCACGGCCGGCCGCGCCGCCGCCGCCGAGGTTGGCGCCCGAACAGAAGCCGCGGCCTTCACCGGTCAGCACCACGGCGCGCGCGGCGACCTTGCCGGCGGCGATGCTCGACAGGGCGTGGCTCAGCTCGCCGGCCAGGTCCAGGCCCGCCGCGTTCATGGTCGACGGATCGGCCATGGTCACCACGGCAACGCCGTCGATCAGCTCAACCTTGATTTTCGTATAGTCCACCGCAGCGTCCTCCCGTGTTTCTTGGGGCCATGGCTAGCCCCAGTAACGCCGGGGAACGCCAATAGAAATTTTCAGGCCGGGCGGCGACCGTAGTAGCGCGTCAGCAGGACCACCAGCAGGACAGCCGCGAGCAGCGCCACCAGGATCGGCGCCGACAGCGGCAGGCCCGCGAACACCAGGCCCGCCGCGAGCGTGCAGCCGATGAAGCAGCCGACATCCCAGGCGCCTTCGGTCGCCATGTGGAAGCGGAAGGTGCAGGGCGAGGCCTTGGCCATGTTGTAGACCGGCGTCATCAGCACCGGCGTCACCAGCGCGACAAGCAACGAGCCGGCCGCGTTCGCCACCACAGCCAGCCACGGCGTGTCGAGGCTGCCGGCGCGGAGTATCACGACGAGCGCGGCCGCCGCATAGGCGATTAAGGTCGACCGGCGTCCGTGCCCCAGATCGACGTGGCGGCCCAGCACAAGGCCGCTGGCCGCACCGACGAGCGCGGCAATCGCCGCCGCGCCGCCGAACGCCGTGAAACTCTCGCCCAGCGCCACGAACAAAGCGATCAGCCAGACGAAGTGGTAGGTCGAGGCGAACAGCCCGTCGCCGACCATCAGGCCAAGCCCTAGCCGGGACGGCCGCCAGTCGGCTTCGACCGACTGCGCGACCGGCACATTGGGCGCGCCGATCAGCGGCAGGACCGCGAGCGCCTGGACCAGTCCGACAGCCCAGAAGGTCGACGTCGCACCCACGGTGGTCAGGCCCCAGGCGCCGGCCAGCGGCGCGACGATGCCGACGAGGGCGACGATCGCCTCGCGAAACCCGATCTGGCCGCCCCGGTCTTCCGCCTCGCCGAGGGCGGCGAAATAGGCGTGAAACGACAGCCAGTAGAGGAGGTAGCCCACCGAGGAGAGGGCGCAGAGGACGAACAGGTACGGCCCCGGTCCCTTGACCAGCGCCAGCAGGGGATAGTCGGTCGCCGCCAGCAGGGTTCCGGCGATCAGTACCGGCTTGATGCCCCAGCGTTTGGCGAACGGCAGGATCGCCGGCCTGAGCAGGAAGCGGCCCGCCACCACGCCCGCCTGGAACAGCAGAGCTCCAGGGACCGACACCCCCGCCTTGAGGAGGAAGACGAGAAAGAAGATGCCGCCGGCGCCCTGGGCGAACGCCTGGAGGGCATAATGGACGTTCACGCGATTGATCGCGTCGTTCTTGAGAAAGGACATGGAGACCTGAAGGAGATGTGAGAACGCGGCGTCGCCCGGCGCGGTGCGCCGGGCGGTGCGGATCGGGCCAGCCTCGGCTAGCGGTTAGCGGATGCGTTCACACATCGGTGGCGGTTCCTTCGATACCGAAGGTCTCGCACGGGCGTTTCAGGTCGGCAAGGGCCGGCTCAGGCCGCGGCGGGGAGCTTCTCGCCGTTGGTGACGCGGTTGCGGCCGGTGCGCTTGGAGGCGTAGAGCGCCTCGTCGGCCCGTTCCATGACGCAGGAGCCGGTCTCGCCCTCACGGCGCGAGGCGAGGCCCGCGGAGATGGTCACGGTGCCCAGATCCTCGTTGGTCGAGCGGCGCTTCAGCATGCGGGAAGCCACTTCCTCGCGGATCTCCTGCAGGCAGGCCTCGACCAGCGTCGCGTCCTCGCCCGGGAAGATCATCGCGAACTCCTCGCCGCCGTAGCGGGCGGAGAAGCGGGGCGTGGCGCCCAGGCGGCCGATGACGCTGGCGACGTAGCGGATCACCTGGTCGCCGGTCTGGTGGCCCCACGTGTCGTTGAAGCTCTTGAAGTGGTCGATATCGAGCACGGCCAGCGTCAGCGTCGCGCCGGTCTCGTCGGCCTCGGCGCAGGCGCGGGTCAGTTCTTCGTCGAAGGCGCGGCGGTTCGCCAGGTTGGTCAGGCCGTCAGTGGTGGCGTCGCGGCGGACCTGTTCCAGGTGCTCGCGCAGGCGCTGGACCTCGCTGGTGGATTCGGCGAGCCGCTTTTCGAGCGACTTGTTTTCCTTCTGCACCCGGCGTGTGGCCGTCGAGAGGGTATCGACCATGGCGCGGACCTGGTCCACGCCGTCGGCCTCGACCAGGCCCTTGCTGGCGCCGGCCAGCGTCTGGCCATAGGCCTCGTTGGATTTCTGGGCCGACTGGATGGCCTTGGAGACCGAGTCCAGTTCCCTGGACAGCTGATCCCCGGCGTCGCGGATCTGTTCGTTCAGGCGGGCCTTGGCGAGATAGGCCGCGGCGAGGTCTTCGCTGATGCTTTCGGTCAGCGGCTCGCCGAGCGAGATCAGTCGGCCGAGTTCGACGGCGAGGTCGCCGGACGGATCAGCCACGAAATGAGCCCACAGCTCGAAGTTCAGCGGTGTCGGCCAGACGTGATGCTGTTCCATCAGGTCCATGGCCTGCCGGGCGACCTTGTAGGCCTCGGGGCCCCGCAGCATGGTTTCGACGTCGCCGGACATTCTCGCATTCCCCCTTGGCAAGGACCGCCTTCTGACGAGCCAAAGCTGTAGATGGAGGAGCCTATGTCGAAAGGTCCGAACGACCGGTTAAAGAGATAACGCGGGTCGCTTGCGGCGGAGCCTCGCGGCGTCCATTCTGATCGCCGATCACTTGAGCCGGGGCCCGCCCGGCCGTCCGGAGGGACCCCCATGAACGCACCCGTCAACCTCGGCGCCGAAGGCCATACGGCCGCCATGCTCGCCATTCTGGACCGCCAGAAGGCGGCCCATATCCGCGACGGCGCGCCGTCGGCCGAGAAGCGCATTGAGTGGCTCGATCGCTGCATCGGTCTGCTGGTCGATCACGCGGTGGAGATTCAGGACGCGCTGAACACCGACTTCGGCAATCGTTCGCGCGAGGCCAGCCTGCTGACCGACGTCTCCGGCTCGATCGGCCCGCTGAAGTTCGCCAAGGAGAACGTCCGCAAGTGGATGAAGGCGCAGAAGCGCAAGACCACGCCGGCGATCCTGGGCCTGCTCGGCGCCAAGGCGGAGATCCAGTACCAGCCCAAGGGCACGGTCGGGGTGATCAGCCCATGGAACTTCCCGGTGAACCTGACGTTCGCGCCGCTGGCCGGGATTCTCGCCGCGGGCAACCGGGCGATGATCAAGCCGTCCGAGTTCACGCCGGTGACGTCCGAACTGATGAAGACCATGTTCGCCAAGGTTTTCGCCGAGGACGAGATCGCGGTGATCACCGGCGGACCCGAGGTCGGTCAGGCGTTCGCCGGGCTGCCGTTCGACCACATGATCTTCACCGGCGCGACCTCGATCGCCCGGCATGTGATGCGCGCCGCGGCCGAGAATCTGGTGCCGCTGACGCTGGAACTGGGCGGCAAGAGCCCGGTGATCATCTCCCAGAGCGCGGACATGGCCACCGCCGCCGCGCGGATCATGAACGGCAAGACGCTGAACGCCGGCCAGATCTGCCTGGCGCCGGACTATGTGATGGCTCCGGAGAACCGTCTGGAGGAGTTCGTCACCGAGGCGACGGGCGCGGTCACCCGGATGTTCCCGACGCTGAAGGACAACCCCGACTACACCGCCGTGGTCGCCCAACGGCACTATGACCGGATCAGGGGCTACATCGACGACGCCCGCGCCAAGGGCGCGGACATCCGGGAGATCAACCCGGCCAACGAGGACTTCAGCCAGCAGGAGCATCGCAAGATCCCGCCGACGCTGATCCTGAACGCCACCGACGACATGACCGTGATGCAGGACGAGATCTTCGGCCCGGTGCTGGCGGTGAAGACCTACAAGACCGCGAGCGAGGCCGTGGACTACGTCAACGCCCATGACCGGCCGCTGGGCCTCTACTGGTTCGGGACGGACGAGGCGGAGAAAACCCGCGTCCTCAACCACACCACCAGCGGCGGCGTTACGATCAACGACGTGATCATGCACGTGGCCCAGGAAGAGCTGCCGTTCGGCGGCGTCGGGCCCTCCGGCATGGGCAGCTACCACGGCCACGACGGCTTTCTGGAGTTCAGCCACAAGAAGGCGATCTATACGCAGCTGAAGAAGGACATTGGCCCGCTGCTGCAGATGCGCCCGCCCTACGGACCGGCCATCCGCAAGTTCCTCGGCGCATCGCTCAAGCGATAGGCGAGGCCGTTCATCTGGCCGTCAGGCGGGATGTCGTATTGCAGCTTCGATGGCGGCGTACGATATCCCGTCAGGGGTCATTTGACCCATTGGAGAAGACCATGCGTATGGCCGTTACCGGCCTGCTCGCTTCGTTGATGGCGGTTTCCGCTGTCCAGGCGAAGCCTGATTTCCGCGCCCAGGCGCGCTGTATCGCGGCCTATGAGGTCGCGGCCGGCCTGCTTGAAGCCGACGCCGACGCCGCCAGCGGCGCGGAGAAGGCCGCGATCCGCAAGCGCATCGCCAAGCTCGACGTCAGCCGCGAGAAGGTCTCGCTGGCGCTCGCCACCCGCACGGACCTGACCCCCGCCGACAGCAAGGCCGGCCAGGCCGAGCGCAAGGCGGAGGAAGCGCGCCTGGACAAGCTCGCACCGGCGGCGGTGCAGCTTGCGGCGGATGCGTGTGATTCCGTACTCGCGGCGGGGTAAAGACCCCTACCGCTCCGCCCTTTGATCCGGGCGCCGGCATTCGCCGGGGTGAGCGGGACTGGGAGGTTAGTCTTCCGCCGTCTTCGGGCTGATCGGCGCGGCGCGGGTCATGAAGGCCGGCAGGTCCGATCCGAAGCCGACGACGCGCGGACCATCATCATGATCCCGGCCGCGGTGCTGGTCGCGGCGCTGGTCGTCGCGGCGCGGACCGCGGTCACGTTCGCGGCTTTCCGGGCGAGCTTCGGTGCGCGGTTCGGCGCGGCGGGGCTCACGGTCGCGACGGGGCTCTTCCTGACGCGGCGCGCGCTCTTCACGCACACGCTCTTCGCGGACCGGAGCGGCGACGACGGGCGCCTCGGCGTCCACGGTTTCGACGCGCGGGGCGGCGACGCGATCACGGCCACGACCGCGATTGCGGGGACGGCGCGGTTCACGCTCGGTGCGCTCGACGGCGATGTCCTCGGATTGCGCCGCGGCGACCGGCGCTTCGGCCACAACCACGTCCGGCTGCGCGATCGGCGCCGTGTCGGCCTCGGCCTTGCGGCCGCGCGGGCGACGGGCGGGCTTCTCGGCGGTTTCGTCGACGGGCGCACCTGGAGAAATGGCTTCCATCGAGACGGTCGAGGTTTCCGAGGCCGGACGGCCGCGGCTCCGGTCGCGATCACGGTCCCGTCCGCCGGAGCGGGCGCCGCCGCGCTTGTCGCCGTCACGCTTGCTGCGCGGCTCACTCTTCAGGCTGGCCCAGTCGATGGCCTCGAACGTGGCCTCGGCCGGGACCTTGCCCGTCAGCTTGATGACCTTGTCATAGTTCCGGTCGTCGGCGGGCGTGACGATCATGAAGGTCTCGCCCGAGCGTCCGGCGCGGCCGGTCCGGCCGATGCGGTGGACATAGTCGTCGGCGTGGTGCGGGACGTCATAGTTGAACACGTGGCTGACGTCGGGGATGTCGAGGCCGCGTGCGGCGACGTCAGAGGCGACCAGCAGTTTCAGCTCACCTTTGCGGAAGCCTTCCAGGGTGCGCATGCGCGTCGCCTGGTCCAGGTCGCCGTGGATGGCGGCGGCGTCATGGCCGTGCGTGCGCAGCGACTTGGCGACGATGTCGACCTCGCTCTTGCGGTTGCAGAAGACGATGCCGTTCTTGATTTCGCTGCGGTCGATCAGGCTGCGCAGGGCGACGCGCTTGGCCTTCGGGTCGTTGCTCGGAATGCGGGCGACGAACTGGGCGATGTTCTCGCCGGTGGTCGCCGCGCGGCTGACCTCGATGCGGACCGGGTTCTTGAGGAACTGCTGGGTCAGCCGGGTGATTTCCGGCGGCATGGTCGCGCTGAAGAACAGGGTCTGACGCTTGGGCGGCGTCAGCTTGAAGATGCGCTCGATGTCCGGGATGAAGCCCATGTCGAGCATGCGGTCAGCTTCGTCGACGACCATCAGCTGCACGCCGGTGAGCATGATCTTGCCGCGCTCGAACAGGTCGAGCAGCCGGCCGGGGGTGGCGATCAGCACGTCCACGCCCTTGTCGAGCGCCGCGACCTGGTCGCCCATCGAGACGCCGCCGATCAGCAGGGCCCAGGAGAGGCGCGTGCCCTTGGCGTATTTCTCGAAGCTGGAGGCGACCTGGTCGGCCAGTTCGCGGGTCGGCGCCAGCACGAGGGCGCGCGGCATGCGGGCCCGGGCGCGGCCGGCCGCGAGCCGGTCGATCATCGGCAGGGTGAAGGCGGCGGTCTTGCCGGTTCCGGTCTGGGCGATGCCCAGAACATCCTGTCCGGCAAGGGCCACCGGGATGGCCTGGGCCTGGATCGGGGTGGCGGTGGTGTAGCCGGTGTCAGCAACGGCTTGCAGGGTAGAGGCGCTCAGCCCCAGTTGGGAAAATTCGGTCATGTCTCACGAAAGGAAGATTCAGAGCCGCCCGTGTTTGGGCGAACGGGCGGCGCGGATTCGCCAGACCTGCTCCGAACTCGCGCGGATACATAGCCGCAACCCCTGTAAAGTCAACGATTGCTTGGGGTTGAAGCTGTCGCGGCGGGTCCCGCCCCGGGGGTCATGACTTGGCAAGAGGTCCTGTGCTGTTGTTGAATGCGCCCAGCCAACGAGAGACGTCAAAATGTCCGCCAGCGGATTAGGCCTTGGCCTTCTGGCCGCCACTGTGATCGCCGCTTCGGCGCCCGTGCCGCCGGCTGGCCTGGAGCCGGCGTTCGGCAACACGATCATCACCACCTATCCGAACGGCAAGTCGACGCGCACCTGGCTGCATCGCGACGGCACCTATGAAGCGCAGCGTGCGAACGGCGAGCGGACCGGCGGGGTCTGGAAGGTCAAGGGCGGCGAACTCTGCATTACCCAGAAGCGCCCTGTCTTCGTGCCGCTGACGTTCTGCACGCCGATCGTGCCCGGCGGCGTGGGCGCGAGCTGGTCGGCGAAGGGCCTGCTGGGCGAACCGGTCAGAAACGTTCTGGCGGCCGGCCGACAGGGTTAACCTGTCGCATTTTCTTGGTTAGGGTGCCGTGCTCGCCCGCGAGGCGAGCCCTCGAAAACGAAGAAAACGGGCGGAAACAGAAGATGAAATTTCTTGCGAAGGCGGCGATCGCCGCTGCGATGTTCATGGCGGCCGGTCCCGCGCTGGCGGCTGATCCGATGGCGACCGCCTACGGCAATACCGTGGTCATCACCTACGGCGACGGCACGACCGTGAAGCTGTTCATCGATGAAGGGGGCTCCTACACCGGCGAAAGCCCGATGGGCGCCAGCTCGGGCACCTGGGCGATCTCGGGAAGCCAGACCTGCTTCACCCAGCAGTCGCCGGAAGCCACGCCGCCGTCCTGCAGCCCGACCGTCAACAAGAACGTCGGCGACACCTGGCAGGGCACCGGTCAGGGCGGCGCGCCCGTGACCGTCACGATCCAGGCGGGTCGCTGATCTTCCATATCCTCTCCGCGTAGCGGGGAGGGAGACCATGCGGAGCATGGTGGAGGGGCGGCGCCGCTGGTGGTGATCAGCTGCGTTTTGACGCCGATCGCTGAAGTCGGTTCTGCCCCTCAGTCACGCTCCGCATGACCGCTCCCCCCGCGTGGGGAGCATCGGCTGGATTCAGATATCCACGTCCGCAGCCGCGAACTCGGCGTTTTCCTGGATGAAGCGGAAGCGCTGCTCCGGCTTGCGGCCCATCAGGTTCTCAACCAACTCCTCCACCTGCGTCTCGTCGCGCGGCAGGGTCACCCGGGCCAGGGTCCGCTTGGACGGGTCCATGGTGGTTTCCTTGAGCTGGGCCGGCATCATTTCGCCCAGGCCCTTGAAGCGGCCGATCTCGGGCTTCTTGCCCTTGAACATCGTCTCCAGCAGCTCGTCCTTGTGCGCGTCGTCACGAGCGTAGACGGCCTTGCCGCCATGGCTGATGCGATAGAGCGGCGGCAGGGCGAGATAGAGCCGCCCGTTCCGGATCATCTCCGGCATCTGGCGGTAGAAGAAGGTGATCAGCAGGCTGGCGATGTGCGCGCCGTCGACGTCGGCGTCCGTCATGATGACGATCCGGTCGTAGCGCAGGTCCTCGTCGCGATACTTGCTGCCGCCCTGGACGCCGAGGGCCAGCATCAGGTCGGCCAGCTCCTTGTTGCCCATCAGCTTGTCGCCTGTGGCGCTGGCGACGTTGAGGATTTTGCCGCGCAGGGGCAGGATCGCCTGGGTCTTGCGGTCGCGCGCCTGCTTGGCCGAGCCGCCGGCGCTGTCGCCTTCGACGATGAACAGCTCGGCGCCGTCGATGGCGTTGGCGGAGCAGTCGGCCAGCTTGCCGGGCAAGCGCAGCTTGCGGGTCGCGGACGCTCTGGCGACCTCGCGGTCCTTGCGGCGCTTGAGGCGATCCTCGGCGCGTTCGATGACGAAGTCGAGCAGGGCGCGGGCGGCCTTGGGCGAGGCGGTCAGCCAGTGGTCGAACGGGTCGCGCAGGGCGGCCTCAACCAGCTTCTGGGCGTCCGACGAGCTCAGCCGCTCCTTGGTCTGGCCCTGGAATTCCGGGTTGCGGATGAACACGCTGATCAGCGCGCCGGCGTTGGCGATCACGTCGTCGGCGGTGATGATCCCCGCGCGCTTTTCGTTGATCATCTCGGCGTGGGCCTTGAGGCCGCGGGTCAGGGCCGCACGGAAGCCGGCCTCGTGTGTGCCGCCTTCGGGCGTGGGCACGGTGTTGCAGTAGGACTGCATGAAGCCGTCGGCCTCGCCGAAGCCCTGCGGCGTCCAGGTGACGGCCCACTCGACGGCGCCGGCCTCGCCGGTGCGTTCGATCCGGCCGCTGAAGGCGGTTTCGGTGACCGTCGCGACGGTCTTGATCCGCTCGGCGAGGAAGTCGGCCAGGCCGTTGGGGAAGTGGAACACCGCGTCTGCGGGCGTCTGGTCCTGGATCCGCGAGGGATCGCAGGTCCATTTGATCTGCACGCCGCGGAACAGATAGGCCTTCGACCGGGCCATCCGGTACAGCCGCGCCGGCTTGAACACCGCGCCTTCGCCGAAGATGATCGGGTCGGGCAGGAATTTGATCGCCGTGCCGCGCTTCTTCGACGGGGCGATTTTCTCCAGCTTGCCCAGGGGCTTGCCGCGCGAGAACACCTGGCGGTGCTCGAAGCCGTCGCGCCAGACCGTGACCTCGACCCGCTCGGAGAGCGCGTTGACCACTGAAACCCCGACCCCGTGCAGGCCGCCGGAGGTCTCATAGGCCTTGCCCGAGAATTTCCCGCCCGAGTGCAGCACGGTCATGATGACCTCGAGCGCCGACATGCCGGGATGCTTGGGGTGGGCGTCGACCGGGATGCCGCGACCGTCGTCCTTGACTGTCAGGGCGCCGTCGGCGTCGAAGATCACCTCGATCAGCTTTGCGTGGCCGGCGACGGCCTCGTCCATGCTGTTGTCGAGCACTTCGGCGAACAGGTGGTGCAGCGCCCGCTCGTCGGTGCCGCCGATGTACATGCCCGGCCGCTTGCGTACCGGCTCCAGGCCCTCGAGCACCTCGATGTCGCTGGCTGTGTAACCGCCGGGCGTCGGCGCCGGGACCTTGGCGGCGGCGGGCGTCGCAACGGGCTCGCTCGTCTGCGCCAGCGGCGGGGCCGCCGGCGGGTTCAGGGCGTCATCGAACAGGGAGCTTTGGACAGGGGAAGCGGACATGACGCGTCAGTTTCGAACGATTCGGGAACGACGGGGTATGCGGCGAATGAGGCGGGGGGAGCAAGCGCTTGATCCTCCCCATCGGGGGAGGTGGTTCGCCCCCCGGGTCGCGCGAAGCGCGCGCCCGAGGATAAACTTCGGCGAGACGGAGGGGGTCACCCGAGACTTGAGCGGACCCCCTCAGTCGGCTTCGCCGACAGCTCCCCCGACGGGGAGCATCTGGCTTCTACTGATACGCCGGCGGATAGCCCATCGCGCCCGGGGTCGCGTACCGGTCGCGCAGTTCGAAGGCGCGGGTGCTTTGGGGTTGCTCGACGCCGCCGATGAACACCGCCTTCGGCCAGGACGACGTTTCCAGCGGATCGCCGGTCCACAGGACGACATCGGCTTCCTGGCCGACGACCAGCGACCCGACGCCAGTCATGCCCCAGATCTTCGCGACATTGGACGTGACCGTGGCCATGGCGGCGTCGCGCGGCAGGCCGTTGGCGACGGCGAGACCGGCGTTGAAGCGTTGCTGCCGCAGGTTGTTCAGGTCCCGGCTGCCCATGATCGCCACGGTGACGCCGGCGGCCTGCAGGCGGGCGGCGTTGTCGAGGCGGGCGGCGAGGGTCTCGAAGCTGTCGGGCAGGTCCGTCTGGCTGTCGAGGATCACCCCGACGCCGGCCGCCGCGATCTGCGGCGCGACCAGCCAGCCTTCGGCAACGCCTTCGAGGATGATCTTGATCTTCTCCTCACGGGCCATCCGCAGGACCTGCAGGATGTCGCTGGCGCGGTTGACCCGGACGAGCAGGGGCGTGCGCCCCTCGACCACCGGGATCAGAGCCTCCAGATCGACGCGGGACAGGCCGAACTCACGGGTCTCGCCGCGGTCATAGGCCCCGCGGTTGCGGGCGAAGGCCCGGGCGTCCTCGAAGGCGGCCCTGACCAGCACCAGCGCCGCGCCGCGCGAGCCGCCGGCGTTGCGGGCGCCGGCCTCGCCGAGATCGAGCGTGACGGCGACGCGGGCGCGGACGACCGGGTCCTGGTCGCCGGCCGCCAGACCGACGATCGCCGCCTGGCCCGCGAACATCATCGGTTCGGCGTCATCGCCGCCGCCGCCGCCCGCGAAGTCCTGGGCGCCGCTGTCATCGTGCTTGTGACCGTCGCCGCCGCCGCGCGAGAGCACCGGCGTGGCGACCACGCGGGTCAGGCCAGTCTGGCGGGCCAACGGGATCATCGTGCTGTTGGGATTGACGCCGTAGCTGATGTCGAACCCGGCGGAGAGCTTGCCCGAGCGGTCATCGCGGGTGGAGGTCACCTGCTCGACTTCGGAGACGGTCAGGCTGGTCGAGGGGGCGATCAGGCCCGGAGACACCGTGCCGCCGGCGGCGTCGATCACGCGGGCGCCGGCCGGAGCCGTAACCCCCGCGCCGACGGCGACGATCTTGCCGTCCTTGAGCACGATCGCGCCGCTGGGAATGGTCCCGGCCGTCGATGCCGTCTCAAGGCGGGCGTTGATGATCGCCACGGTCTCGGCGGCGGCCGGTGTCGCCAGCGCGAGCGCGGCGAGGGCGAGGAGGGCGCGTTTCATGGGTGGAAGGCCCCTTCGCCGGGCTGGCCGAGTTCGAAGTCGGACTTGGGCTGGTAACGCGGGTCGCGGCGGTCATAGACCAGCGCGCCGTCGATGAAGACCTTGTCGGCCTGGGCGTAGACGCTGAACGGATTGGCGCTCCAGAGCACCACGTCGGCCCGCTTGCCGGCGACGAGCGAGCCGGTCTGGCCGTCGATGCCGAGGGCCTTGGCCGGATTGATCGTGATCCAGGCGATGGCCTCGGCCTCGGTGATCTTGAGGCCGATGCGGTTGCCGGCGGCCATGGCGATGGCCGCTTCCTGGTTCAGGCGCTGGGTGATGGTGGCGTCGTCCGAGTGGATAACCGTGCAGGCCCCGGCCCGGAAGGCGATCGCCGCGTTGGCCTCGATGCCGTCATAGGCCTCCATCTTGAAGCCCTGCCAGTCGGCCCAGGTGGCGAAACAGATGCCTTCCCTGGCCAGCAAGGCGCCGATCTTGTAGGCCTCCGACGCGTGGTGGAACATCGTGATCTTGTAGCCGAACTCCTTGGCCACATCGATCATCACCGCCATTTCGTCGGCGCGGTAGCAGTGGTTCTGGATCAGGATCTCGCCGCGCAGGACGCCGACCAGCGTGTCCAGGCCGAGGTCGCGTTTCGGCGGATCGGCGCGTTCGCCCTTGGCGATCTTGGCGCGGTAATCGTCCCAGCGACGGCCATAGTCGGCGGCGTCGATCCAGGCGCGGCGATAGCCGGCGACGTTGCCCATCGCCGTGGCGGGGGCGCGGCCGCGATTGCCATAGACCCGCTTGGGGTTCTCGCCGCAGGCCATCTTCAGGCCGTAGGGCGCGCCGGGGAACTTCATTCCCTGCATGGTGACCGACGGCACGTTGCGCACCGTGACGGACCGGCCGCCGAACAGGTTGGCCGAGCCGGGGAGGATCTGCAGCGTGGTCACGCCGCCGGCGCGGGCCCGGTTGAAGCCGGGGTCCTGCGGCCAGATCGAGTGCTCCGCCCAGACGTTGGCGGTCACCGGATCGATGCCCTCGTTGCCGTCCGACCGCGAGGCCACGCCCGGCGAGGGATAGACGCCCAGGTGGCTGTGCGAGTCGATGATGCCCGGCGTGACCCACTTGCCGGTCCCGTCGATAACGGTCGCGCCGTCCGGGATGACCGTGTCGCCGCCGCCGACGGCGACGATCCTGCCTTCAGCGAAGACGATCACGCCGCGGTCGATCACCTGGCCTGTGGCCGTCAGGATCGAGGCGCCGCGGATCGCCGTCGGCCGCGAGGGCAGGGGGGCGTAGGTCGAGGGGAAGGGGTCGGGCCGCGTGGCAGGGTCCAGCCCGGTCGGAACCGGTTTGGCCGGCGACGAAGCGGCGGGCTTCTCCGGAGTGGAGGCGGTCGATCCGGTTGTGGCGCAGCCGACCAGCAAAGCTGCTGTCGCCGCTGCGGCCAACGCCGCGCGTAGTCTTGATGTCATCGCCTCACCCCGGACTCGAAGGGGGCAGATCAGACCAAATGAAGCCGTTGATCAAGGGCGGTTGAAGCCTTCTCGACAGTGCGGCGTTGAAAGCCCAGCATCCGGGCGAGGGACCTGGACGGAGACGACGGATGAGACGCTTCTTCAAGGTTGGTCTGGCGGCAGGCCTGATGCTGGTTATGGGCGCGGCCTGCGGGTCGGCGGGCGGTGTCCCCGCGCCGGCCCCGCCGCCGGGCCGCACGCCCGTCGCCGAGGGCGGCATGTGTGGCGGCATCGCCGGCTTTCATTGCGCCGCCGGGCTCTACTGCAGCATGACGCCCGAAATGCAGAACGTCGCCGACGGTTCGGGGACCTGCCGCAAGCGGCCGCAGATCTGCACGCGGGAATACCGGCCGGTCTGCGGCGTCGACGGCAAGACCTACGGCAACGCCTGCACGGCCGCCGCCGCCGGCGTCAGTGTCGCCGCGCCGGGCGAGTGCGATCCCCGCTGACTGTGACGCCAAAGCGATTGAAGGCGGGCGGACGGCAGGGCAGTCTTCGCGCATGAAGCGCGTTCTGTATTCTGTCGCCCTGGCCGCTGGTCTGGCCGTCAGCGCCCTGCCGAGCCTGGCTGTCGCGGGCGGTGTCAAATCGCCGTGGCAACTGGGTCTGCTGGAGTCCTGCAAGTCCGACGCGTTTGTCGCCGAGACGCAGAAGAAGGCCGCCGCAAAGGACGTCGAGGCGATGGCCGCGCTCGGCTATCTCCATTCCGAGGCCTGCGGCGTCCCGTTCGACGCCGAGGAAGCCGCGCGCCTGTGGCTGGCTGCGGCCGCGCAGGGGCAAGCTGACGCCATGGCCTCGCTCGGCTACGTCTATGGCGAAGGGATCGGCGTCGAACAGGATGCTGCGCAGGCCTTGCGCTGGACCCGCGCCGCCGCCGAGCGCGGCAATGTTCGCGGGCTGTTCAACCTCGGCGTGACCTACGATCTGGGACTGGGCGTAGCGGTCGACAAGGTCGAGGCCGCGCGCTGGTACAAGGCCGCGATCGCCCAGGGCGACACCGACGCCATGCACAACATGGCGATCATGCTGCTGAAGGGCGAAGGCGGGGAGAAGGACGAGAAGGCTGCGGCCGGCCTGTGGAAACAGGCCGCCGACCTCGGCGACGCCGAAGGAATGGCCCAGATGGGCGCCATGGCCTACTGGGGCAAGGGCATGGACAAGGACCTCGCCGCCGCCATGCGCTGGTGGCGCGCGGCGGCCGACAAGGGCGACGCCGGTTCGATGTTCTTCATCGGCCTGATGTACGAAACGGGCGAGGGCGTGCCGGTCGACGACGTCCAGGCGCTGACCTGGATCCGCAAGGCGGCCGACAAGGAAGACGCCAACGCCATGGTCAACATGGGCATCCGCAGCGTCGCCGGCAAAGGCGTCGCCCGCGACCCGCGTCAGGCCCGGCGCTGGTGGGAAGCCGCGGCGCGGAAGGGGCACGGCGACGCGATGTACTACCTGGGCATGCTGCTTTCCGAAGGCGACCAGGGCGTGGAGCAGGACGAGGCGGCCGCGATCCGCTGGCTGCGGCAGGCGGCCCAGGCCGGCAATCTGGAAGCCGCGCGCGTTCTGCGCCAGAGCGGCATCGGCGTCGTGACGCCGGGAGAGGCGCTGTAGATTGATCGCGAGGGCCAGGGCGCGCCCTGACCCTCGCTGATCCGTCAGGGCAGGCGCGCGCTGAGCGTCACGCCGACCACGCGCGGCTCGTTCACAAAGCCGGTGTTGTTGTTGAAGTCGATGCCGCCCTTGAGGTTGGCCTCGTTAGTGAGGTTGCGCGCGAACACCGCCAGCTCCCAGGATCCGTCCTCGCGGGCATAACCCAGCTTCAGGCCGCCCTCGAAGTTGCCGTCGCTGTTGAACTCCTCCGACTCGTAGAGGAACAGGTTGGTCTCGCCCTGAACGTTCCAGTCGGTGAAGGCGAACAGCTCGCCGCCGTCGCCGAACGGGTGGCTGTAGCGGGCCGTGAAGTCGAAGATCGACTCCGGCGCGTTCGGGAACGGGTTGCCGTTGACGAAGGCGCGGCCGAGGCCGTTGACCGGGTCAGTCACGGTGCACTGGGCGCAGACCGCGACGGTCAGGTTGGCGTCATCGATCTCGGTGTTGTTGTAGCTGTAGCCGGCCGTCAGCACGAGGTTCGGGGTGACCACCCACTCGCCGTCGATCTCGAAGCCCCAGGCCTTGCCCTGGTTGGCGTTGAGCAGCAGCGTACCGTTCAGGGCGCCGCCGATGGCGCTGAGCTGGATGTCATCCACCGTGTAGGTGAACACCGCCGCGTTCAGGCGGACGCTGCGGTTGAACAGCTCACTCTTGAGGCCGGCTTCCCACGACAGGATGGTCTCGGAGTCGGCCACCGACGGGGCGCCGAAAAAGGCCACGTCGCGGCCTTGAATCGACGGGCCGCGGAAGCCCCGGGCGACCTTGCCATAGACGCTGACGTCGTCGGAGACATCGTAGAACAGGCTGACGTCCCAGCTGATCTGCTCGTCCGAGGCGCTCACCGGAGCGAACGGAACGGGCGCCGAGACGTCCGTCAGATCCTTCTCGTCGCTGGTCCAGCGCAGGCCGCCGGTCACACGCAATGTATCCGACAGGTCATAGGTCGCCTGTCCGAACACCGCCCAGGAGGTGTTCTCATGCAGCAGAGTCGTCTGGGCGACGAAGCCCGGATCGGTGAACACTTCCAGTTCGGAGTGGAAGTAGTAGGCGCCGACCTGCCAGGTCAGCGGGGAGCCGGCAGCGCTGGCGATGCGGACTTCCTGGCTGAACTGGTCGAGGTCGCGCACGCCGTCGGTGGTGTCCGAGGGGAAGGGAATGAAGCCCGGGCCGGTGACCATGTTGCCGCCGTCGATGTCGCCACGGCTCTGGCCGTTGGTGGTTTCCCAGGCCGTGATCGAGGTCAGGGTGGCGCCGCCGAAGTCGTAGTCGACCTTCAACG
Source organism: Caulobacter sp. FW305-C-30-S16 (assembly GCF_058783025.1). Taxonomy (NCBI): domain Bacteria; kingdom Pseudomonadati; phylum Pseudomonadota; class Alphaproteobacteria; order Caulobacterales; family Caulobacteraceae; genus Caulobacter; species Caulobacter sp. FW305-C-30-S16. The sequence goes on along the minus strand of NZ_JBYSYH010000003.1, from coordinate 450,641 downwards.
AGGTTCCCCAGCCGTCATAGGTCTGCGGGTTGTCGCCGCCGCCGTCGAAGTACACCGTATCCGCCCGGTAGTTGGCGTTCAGCTGGTTGCTGCCGGGCGTCAGAATGTTGGCGCGGAAGACCGCCGAGGTGCCGTCGAGCGAGCGGGTGTGGATGTTGAACAGCGCCGAGAGCTGGTCGGTCGGGGTGAACAGCAGCTGGAGCCTGGCGGCGGATTCATCGAAGCCGCCGAGGGCGTCGTCTTCGCCGGTGAAGGCGTTGTTGATCCAGTCCTCGCGGTGTTGCCACAGCACCGAGGCGCGGGCCGACAGCTTGCCCGGAACGATCGGACCGCCGATGCCGCCGTCAAAGGTCAGGGTGTTGTAGGTCGACAGCGAGCCGGTCGCGCGCGCGCTGAAGCTGTCGCTGGGCCTGATGCTGTCGAACTTGATGATGCCGGCGGTGGTGTTGCGGCCGAAGAGGGTGCCCTGTGGGCCGCGCAGGATTTCGACGCGGTCGAGATCGAACAGCGGCGTGCTCTTCAGGACGACGTTCTCGAGCACCACCTCGTCCTGGATCACAGAGACCGGCTGTGAGGCGGCGATGTCGAAGTCCGTGTTGCCGAGGCCGCGAATGTAGAAGCGCGGCGCGATCCGGCCGTTCGAGGATTCGGCGTAGAGCGCCGGCACCCGGGCGGCGAGGGTCAGGATATCGCCGCCGCCGGCGAAGATCGTCTCCAGCTGCTCGCCGTCGAGGGACGCGACCGAGACCGGCACATCCTGAAGGTTTTCACTGCGCTTCTGGGCGGTGACGATGACTTCGCCGACCGTGGTTTCCTGCGCCAGCGCGGGCGCGGCGGTAGCCAGGGCCGCAGTCAGGGCCGCGATGCCGCAGGATAGGGCCAGCGCATGGCGCGTGACCGAGCGGGTGGAATTCATGGTGTCATCCTCATGCTGTCCGCCGCAGAAGCGGCCACGCGGGCTGAATGCCGCCCCCAGCCCTTCAGAGCGCCGGGGCACATTTGGAGCGCACGCCGGCGGCATCTATCGCGAACGGCGTTCGATCTGTGGATAAGTCGCAGTTGCGACGTTTCTGTTGCTGCGTTGCGACACGGCGCCCGCCGCCTGGGCAGTCGCCGAAAGCAAAAGGGCCGGAGATCGCTCTCCGGCCCTCTGGAAGCCGGGGACATGTACCGAAGGTACGTGTCCCCTAAGCCCGGTCGCCGAACTGGGGGACACGTACCTTCGGTACATGTCCCCAAGCCGCTAGCACTTGTAGTACATGTCGAATTCGACAGGGTGCGGGTGCAGTTGCAGGCGCATGACCTCTTCCATCTTCAGCTCGATGTAGCTGTCGATGAAGTCGTCATCCATGACGCCGCCCTTCTTGAGGAAGGCGCGGTCCTTGTCGAGGTTCTCGAGGGCTTCACGCAGCGAGCCGCAGACTTCCGGGATCTTCTTCTGCTCGCGGGGCGGCAGGTCGTAGAGGTTCTTGTCGGCGGGCGCGCCCGGATCGATGCGGTTCTCGATGCCGTCGAGGCCGGCCATCAGCAGCGCGGTGAAGGTCAGGTACGGGTTGCCCATGGGATCGGGGAACCGGCACTCCAGACGCTTGGCCTTGGGGCTGTCGACGTGCGGGATGCGGATCGAGGCGGAGCGGTTGCGGCTGGAGTAGGCCAGCTTCACCGGCGCTTCGTAGCCCGGGACCAGGCGCTTGTAGCTGTTGGTCGTCGAGTTGGAGAACGCGTTGATCGCCTTGGCGTGCTTGATAATGCCGCCGATGTACCACAGGCACATCTGCGACAGACCGGCGTACTGGTCGCCGGCGAACAGCGGCTTGCCGTCGCCCCAGATCGACTGGTGCACGTGCATGCCCGAGCCGTTGTCGGCGAACATCGGCTTGGCCATGAAGGTCGCCGTCTTGCCGTAGGCGTGAGCCACGTTGTGGATCACGTACTTGTAGAGCTGCAGGCGGTCAGCCATCACGACCATGGTGTCGAACTTCAGGCCGAGTTCGTGCTGGGCGGGCGCCACTTCGTGGTGGTGCTTTTCCGGCTTCATGCCGAGCTCGCCCATGACGGCCAGCATCTCGCCGCGCAGGTCCTGGGCGCTGTCGACCGGGTTCAGCGGGAAGTAGCCGCCCTTGGGGCCCGGGCGGTGGCCCATGTTGCCTTCAGGGTAGGCCTTGCCGGTGTTCACGGGCAGCTCGGTGGAGTCGTAGCTGTAGCCGGTGTTGTGCGGGTCGGTGGACCACTTCACGTCGTCGAAGATGAAGAACTCGGCTTCCGGGCCGAAGTAGACCGTGTCGCCGATGCCCGAGGCCTTCACATAGGCCAGGGCCGTCTTGGCCATGGAGCGCGGGTCGCGGTTGTAGGGGGTGCCCGTGTCCGGGTTCACCACGTCGCAGAACAGGCAGAGGGTGGTCTGCTGATAGAAGGGGTCGATGTAGGCGGTCGACAGGTCGGGACGCAGCTTCATGTCCGACTCGTTGATGGCCTTCCAGCCGGCGATCGACGAGCCGTCGAACATCGTGCCGTCTTCCAGGAAGTCATCGTCGACGAGGTCGATGTCGAAGGTGACGTGCTGCATCTTCCCGCGAATGTCGGTGAAGCGGACGTCGACGTATTTGACGTCCTTCTCCTTGATCATCGCCAGAATGTCTTTTGCCTTGGCCATGTGCCCTATCCCCTGAGCTTGATGGTGCGAAACGGTATGGTTGGTCGTTTGTAGAACTAGATCGCCGCCGCGCCGGCCTCGCCGGTGCGGATGCGGATAACGTCGGTGACTTCGGAGACGAAGATCTTGCCGTCGCCGATGCGGCCTGTGCGGGCGGCGGTCTGGATCGCCTCCAGGGCGCCCTCCAGCTGGCCGTCGTCGACAACCACCTCCACCTTGATCTTGGGCAGGAAGTCCACGACGTACTCGGCGCCGCGATAGAGCTCGGTGTGGCCCTTCTGGCGGCCGTAGCCCTTCGCCTCGAGCACGGTCATGCCCTGGACCCCGAGGTCCTGCAGCGCTTCCTTCACTTCATCGAGCTTGAACGGCTTGATGATCGCTTCAATCTTCTTCATGCGAGCCTCTGTGGCGCAATTGGCGGGACGGAGCACGGGCCTTCGCAGCGCTTCAAGGCCTGACGCCCCGGACGCGCGTTGCAGCGCAGCGTAAGGGATGGGGCGCCCATCAAACAGGCGCCCGGCGCCCAAGACAAGAGCATGTCGTCAAAGGCCTTGGTTGCCGCCGGGGCAGGGCGATACCGAGACGGAAATGCAGGCTGAAGGGAGTGGAACGATGCGCGACGACACACCGGTGATCATCGGAGCGGGTCAATTCACGTATCGGGGTCCGGCGAACACCTCGCCGTCTCCGCTGGAGTTGCTCAAGATCGCGGCGGAACGCGCCGTGACGGACGCCGGTCTGGGGAGCGAAGCCCTGGCCGGTCTCGACGGGGTCGCCGTGGTCGGCTTCACCATCGACGCGCCCGGTGCTCTGTCGCAGTTGCCGTTCCCGCGCCTGAAGAACCCGCCGGCAGCTTTCGCGAAAGCGGTCGGGGCCGACACGACCTTCGAAATCTACACCCACATGGGCGGCAATAGCCCGCAGCAGGTGATCAACACCCTGTGCGAGCGGATCGCCCGCGGTGAAAACGAGCTGACCATCGCCGTCGGCGCCGAGTTTCTCGGCTCGCTGATGAAGCGGCTGAAGGGCGGGGCGGGCTTCGCCGGCTGGGAAGATCCCTACGCTATTGAGGATGAGCCCAAGCGGATGGGCGATCCGCGTCCGGGCACCACGCCGCAGGAAAACGCCCACGGCCTGAACCGGCCGATCAACGTCTATCCGATGTTCGAGAACGCGCTGCGGGCGCGCGACGGCCGGTCGATCGATGACCACCAGAAGCGACTGGGCAAGCTGTTCGCGCCGTTCAGCAAGGTTGCGTCGATGAACCCGCACGCCTGGTTCCCGACCGAGCGCAGCGAGGCCGAACTGGTCACGGTCACCGACCAGAACCGGATGATCAGCTTCCCCTATCCGAAGTACCTCAACGCGATCATGGAGGTGGACCAGTCCGCCGGAGTGATCATCGCCAGCGTCCGCAAGGCGCGCGAGCTGGGCGTGCCGGAAGACAAGTGGGTGTTCCTGCACGGCTGCGCCGACGCCAGCGACCTCTGGTACCCGTCGGACCGTCAGGACTTCCATTCCAGCCCGGCCATGCGCCTGACCGGCAAGCGCGCCTTCGAGATGGCACGCATCGGTCTCGACGACCTCGACTTCATCGACCTCTATTCCTGCTTCCCGATCGCCGTGGAGGTCGGGGCGGAGGAGCTGGGCCTGTCGCTGGACGATCCGCGCGGCCTGACCGTCACCGGCGGGCTGCCCTACATGGGCGGGCCCGGCAACAACTACGCCATGCACTCGATCGCCACGATGATGGGCAAGCTGCGCGACCGGCCCGGCAGCTGGGGCCTGTGCACGGCCAACGGCTGGTATCTGACCAAGCAGTCCACCGGCATCTATTCGACCACGCCGCTTCAGGGGACCTGGGAGCGTGAAGACCCGGCGGTGATCCAGCGCCAGATCGACGCCCTGCCGCATCCGGCGCTCGTCGAGCATCCCGAGGGGCCCGCGACCATCGAGGCCTACACCGTGGTTCACACCCGTGACGGCTATCACATGGGCATCGTCTTCGGCCGCGACAGCCACGACCGCCGTTTCATCGCCGTGACGCCGGACGACGAGGCGACCCTGCGGGATCTCGAGGGTCGCGAGGGCGTGGGCCGGACGGGGACCGTGGGCCGGCATCCGGACGGCAAGCGGAACCTGTTCACGCCGGATTGACGCGCAGGGCCACGCACTTCAGTGCGTGTCCCTTGCTTGCGGTAGGGGACACGTACTGAAGTACATGTCCCCGTGGGCCCGGCCATAACGGAGTTGGTCTGAGATGCGCACCTACATGATCCGCCACGGCAAACCCTCGGCGACCTGGGGCGATGACGACGACGATCCTGGCCTGGACGAGACCGGCCAGGCCCAGGCGCGGGCGGTTGCCGAGATCCTGCTCGCGCTGCCGGCGCAGGCGCGGCCGACGCGTGTGGTCAGTTCGCCCCTGCGACGGTGCCGCGAGACGGCCCAGCCATTCGCAGACGCCCTCGGCGTCGAGCTGACCATCGATCCGCGCGTCGGCGAGATACCGACGCCGAAGGGCGTGTCGGCGGCCGACCGGGGCGCCTGGCTCCGCGAGGCGTTCGGCGGGCGCTGGAGCGATATCAAGGGCGACCTGGACTATGAGGTCTGGCGGCGCGACGTCGCCCAGGCGGTGGCCGACCATGCCGGGGCGGCGATCTTCAGCCATTTCGTCGCCATCAACGGGGCGGTCACGCTCGTGGGCGGCGGCGACCTGGTCATGGGCTTTCGGCCTGACCACTGCTCGATGCAGGTGTTCGAGGTTACCGATGACGCCTTGATCCTGATCGCAAAGGGGCGCGAAGCTTCGACCCAGGTCCTCTGAAGGGAGACGCCGTGGGCGCCGCGCCGGATATCCTGACCGTCGAGCAGATGACGGCGGCCGACCAGGCCGCCATCGCCGCGGGAACGCCGGGCCCTCTCCTCATGGACCGGGCGGGCAGGGCTGTCGCCGACGCGATCCGTGCGCGCTTCCAGCCCTGCCGCGTCGCGGTGTTGTGCGGCCCCGGCAACAACGGCGGCGACGGCTATGTCGTCGCGCGGCAGCTGAAACGGCGCGGGTGGTCTGTGTGGGTCGAGACCCTGGCCACGCCCGCGACGGCGGACGCCCGGGCGGCCGCTGCGCGCTGGCGAGGCGAGACGCTTCCGCTGTCCGCCGCGGTCAGGTCAGCCGACCTGGTCGTCGACGCCCTGTTCGGGGCGGGCCTGAGCCGCCCGCTCGAAGGCGCGGCGCTCAGCCGGGCCCAGGCCTCGCACCGCACGTCCACGCCGGTCGTGGCCATCGACGTACCCAGCGGCCTGGACGGCGACAGCGGCAAGGTCCGGGGCGAGGCGGCGTTCAAGGCGGCTCTCACCGTCACCTTCCATCGCCGCAAGATCGCCCACGCCCTTGAGCCGGGACGCTCGGCCTGCGGCGAGATCGTCGTCGCCGACATCGGGCTGGGCCCGACGCCCTCGACCCTGGTCGAGAACCGTCCGGCCGTCTGGCAGCAGCACTTTCCATGGCCCGGCGCGGCCTCGCACAAGCATGCTCGTGGGCGACTGGCCGTGGTCAGCGGGGATGCGCTCAACACCGGCGCCGCGCGTCTTTCGGCGCGGGGAGGTCTGAGGATCGGGGCCGGCGTGGTGACCGTGCTCGCCTCGCCCGCCGCCGCCGCCGTGAACGCCGCGCATCTCGAAGCGATCATGGTTCGCGCATTCGAGACCGAACAGGCCCTGACCGAGGCCGCCGACAAGGCCGACGCCGTGATCATCGGCCCGGCCGCCGGGGTCACGCCCGCCACGCGCGCGCACCTGTTTGCTCTGGCCCGCACGGGCGCGGCGCTGGTGGTCGACGCCGACGCGCTGACCGTGTTCCGCGACAAGCCATCCGATCTTTTCAGCGCCCTGGACCGCGATGACGTCCTGACGCCGCATGTCGGAGAGTTTGAGCGCCTGTTTCCAGGCCTGTTGAAGGCGGCGCCTCACAGGATCTCGGCCGCGATGGAGGCCGCCCGGCTGGCCGGCGCCGTCGTGCTGCTGAAGGGTGCGGACACCGTTATCGCCGCGCCGGACGGACGGGCGGCGGTCTGTGTCGAGGACGCGCCCTGGCTGGCGACGGCCGGGTCAGGCGACGTGCTGGCCGGGTTCATCGGCGGCCTGGTCGCCCAAGGCATGGACAGTTTCGAGGCCGCCTGCGCCGGCGCCTGGATCCACGCCGCCTGCGCACGCCGGTTCGGCCCCGGCCTGATCGCCGAGGACCTGCCGGGCCTGGCGCCGGCGGTGCTGGGCGAGCTCTACGCCAGCCGGTAGACGCGCTTCGCAGTCACCGAGAACAGGTCGGCCTTCTCCGCGTCGGACGCGCCCGCCGCGATGCGCTTGAAGGCGTTCCACAGGGTGGCGTAGTCGCAGCCCCAGCGGTCGACCGGGAAGTTGCTTTCGAACATGCAGCGGTCGGCGCCGAAGAGCTCGATCGTGGTCTCCACATAGGGCCGCCACAGGTCGGCGAGGACCCGGGAGGAGGGGCGCGCCTTGCCGTCCAGGCCCGGGAAGCCGGGGAAGGGCATTGCGAGGCCGCCGACCTTGACCGCCACGTTCGGCGATTGCGCCAGTTCGCGCATCTGGTCCCGCCAGACGTCGAACCGCTCGTCCAGCCTGCCCGCGTAGGCGCCGATGCCCAGCGGGGTGCCGACGTGGTCGAGGACGATGTCGGTGTCCGGGAAGGCGCGGGCCAGGTCGATCAGCTCCGGCAGCTGCGGCTCCAGCATCCAGGCGTCGAACGACAGGCCCAGCGGCGCCAGCCGGGCGAAGCCGGCGCGGAAGGCGGTCTCGCCAAGCAGGCCGCCCGGCGTATGACTCATCGGGCCGAGCACATCGGGATCAGGGTCGCTGGCGTTGACGTGCCGGATGCCCTTGAACCGGTCGCCGCCGGCCCGAACCTCCGCCTCCAGCACCGCCGCCGCGCCATCCCCCAGCAGCAGGTCCGCGTGGCCGACGATCCCGTCGCAGGCGCGGAACGGGCCGTAGATCCCGCTGGCGCTCATCGCCGCCACGCCGTTGACGAACTCGACCTCGCCGACCGGCGCCATCGCCGGCGCGCCCCCCGCCCGGTAAAAGGCCCCGCACTGGACATAGACCGTGGCGGTGACGTTGTGGCCGCTGCCCGCGTCCGCCCGCAGCTCGTCGAGCAGATAGCGGGGCGTCAGCTGGATGACGTCCTCGAACGGATGGGCGCCCTCGCGGCGGGACGGCATGACGGGCCGGTCCCAGAGGTGATGGTGCGGATCGACGATCGGCAGGTCGGGCTCGAGGATGGGCTCGGCGCCCGGGATTTGATCCGACATATGACTCACTCCCTATCCGGCCCGGCCGTCAGGCCGGGAACAGCCCCTGGACCACCGACTCCAGCACCACCAGCGGCATGCCGCCCTGGCGCAGGACGTCGTGGAAGGTCTTGAGGTCGAACCGCGCGCCGGCCCTGGTCTTCGCCTCCTCGCGCAGACGCACCCATTCGGTGTGACCGATCTTGTAGCTGCAGGCCTGGCCCGGCCAGATGCAGTAGCGGTCGATCTCCCGCTGCACGCGCGGCCGGGGCATGCCGGTGGTCTCGACCATGTAGTCGGTGGCCTTTGCCCGGCTCCAGCGCTTGGCGTGCATGCCGGTGTCGACGACCATCCGCACCGCGCGGAACTGCATCGACTGCAGGAAGCCGATCTCGCCGAGCGGGTCGTTCTCATAGGCGCCGAGCTCCAGCGCCAGTTGCTCGGCATAGAGCGCCCAGCCCTCGCCGTAGGCCGCGAAGCCCAGGCCGGCGCGGCGCAGGATCGAGGAGTCCTTGGCCTCGAGGGCGATGGCTCCCTCCCACTGATGGCCGGGCAGGGCCTCGTGATAGGTGAGGGTGGGCAGGGCGAACTTCGGCCACTCGGCCGTGTCCTTCAGGTTGATGTAGAAGCGGCCCGGTCGCGATCCATCGAGCGTCGGCGAGGTCGCGTAGCCGTTCGGCGCGCCGTCCTGGATGTCGGGCGGCACGCGGACGATCTCGACGGGCGACTTCGGCAGGGTCCTGAAGGCGCGCGGCATCCGGGCGCGCATGTCCTCGGTCTGGGCGTTCAGCGCCGCGATCAGGTCGGCCCGGCCGGCGTCGGTGTTCGGATAGAGCTGGTCAGGCCGTTTCGACAGGGTCGTGAGCCGCTCACCCACCGAACCGGTCGTCAGGCCCTGCGCCTTGAGCAGCACGTCGAGGCGGGCGGACAGATCGGCGACCTGCTCCAGTCCCAATCGGTGGACCTCGTCTGGCGACTTGCGCGTGGTGGTCTGGAAGGCCAGCGCGCCGGCGTAGAAGGCCTCGCCGTCCGGGATTTTCCAGATGCCGGCGTCGCCGGTTGCAGTCGGCCGCAGGGCCTTGAGCGCCGCGATCTGCCGGTCGAGCGCGGGGTAGACGCGGCTGTCGACGATGGCGGCGGCCCGGGCGTTCCAGTCGCCGGCGATCCCGGCGGCGGTGGCGCGGCCGGCGAGCGACATCGCCAGCCCGCTCTGCGCCCCGGCCGGAGCCCGCAGCTTCGTCAGCTGCGCCAGGGTGGCGTCGAGCGCGAAGTCCGGCGCCAGGACGCCGCGTGCGGCGTCGGCTTGCAGGCCGGCGGTGTTGGCGTCCAGCGCGGCCGGGAAGGCGTCGAGCCGCGCGAGATAGGCCTCGGCGTCGGACGCCGTCTTCACCGGGTGCTGCGAGTCGAGGAAGTCGGGCACGCTCTGGTAGGCGCCGCTGAGCTGGCTGACGACATAGGGCGAGTAGGGCGCGTAGCTGAAGCCCGCCGCGCTTTCGCCGAAGGCGAACCGCTCACCGCCCTCGGCGACCCGGGTATAGGCATAGGCGACCACGTCGCGGTCGGTCTTGCCGGCGGGAGTCAGCTTCGCGGCGTTGATGCCGGCCAGCCGCGTCAGGCGCGCGCGGTGATCCGCGACCCAGTCCTTGCGGCCGGCGGAGGACATATCCGACAGTTTCGACCGCAGGCCGGCCTTGTCGCCGACGTCGAGACCCAGGGCCGTGGCAAACTCCGGGGCGCCGTCGAGGTCTTCCTGGAAGAAGGCGTCCAGCAGCGCCCGCAGCTTCGCATCCTCGGAGCCCGGCGCGGGCTGGGCCCGACCCTCCGAGGCGGCAAGCACGGCGGCGAGCGCGACGCCGCCCTGCAGGAACTGACGACGAAGCATGGGCGGGTCCTCCGGAAACAAGGGGGGCACGTTATCGACCCGGTCGGCGACTTCAAGCGCCGCGGCCCCGGCAGGAAGGTCGAACAGATCAAAGCGGGCCGGCCCGCTCCGGGCCAGACTGTCGGTCTGGCGACGCCCGATCCGGGCCGGCCGACCGGCGGAGCGGCCATGACCGAGCGCATCGATACCCTCCTTGAGACCATGCGCGACCTCGAACAGGAGCTGGAGGAGGAGTTCGCCAAGGCCCGCGCCGGCCTGCGGTACGGACTGGAACACGGCAGGGCCCGGTTCGAGGCGGAGGTCGTTCGTCGACACCGCGAGCTGAAGACCGGACTGGCGCGCTACCTCGGCCGCGCCAACCCGCTGGTGGTCCTGACGGCGCCGGTGATCTATTCGCTGATCGTGCCGTTCGCGATCCTCGACCTGTGGGTTTCGGCCTATCAGGCGATCTGCTTCCGGGTTTACGGCATCCCCAGGGTCAAGCGGTCCCGCTACCTGGTCTTCGACCGGTCAGGGCTGGCCTATCTGAACCTTATCGAGCGGTTCAACTGCGCCTACTGCTCCTATGCCAACGGCGTCGTCGCCTACGCCCGGGAAGTCGCCGCACGGACCGAGCAGTACTGGTGTCCGATCAAGCACGCCCGGCGGGTGCTCGGGGCGCACGAGCGCTACTCGACCTTCGCCGACTATGGCGACGGCGACGGGTACCTCGACTACCTGAGGCAGGCCCGGGCCCGCCTGCGGGCCGAGACCGACGCGGCGCCCAAGCACAAGGCCTGACCCCGCGCCCCTGCCACTGGCGCCGCCGCCGCTGATCCCGTAGGGAAGCGTCCGAACCTGCGGATGTGGCGGAACTGGTAGACGCACTGGATTTAGGTTCCAGCGCCGCGAGGCGTGGAGGTTCGAGTCCTCTCATCCGCACCATTCGGGTCCGCGTCCGGGACGACCGGGCCCGCCGCGAAAACTCGCACTTGGCCCCCAAACGCCCGCATGACATAAGGGCCACCGCTTTGCGCCGCCCTGATCCGGGCGGCGGATCCATTTCCACATCCGGCGGATGACAACGGCCCCGCGCCGCTCGTCCGGCTTCTTTGAGAATGTCGATGCAAATCGTTGAAAAGTCTGGTGAAGGCCTCAGCCGCGTTTACGGCGTCACTGTTCCGGCGGGCGAGCTCGCCGCGCGCCTTGAAGCCCGGATCGCCGAACTGGCCCCGCAGATGAACCTGAAGGGCTTCCGCAAGGGCAAGGTGCCCGCGGCCCACGTGCGTCGCGTGCACGGCAAGGCCCTGATGCAGGAAGTCGTGCAGGAAGCGCTCAACGAGACGACCCAGAAGGTCCTCGACGACAACAAGCTGCGTCCCGCCTCGCAGCCGGATCTGAAGCCCGAATCCGACATGAACGCCGTGCTCGCCGGCGGCGCCGACCTGGCCTACGAACTGGCCGTCGAGCTGATGCCGGACTTCGAGCCGATCGACACCAGCAAGCTGAAGCTGAAGCGCCCGGTCTACGCCCCGACCGACAAGGAAGTGGACGAGGCGCTGGCCGATCTGGCCAAGCAGGCCGGCACGTTCGAGCCGCGCACCGGCAAGTCGGTCAAGGCCAAGGACGGCGACCAGGTGCTGATCGACTTCCTCGGCAGCGTCGGCGGCGTTCCGTTCGACGGCGGCAAGGGCGAGGGCTTCGAACTGACGCTCGGTTCGGGCCAGTTCATTCCTGGCTTCGAGGCCCAGCTGGTCGGCGCCAAGCCGGGCGACGCCGTCACCGTGAAGGTGACCTTCCCCGAGCCGTACCAATCGGCCGAGCTGGCCGGCAAGGACGCCGAGTTCGCCGTCACGGTGCATGAGGTCCGCGCGCCGGTCGAAGGCGCCGCCGATGACGCCCTGGCCCAGCGCCTCGGTCTGTCGGACCTGGCCACCCTGCGCGAGACCCTGACCAAGAACCTCCAGCAGGGCTACGACAACCAGTCGCGCTTCAAGCTGAAGCGCGCCCTGCTCGACGAGCTGGACAAGGGCCATGACTTCGCCCTGCCGCAGCGCATGGTCGACGCCGAGTTCGAGGGCATCTGGCAACAGGTCGAAGGCGACAAGACCGCCGGCAACCTGCCGCCGGAAGACGCCGGCAAGTCCGAGGACGAGCTGAAGGTCGAGTACCGCAAGATCGCCGAGCGCCGCGTGCGCCTGGGTCTGGTGCTGGCCGAGATCGGCCGCAAGAACAACGTCCAGGTCACCGACCAGGAGCTGAACCAGGCGATGCAGCGCGAGGCCATGCAGTACGGCCAGCAGGCGCAGCAGGTGTTCGAGTTCTTCCGCACCAACCCCCAGGCGCAAGCCCAGCTTCGCGCGCCCCTCTATGAGGACAAGGTGGTCGAGCTGATCTTCAGCCAGGCGACCGTGACGGACAAGAAGGTCTCCAAAAAGGAGATCGAGGCCGACGACGATCTGCCGGAAGGCTACTAGTAACGCCGGTAGTAACGCCGGCCGGCGTTCGGGCGCCGGCTGACAGGCTTGATTGAGGGGGCGTGATGTCCAGATGGATCGCCGCGGCGATGACAGGGCTGGTGCTGATGGCCCAGCCCGCGGGCGCTGCCCCGCGCGGACCCGCGACCTCGCCTGAGGGCAATCCGGTCGGTCCCGGCGCGCCCGCGCCGGCGGCCGCCGCGCCTGCTCCCGCACGGCCGGCGCCGCCGCCGCCTCCGCCCCAGCCGACGACGGTCGAGGGCCTGGTGATCACCGCCCGCCCGGCCGCCCCGCCGATCGACACCGTGTCGGCCTTCGTGGCCGAGGTCTCCGCGCCGACGGCCAATGGCCGGCTTGCCCGCTGGGACCGCAAGATCTGCCCGGGCGTGGTCGGCCTCAAAGCCCCCTACGGCCAGGCCCTGATCGACCGGATCGCCGCCGTCTCCGCCGCCGTCGGCCTCGAGACCGGCGCGCCGGGCTGCAGGCCCAACATGGTCATCATCGCCACCGACGACTCCCAGACGCTGGCCAAATCGATCGTCGACCGCAATCCGGCCGCCTTCGCCCGCTGGGAGCGCGGCATGAGCCGCGGCGACAAGGCGCTGGGCGCGTTCGTCGAGACGCCGACCCCCGTGCGCTGGTGGCATGTCACCCGCACCAAGACCGCCGACGGCCAGAGCTACACCCAGGGCGCCGCCGTGCGCGTGCGCTCGGCCAGCCGCCTGCGCGCGACCACCCGCGACGACTTTGATCACGTGATCATCCTGATCGACGTGAAGCGCGTGGGCGTCATCCGTTTCGAGGCCCTCGCCGACTACATCACCATGATCGGCCTGGCTCAGATCGAACCGGATGTGGACCTGACCGGCGTGAAGTCGGTCATCGGCCTGTTCGCCGACCGCGACAGCGGCGCGGAACCCGCCAGGGGCCTGACCGAGTGGGACGCGGCCTACCTGCTGGGCCTCTACAGCGCCAACCGCGACGTCGTCCGCGGCAGCCGTCAGGAACGCGACATCGCCCGCCGCATGCTCCAGCAGCTCGGCGCGCCGGTCACCAGCACCGAACCGGCGGAGTAGGGCGCAGAATCGGCTGCGGCCGGTCGCTGTCGCCCCCTCAAGAGGCATACGTCTCCTGTGGCGGTTACCACTCGGTACTTTTATCTCCCCAGATGCCCAAAATGGGGGAGGTGTGCGCTTGAAAAGGGCGACCGGCCTGAGGTTTCTTTCAGGCGGGGCAGGGCGACCGCCCGCGCGGGGGCGCGGGCGCATCACATTCAGACCCACATGTTCTAACGACCGCCCGACGAAAAGGCGTCCGGGTGGCATGCTGAAAGTTGTGCTCGATGGCTGCGCCCACGCTCTCCGGTCTTGACGCCCCGACGTTCAACGAAAACACCGTCAATGCGGCGCCTCAACTCATCGACAGTGACGTCACCTTCACGGACGCCGATGGTGACTTTGATGGCGGGACGCTGACGGTCAGCGGATTGCTGGCCGGGGACACGGTCTCGATCCTGAGTGGCGCGATTATCAGCCTGGCCGCCGGGGTCGTTTATTACGACGCGGACGGCGCGGGCGGAGCCGATCCGGTTGAGATCGGCACGGCATCCGGTGGCGTGGGGGCGACCTTCACGGTGACCTTCAACGCGGCGGCGACCGCGGCGGCGATCGACGCCCTGATCCAGAACCTCTCCTACGCCAACAGCAGCGATACGCCGACGGCCAGCCGGACGCTCACCATCAACCTCACCGACGCGAGTGGCGCGGATTTTGGGGGCGCGACAAGCTTCGAACAACAGGTCGTTGTCTTCAATTCCCTCCCCTTTGGTGTTGACGTCGGCTTTGTCAGCATGCCGACGTTCGCTGACCTTGATGACGATGGCGACCTCGACGTTGTGGTCGGCGAGCTGTTCGGCACACTTCTTTATTTCGAGAATACCGGTTCGGGTGCCTCGCCCGCGTTCACCGAGCGTACTGGCACGGCCAGTCCTTTCGATGGTGTCAATGTCGGGTTTCGGGCCGCACCGACCTTCGCTGACCTCGACGGGGATGGCGATCTGGACGCCCTGGTCGGCGAATACGACGGTCTTCTGAACTACTATGAAAACACCGGCTCGGCGGCGGCTCCGTTGTTCACCCTCCGCACCGGTACGGACAATCCCTTCAATGGCGTCGATGTCGGCCTTTCGAGCGTTCCGACCTTTGCTGACCTCGACGGGGATGGCGATCTGGACGCCCTGGTCGGCGAAAACGACGGTCTTCTGAACTACTACGAGAATACTGGCACAACCTCCGCGCCTGTATTCACAGCCCTGACTGGCGTCGCAAATCCCTTCGATGGCGTTGATGTTGGGCTCAACAGCACGCCCGCCTTCGTCGATATAGATGGCGATGGCGATCTCGATGCGATGATTGGCACGCGCGCCGGCGTCGTGGTCTATTTCGAAAACACCGGAACGACGTCCGCGCCTTTATTTATTGCCCGCACCGGCGTGGAAAACCCGCTCGATTTTGTTGTTGTTGGCAGTTATGCGTCGCCTACGTTCGGAGATATCGACGGCGATGGCGACATGGACCTGCTGTCCGGAAACCGCAACGGTGAAATTCTCTACTACCAGAACACCACGGTTCATGGCGCCGCCATCACCGTCAACGTAACGGCCCAGAACGACGCGCCGTCCGCGAGCGGCCTGCCGACCGACGTGACGGTGACCGAGGACGTGGCGGGCGACCTGAACCTGTCGGCCGTAACCCTGGCTGACCTTGACGGCGACAGCCTGACTGTCGTCCTGACCGCCTCCGCCGGGACGATGACCGCGACGACCGGCGGCGGCGTGACCGTCAGCAACTCCGGAACCGGCGCGATCACCCTGACCGGCACGGCCTCGGCGATCGATACGTTCCTCAACACCGCCTCGGCGATCCAGTACACGGGGGCGGCGAACGCCAGCGGGAACAACGCCGCGACCATCACCGTGACGGCCAACGACGGCTCCGGCGCGGTCACGCTCGGCACGGTCAATGTCGACATCACCGGAACCAACGACGCGATGAGCCTGACCGGCCTGGCGGCCTCGGCGACCTTCGCCGAGAACCTCGTCAACAACGCGCCGCAGCTTCTCGACATCAATGTCGTCTTCTCCGATCCGGACAGCTTCGACGGCGGCGCGCTGGTCCTGTCAGGCCTGCTGGCGGAAGACCGCGCTTCGGTCCGCAACCAGGGAACGGGCGCCGGCGAGATCGGCCTGTCGGGAACCGACGTCACCTACGGCGGCGTGGTCATCGGGACCCTGGCGGGCGGCGTCGGCGCGACCCTGACGATCACGTTCAACGCGGCGGCAACGGGCACCGCCATCGACGCCCTGATCCAGAACCTGACCTACGCCAACGTCAGCGACACGCCGACGGCGTCGCGGACGTTGACGCTCAATGTCACGGACGCCGCGGGCGACGACCTGCCCGGCGCGGCGGTCTTCACCGAGCGCACCGGCGCGGCCAATCCATTGAACGGGGTCGATGTCGGTGTGGTCAGCACGCCCGTCTTCGCCGACCTCGATAACGACGGCGATCTGGACGCGGTGGTCGGGGAGCTCAACGGCGCCCTGTTCTATTTCGAAAACACCGGCACGGCCTTGGCCCCGGTGTTCACGGAGCAGACCGGCGCGTCCAATCCGTTCAACGGCATCGATGTCGCCGACCGAAGCGCGCCAGCCCTGGTCGACCTCGACAATGACGGCGACCTGGACGCGGTGATCGGCGAGCAGGACGGCGTCCTCAACTACTTCGAAAACATCGGCACGCCGGGAGGGGCGATCTTCACCGAAATCACGGGCGGGTCCAATCCGTTCAACGCCATCGACGTTGGCGTCATGAGCACGCCGACCTTCGCCGACCTGGACAACGATGGCGACCAGGACCTGCTGGTCGGCGAGGACAATGGCGCGCTGCTCTACTTCGAGAACACCGGCTCGGCGGGGAATGCGACCTTCACCGCGCGCACCGGGGCGCTCAATCCGTTCAACGGCGTCGATGTGGGCTTCCAGAGCGCCATCGCCCTGACCGACCTGGACGGCGACGGCGACCTCGACGCCATGGTCGGCGAGAATGACGGCACGCTGAGATACTTCGAGAACACCGGAACCGCCGCGGCTCCGGTCTTCGTCCAGCGCACCGGCGCAGCCAACCCGCTCAACGGCGTGGACGTGGTCAACTTCAGCAACCTCACCTTCGCCGACATCGACAACAACGGCGTCATGGATGCGGTGATCGGGCGGCAGAACGGCACGCTGAGCTATTTCGAGAACACGCCCGCAGGCGGCCTCTCGCTCACCGTCGCCGTGACCGCCCAGTCCGAAACGGGATCCGCCGGCGACGATCTGCTTTTCGGCGGCGGCGGCAGTGACTCGATCAGCACCCAGGACGGGGCCGATACGGTCAACGCCGGCGGCGGCAACGACACGATCGACGGCGGCGAGGGCGATGACGTCATCGATGCGGGCGACGGCGATGACTACATCAAGGGCGGGCTCGGCGCCGACGCCATGACCGGCGGGACGGGCAACGACACCTATGTCGTTGACGACGCGGGCGATACGACCGACGAGACCGGCGGCGACGGGACCGACCTCGTGATCACCCGGATCAGTTGGACCCTCGGGTCGGGGCTGGAGAACCTGACGCTGGGCAACGGCGGGACCCTGACCGGGACCGGCAATGCCCTGGCCAACCTCATCACCGGCAACAGCGTCGCCAACACGATCAACGGTCTGGCGGGCAATGACACGCTCAATGGCGGCGGCGGGGATGATGTCCTGAACGGCGGCGATGACAACGACACGCTCAACGGCGACACCCAGAATGACGTCCTCAGTGGCGGCGCCGGGATCGACACGCTCAACGGCGGGGCGGGGCACGACACGCTGGATGGCGGGACCGGCGCGGACATCATGGCCGGCGGCGCGGGCAACGACAGCTATGTCGTCGACGACGCCGACGACGCGATCACCGAGGGCGTGGGCGAGGGGACCGACAGCGTCACCTCGTCGGTCAGCTACACCCTGTCGGCCAACATCGAGAGCCTGACCCTGAACGGCGGGGTTACCGGCGAAGGCAACGCGCTGGCCAACACCATCACGGGCAGCGCCGGCGGCAACACCCTCATCGGCAACGACGGGGCCGATGTGCTCGCCGGCATGGCCGGCGCGGACAGCCTCTACGGCGGCAACGGCAATGACAGCCTCGACGGCGGCCAGGACGGCGACGTCCTCTACGGCGGCGCGGGCGGCGACCGGCTGACCGGCGGCACGGGCGGCGACACGTTCGCCTTCACCGACGCCGATATCCGCCGCTCAGGCCTCGGCCAGACCGCTGACCGGGACGTGATCACCGACCTGGCGTTCCTGTTCAACGACCGCATCGACCTCAGCGCCATCGACGCGAACGTCAATCTCGCCGACGACCAGGCGTTCACCTTCGTTGCGAAGTTCACCGGCGTGGCCGGTCAGGCGACGATCAAGGCGAATGGCGGCAAGACCCTGCTGCAGCTGGACGTCGATGGCGATGGCGTCGCCGACCTCGCCATCGAGATCACCGGCAACCACGCCGCCACCACGGCGAACCTCTACACCGGCGGCGGCGACGTGAACGGCGGGTGGGTGCTGTAGGGGGCGGGACGGAACGGCCGTCCCCGAACCCGGCGTGGCTTCGCGGCCGCAAACCGCGACCCGGCCCCTACGGCTCACTTGCATCATCTTAACCTCCGCCCGATATCCGGGGGGAGGCGATGGCGCGGCATGATTCGCGACGGGCCAGTACAGAGAGAAAGGCGCCCATGAGCGATTACTACCGTACCCTGTCGATGTCTGACCCGGTCCAGACCGCCATGAATCTCGTGCCGATGGTGGTCGAGCAGACCAGCCGCGGCGAGCGGGCGTTCGACATTTTCTCGCGCCTGCTGAAGGAGCGGATCATCTTCCTGACCGGTCCGGTCGAGGACGGCATGAGCGCCCTGATCTGTTCGCAGCTGCTCTTCCTGGAGTCCGAGAACCCCAAGAAAGAGATCAGCATGTACATCAACTCGCCCGGCGGCGTGGTGACCAGCGGTCTCGCGATCTACGACACCATGCAGTACATCAAGAGCCCGGTGTCGACGGTGTGTATGGGCATGGCGGCCTCGATGGGCAGCCTGCTGCTCTGCGCCGGCGCCGCCGGCCAGCGGGTCGCCCTGCCGAACGCCCGCATCATGGTGCACCAGCCCTCCGGCGGCTTCCGCGGCCAGGCGTCCGACATCATGCGGCACGCCGAGGACATCATCAAAACCAAGCAGCGCCTCAACGAGATCTACGTGAAGCACACCGGCCGCACCTACGAGGAAGTCGAACAGACCCTCGACCGCGACCACTTCATGAGCTCGGAAGAGGCCAAGGCCTGGGGCATCGTCGATCACGTCTACGAGACCCGCGAGAGCGCCGAGGCGGACGCAGCGACCTGAGGGCCTTAGAGACCCGAACGGAAAAGGCCCGGCTAGCGCCGGGCCTTTTTCTATTTGGGAGACTATCGCGTAATTCCATCCGCAACTCTGGATCGAAAGTCTTCCCGCTCCTCCGCCGTCTCCACCCTGAACCGGTCAAAGTCCGCCCCGGCCAGCCGCACATCGGCGAACAGGCCGGCCGGGTCCTCGTGGAAATGCAGGAAGGCGCGGCCGCCGCGATAGAACACCCCGCGGCCCTTCTCCTTGAGGCCGGGCAGGGTGCGGATCACCGCCAGCAGCGGCTCCAGCTGATCAAGCGCAGCGGTTCCGGCGTGTTTCATTGGGGACATGTACCAACGGTACGTGTCCCCTAATCCAGATTCAGGCGTGGCTCAATTGGGGGACACGTACCTGCGGTACATGTCCCCTACGGGCGCCCCTTGAACACCCGGTAGCCTTTTTCGTCGGCGATGCGGAGCATTTCGCGGTCGCCGGAGGTGTCGCCATAGGCGGCGGTGAGCCGAACGTCCTCGCCGTAGACTTCCCGCAGCCGGCGGACCTTTTCCGGGCCACGGCAGTTGGGGCCGGCCAGCAGGCCGAGCGCGCGGTCATCCTTGTCGAAGGCGATGGCGCTGCCGATCAGCCGGTCGCAGCCGAGGCCCCGGGCGAACGGGGCGACGATCATGTCCGGCGAGGCGGTGACGATGATCGTCTTGGCGCCGCTCGCCCGCCAGCGCCGCCAGGCCATGATCGCATCCGGACGGAACAGGCGCGGCGCGGCGATCTCGGCGAAGGTCCGCGCCTCCGCCTCGAGTGTTTCGCGTTTTACGCCCTTGAGGAATTCCCGGATCGCCGCCGACTTGATGCGGCCGCGGTTGCGGTGAAACAGATAGCCGATCCCCGACGGCGTCAGCCGCAGGCAGCCGAACGCCCAGCGCAGCGGACCGGCGCGCCATTTCAGGAAGGCGGTGAAGCTGTCCTCGACCGTCAGGGTGCCGTCGAAGTCAAAGGCGACCAGCGCCGGCTCGTCGAGCGGATCAGGCATGACCGGTCGCGAGGACGAAAGTCCCTGCGCCAGGAGTGATCTGCGTCCCATAGTCTACCCGCCCCGGCCTTCTTGAGGGCCGTTTCGATCACGATTCCGGGACTCATGACACCAAAGTGACGCCGCCGTGGCGGCATCTCGTCGGCGTGAAGTCCGGTCTCGCTTGTCCCACAGCGGGTCAATTCCCATCTGTTCGTCCGGATGCGACGCAATCGGCGTGCCGGGCGACCGGCGCTTTCACTGCGGCTGTGGCGTTACAGTGCTTGTCCCGGAACGCCGGATCGGGGATTGTCAAGGATTGGAAAACCCCCGGCGCGTATCCTGCATGTTCGATTGCGGGATGAACCGCACAGGGGTGGGCGACGAACGGCCTCGGCCGACATCGCCAGAGCGTGAGAAGAGCAATGACCAAGGCCGCCAGTGGCGACTCGAAGAGCACCCTGTACTGTTCTTTCTGCGGAAAGAGCCAGCATGAGGTGCGCAAGCTCATCGCGGGACCAACCGTGTTCATCTGTGATGAATGCGTAGAACTCTGCATGGATATCATTCGCGAAGAGCACAAGATTGCCTTCGTGAAGTCCAAGGACGGCGTTCCGACCCCGAAGGAAATCCGGGAAGTGCTCGACGATTACGTGATCGGTCAGAGCCACGCCAAGAAAGTCCTCTCCGTCGCGGTGCACAACCACTACAAGCGGTTGAACCACGCGCAGAAGAACAACGACGTCGAACTGTCCAAATCCAACATCATGCTGGTGGGCCCGACGGGCTCGGGCAAGACGCTGTTGGCCCAGACCCTGGCCCGAATCATCGACGTGCCGTTCACGATGGCCGACGCCACGACCCTGACCGAAGCCGGTTATGTCGGTGAAGACGTCGAGAACATCGTCCTGAAACTGCTCCAGGCGGCGGACTACAACGTCGAACGCGCCCAGCGCGGGATCGTCTACATCGACGAAATCGACAAGATCAGCCGCAAGTCCGACAACCCTTCGATCACGCGCGACGTTTCGGGCGAGGGCGTCCAGCAGGCGCTGCTGAAGATCATGGAAGGCACCGTCGCCTCCGTGCCGCCGCAGGGCGGGCGCAAGCATCCCCAGCAGGAGTTCCTGCAGGTCGACACGACCAACATCCTGTTCATCGTCGGCGGCGCCTTCGCCGGGCTGGAGAAGATCATCTCCGGCCGCGGCCAGGGCACCTCGATCGGCTTCGGCGCCAAGGTGGCCGATCCGGATGAGCGCCGCACGGGCGAGATCCTGCGTCAGGTCGAGCCTGAGGACATGCTCCGCTTCGGCCTGATCCCGGAATTCATCGGCCGTCTGCCGGTGATCGCGACCCTGGAGGACCTCGACGAGGAAGCCCTGGTCAAGATCCTGACCGAGCCGAAGAACGCCCTGATCAAGCAGTACGCCCGTCTGTTCGAGATGGAGAACGTCGGCCTGAAGTTCACCGACGACGCGCTCAACGCGGTCGCCCGCAAGGCCATCCTGCGCCGCACCGGCGCGCGGGGCCTGCGCTCGATCATGGAAGGCATCCTGCTGGAGACCATGTTCGAACTGCCCAGCTACGAGGGCGTCGAGGAAGTGGTGGTCAACGCCGAGGTCGTCGAGGGCCGCGCCCAGCCGCTGGTCATCTACGCCGAGAAGAAGGCGGGCGGCGCGAGCGCCTGACGCGTAAGCCAACCAGAATTGCGAAAGGGCGCGGTGAAAGCCGCGCCCTTTTTCGTTGTCTTCTTCGCGCCTTGGCGAGGGGCGCGGATCAGGGTTTTCTGAAGCCCGTGACGCTTCCCGGGGAAGACCATGCTGCAGCCGTTCGGCGAGTCGCTCTGGATCGCGGACGGCGCCATCGCGGACGTCGCCGGGTTTCGCTATCCGACGCGCATGGCCGTGGTCCGGCTGGCCGATGGCGGCCTGTTCATCTGGTCGCCGACCGCGCTTGACGCCGAGCTCATGGCGGCTGTCAGGGCGCTGGGGCCGGTGCGCCATGTCGTTGCGCCCAACGCCCTGCACCACCTGCATCTGGACGACTGGCAGGACGCCTTTGCACCGGCTCGCTTCACCGCGCCGCCAGGCCTGCGAAAGAAGCGGCCGGACCTGCGGTTCGACGACGAGCTGACCGACGGCTCGGTCCATGACTGGTCCGGCGAGATCGACCATGTGCTGGTCCACGGCAACCTGATCACCACCGAGGCGGTGTTCTTCCACCGCCAGAGCCGGACGGCGATCTTCACCGATCTGATCCAGCACTTCAGTCCGACCTGGTTCTCAGGCTGGCGGGCCATAGTCGCCAAGCTTGACCTCATGACCGCGCCGCAGCCGGAAGTCCCCCGCAAATTCCGCAAGACCTTCGTCGATCGCCGCGCCGCCCGGGCCGCTGTCCGCCGCATCCTGGAATGGCCGGCCGAGCGCGTGCTGATGGCTCATGCGGCTCCGGTGACGCAGGACGGCCAGGCCTTTATCCGCCGGGCCTTCCGGTGGCTGGGCGTCTGACATCGTTGGCCGACGGATGAGAGGCCTGTATCCTCTTGGCGGGCGGATTGCCTTTAGAAAGCGCCATGCATAGACGCGCCCTCCTTGCCGCCCTGGCCCTCGGTTCGCTCGCCACCCCGTCGCTGGCCGCCAAGGCGCCCGTCGAGTACGCCGGCGCGGACGGCGGCTATGTCGCCTATGCCGTCGGAACGATCACCCTGGGCATGCACTTCGACTTCCCCTATCGGCGCGTCGCGCTGCCCGACGGGGCGCCCGTGAACGACTGGACGGGAACGATCGAGCCAAAGCTCGGCGGGGCGATCTACCTCAAGATCAAGAACCCGGACTTCACAGGGCGGGAGACCGGCCAGATCGTCGTCCGCCGGCTGCCGCCGGGCGACTACCTGATCGAGAATTTCGCCTTCTACGGCTCCAGTCCGCTCGGCGCGTCCTACGACTGGTCGGCGGCGAAGCCGTTCGCCATCCGGTTCAGCATCCAGCCGGGCAAGGCGACCTATATCGGCAGCTACATGCGCGCGCCATCGATGGGCACTTCGCTGGCGCCGCAGCTGGGCGCCGTGGGCTTCTTCGTGGTGGCCGACCGCTCGGAGAGAGACCTGCCGATCGTCAGGACCCGTCTGCCCCTGGCCTTCGAGGTGCTGTCCCAGGTGACCGACGTCGAACCGATCTGCAACGCCCTGCTGCGGAGCCGCGAACCCGATTGACGGGCCCTGGATCGTCGGGGCGGCAGCCTGCATCAAAATCACACAGCTCGCCCCCATCGCCCTGCATGGGCGGGCCGCGATACAACCGGATCGAGGGGAGCCGATCTGTCATGCAAAACACCAAAGCCGAACGCCGCGTGGCGCACTGGCGGATCGCGCTGTGGGGCGGGGCGGCGCTGCTGTTGCTCGCGCCGCTGGTCGCCATGCAGTTCACCACCGAGGTGGCCTGGACCGGCTCCGACTTCCTGATCTTCGGGATCATGCTGGCCATCGTGGTCGGCGGGGTCGAACTGGCCGTGCGGCTGTCGCGCCACTACGCCTATCGCGCAGCCTCGGGCGTCGCCCTCGTCGCCGGCTTCCTGCTGGTCTGGATGAACCTCGCCGTGGGCATTATCGGCAACGAGAACAATCCCCTCAACATGATGTACGGCGGCGTGCTGGCCACTGGCCTGCTGGGCGCCGCGATCGCGCGGTTCCGCCCGGCCGGCATGGCCCGCGCGATGATCGCGATGGCGGCGGCCCAGGTTCTGGTCGCGGCCGTCGCCCAGGCGGCCGGACATTTCACCTGGGTGCTGACGGCGGTGTTCGTCGCGCTCTGGCTGGGCTCGGCCTGGCTGTACCGCGACGCGGCGCGGGATCAGGCGGCGGCCGTTGCGTGAAGCCGGTCCATGCCCCTAACTGTCGCGGTCGCACGGCAGCGGGGTGTCCATGATTGATCGTCGTTCAGTCCTCGCGGGTATGACCCTCGTGTCACTCGCGGCGCCGGCATACGCCAAAGGCCCCTTCCGGCCGTTGTTCAACGGTCGCGATCTCGACGGCTGGACGCCCGTCGGGGACGCCAACTGGTCGGTCGAGGGCGGCGTGCTCGCCGCCGATCAGGGCGGCATGAGCTTCCTGGTGTCGCGGGACAGCTTCCGGGACTTTGACCTGCGCGCAGAACTCTGGGTCAGCGACGACGCGAACTCGGGCATCTTCATCCGGTGCGCCGACCGCACGCGGATCACGCCCGCGACGGCCTATGAGGTCAATGTCTTCGACCGGCGTCCGGACCCGACCTACGGCACCGGGGGCATCGTCGACATCGCGCCTGTCTCACCGATGCCGAAGGCCGGCGGTCGGTGGAACCTGCTGGAGGTCAGTGCGAAGGGCGACGTCCTCTCGGTCGTGTTCAACGGGCAGAAGACCGTGGATGCCGTGCGCAATACTGCACATGCCGAAGGGCCGATCGCCCTCCAGTACGGCTCGGGTGTGGTGAAGTTCAGGGCGGTCGAGGTTCGGCCGGCCTGACGGGGACATGTACCGCAGGTACGTGTCCCCTAAACCTGCCGCTCGATTGGGGGACACGTACCCTTGGTACATGTCCCCGCGCTTACGCCGCTTCCAGCGCGCAGCCCGCGAGGGTGATGCGGTGCATCAGCCGGTAGTGGCCGTGGTAGTCGTTCTTCGCGAAATGCCAGGTCGCGCGGTTGTCCCAGATGGCCACTGTGCCGGGCTCCCAGACCAGGGTGCTGACGTGCGCCGGGTTCATCGCGTGGGCATAGAGCTTCATCAGCAGGGGCATGCTCTCCTCGCGGGTCTGGCCCTCGAAGCGCAGGGTGAAGCTGGGGTTCACATAGAGGACGGGCTTGCCGCTGCCGGGATGTTTGATGACCACCGGATGGACGGTCTCGGGGGTCTCGACGCCGCCCTTGGCCAGTTCCGGCTGGTCGGTGTTGGCGTAGACGCCCTTCTCGCCGAACACATGGTCGGACCCATGCACGGCCCGAAGGCCGGCGATCTCGGCTTTGGTCTCGGCGTCGAGGGTGTCGTACGCGGCGTACATGTCGGCGAACAGGGTGTCGCCGCCGCCGGGCGGCAGGTCGCGGGCGACCAGCACCGAGCCCATGGCCGGTTCGATGTCGTAGCTGTGGTCGGTGTGCCAGCCGCCGCCGATGTTGGTCGTCTGCTCGGCGGTCTTCTCGACCTTGGCGATCACCGGATAGCCTGGTGCGGCCGGGAAGAAGCGGTTGACGTCGATCGGCGCGATCCGTTCGGCCAGGGCGATGTGCTGCTCCGGCGTGAGGGACTGGCTGCGGAAGAACAGCACGCCGTGGTCGAACAGGGCCTGTCGCAACTGGCTGACGTCGGCGTCGGTCAGGCGGGCCAGATCAACATCGCGCACGGTCGCGCCGCAGCCGGTGACGGGGTCGATGCGAAGCTGGGTGTCGATCATGGCGGGGCTCCCGAAGTGTCTCGTTGCGCCATTGGCGCATGACTCTGGCGGCATGAATGTCACGCAGGTTACAGTCGTTGGATGAGCGCCGACTCCCTTGAACGCGTCGCGGCCATCGCCTGGTTCGCCCGCCAGCCGCCGGACCGGCGGGAAGCGCTGCTGCGCGGCGGCCGGCTGTCGCGGCGCCAGACCGGCGAATGGATGCATGGCGAGGGCGACGAGGAGACCGGGGTCCTGGCGGTCGTCGACGGATCGCTGAAGGTCTACGGCCAGGCCCCGGGCGGGCGGGAGGCGCTGATCGGCCTGCTGCCGGCGGGCACGGTCATCGGCCAGAGCGCGGCCTTCGGCGGCGGGCCCCGGATCGTCACGGCGATCACCGCGTCGCCGTCGCTGATCTTCACCCTGTCCGACAGCGCCTTGCGCCGGGTGGCGGCGGTGCATCCCGGTCTTTGGGAGGCGCTGACCGCACTGGTCTACGGGCAGTTGCGGGCCAACGCCCAGGCGGTGGCCGAGCTGATCGCGTTGAAGCCGCGCGAGCGGCTGGTATCGCGACTGGTGCAACTGGCCTCCGCGACCGGCGGCCCGATCCCGGCGTCCCAGTCGGACCTGGCCGAGATGATCGGGGTCTCGCGCAAGGCGGTGAACGGCTGGCTGGGCGAGCTGGAGACGGCCGGGTTGGTCGCGCGGGGGTATGGGGTGATCCGGGTGCTCGATGCGGGGCGGCTGGAGCGGATGCTCGAACAGCAATAGCCGCTCATCCCGACGAAGGTCGGGACCCAGGCTTTTTTCCTGACATCCCGTCGCCGAACGCTAAAACATCTGGGTCCCGGCCTTCGCCGGGATGAGCGGATTTGAGAGACAGCCGTGAACCTCTTCGAGCACCTCACCGCCAGCGGCGTCCCCAACGCCGCCTTCCTCGAGCGCCCCTCCGGGGCCGTCGACAGCTATGCCGACCTGCAGGCGCATACCGCTCGCTACGCCCACGCCCTGCGCGCGCTCGGGGTGAAGCCCGGCGACCGGGTCGCCGTTCAGGTCGAGAAATCGCCGGAGAACCTCTACCTCTACCTTGCGACGATCCGCGCCGGGGCGGTGTTCCTGCCGCTGAACACGGCCTACACCATCCGCGAGCTGGACTACTTCATCGGCGACGCGGGCCCCTCGCTCGTGGTGTGCGATCCGCTGGTGGAAGAGGAGGTCTGCGGCCTCGTCGACGCCCTGGACGCCCGGGTCGTGACCCTCGACGCCAACGGGGAGGGGAGTCTGGCCGACATCGCCGCGACCCGGCCGGCGACCTTCCCGACCGTGGCCCGTGAAGCGTCAGACCTGGCCGCCATCTGCTACACCTCGGGGACGACCGGCCGGTCGAAGGGCGCGATGCTGACCCACGGCAATCTGGCCAGCAACGCCGCGACGCTGGTCGACCTGTGGCGGTTCACCGCCGCCGATGTGCTGATCCATGCCCTGCCGATCTACCATGTGCACGGGCTGTTCGTGGCGACCAACGTCACCCTGATGGCCGGGGCCTCGATGATCTTCCGGCCGAAGTTCGACGCCGCGGAGGCGCTGACCCTGTTCCCGCGCGCGACCGCGCTGATGGGCGTGCCGACCTTCTATACCCGCCTGCTGGCCCAGGGCGGCCTGACCCGCGAGGCGGTCGCCGGGATGCGGCTGTTCATCAGCGGTTCGGCGCCGCTGCTGGCCGAGACCCATGTCGAGTGGTCAGCGCGCACCGGCACGGCGATCCTCGAGCGCTACGGCATGACCGAGACGGGGATGAACACCTCCAACCCCTATGACGGCGACCGGGTGGCAGGCACCGTCGGCCCGCCGCTGCCGGACGTGGCGCTGCGGATCGCCGATCCGGAAACCGGCGCGATCCTGCCCGACGGCGAGATCGGCATGATCGAGGTGAAGGGCCCCAACGTCTTCGCCGGCTACTGGAACATGCCGGAAAAAACCGCCGCCGAGTTCCGCCCGGACGGCTTCTTCATCACCGGCGACCTGGGGAAGATCGACGCCGCCGGCTACGTCCACATCGTCGGGCGGGGCAAGGACCTGATCATCTCCGGCGGCTTCAACGTCTATCCCAAGGAAGTCGAGGAGGAGATCGACGCGCTGCCCGGCGTGGTCGAAAGCGCGGTCATCGGCCTGCCGCATCCGGATCTGGGCGAGGGCGTCACCGCCGTGGTCGCCACCGGCGGCAAGGGCGCGTTCAGCGAGGAAGCCGTGATCGCAGCGCTCAAGGACAGGCTGGCGCGGTTCAAGCAGCCGAAGCGCGTGCTGTTCGTCGACGACCTGCCGCGCAACGCCATGGGCAAGGTGCAGAAGGCGCTGCTGCGAGAGCGCCACGCCGGGCTCTACAAGTCCTGAGGCCTGCCACGCGCTGTTTCGCTGGCGGCGTCCTGGGCGCAGTCTGCCCAGTCGTTTTCGGATGCGCTACTCGGGCGCGACATCCGGAGATCAGGCTTTCCTGAACGGTGATGCCGCCAGCCTGCTGTCAGCATGGTGACACGCGCCACTGGACAGCGCCCGGCCGGTTTTGCGAGCCTCAGGTCAGGGAGAACGCCATGACCGAAGCCAGCACCCGCGAGTTCGCCGACGCCTTCGCCGTCGAGTTGACAGAGGCGCTCGCGCAGCGCCGCGTCAGCGCCCTTGAACTCGCCGACGCCGCCATCGCCCGCATCGAGGCGCGCGACGGGGCGATCAACGCCGTCGTGGTGCGTGATTTCGACAGGGCCCGTGACGCGGCGAAGGCGGCGGACGCAGCGCTGGCGCGCGGGGAGCGGCGGCCGCTGCTGGGCATCCCGATGACGGTCAAGGAGGCCCACTGGGTCGCCGGCCTGCCGACCACCTGGGGCATGGAGATGTGGAAGGACTGGACGGCGCCGGTCGACGCCGTCGGCATCCAGCGGGTCAAGGCGGCGGGTGCGGTGATCCTCGGCAAGACCAACGTGCCGCCGATGCTGGCCGACTGGCAGAGCGACAACCCGGTCTATGGCCGGACCAACAATCCGTGGAATCTGGCGCGGACGGCCGGCGGGTCCTCGGGCGGCAGCGCCGCGGCCCTGGCGGCCGGCTATGTGCCGCTCGAGTTCGGCTCGGACATCGGCGGTTCAATCCGGGTCCCGGCCGCCTTCTGCGGCGTCTACGGTCACAAGCCGAGCTACGGCATCGTGCCCCTGCGCGGGCATACGCCGCCGGGGGTCGACGGCTACAACGTCGTGCTTGCGGTCGTCGGGCCGATGGCGCGCACCGCGGCCGACCTGGAGCTGGCGCTTGACGCCATGGCCGGGCCGGACGAACTGGAGATGACGGGCTATGGCCTGACCCTCCCGCCGGCGCGGCATCGCAGGCTGGAGGATTTCCGGGTTCTGGTGATCGACAGTCATCCGATGGCCGCGCTGGACGAGGAGATCCGCGCGGCGCTCGACGGGCTGGCCGGTCGGCTGGAGGACCTCGGCGTCGCCGTGGACCGCGACAGCGACCTGCCGCCGGACCCGGCGGAGGCGCACGGCGTCTATGGCATGATCCTCAATGCGGCGATGACCCGTGGACAGCCCGGCGCACGATCGCCGTCGGCGCATGAGTGGATGGATTTGCACGACGCCCAACTGGCGATCCGCCGTCAGTGGGCGCAGGTGTTCCGCGCCTATGACGTGGTGCTGGCGCCGACCCACGGCTCGGTGGCCTTCCCGCACGACGACAGCCCGGACATGGGCGCCCGCAAGCTGCTGATCAACAATGAACTCTCGCGCTATTTCGACCAGCTGGCCTGGCCGGGCATGGCCACCGTGGCCCATCTGCCGGCCACCGCCGCGCCGATCGGCCTCAGCCGGGCAGGGATGCCGATCGGCATCCAGATCATGGGTCCGTATCTCGAGGATCGCACCCCGATCGCTTTCGCCGGCCTGCTGGAACGCGAGTTCGGCGGGTTCAGGAAACCGCCGGGCTTTTAGGGACCCGTACCGCAGGTACGTGTCCCCTAATTCGGAGGCTCGCTTGGGGGACACGTACCTGCGGTACACATCCCCTATCCCTTGATCAGCGCCGCCCGCTCTTCCGGCGCCAAGGGGCGCCAGCGGCCTTCCGGAAGGGCGCCGAGCGTAATCGGGCCGACGCGGGTGCGCAGGAGGTCGACGACCTCCAGCTCAACGAGTTCGCACATCCGGCGGATCTGGCGGTTGCGTCCTTCCTTGAGGACGAAGCTGAGGGTCTGCTTGCCCGACAGGTTGACCTGGGCCTGCTTCAGCTGCCGCCCGTCGAGCATCAGGCCGTAGCGTAGAAGCTCCATCTTGTCGGTGGTGATCTGACCGGCGACCTGGACGCGGTACTCCTTCTCCAGATCGGAGTCGGGGCCGATCACGGCCTTCGCCACCACGCCGTCCTCGGACATGATGAGGAGGCCCCGGCTGTCCATGTCGAGCCGTCCGATCGGCGCCAGCCGGCTGTCGCGGCCGGGGATGACGGTGCCAGGCCCCCAGAGAGTCGAGCGGTTGATCAGCCGGACGGCCGGGATCTGCTCGCCCTCGGGCTGCGAGGAGACGATCCCGACCGGCTTGTGGAACATCAGCGTAAGACTGGCCGACAGGGCGCCGGTGGCCGCGTCGGCGAGCGTCAGGGTCTGGCCGGGCTGGATCTTGCGGCCGGCGTCCTCGACGACCTCGCCGTCGATGCTGACCAGGCCCTTGCCGATCAGAGCCTCGGCTTCACGCCGCGAGCAGACGCCGCTCTGCGCCAGCCAGCGGTTGACGCGCTGGGGTTCGGGTTCGTCGTAGGTGCGGGTCCAGGCCATGGGGTGTGTCTAGAGCCAGACGCGAGCGAGGTCACGCATCGGCTGAACACTCCCAAGCGGGGGAGGTCAGCCCTCCGCCGCCGCCTTCATGGCCGCGAGGCCGTCCAGGAACACCGGGCCCATCATCTTCTCGTTGTTGAAGACGAGGCTCATCAGCTTGGCGACGAAAGGCTGGGGACCGAACATCGCCCAGGTGACCCGCGTGCCGCCGGCCTCGGGCGCGAGGGTGAACTCGGCCATGTTGTGCGCCTCGAACGGCTTGAAGAAGTCGAGCTTGATCAGCAACCGGCGATCGGCTTCAGCCTCGACGATTTCCATGGCGCCGACACCGGTCTTCGGGCCTTCCCAGCCGTAGGTGGCTCCCAGACCGCTGGCCGCGCCGCCGTAGCTGCGCTTGAGCGCGCCTTCGGTTTCCATTTTTTCGAACGGCGACCAGACGGTCCAGCGGTGGAAGTCCGCGATCAGCGGGAAGACGGTCGCGGCCGGCGCATTGATGACGGCGCTGCGTTCCAGCCGGAAGCTGTCGGGCCGGGTCGCCACGAACCCGAGGAGAGCGACGACGAGGAAGCCGAGGACCAGGATGATGATAAGGGGCAAACTCATGGAATTCTCCGATCAGGCCTGTTCAGCCGGCTGGTTCATCGCCCAGTGAACCCCGAAGCGGTCCTTCAGGGAACCCCAGCGGTCGCCCCAGAACATCAGGGCCACCGGGTTGGTGATCTCCAGCCCGGCGTCGACCGCGCGTCTGAACCAGGCGTCGATGTCGTCGACCACCAGCTGCATCGTGAAGCTTTGCGAAGGCTGGTGCGCGTAGCCGGACTCCGGCCAGCAATCGCTGATCATCAGCGAACCCTCGTTGATCACAAGATGGCTGTGAATCAGGCGTACGCCGTCTTCGGACGGCATGCGTCGCACCTCCACAACGCCGAAGGCTCTCTGGTAGAGGTCCACGGCATCGGCCGCGCCGACGACATTCAGGTAGGGGATCACGCCCTTCTGGGGCGGTTTGGCCGGATCGGTCATGGCGGTCCTTTCGTCAGAACGTCTTGAGGAGCTCGGCCAGTTGATCGGCGCACTGGCCCCAGCCTTCGAGGAAGCCCATCTGCTCGTGCTGGGCCTTGGCCTCGGCCGTCCAGTGCCGGGCGCGGGCGGTGTAACGGGTGCGCCCGCCTTCCAGCGGCTGGAACTCGACGATGGCGACCATGAACGGCCCGGCGGGAACCCAGTCGCCGACAAAGGCGTCGGTGAACACCAGGCGGCGGTTCGGAACCACCTCCAGGTAGACGCCCGGGTTGGGAAACTCGTTGCCGTCCGGGTCCATCATGGTGACCGAGGACGAGCCGCCGGGGCGGAGATCCTGCTCGACCTTCGCGATGGTCCAGGGCGCCGGCACGAACCACCGCGGGATCAACGTGGGGTCGGTCCAGCAGCGATAGACCTTCTCTGGCGGGGCGTCGAAGATGCGTTCAAGGACGAGTTCATGTTCGGGGCTCATCGACGTTCGATCCTTCGTCTGGACGGCGTTTCCCCAAGGACGGATGAGCCGGCTGCGTTCCGACAATCAGCCCTGAAAACGTCAGGCTGTCCTGTCCGCCTGCATCAGCCGGTCGAGATGGCCCCGAATATGCGCCGCTTCCGCGGGCGTGTTGGCCAGGGCGATCGCCTGGTTGAAGGCCGTGCGGGCGTCCGCCTCCATTCCCAGTTGCAGCAGCAGCGCGCCGCGCACGCCGTGAAAATGGAAATAGCCGGCCAGCCGCCCTTCGAGCGGGGCGATCAGGTCCAGCGCCGCCTGCGGCCCCTCGGTCTTGCTGACCGCGACAGCCCGGTTGAGGGTGATCACCGGGGAAGGGGTGTGCTGCTCCAGCGCTTCATAGAGAGCGACGATCCCGCGCCAGTCCGTGTCCTCCGCACGCGCGGCGCGGCCGTGCAGGGCGGCGATGGCGGCCTGGATCTGATAGGGGCCCGGCCGGCGGTGCCGCATCGCCTTGTCGACGAGGGCCAGGCCTTCGCCGATCAGGGCCGCGTTCCACAGAGACCGGTCCTGATCGTCCATCAGGATGATCTCGCCGGCGGCGTCGAACCGCGCGGCGGCTCGGGCGTGCTGCAGCAGGAGCAGGGCGGTCAGCCCCATGATCTCCGGCTCGGTCTGGTAGAGTCGCAGCAGCAGGCGGGCCAGGCGGATCGCCTCGTCGGCCAGTTGCGCGCGGTCCTCCTGTCGGCCGCCGGCGGAATAGCCCTCGTTGAACAGCAGGTAGATCATCGCCGCCACGGCCGCGACGCGCTCGGCGCGCTCCACGGGCCCGGGGGTTTCGAACGGCACGCCGCTCGCAGCAATCTTGGCCTTGGCGCGCGTAATCCGCTGCTCCATGGCGCTTTCGCCGACCAGGAAGGCGCGGGCGATCTGCCGGACCGACAGCCCGGAGACGATCCTGAGCGCCAGCGCGATCTGCTGCGTCGCCGGCAGGTCTGGATGGCAGCAGATAAACAGCAGCCGCAGCACGTCGTCACGGTAGTCCGCGCCGTCGAGCCGCTCGGCCAGCGGCGTTTCGGCGTCCTCGGTGTCGGAGAGCTCGGCCTCATCAGGCAGGACGGTCTGCCTGGCCCGGCGCCGCGCGCTGTCGATTCCGGCATTGCGGCCGACCATGATCAGCCAGGCCGCAGGATCGCGTGGCGGGCCGTTGACCGGCCAGGTCCTGAGCGCGCGGAGGCAGGCGTCCTGAAAGGCTTCCTCCGCCGTATCGAGGTCGCGGAAGTATCGCAGCAGCGCGCCGACGGCCCGGGGGCGGGCGCCTGAGAGGGCTGCGTCGATCCAGACGGGGTCGGTCACCCGACAGCGGCCCCCGGCAGATACAGCCGCAGCGGCCGGAGCTCATAGGCGCCGCCCGGGTTCGCCCTGCCCAGCTCGCGAGCGATTTCCAGCCCTTCCTCCAGCCCGGAAATGTCGAGGATGTAGAGGCCGAGCAGTTGTTCCTTGGTCTCGGCGTAGGGGCCGTCGACGACCAGGTCCTGGCTCTTGAACAGGGTCGTCGCCGCCGTGGTCGGCATCAGCCGCAGGGACGGGCCCAGCTTGCCCTCGGCCTCCAGCCGTTCATGCGTGACGTTCAGTTGCGCCATGACCGCGTCGTCTTCTTCCTGTGACCAGGACATCACGACGTCTTCGGCGTTGTAGCAAAGGATGGCGTAGAGCATCGGCGCGGCCTCGTTTCCCCAAAGGACGAACGAGTATGCCGCGCACCGACAGGCGCGGGCGGAAAATTCCGCCGTCAGGCCGCCGCGCGTTCCATGCGGCGCAGCTGCTGCAACTGGCGGAAGGAGATCAGCCGGCGGCTGCCTTCATCCCACAGCGCCAGCGACACGGTCCGGAAGCTCTCGACCAGGCCCAGGCGGCTGACGTTGCGCAGCTCGGGATGGTCCTTCAGCACCCTGGTCAGGCGGTAGTAGGGAATGCGGCTGTTCACGTGATGGACGTGGTGCACGCCGATGTTGGCGGTCATCCAGCGCAGCGGCGCGGGCAGGTCGTAGTGAGAGCTGCCGTGCAGGGCGGCCTCGGTGTGATCCCACTCGCCCTTGCGCGCCCAGTAGGCGTTCTCGAACTGGTGCTGGACGTAGAACAGCCAGACGCCGATCGAGGCGGCCATCAGGATGGTCGGCAGATGGATCAGCAGCAGGCCCTTCCAGCCGCCGGCCCAGATGGCCAGGCCAACGATGACGGCGATGGCCGCGTTGGTGCCCATGGCGCTGAGCCAGGGCTTCCAGCCTTCCTTCATCAGCCCCATCGGCAGGCGCTGCTCGAGCACGAAGACCCAGGCCGGGCCGATGACGAACAGGATAAGGGGGTTGCGATAGAGACGGTAGCCGACCCGCTTCATCAGCGGCAAGGCGCGGTATTCGGCGACCGTCAGGGTGGCGATGTCGCCAAGGCCCCGGCGGTCGAGGTCGCCGGAGGTGGCGTGGTGGATCGCGTGCGACCGGCGCCAGCAGTGGTAGGGCGTCATGGTCAGGACGCCGATCAGCCGGCCCGTCCAGTCATTGGCGGCCGGGCTGCGGAAGAACGACTGGTGGCTGCAGTCGTGCTGCACCATGAACAGCCGCACCAGGAACGCCGCCGCCGGAATCGAAAGCAGCAGCGCCAGCCACCAGAGCCCGAAGATCGCGGCCACCCAGGCGGCCGTCCAGATCGCGGCCAGCGGCGCGGCGCTGAGGATGATCTCGAGGATCGAGCGGGCATGGCTCGGGCCCTGGTAGGCCGCGAGGACCTTGCGCCAGCGGCGCGGTTCGGAGGCGTTTGAGGTCACTGGTTTCTTCCCGACTCGCGCTGACCGTTTCCTGTGCGAACAGTCTGGCGCGACATTGCGACGGAGATGTTTAAGCCCCCGCTACGAGTCGCGCGAGGCGCCGTGGAGACGCTTCGTATCTGCAGCTGAACCGTGTGGCCGGTGATATGCGCCGGGAGTGAGGCTTATTGGCGGCGGGAGGGGACACGTACCGAAGGAACGTGTCCCCGATGGCTATCGCTTCCGGTAGGCCTTGGCGTCCGCGGCGAGGCTCGTGGCCCAGCTGTCCTTTTCCTCGGCCGGCGGGGCCTCAAACGGCAGTTCGCCCGCCACGCCGCGGATGGCGAGCCAAAGCGGCAGGGCGTAGTGGCCCAGCATCCGCAAGGGTCGGCGCTTGTCGGTGACATCCCAGCCGGCGTCCTCGAAGGCGAACACCTGCTGCGCCGGCGCCTTGCGGTCGACGCCGTCCCAGTCGGCCGGCGGGTCGATGGCCTCGGCCTCGTCCGGCGTCAGGCCGAAACAGGCGCGGCAGACCTCATCGATCTCCGGGACATCCGCCCGCGCGTCCGGCTCCGCCAGCGACGGCTTCATCAGCGCCCGGGTTTCAAGGTCGGCGATCCCGGGCAGATCGATCAGGCGGCGCAGGGGCTGGGTCATCGGGGCAGGGTAGCGGGCAGGGGGCGTGGCGCCAACGTGCGGGGTTCGAGACGCTCGCTTGGGGCTCGCTCCTCACCCTGACGTATGGCTTTCAAGCCCGTCCTTTTCGTCGTCCTGAGGAGCGATCCTGCGGGATCGCGTCTCGAAGGACGCAACCCTGTTGCTCAAGGCGATTTGGCAGTATTCAGAACTCGCAACCGAAGCGGAGCTCTGCATGGCCGGCCTGAAGGACAAGCGCGGGTTCATCGACCGCGACCGGCTGGACCTCTCCGAGCGCCAGGCGGTCGAATACTGGATGAAGCGCTGGGGCGTGACGAAGGAGCAGCTGACCGCTGCTCACCGCGCCGCCGGCCGCATGACCAAGGACATCGCCGCGCACCTGGGCAAGAAGCGGTAGATCCGGCGCAACGCCCGATAGTTGGGGAAAACCCCTCTATTCCACTGCGCCCCTGCGCCGCGCGACGACCGCTGCGCTTGAATGCTCCGGCGAAGCGGCCACATATCATTCACAAAGGTCGCCCAGTGTAGGTCGGCCTGCGCGGCGCCGACGTTGCAGGGCCGCGCTGAGGAGAATGGTATGACCGACATCCGTACGCTTCCGGTGTTGCCGCTTCGGGACATCGTGGTGTTTCCCCATATGGTCGTTCCCCTGTTCGTGGGACGCGACAAGTCGGTCCGTGCGCTCGAAGAAGTGATGCGCGGCGACAAGCAGATCCTGCTGGCCACCCAGAAGAACTCCGCCGACGACGATCCCGCCACCGACGACATCTATGACGTCGGCGTGGTCGCCACCGTGCTGCAGCTGCTCAAGCTGCCCGACGGCACGGTCAAGGTGCTGGTCGAGGGCAAGGCCCGCGCCGCCGTGATCAAGTTCACCGGCCGCGAGGACTACTACGAGGCCGAGACGGCCGCGATCGAGGAAGACGGCGGCGAGGAGCACGAGGCCGAGGCCCTGTCCCGCGCCGTGGCCGAGCAGTTCGAGAATTACGTCAAGCTCAACAAGAAGATCCCGCCGGAAGCCCTGGCGTCGATCCCGCAGATCGTCGAGCCGGGCAAGCTGGCCGACAGCATCGCCGCCCACCTGTCGGTGAAGATCGGCGACAAGCAGCAGCTGCTGGAAATCTTTACCGTGGTGAAGCGGCTGGAGAAGGTCTTCGCCCTGATGGAAGGCGAGATTTCCGTCCTCCAGGTCGAGAAGAAGATCCGCTCGCGCGTGAAGCGCCAGATGGAGAAGACCCAGCGCGAGTACTATCTGAACGAGCAGATGAAGGCGATCCAGCGCGAGCTGGGCGACCAGGACGACGGCCGCGATGAACTCATCGAGCTCGAGCGCCGCATCAAGAAGACCCGCCTGTCCAAGGAGGCCCGCACCAAGGCCGAGGGCGAGCTGAAGAAGCTGCGCAACATGAGCCCGATGTCGGCCGAGAGCACGGTCGTGCGCAACTACCTCGACTGGCTGCTGTCCATTCCGTGGGGCAAGGCCAAGCCGAAGAAGATCGATCTCGCCCGCGCCGAGGCGATCCTCGAGGAGGATCACTACGGCCTGGAGAAGGTGAAGGAGCGCATCCTCGAGTATCTCGCCGTTCAGGCGCGGACCAACTCGCTGAAGGGCCCGATCCTGTGCCTCGTCGGCCCTCCGGGCGTCGGCAAGACCTCGCTCGGCAAGTCCATCGCCAAGGCGACCAGCCGCGAATTCGTGCGTCTGTCGCTCGGCGGCGTGCGTGACGAGGCTGAAATCCGCGGTCATCGCCGCACCTACATCGGCTCGATGCCCGGCAAGGTCATCCAGTCGATGAAGAAGGCCAAGGCCGTCGACCCGTTCTTCCTGCTCGACGAGATCGACAAGATGGGCAGCGACTATCGCGGCGATCCGTCCTCGGCCCTCCTGGAGGTGCTGGATCCGGCGCAGAACTCGACCTTCGCCGACCACTATCTGGAGGTCGACTACGACCTCAGCCAGACGATGTTTGTCACCACGGCCAACAGCCTGAACATGCCCCAGCCGCTGCTGGACCGGATGGAGATCATCCGCATCCCCGGGTACACCGAGGATGAAAAGGTCCAGATCGCGATCCGGCACGTCCTGCCCAAGCTGACCAAGGACCACGGCCTCAAGCCCGAGGAATTCGTGGTGCCCGAGGACGCGATCCGGGGCCTGATCCGCTACTACACCCGGGAAGCCGGCGTGCGGTCGCTGGAGCGGGAACTGGGCAACCTGGCGCGCAAGGTCGTTCGCGATCTCGGCCGCGAGGGCCTCGCCACGATCACCATCGATGACGAGCGCCTGGCCAAGTACGCCGGGGTCAAGAAGTACCGCTACGGAGAGACGGACGAGGAAGACCAGGTCGGCATCGTGACGGGCCTGGCCTGGACCGAGTTCGGCGGCGACATCCTGACCATCGAGGCCATCCGGATGTCGGGCAAGGGCCGGATGTCGATCACCGGCAACCTCAAGGACGTGATGAAGGAGTCGATCTCGGCGGCGAACAGCTACGTCCGCTCACGGGCGCCGGCGTTCGGCATCAAGCCGACGGTGTTCGACAAGACCGACATCCATGTCCACGTGCCCGATGGCGCGACCCCCAAGGACGGCCCGTCGGCCGGCGCCGCCATGGCCACGGCCATGGTCTCGGTGCTGACCGGCATCCCCATCCGCAAGGAAATCGCCATGACCGGCGAGATCACCCTGCGCGGCCGGGTCACGGCCATCGGCGGTCTGAAGGAAAAGCTGCTGGCGGCCCTGCGGTCCGGCGTGAAGACCGTGCTGATCCCGCAGGAGAACGAGAAGGACCTGGCCGACGTGCCTGAGAACGTGAAGCGTGATCTGGAGATTATCCCGGTCTCGACCATCGATCAGGTGCTGGCGCTGGCCCTCACCGGGCCTCTGACGCCCATCGAGTGGGTCGAGCCGGTTGAGTCGATTGCTGCAACTGCGAAGGTCGAAGAACCCTCCGACGACGCCGTGATCACCCACTGAACCTGAGTTATCAACGATAATGTGGGCCGCCCGGGTGATTCCCGGGCGGCCTTTCGTTTGACGCGGGGGCGCCATCCGCCATAATCCCTTGCAGGCGAACGGCTCGCCCTTGGGGGGAACGCCGCGCCGCACAACACTTGGCTGGGAGAATTCAATGACCAAGGCCGAACTGGTCGCCGCCATCGCCGATGGCGCGGGTCTCAATAAAACGCAGGCTGCTGCAGCGCTGCAAGCGTTCGTCGACTCGGTGACCGCGTCGCTCAAGAGCGGGAACGACGTCCGCCTTGTGGGCTTTGGCACCTTCAAGGCCGTCAATCGGGCCGCCGGCACCGCGCGCAACCCGCGCACCGGCGAGACCGTGAAGCGTCCGGCCTCCAAGACCGCCCGCTTCCAGGTCGGCGAAGGCCTCAAGAGCACCCTGAACAGCTAGTCGCTGCTTCAAGGCTTGAAGATCGCGAGAGGCGGTCGCCGACAAGGCGGCCGCCTCTTTGCTTTGGGCCCGATGCTGTCCCCCCTTCCGGGGGGAGCCGGTTGGCCCCCTTCGGCTATGCTGATCGTCGAGGGGCCATGCGTATCAAGTGTGTCGGCGGAATGAGGCGAGTTGACCGGTGCCTGCCGGGGCTTGTGCTCGCCGGTCTCATGGCGCTTTCGCCGGAATGGGCTTTGGCGGCTGGAGCCAGGGCTGCGACCGCGCCATCCACATCGCCCGCGCCGGCCGAGCCCGCGCCCACCGATCCCGAGGAAATCGCCGCCCGAAAGGCCTGGCTGGATGCGCGCGCCGCTCATGGCGACGACGACGGCCGAACGCTGAGCGCGGCGCGGGAATACGCCTTCCAGATGGCGTTCAACGACAGGGCGGCGCCGGCCATCGCCCTGATGAGCGATACGCTGGATCGTGTCCGTCGCCTGACCGGCGCGACCAGCAAGGAAACGGGGACGATCGCCGCGGACCTCGGCTGGATCCTGATGGACAACGAGCGGTTCGCCGAGGCCGAGGCGCCGCTGGCGCAAGCCTGGGCGATCCTGAAGGTCGCCAAGCCGCCCCGCGACGGAACCGCGTTCCGGATTCTCGGGTACCTGACGACCACCCAGACGGCCCTGGGGCGCGGGGCCGAGCGCTTGCCGGACTACGATGTGGTCATCGCGGCCCGTCGGGCGGCATTTGGCGACACGGGCGACACACTGAAGGCCCTGGCCGCGAAGGCTGACCTTCTGGTCGAGCTCAAGCGCGGCGCCGAGGCTGAGCCCATCCTGCTGCAGATTGTCGAGGCCCGGCGGGCGGCCGGCGGCGATCCTCGCGATCTTCA
This sequence comes from Caulobacter sp. FW305-C-30-S16, assembly GCF_058783025.1. Lineage (NCBI taxonomy): Bacteria > Pseudomonadati > Pseudomonadota > Alphaproteobacteria > Caulobacterales > Caulobacteraceae > Caulobacter > Caulobacter sp. FW305-C-30-S16. The sequence continues at coordinate 411,425 of NZ_JBYSYH010000003.1, read as the reverse complement.
ACGGGCGCGCAAGCGGCTGGCGGAGTGCCTGCGGTCGCTCGGCAAGCTGGAAGAGGCAGTCGTGATTTATCGCGAGGTCTGGCAGGCCGAGCAGGCGCTGCCCGATCCCTCCGGCATCTACGTGATGATCTCGCCGGATGCGCTGGTGTCGACCCTTCGCCAGCTGGGCCGCGCGGCGGAGGCCGCCGAGGTCCTGCGCGCGACCTGGGAGACGCAGAAGAAGACCCTGGGACCTTCAAACGGCATCACCCAGCTGACCGCGCGCTCGATTGCGGAAGTGCTCGGCGAAATGGGCGCCACCAGCGAAGAGGAGGCCATTCGGCGCCAATACTGGCTGAGCCGACGGCAGGCGCTGGGCGAGAACCATCTGGCGGTCCATCTCGCCGCCATCGAGCTGGCCAACAGCTGGCTGGTCACGGGGCGGCTGGAAGAGGCGGAAGCGCTGGCGCGCGATGCGCTGGCGGGCTTGCGGCGCACACCGACCGCCGTGCGCGGCGACGTCATCAACGCCGCCGGGATCATGGCCGCCATCCTCTATGGCCGGGGCAAATACGAGGAGGCGGAAAAGCTGGAGGCCGAGGCCCTGGCGGGTCTGACGGAAACCGAACCGCCCGAGGACCGGGCCCGGCTGTCGTCCGCCGCCAGCTACGCGACGATCCTCGACGCCCTCGGCCGGCGCAAGGAGGCGGAGACGCGCTTCCGTCAGGTGCTGGATATCCGCCGCCGCGCGTTCGGCGACACCGACCCCGACACCCTGTCGTCGATCAACGCCCTGGCCGTGCATCTGGCGAATACCGACCGCCTGGCCGAAGCGCTGCCGCTGTTCCGGGAGCAGGCGGCCGCGCTGGATCGGCAATCCGGCGGAACCCTTGCGCCCGCCGCCTCGACGATCAGCGCCTACGCCAACCTCGGCTTCACGGCGGGGAGCGTGGGCAGCCATGATGAATCCTATCGCGCGTTCAGCCGCGCCGCGGCGGCGGTCCAGCAGCGCTACGCCAGTCGCGAGGCCAGCGGCAGCGCGATCCAGGCCAAGACGGTGCTGGTGCGCTATCGCCACGTCTTCACCGGACAGGTCAGCGCCGGCTGGTCGCTCGCCCACGAGAAATGAGGCCGCGACGATGGGCGCGACCATGCTGGTCTTGAGGGCGGGTTTGGGTAAAGTCCGCGCGAGGGCGGCCGGACCGCGGGGGCGAACACGGGCATGAAATCGGACGCGGGCGGCACAGGCAACATGGGGCTGGACATCGCCCTGGACGAAGCCCTCGACACCGATGGCGATGAGGTTGATCCCTCCGCCAGGGCCCTGATGCGCAAGCAGGTCCGGATGCTGGACCTGCAGATGAAGCACCTGCGTCGGGAGACCCGGGAGCAGAGCGTCAAGTTTCTCCGCGAACGCCTGCACGCCGCCTTCGAACTGGCGATTGCCCTTGGCGTTCTGGCGCTCGTCGTGATCGCCGCCGGATTCCTTTGGCGGGCGAGCCAGGCCGAGGGGCTGGTCATCAAGGCCTTCGCCGTGCCGCCGGGCATGGCCACGCGCGGAATGACGGGGCCGGTGCTGGCGGGACGCCTTTCCGACAGCCTCGGCGAGATCGAGTCGATCACAAGCTCGGTGCGGGCGGGCGGCGCGGTCCGCGCGACGCAGCACCAGGAGATCAAGGTCGAAATTCCTGAGACGACCATATCGCTGAGCGACATCGACGCGTTGCTGCGCGGCTGGCTCGGCAGGGAGACGATCGTCTCGGGCGAGCTGGTGCAGGACGAGGCGCGGATCAGCCTGACGGTCCGCGTCGGTGACCGGCCGGGAACCACGCTCTACGGCGCACCCGGCGAACTGGACCAACTGATCCGTCGCGCGGCCGAGCAGATTCTGGCCCAGACAGAGCCCTATCGCTACGCCGTCTACCTCTCGGCCCAGAACAAGCAGGACGAGGCGCTGACCGTCGCCGAGGGGCTGGCGCTCAACGGATCGCCGACCGATCGCGCCTGGGGCTTTGCGATGTGGAGCCGCCTGCTGGCGTCGCGCGGCGATTTCGCCGGCGCCGCGGCCAAGGCGCGGCGGAGCCTTGAGCTCGATCCCGACATCGCCGCGACGCACGACAATCTCGCGGCGGCGCACCGGGTGCTTGGTCGCGATCAGCAGGCCCTGGCGGCGTCCGAGGCCGCCCTGACCGCCATGCGGCGCGAGCGACGCAGCATGGACAAGATCAGCGGCCCCAGTCGTCTCGCCACCGCGGAGGGCAGGGTCCAGGAAGCCCGCGGCGACTTCGGGGCCGCGGCTGAAAGCTACGCCCGCGCCATGCGGATCGGCGGCCTCTCCCGCGCGGCCCAGGCCGCCTCGTCTCTGCCGCGGGTGCTGGCCCTGGACCACGACATCGTCGGCGCGCGTCAGGCGCTCGAAGACCTGCGCGGCAATCTTCCCGAGGACGCCATCATCGACGCCGCCATGGCGCCGGGGCTGGTCGAGATACAGGCCGGAAACTGGGTGGCCGCGGAGCGGTTGCTGCGCAAGGCCGAGATGACGGCCCTGATGTTCGGGGACGCGGGGCTGGTCGTTCGGCGAACGCAGATCGCGCCCAACCTCGCCTATGTCATGGCCATGCGCGGCGACCTGGCGGGTGCGCGTACGATGATCGCGGCGTCGCCGGCCGACTGTTACCTCTGCGCCCGGGTGCGGGCGGTGATTGCGGGAATGGCTGGTGACCGCGCCGGTGCGGAAGTCGCCTTCCGGAGGGCGGTGGCGCTCGCGCCGAGCCTGCCGGCCGGATATCTCGAATGGGCCCGGATGCGCCTGGCCGCCGGCGATGTCGATGGCGCCATCGTCCAGGCCCGCAAGGCCGCAGCCCTGGCGCCGGCCCTGAGCGACCCGCTGGTCATCTGGGGCGAAGCCCTCGCGCGCAAGGGCGACCGGAACGCCGCCGCCCAGCGGTTCGCCGCCGCCGCCGTGCTGAGCCCGCGCTGGGGTCTGCCGCTGCTGCGTCAGGCCCAGATGCTGAAGGCGCAGGGGCGTGAGGAACAGGCCGAGAGACTTCTGGTCACGGCGAGCAAACTCAGCCTGACAACCGCCCAGATCGCCGAACTGACGGCGGCCAGGCGGCGAGGCTCGTCATGAAACGCAAGACTGTCGGTTTTTGAACTATGCTAGTCGGAACCTGAAATGACAGGCGTGAGGGAATGTCGATGAACTGGCGTGCGTTGGTCGCGGCGGCCGTTGTCTGGGGTTTCGCGTCGTTGTCGCCGGCGCTTGCCCGGGAGCTGACCCTCGCCCAGGTTTCCGAAGCCTCGGCACGCCAGGACCTGCCGACCCTGCGCCGGGCGGTGAACGACCCACAGCTGCTGGCGTCGCTGGCGGCGATCGATCCGGCCGCGGCGATCGATCTGCAACTGTCCATCGCCAGCACCCTGGAAGGCGCGGGCGACAAGGCCGCCGCCATTTCCGCCTACCAGGCCGCGGTGGCGACGATCGCGGCGAGCCATGACGGTCATGACGACCTGACCCAGGTCGACCCGCTACGCCGGATCGCGGCGCTTCGGATGCAGCTGGGTGATCTGCGCGGCGCCGTGACGGACATCGACCGGGCGTTTGGCATCGCGACGGCCGCCAAACACCCCTCCTTGCCGGAAGTGCGGGCCGAGTATCAGGCGATCCGCGACGCGTTCGTCTCGGCCAACCCTGGCGTTGCGCTGCCGGAGCCCTACAAGCCCCGCGGCGGCGAGTCGAACCGCTACGATGTGGTCGAGCTGTTCTACGCCACCCATCGCAAGCCGACCGGGGCGGTTGAGCCGGTCAGGTTCTACGGCGGCGAGCGCGGTCCGCTGGTCTACGGCAAGGCCTACATCAGCGTGCCTCGCGACCGGGCGGCCGGCAGTCTGCCCAAGCCCAGCTTCTGGCGCGCGGAGTTCCGGCCCGATCCCAACCGCCACATCATTTTGACCGACATCAAGCCGCTGAGCTCGCGCGACGCCTTCTTCGGCGAAGTTCGCGGGCGGGTGGCCACCTCCGGCCGCAAGGAAGTCTTCGTCTTTATTCACGGCTTCAACACCGACTTCCAGGCCGGCGCCGAGCGCGCCGCCCAGCTGGCGGCGGACCTGTCGATCGACGGCGCGCCGATCCTCTATTCCTGGCCCTCGCGCGGCAGCGTCCTGGCCTATCGCCAGGACGAAGAAGAGGCCGAGATCGACAGCCAGATCGCCGATCTGGCCGCCTTCCTCGACGACGTGGCGCGACGGACCGGCGCTGACCGGGTGCATCTGATCGCCCATTCGATGGGCAACCGCTTCCTGATCAAGGCGCTGAACCGGCTGGGCGGGATGCCGGCAGCCGACCGTCCCCGCTTCGCCGAGATCGTGCTCGCCGCGCCGGACGTCGGCGTAGATGACTTCAACCAGCGCTGGCCGCAGATCCGGTCGATGGGCGAGCGGTTCACCCTCTATGCGTCCAAGCGCGACAAGGCCCTGCTGATCAGCGGCCAGATCAACGGCATGCAGCGGATCGGCGACGCCCGGCGGATCGTCATCACCGACGGGCTGCAAACCGTCGAGACCACCGCGGCCAGCGGCGGGATGCTGGGTCACAACGACTTCGCCGGCACCGCGCTCGACGATTTCCGCGGCCTGATCTGGTACAGCCTCGCGCCGGACCGCCGGTGCATCCTGCAGACGGACCAGGTCGGCGGGCAGACGTTCTGGGTGTTCGCGGGCGCGGGCGCCTGTCCCGAGAGCGAGTTCCGCGAGGCCGTGTCCATGGCCCGCAAGGCCGGGTCGCCAGGCGCTGCGGCCGCCCAGGTCCAGAACATGATCACCGAGCTGGCCAACAACCCGGAGGCGGCGCTCGACCTGTCGCTGTTGCGGAACGTCTACCGCCTGCTGTCGGCCTTCCCGGCCGGCGTGCGGGACGCAGCCACGTCGCCGGCCAACCGTCCCTGACGAGCCGCGTCGTCCGGGCCGCTACTTGCTGCGGCTTTCACCGACCAGGACGAAGGGGGCCCAGTAGCGCGGCTCGACGAAGGCGGTTTCGGCCTTCACCTTGAGGATCGCCTGCTGCAGGGCGACGGCGCGATTGCCCTTGGCGTCGTTCAGGCCGTCGAACATCGAGACCATCAGTTCCTTGGTCGACTTGTCGTCCACCGGCCAGTGGGAGACCAGGAGCGTCCGCGCGCCGGCGTAGAAGAAGCTGCGGGCCAGGCCGGACAGGCCGTCCGCGCCCAGGGTCCCGTCCGCCCGCGCGGTGTTGCAGGCGGACAGCACGACGAAGCTGGCCTGGATGTCGAGGGCGGCGGCCTCGGAGGCCGTCAGCAGCCCGTCATCCTGGGCGGAGGCCGCGCTGGCCAGCGGCGGCGTCAGGACGAGGCCGGGCTCCCCGCGAGAACCGCCTTCGCCGCCCATGAGGGCGTGGGTCGCGAAATGCAGAACATCGGCCCTGCGGATGTCCAGGCTGGTCTTCACCAGAGTCTCGGTGAACTGCTCGCGCGTGCGGACAAAGGCGCCGCGACGGCCGAACAGCGTCGCCAGGGCGCCGATTTCAGACTCGGCGCCGGGCAGGGGGGACAGGGCGCGCAGCTTCTCGGTGTCGGCCAGTTCGCCGTTGGAATATTGCTCCCAGCCTTCAGCGCCGCGGCTTTCCCCGACATCGCCGCCGAGCGCGGGACCGCCGAGACCGGCATAGGCGAGGGTCGGCTTGGCCGCCGCCTTGGCCGTGCCACGCGAGCCGCCGCCGCATCCGGGATGCGGGGTGGTCGCCGACAGGCAGCGCAGGGTCCGCAGCGACGAGATCGCCGGCAGGGTGACCAGCGCATAGCGATCGATCAGCCACTGGGTTTCCCGCACATAGGCCCGGTCGGTGTCCGCGCCCTGGGGTTCAGCCGTGACCAGCACCGAGAAGGGCAGGGACTGCAGCGCGCCGGTGGTGGCGATGAAGACCACCTTCTTGTCGCGGAACTTCGGCTCCAGCGGCGCGATCAGTTCGGAATAGAGCTTGAAGGCGGTCTTGCGGTCGAAGGCCGGGGCCTCGTTGGCCGCGGACGGGGCAGGCGCGGGCGTCGCACCGGCCATGCCGACATTGCCGCGCGTGCCCGTCGAGGGATCCAGCGCCTTGCGCAACGACTGAACGGCGGCGGTGATGTCGTCGTCCTTCATGGTCGATCGGGCCCAGTCGAAGCTGTCCCGGGTGACCACCCACAGATAGGTCCCGTCCGGCGCCGGCACGATCAGCAGCACCGCTTCGTCCTTGTCGAGCAGCGCCTGGGTCTCGGCGGCCTTGAGCGGCATCGGCCGCGTCAGTTCGACATAGGCGGGGAACCGCTCATCGATGGTCTTCTCGAGCGTGTCGAGTTCCAGCGACAGGGCCGCTTCCTGATCGCGCAGCGCCCGGGCGCGGGCGCGCTGGGCGATCGCCTCGACGCTCGTGCCGGTGGTTTCGGTGGCGCGCTGGATCTGCTTGCGCAGGGCGTTGATCTGGTTGAGCAGCGCCTCGCGGCGGCGGACCAGTTCGGCGAGCTCGCCCTGGCCTTCGCCGAACCGGGCGCTGATGTTGGTCATGGCGTCGGCGGCGGCGGACACGACGGCGCCCTGGGCGGCCTCGTAGGTCTCTTCACGCAGCTTCGCATACTGTTCGGGCGACACCCCCGCGGGAGAACTTGTGGCGGACAGGGTCAGGGTCAAGGCGACCGCGACGCTCAGCGACAGTTTCAGGAAGGGGGTCGAACGCTTCATCGGTTTACCCAAAATACGGTCGCCGCTCCGGGGATCCGGACGGGCGGCCAAAACGACAGCTGCGACCCGCCGGGTGGCGGGCCGCAGCCAGGTCATCGGGACGGGGCGATCGCCCGCATCGCCTAGTTGGTCACCAGGACCGTGTCGCTGTAGACGCCGCCGTTGTTGATCAGCTGCAGCGTGAAGCGACCCGTCCAGGCCGGGGTCCAGCGGCAGGCCGGGGTGTAGTCGTTCAGCGTGTCCTGGCAGATCAGGTTACCGCTGCCGTCATAGACCTTCATGTCGATGTCGGTGTCGCCGTCGCCCTGGGCGATGGCGATGGCGGGCTGGCCGGCGACGGCGGTGCCGGTCCAGGTCCAGACCGAGCGGGCCTGCAGACGGATCACCGAACGGCGGACGCCGCCGATGAAGCCCTTCTGGGCCGAGGCGCGGACTTCGGCGATCTGCGCCAGCACGGCTTCATTGCCGCGGGCGAGGCCTTCGGCTTCGTCGAGCAGCAGGGCCGGCGTGATTTCCGGCTTGGCCTTCTTGGCGGCCGAGTCCGCCACGCCGCCCGTGGTGGTCGCGCCGGTCAGGTCGCCGGCCTGGGCGCCGACTTCGTTGAGCATCTTCGCCGACAGGATCAGGGCCTGCGGATCGGCCTTCTCACGGCCGTAGGCGGCGAGACGGTAAGCCGTTTCGATCTTGGCGGCGCCGGTCACGCCGGCCGAGACTTCGGCCTTGGTCGTCGGAGCGGTTGCGGCCGGCCCGGAGGCCTGGGCCGTCGCGCCGCCCGCGGTCGCGAGGGCCAGGATGGACGCGGTGATCGCCAGAGTGGTTTTAACGCCGGACATAAAGGGTCGCCTTTCGTTGCAGAATTTTTCGCCGGCCCATGTCGAGCCGTGCTGACACCGTGGTTCTGAGCCGTATCGGCGTTCGACGATACTTACGAAAGGTGACGATGCTCGCACCCCCCTTTTTGGGGGCATCGTTCACGGGCGCGGCTCGAGCACCCAGCTGTAGAGCAGGACGCCCGACGACCCCACCGCCTGGCCCACTGCGCCGGAACGGGTCCGGCCCTCCAGGACGCCGTCCAGCATGTCGGCAAAGCCTCTCGCCCGGCCCTGGGCGAAGGGCTGGTCCCCGCCACGGGTTGTCCCGCCGCCGGTGGCGCAGCTGAAGTCGGTGGCCGCGCATTGCGCCAGGTAGGCGTAGTCGGCATGGATCCGCACCGCGGGATCCGACTGGACGACGATGAAGGCGATATCAGAGATGGCCGGCGACCGGCCGGTCATCGGATCGAATTGCCACGCATAGACGCCGGTCGAGCCGGGCTCGAGCCTCACGCCATAGACGGGATCGGTCATGCTGCCGACCGCCGCCGTCGGCTGGATCACCAGGCCGGTGACGTCCACGCCGGCCGCCGCGCCGTTGCGCAGCCTGAAATAGACCGTGTCGCAGGGGCTGAGCTTTGGTGCGTCGGCGCTGGTCCATCCGAGGTCTGCGGGGCTGGACGTGCCGGCGGGAAAGGCGCGGTCGGCGAGGAACAGCGGCGCTGCCGGACAGGCCTTGCCGTCCTGACCGGAGCCTGCGGGGGCGAACCAGATCCGCGTCTCCACCGTCAGTGAGGCCGCGGGATCGGTCCCGGCGTCCTGACCGGGCGCGGCGTTCATGGTCTCGACCAGCCGTCGAAGCTTGGCGGCGCGCAGAGTGCGGGACAGGGCGTCGCCGATACGCTGGCGCAAGAAGCCGGAGGGATCGCGCGCGGAGTCGGAATCGCGCAGGTCGATGCGGCCGATCTCGGAGCCCGCGACGCCGGCCGCGGGAGACTGGCTTATGACCAGCGCATCGCCTTCGAACCGCAGAATGAAGTCCGCCGCATCGCCGGCGGGACGCAATTTGGCGCCCGCGGCCTCAAGACCGAGTGCGTCGATCGCGGCAGTCGCCGCACGTTGCCGCGTCGTCGGCGCGGTCGGCGCGGCGGGGCGGGCCACCTCGAAGCCGAACTGGGCCCCGTTCTGCACCAGCCGCGCCACCAGGTAGGCCGACCAGCCGAACTTGCCGCCGCTCGCGGTGCGAATATCGCCCCAACGCTCGGCAGGCACATCGCCGTAGGCGACCGGCACGAGCCTGGCGGTCCCGGCGCTGACGCTCTCGACCCGGCCATAGAGGAGCACCGTCTCCTTGCCGGCCTGCGCCAACTGGATCTCCGAAAGCCCGACGATGGCGCCTTCCGTCACGCCCTGCAGGGCGCCGGCGTTGAGGGTCAGGCTGGTCAGCGACGTCGCCTGGGGCTTGAACACGGTCCATGCCGTCGAGGCCGCGTCTCCGGCGTCGCCGAGGACCGGCGTGTCAAGATCGCCCTCGAACTCCGGCGTCGAGGGTACGTTCTGCGCGCTGTAGCCGACCTGCACGCGGGTGGCGGCCTCGCGATAGGTCCGCACGGACGGGTCGGCCAGCGCGGCGGCGAGGTACATGGTCAGGACGCCGTTCGGCTTGCGCTCCGCTCTCGGCAGGTAGACCGGCCCCAGCACCTGGTCGGCGCGGGTGTCGGCGGCGGCGGCCATGAAGGCGACGAAGCCGCCCTTGCCTGCGCTGTTCGATGCGACTTCCACACGGCTGTCGCGCTGGCGGGGCTTGCCCCGGAAGGTCTCCATGGCGGTTGTGGCGGCGGCGTCGACATCGGCCTTGGGGATGCCCAGCAGGCGGCGGAAGTCGATGCCGGCCGGCCCGCTGGCCGCGCCGCGCACCGAGTCGCCGCTGTGGCAGAAGTCGCCGATGAAGATCACGTCGGCGCCCTTTGCGCGGATCGCTTCGATCCAGTCTGCCACCTCGTCATCGACGATGGCGTTTTCGACGCGGTCCTTGCCGCCGGTCCAGAGGCCGTGGTCGACGGGGATGAAGATCTCGTCCAGGCCATCGGCTTCGAGCGTCCCCTGCTGGGGCTGCTGCGAGCCGTGGCCGGACAGCAGGATCACCACCTGGTCGCCGGTGGAGGCCCGCGCGGCCAGACGCTCCATGGCCGCCACGATCTGCGATCGGGTCGGGGTCCCGGCGACCTTCACGCCGGCGGGGAGGGGGTAGTCCGCCTGTTCCGGGTTCTCGATCAGCAGGGTGATGTTGCCGGCCTTGGCGCCGCGCGAGATCAGCGCCTGGGCCATCAGGAGGGCGTCGTTGCGGGCGCCCTTCAGGTTCACGCGATCAGCCTGGGTGTCGCCCGCGTCGCGCAGCGCCTTCTCGAGGCGTCCATAGTCGGAGGCGCCGACCAGTACCGAATAGACCTCCGACGCCGCGGCGGGAGCGGCGACGAGAGCAGAGGCCGCGAGCGCGGCGAGCGCGACAAGCAATCTGGACATGGCGGTCTTCCGGGTCATGCGGGGGGAAGGGGCAGGCGCAGGCTGGCGCGAAATCCGCCGGCCGTGAGGTTCTCGAGGGTCAGTTCGCCGCCATGACGGCGGGCGACGCTGGCGGCGATGGCGAGGCCGAGGCCGTGGCCGGGCTGGTCATGGCCGCCGCGCACGCCGGGCTGGGTCGCGCGCCCCAGCAGGTCGGCAGGCATGCCAGGGCCGGTGTCCTCGACGATGACAAGGGCATGACCCGCCTCGCGACCGGTGCTCACGCGGATCGCGCCGCCGGCCGGGGTGAATTTCACGGCGTTGGCGACGATGTTGTCGATCGCCCTGACCAGCAGCGACCGGACGCCCATGATCTCGACCGGATCGCCGTGCACGGTCAGGCTGATGCCCCGGTCATCCTCGGCGATCAGGGCATGATCCTCGGACACCTCGTCGGCCAGGGCCCGCAGGTCGAAGAAGGCGGTCTGGCCGCCGTGGCCCGCCTCGACCTCGCGCAGCCAGAGGAAGTCGTCGATCGTCCGCGACAGATTGCGCAGATCCTCGGCGGCCAGATCGAGATCAGCCGCCGCGGCCGGCGTCAGGTCCTTCCTCAGGGAGCCGAGGCGCGCCTGGATGCGGTTGAGCGGCGTGCGCAGATCGTGCGCGATCTCGTCGGAGACGTCGCGCATGCCTTCGACGTAGCGCCCGACCCTGTCGAGCATGTGGTTCACGCGGCGGGCCAGCAGGCCGAACTCGTCCGTGCGATTGGCGGCCGGGGCCCGGGCGTCCATTTCGCCCGCCTCGACCCGCTCGCAGGCATCGGTGATGGCGCGCAGGCGCCGGTTGTAGCCGACGGCGAACAGCCAGGCGACGGCCCCGCCGGCCAGGGCCAGGCCCAGTATGGTCAGGCCGCTGACGCGCAGGATGCGCCCCGAAACCAGGTCGACGGGCTCCACATGACGTCCCACGAGCAGCTGGTCGCCATTGGGGAAGCGGTGCAGGGCGGCGATGATTTCATCGCCGTCCGGACCGTCCTGATAGCGAACGAGACCGCGTCGGAACGGCTGGGTCGCCGCCGGCCAGGCGGCTGCGCCACTGACCGTCTGGCCGCGCCGGTAGAGGAACACCCGCCCCGTCGCGCCGCCGCCGCCCGCCTCGGACCGGAACCGGGCAACGTCCGCGGCGAGGTCCGCGCCGTCGCGATGGTCGCCTGCCTTGCCCGTGAAGCCCTTCATGATCGTCAGGGCTTCGGAACCCTGCGCCTGTTCCGCCACCTTGCTCTCGAGAAAGGCCGCCAGCTCGCCTTCGGCGCCCGCGGCCGCCCGCTCCCGCCGCAGGTCGCGGTCGAGCAGCAGCGCGCCCCCGAGGGCCGCGCCGGAGGCGATGACCGCAAAGGTCACCAGCCAGACCGCGATGAAGGCGGGCGCGCGCATCAGTCGCCGGGTCTCATATTGCGCAGCATCAGACCCTGGCCGCGGATGGAGATCACCAGCGGTCTGGCGCTGTCGGGCACGATCTCGGCGCCGGCCGCGTCGGCGGCGGCCTCCATCCGCTTGCGCAGGCGCGAGGCGTGAACATCGATGCGGTTCTCGAACTCGTCTGGCTGGAAGTTGTACTCGGGCCAGCAACGATCCCAGATCATCGACCGGGTGACGGGCAGCCCGAGATTGCGGGCCAGCAGGAGCAGGATCGCGTACTCGCGCCCGGTGAACTTGATCGCCTGGTCGCCGAGCGAAGCCTCAAGGGCCGCCGGCCGCAGAACCAGCGGGCCGTTCGTGATAACCTCGGGCGCGTCATCCCGAGCGCCCGCCGGAGCCCAGGCTGAACGCCGCAGCAGGGCGACGGACCGCGCGAGAAGCTCCAGGTCGGCCACGGGCTTGACCAGATAGTCGTCGGCGCCGGCGACCAGACCCTCCAGCCGCTGGCGGTCAGCGCCGAGCGCGGTGAGGAACATCGCCGCCACCGGCGCCCGGCCCGTCGCGATCTCCGCCGCGCGGATGCGCTCCAGCGCCTCGCGACCGTCGATGCCGGGCGTGTTCCTGTCGAGGATCAGCAGGTCAAAGCCGCCCTGTCCGGCGGCGTCGACCGCTTCCAGGCCGTTCTTGACCCAGACCACGCGGCCGCAGCCGGCGCCGGTCAGGACATCGCGGATCCGCTCGCCGACGGCGGGCTCGTCCTCCAGCAGGAGCACGGCGCGGCCGGCGCAATGGGCGGTGAACGCCCGAAGGACGTCGTCGCCAATGTCCGCGCCCGTCGTTTGCTCCGTCACCGGATTGACCTCGTCCATAAGCACTCGCATAACATCGATCAGCTTCGCCATTAGAACGGCCCGACGACGGCGTCGACCACCCCGCCGACCGGACGCTCGGCGGCGGCGCCCCGGGTGAGGGGCAGAACGATGTGCCGCGGCGGCTCTCCCGGACGCTCGATCCGCAGCAGCGCGACCCGCGCCCGGCCTAGACCCAGAAGGGCGAGCGCTTCCTCGACCGAGGCTGGCGCGCGACCGTTGACCGCCTTCAACCGATCGCCCGCGCGCAGGCCGTAGAGCGCCGCCGGGCCGTCCGCGCGAACCGAACCGATCGCCACGCCGCCATCCCAGTCGGATTGTCCCAGAGTGAAGGCCGGATCCAGGGGCGTGTCCTGCGACGCGGTGACGGCGGGCGCCGCTCCGGCCGGGCTCTCGCCTTCCAGCTGGACGCTGGCCGAGGCCTCGCGGCCATCCCTGAAGTAGGAGACCGGCACGGCGTCGCCCGGCCGGCTGTCGAGCAGGGCGCGGGTCAGGTCGCGCGGGCTGGTCAGCAGCGTGCCGTTGACCGCCACGATCAGGTCGCCGCTGGCCAGGCCGGCCCGGCGCGCCGCGCCGCTGTCGGCCAGGCTGTCGATGATCAGGCCGGGGCGGTCCACACCGAGCGCCGCGGCGATGTCGGCGTCGGCGCGCGTGACCGCGATGCCGAGCCGGCCGCGCTGGAGCCGGCCTTCGCGCGCCAGACGCAGCAAGGCGGGGGCGGCGACTTCCGCCGGGATGGCGAGGCCCACGCCGATATCGAAGATGGTTTCCGGCGGCGTGGCCGTGTTGACGCCGATGACCTGGCCCCGCTGGTCGAACAACGGGCCTCCCGAATTGCCGGGGTTCAGGGCGGCGTCGTGCTGCAGGAGGGCGACCGGGAAGGTCTCGTCATAGAAGCGGTCGCGACCGGACAATACCCCGGAGGTGACCGAGAAGCCGTAGCCCATCGGCGCGCCGACGGCCCAGACCGGATCGCCCTCGCGCGCCTCACGGCTGTCGCCGAACGTGACGGCGGGCAGGGGCGCGCCGGCGTCGATCTTCAGCACCGCCAGATCCAGGACCTGATCGACACCGATGATCCTCGCCGGCAGCACGCGGCCGTCGCGAAGCCGGACGCTGACCCGCAGGGCCCCTGAGACGACGTGGGCGTTGGTGGCGACGAGGCCGGCGGGGTCGAAGATAAAGCCGCTGCCGCCGCCGCGACCGGACACCTGGCCCGGCCGCCAGCCGCCGCCGCGGTCCGCCGGTCCCTCGGAGAACACATCAGAGGACGCCGCGCGCTCGACCTCGATCTGCACCGTGACGGCCAACTGTCGGGCCATCGGCGCGGACCCCGCCATGGCGGGCGCGGCGAAAAGATTGAAGATGAGCGCGAGCAAGGACAGACGAAGGCTAAGCGACACAGGTGTTTCCCCGATTGGACAGGCCCCGGTGATGCTCGCCGCACCGCCAGCTCGCCACTGACGATTTCTGACGTTTCGCCGCGTAAGGAATCGAAAGGTCGCCAAAGGCGTGACTGGCGGTAGTCTGGCCGGGCTGCTAGTCGGCGATACGGTGTTTGGCGAACAAGGGGATGCGACGTGGCGGGTATCAGGGCAGTTGTGATCGCAGGCGTTACCCTGGCCATGGTCGCCAACGTCGCGCTGGCGCAGAGCGTCCCGACCTCTGTCGGGGCCATTCTCGACGCCCGACGCGGCGTGCTGACCTTCCAGCCCCAGATCGGTTCCTCACTCGCCTCGGTCGTGCGTGTGGTGACGCTGGCCAACGGTTCGGGCGGTCGCCGTCAGGTGACGGGCAACGGCTCGGGCGTGATCTACAACGCGGCTGAAGGGCTGATCCTCACCAACCATCACGTGGTCAAGGACGCCGTCGCCTATCGCATCGAATTCCTCAACGGACGGTCCGCGGAGGCGACGCTGGTCGGCGCGGACTCCGAAACCGACATCGCGGTGCTGCGGGTCAAGGCGCCAGGCCTGCGCGCCATCGAGGTCGCCGACTCCGACGAGATCCGCGTCGGCGATCTGAGCTTCGCCGTCGGCTATCCGCTGGGTCTCGACCAGACGGTGACCATGGGCATCGTCTCGGCTGTCGGCCGGTCCAGCGGTGAAGGCATTCAGGACTACATCCAGACGGACGCGCCCATCAACAGCGGCAACTCCGGCGGACCGCTGCTCGACAGCCGGGGACGGCTGATCGGGGTGAACACCGCGATCCTGTCACGCGGCGGCGGCGGCAACGTCGGCATCGGCTTCGTGGTTCCGACCCGCATCGCCATGGCCGTCGCCGGCCAGATCGAACGCTATGGCCGCGTCAAGCGCGGCACGCTCGGCGTCCGGGCCGGGCGCGTGACCCAGGAACAGGCCGATCTGGCCGGGCTGGCAGAGGCGCGCGGCGCGGTGCTCGACGCCGTCGAAGCGGGCTCGGCCGCCGACCGGGCCGGTCTGCGGCCCGGCGACATCATCGTCTCGGCGAACGGTCGCCCGGTGCTCAACGACGCCAGCCTGCGCGCCGCGATCGGGGTCGCCGAAGCCGGCAGCCGGGTGCGCCTCGACTATGTGCGCGGCCGCTCCCGCGCCAAGGTCGAGGTCACGTTGGCCGAGGTCGCGATCGTCGTCGCCGAGGCCGCGCCGAAGGCTAACCCGAGGATCGACGGGGGCAACGCGCCGCGTCCGCCGTCGCCGACCCGGCCGAGGCCGGCTCCAGCCCCGGCGCCCGCGCCGCCGCCGGAGCGCCCCGTACAGCCGCGTCCCGTTCCGCCACGGGTGAATGTCGGCCTGACGTTCCGCGACCTGCGCCCCACCGATCCTTACCCTGCAGAGGCCAGGGGCGCATTCATCGCCGAAGTGGTTGACGGCTCGCCGGCGGGGCAGAAGGGTCTGCAGCGCGGCGACCTGCTGATCTCGGTCGGCGACCGGCCGGTGGCATCCGCCGCTGCCGCGCGCCAGGCCATCGACGCGACGACCGGTCCGCTCCGGCTGGTGGTCGCACGGGGCAACTCGCTGGTGCCCATCGTCATAGGGTCCTGATCGCAGCGCGGCGGGCCGCGACTTCGCCGGAAGGGAAATCAAGGATGCGAACCGGAACCTCCATCGCGATCCTGACCGGCGTTCTCGCGCTGACTGCGCCCGTGACATGCTGGGGGCAGGCGGCCGCGCCGGCCGCCGCGCCGGCTCCGCAAGCCGCCGTGCTCGAGGCCACCAAGCTCTACAAGGAGGCGCTGGAAGACCATCGCGCCGGCCGCTTCGCCGCTGCCGAACCCCGGTTCCGGAGGGCGATGGAGATCCTTCGGGACGTCAAGGGCGCCGATCATCCGGACACTCTCACGGCGATGACGGGCCTGGTGAAGAGCCTCGATGAACTTGGCCGCACCGCCGAGGCCGAAGTCCTGCAGCGGGCGCTCTGGATGGCTCGTATTCGGGTCAACGGACCGGACGATCCGAAGACGTTGAACGCCGAGTCGAACCTCGCCGGGATGCTCCTGCAGCTCGGCCGGCCTGCGGAAGCGGAGCCCATTCTGCGGCGCCTAGTCGAGGTGCGGTCGAGGCTGGAAGGGCCGGACGAACGGGGCGTGCTGGTCGCGCGCAGCAATCTGGCGTCCGCGCTCGAGGATCTGGGGCGGACCGCCGAGGCGCTGACCCTCATGAAGGCGGTGATGGATGATACGACCCGGATTATGGGGCCCGAGCACCGCGACACGCTGACGGCGGTCAACAACTTCGCCCTTCGACTGTTGGCCGGTGGCCAGGCGAAGGAAGCCGAGGTCCTGTTGCGCCGGAACTGGGAGATCCAGCGACGGATCGCCGGCGACACCAACGTCGCCACCCTTCAGGCCGCCGGAAGCCTGTCGGTCGCCCTTTCGGCGCTGGGCCGTCGCCGCGAAGCCGAGGCCCTGCAACGCGAGACCTTGGCGCAACTGAGAAGGGACCGTGGCGAGACTCATCCTCAGACCCTCGGCATGACCAACAGTCTGGGCGTCAGCCTGATCGAGATGGGCCGGCCGGCGGAGGCCGAGGTCCTTCTGCGTCAGGCGCTTGCCGGGTACCGCTCGACCCACGGCGCCGAGCACCCCGATACGCTGAATGCCATGAACAGCCTTGCGGGCGCCCTTGCGAAACTGGGCCGTCGTGAAGAGGCCGAGGCGCTGTATCGCGAAGTCTGGATGATCCGGAAACG
The DNA here is from genome assembly GCF_058783025.1 of Caulobacter sp. FW305-C-30-S16. Taxonomy (NCBI): domain Bacteria; kingdom Pseudomonadati; phylum Pseudomonadota; class Alphaproteobacteria; order Caulobacterales; family Caulobacteraceae; genus Caulobacter; species Caulobacter sp. FW305-C-30-S16. Next base: position 394,943 of record NZ_JBYSYH010000003.1, on the reverse strand, counting down.
CACCCGTGGCGAAGCCCATCCGGACACCCTGCTCTCGGCGGCCAATCTGGCGGATGCGCTGGCCGAGCTGCGGCGACCGAAGGAGGCGATGGAGATCGTCTCTGACGTGCTTGTCCGGCGTCGCGCGACCCTGGGCGACCAGCATCCCGATACGCTGCTGGCCGCGGAAAAGGGGGCGATGCTTCTGGTGCAGATGAACCGCGCGGCGGACGCCGTACCGATCCTTCGGCGGGTCTGGACGATACGTCTGACAAGGCAGGGCGCCGCCCATCCCGCCACCCAGCGGGTGATGAACAACCTCGGCGTCGCCCTGCAGGTGGCGGGTGACGATGCGGCGGCGCTCAAGCTCTACGCAGACGGGCTTGCCGTCGCCGAGAGCGACCTGAGGCCCCGGGAACTGCCATCCCGCGATGTGGTGAACCTGTATGTGAACGTGGCCTGGGCGCAGAAGCGGCTGGGGCGGCCGGACCTGGCCTGGGCGCCTTATGTGGCTGCGACATCGGCGCTGCAGAGACGCTATGGCGACCGCCGCGCCAGCGGATCGACAGAGACGGCGCTGGCCGCACGTCGCCTGGACAGGGGGATATTTCTCGACCAGGTCGCTGTCGGCTGGTCCTGGGCGCATCAGCCGTGAACGCCAGGCGCGCCCTGTTGATGGCGCTGCTGTTGAGCCTTGGGACGGCGGTCGGCATGGCGCGCGCCCAGCCCCCGGCGCCCGCGCCCGTGGCCCCCGAGGACACGGAGGCTTACTGGTCGGGTCTGCTGGACCGGGGGCGTGCGCTGTACGCTGCCGGCCGCTATGTCGAGGCCGAGGCCCCGATGCGCAAGCTGTACGAGGCTTCGCTGGCCGCGCTTGGCGCCGACAAGCCCCTGACCCAGGTCGCCGGTATCAATCTCGGTGCGATCCTGAGCCGCCAGGGTCGCTACAACGAAGCTATCGCCGTTCTGTCGTCCGTCCTCGAGGCGGAGATCCGGGTGCTCGGCGAGAGCGATCCCGCGACCCTCCAGACCGCCAGCGCCTACGCCCAGAATCTCAGGTTGGCCGGACGGCTGGAGGAGGCGCGTGTCCTGCATGAGCGGACGCTGGTCCAATACCGCCAGATCGGTCGCGAAGAGAGCGCGCTGGAGGAAGTCAACAATCTGGCGGCTGTGCTGTCGGACATGGGACGCACGTCGGAGGCAGAGGGGCTGTACCGTCAGGCCTGGTCGGGACTGGGGCGCTTGCGCGGGGAGAATGACGCAAGGACCCTGGTCGCGGCTTCGAACGTCGGGACGGCGGTGATGGAAGGGGGCCGACCGGCCGAAGCGGAGCCGATCCTGCGCCGGGTCTGGGCGGCCCGCCAGGCGACGCTCGGCGATGATCATCCAGAGACCCTGCATGCGGCGATCAATCTGGCCGCCGCGATGGATCAGATGGGCCGTTCGAAGGAAGCCGCAGTCATCCAGCGCGACGTCTGGGAGCGGCTCCGCAAGGTGCTCGGCGACGCCCATCCGGTGACGTTGACGGCGGCCAACAACTACGCCGGCATGCTCGATCCGGTGCAGGACGCGGCGCAACGCGAACAGATCCTGCGTGAGGTGCTCGAGGTGCGCCGTCGCGACCTCGGCGAGGACCATCCGGGCACCCTGTCGTCGATCAACAATCTCGGCCTGGCTCTGGGGGCTGCCGGCCGGACCGAGGAGGCGGAAGCGCTGGTAAGCCGGTCCACGGCGGGCTTCGCCGCGCGGATGACCGCGAACGCGCCGCCGCCTCTCAATCTGATCACGGGCTACGGCAATCTCGGCAAGCTGCGGATGGACCTCGGGCGGTCGCAGGGCGCGTATGAAGCCTATGGCGCCGGCGTGCGCGCCCTGCAGCGCCGCTTCCGCGACCGCCGCGCGACCGGCGGCTCACAGGAAGCCCGAGAAGGCCTTCGCGCGGGGCGCGACGTCTTCCTGGGTCAGGTCCGCACGGGCTGGTCGTGGGCGCACCAGCCATGAGACTCGCCGCGCTTGCCCTCGCCTGCAGTCTGGCCGCCTCGCAGGCGAGCGCCCAGACCCGGCCGCCGCCACAGGGCGCAGCCGCCGGCGAGGCCGCAGCCGCGCAGATCGAACAGGCTGCCCACGACGCCAACGCCGGGCGATATGTCGAGGCTGAGGCCGCCTTCGCCGGCGCCTGGCCGGCGCTGATCCGGTCCATGGGCTGGAACAGTGAGGTCACCCTGCAGTTCGGCGACCTCTATTTCATCTCGTTGCTCGCCCAAAAGAAGGACGCGGAAGCCGCCGCGCTCGTCATTCAGCTGCTCGATGGCGCCCGGACTCTGTATGGCCCGGACGACTTGCGGACCCTGACGCTGGCGAGCCGGACCGGCGTTCTGCTGCGACGCATGGGCAGGGTTGCAGAGGCCGAGGTACTGTTTCGCGACGTGTTGGCCGCTCGTCGGCGGGTGCTGGGCAACGCTGATCGGGAGACGCTCAACGCCGCATTCAATCTGGCCGGCGCGTTGAACGATGCCGGGCGGCACCGCGACGCGGAGGTCCTTTACCGCGAAGCCTGGACGGGGCGGCGGGCGCTGCTGGGCGAAACCCATGACCAAACCCTCGCCGCCGCCAACCAGCTGGCGATCAGCCTCGACGACCTTGGCCGCTCTACGGAGGCGCTTGAGCTCCTGACCCTGGTGTATGAAACCCGCGCACGGGTGAAGGGGCCAGATGACCGGTCGACCCTGCTGGCGGGCGGCAATCTGGCGACCACGCTGGGGTCAGCCGGCCGCTTGCGGGACGCCGAGGCCCTGCAGCGTCGGGTTCTTGACGGCTTCCGTCGGACGCTCGGCGACGGGGATCCTGCGACCTTGCAGTCGACTGCCAATCTTGCGGTGATCCTGGGAAACCTGGGCCGCAGTGGCGAAGCAGCACGGCTGCAGCGTCAGGTCGTCGCCGCCTGGACGGCGCAGAAGGGGCCCGAAGCCGTCCAGACCCTCAACGCCATCACCAATCTCGCCGGAATCCTGCTGGATCTGGACCAGTTCGCCGAAGCCGAACGGCTGGCGCGCGACGCCTGGACCGTGCGTATCCGAGTGCAGGGCCCCGACCATCCGGCGACCCTGAGCACGATGAACACCCTCGCCGTCGCGCTCAGCGGCCTTGGCCGGAAGGCGGAGGCCGCCACCCTGTTGCGGGAGGTGATGGCCGCGCAGGCCGCGACCCTGGGCGCCGATCACCCGATGACTCTGCTGACCGGCGGCAACCTCGCGCCGACGCTGCTCGATATTGGCCAACCCGCCGAAGCCGAGGCTCTTGCGCGCCGGGTCTGGCAGACCCGTCTGCGGCTCGGGGGGGCGGATTCGCCAGGGACGCTGCACGCGGCGGCGAATCTCGCGTCCATGCTGATGAGCATGGGCCGTGATGCCGAGGCCGAGCTCATCTATGCTGACGTTGTCCGAAGGGGACGTGCTCTGGCGGGGTCTGGACCGCCGCCGTCGAACTTGATCCTGCATGCCAGCTCCCTCGGTCTGGTGCGCATGCGGCTGAACAGACCGGATGCGGCCTATGAGGCCTACCGTTTCGCCATGATCGCCTCGCTTGCCCGCTACGCCGACAGCGGCGCCAGCGGATCGTCACAGTCCGCCCGGGCGGGCCAGCTGCGCGATCGCAGCGCCTTTGTCGGGGTGGTCACGGCGGGCTGGTCGTGGGCGCACCAGCCCTGACGCCGCGCGTCCCGCCCGGCGTTCCAATTGCCATGCAGCGAAACCGTCTGTAGGGCAGGGCGTTCGCAAGAACCGGGCGGCTAGCTCAGCTGGTCAGAGCACCTCGTTTACACCGAGGGGGTCGGGGGTTCGAACCCCTCGCCGCCCACCACCCGTCGCGCACTGCGATGCGCCGCAGCGTGGCGAGTCGGCCTTTGCGAAGGCGGACCGATCCAAATCGGCGCCCGGCGCGTATTGCTTCCATGATCGCATTGATCCTGTCCGTTTCGCTCGGCCTTTCGCTGGCCATGATGCTTGTCTGGGCCTACCAGCGGGCGGTCGCAAACGGGGGCTGGACGGACGTCGGCTGGACCTTCGTCACGGGCGCGGCGGGCGTGGCCTACGCACTTTGGCCCGGCCCCGACGGAATCTCGGCGCGGCAGTGGCTTTGCGCGGGCCTGATCGCCCTCTGGTCGGTGCGACTTGGAACCCATCTGGCGCGGCGCGTGGGCGGGACGAAGGGCGAGGACGCCCGCTACGCCGCCTTCCGTCGCCAATGGGCGCCGCACTTCCAGCGCCGCATGTTCGGCTTCCTGCAGACACAGGCCGCCGCAGGTGCATTGCTGGCGCTGGCGGTGCTCGCGGCGGCGCGCAATCCCGCGCCAGGCCTCGGCTGGCAGGACCTGGCCGGCGCGGCGCTGATGATCGGCGCAATCCTCGGGGAAGCTCTGGCCGACGCCCAGCTTGCCCGCTGGAAGCGTGACCCGGCGAACCATGGCGGCATCTGCGAGGATGGCCTGTGGGGCTGGTCGCGGCACCCCAACTATTTCTTCGAGTGGCTGGTCTGGCTGGCCTGGCCGCTGATCGCGATCGGGCCGGGGCATCCATGGGGCTTTGCCGCCTTGATCGGCCCGGCGTTCATCCTGCTGTTGCTGGTCAAGGTCTCGGGACTGCCGCCGCTGGAGGCCGCCATGCTGCGCTCGCGCGGCGACGCCTGGCGCGACTACCAGAAGCGCGTGTCCGCCTTCGTTCCCTTGCCGCCCCGAAAGGTCCGTCCATGAGCCTGATCGCCGCCGCCATACACGCCGCCGAGGGGCTGCCGGCGCCCGACAGCCTGCGTCGCGCCGCCATTTCCTGGCTCGTGGAAGGTCAGCGCCGCGAGCTGCTGGCCCTGCCCAAGGACGCGCCGGCCGCTTTCGCCCGCGACATGCGCCAGCGGCCGATCGCCGAGCATGTCGACGCCGCCAACGACCAGCACTACGAACTGCCGCCCGAGTTCTTTCGCCTCGTTCTGGGGCCTCGCCTGAAATACTCGAGCTGCCTGTACGAGCCCGGCGACACGATCGGTCTGGCCGAGGTGCGGGCGCTGGCGCAGACGTGCGAGCATGCCGGGCTGGCTGATGGCCAGACTATCCTCGAGCTGGGCTGTGGTTGGGGTTCGCTCAGTCTGTGGATGGCCCAGACCTATCCGAACGCCCGGATCACCGCCGTCTCGAACTCGCACGGGCAACGCCGTCATATCGAGGCGCAGGCGCGCGAACGCGGTCTGGCCAACCTCAAGGTGGTGACCCAGGACGCCAACCTCTTCGAGCCGGCCGGCCGCTTCGACCGGATCGTCTCGGTCGAGATGTTCGAGCACATGGCGAACTGGGATCAACTGCTCGGCCGCGCCCGCACGTGGCTGAACCCCGATGGCCGGCTGTTCCTGCACGTCTTTTCCAGCCGGACCGCGCCCTATCGATTCACGCATGAGGACCCGGCGGACTGGATCGGGAAGTACTTCTTCACCGGCGGTTTCATGCCAAGCCACGACCTGATCCGCGACTTTTCCGACCTGTTCACCGTCGAGGCCGACTGGCGCTGGAACGGCAAGCACTACGAGAAGACCGCGCTGGACTGGCTGGCCAACATGGACCGGCACGATCTGGCGGTGCGGCGGATCATGCAGGACGTCTACGGCAAGGACGCGGAGCTCTGGCGTCGCCGCTGGCGGCTGTTCTTCCTGGCCACTGCCGGCCTGTTCGGCCATCGCGGCGGCGAGGAGTGGGGCGTCAGCCACTATCGGCTGGCGCCGGCCTAGAGCAACGCTTCGAGCACATCCTCCGCGTCGCGGGCGGCCATGTCGGTGGCGATGGCCGCGCCGAGGGCGCCCGCCGCTGCGCGGGGGGCGGGATCATCGAGCAACTGCGTCACGGCAGCGGCGATCTTCGCCGGCGTCGCGTCCCGCTCCAGCATCAGGCCCGCGCCACGGGCCGTGACGCGCATGGCGTTGTCGCGCTGGTCACGCAGGCCCGGCAGGATCAGCAACGGCAGACCCGCCATCAGCGGCCGGATCGTCGAGCCGTGACCGCCATGGGTGACGAACACGCTCGCGCTTCCGAACAGGGCGCCGTGCGGCGCGCTGGCGACGACCTTCACATTGCTCGCGGGCGTGAAGGCCTCTGGATCGAGCGCCGGGCCGAGCGTGACGAGCGCGCGGACGGGCAAGTCGCCCAGCGCCTCGATACAGCGGCGCAGCAGGTCCTCCTGCGCTTCGTAAAGTCCGGATGATGTGACCACCACCAGCGGCCGCGCATCGTGCGGCGACCAGGGCGCGTCCCAGGCCTCGGTCTGGACCGGGTCACCCACATAGGGGCCGACATAGACGAACGGCTCGGCCAGTGGCTCGGGCGCGAAGTCAAAGCTGCGGCTGGTGGCCAGCAGAATGCGGCGGGCGACGGCGAGCTGGTCGAACAAGTCCGCCAGCGGCGGCAGGCCGAGGCCCTCGCGCGCGGCGTTCAGGTCCGGCAGGCCGCCCTGGAACAGCATCCGCGTGGTCTCGCCGACCATCTGATGCAGCATAACATCCTGATCGCTCGCGGCCGGCGCCATGCCCGCGCCGAACGGCGGCATTCCGGCCAGGGTCGGGAACGGCCAGACGTTGGCGCAGAACAACGCCAGCGGGACCTTCGCCGCCTCGGCCGCCATCATCGCGCCGAACAGGAGTTCCTGGCTCACCACGACGTCGAACGCCGCCGAGTCGAGCGCCTCCAGTACGTCGCGCGCATAGAGCGCAGCCGGGCCGGAGATCAGGCGGCCACAGAGGTTCTGGATGCCTTCGGCCGGGTTGTCGGCCTCCCAGTCGCGCAGGATGTCGCTGGCCGCGGTCTTGTCCGGGCGGGACGGCGCGTGCCGCCAGGGGCGGAATGGCAGGCCCAGGGCCCCGGCTTCCGGGCCGTTGCAGGCGTCGCTGATCACCAGCACCTGATGGCCCCGGTCGAGCAGGCCGCGCGCGACGAGCATCATCGGCTGGACGTGCCCGCCGCCTTCCCAGGTAGTGAAGAGAAATCGCGCCATGGGTCCCCCTGTCTCTGGCCTAGACCGGCGGGCGCGGTGTCCGCAAGGCCGTTGACAGGTTGATCAAGAGTGATATCACTTTGATACCATTTTACGGAGGGGCCGATGGCCGAACATGGAAGCATCAACCGCACGGCCGAGCGGCCCGGCGGCGGCAGCAATGGCGGGCTGATCCTGCTGGCCATGCTGGCCCTGCTCGGGGTCGGAATCTGGCTGGTGACGAAGATCGAAAGCCCCGGCGGCGCGGTTCAGGGGATCTTCGGCATCTTCCTGATCGTCCTCGCCTCGTTCGGCCTTGCCGGCTTCTATTCGCTGCAGCCCAACGAGGGCGCGGCGATCACCCTGTTCGGCAGCTACAAGGGCACCGACCGCACGACCGGCCTGCGCTGGGTGCTGCCCTGGTACGGCCGCAAGAAGATCAGCCTGCGGGTGCGCAACGTCACCAGCGAGATGCTCAAGGTGAACGACAAGCGCGGCAACCCGATCGAGATCGCCGCCAACGTCGTCTGGCGGGTCGAGGATTCGGCCCAGGCGCTGTTCGACGTCGACGACTATGCGGCCTTCATCAACATCCAGATCGAGACGGCCCTGCGCGAAACCGCGCGGCACTATGCCTATGACCATGCCGAGGACGAGGAGCCGACGTTGCGTGCGGACGCCGAGATCGTCGGCGAGAAGCTGAAGGAAGACCTGCAGACGCGGGTCGCCGTCGCCGGCATCGCCATCGACGAGACGCACCTGATGCACCTTGCCTACGCCCCCGAGATCGCCGGCGCGATGCTGCGGCGTCAGCAGGCCGAGGCGGTGCTCGCCGCGCGCCGGACCATCGTCATCGGCGCCGTCAGCATGGTCGAGAGCGCGCTGAACCAGCTCAGCGAGCGGGGCGTGGTGCACCTCGACGATGAGCGCAAGGCGACCATGGTCTCGAATCTGCTCGTGGTGCTCTGCGGCGACCGCGACGCCCAGCCCGTGCTCAACACTGGCACCCTCTACGGGTGAGGCGTGGCCAGTCCGGGAAAACGCGCCTTCCTGCTACGGGTGAAGCCCGAGGTGCTCGACGCTGTCGAGCGCCTCGCGGCCGCTGAGCTGCGCAGCGTCAATGCGCAGCTTGAGGTGCTGCTGCGGGAAGCGTTGTCGCGGCGCGGCGGGGTCAAGCCCAAGGACGGCGAGGAGCGTTAGCCACCCCTGGCGCCGGCGAAAGCCTCGATGATCGCCCGCAGCTCGGGCTCCTCGACCATCCGGGCGGCTTCCAGCGCCGGCGCCCAGCGGCGCTGGCGCTGTCGTCGTTCGGGCCAGTCCTTCGCCTCCGTCGCCACGGCGAGCGGATAGACATCAACCCGGCAACGCTGCGCCGAACCTGACTTCATCCGCTTGCGATAGCGGAAGGCGCCGATCGGCGCCGGGGCGATCTCGCCCCGGACGCCCGCTTCCTCCCATGCTTCCTGAGCGGCGGCGTCATGGGCGGCCAGGGTGATCATCGGCCAGCCCTTGGGGATCACCCAGCGCCGGGTCTCCCGCGAAGTGATCAGCAGGATCTCGACGCCGGACTTGGTGTCTCGCCAGGGCAGGGCGGCGTACTGCTGTCGATGGGCGACCCACTCGATCCCCCGCAGCCGCTCGCGCACCCGCCCGAACAGGGAGCGGCCTCGGCGCAGGCGGATGTTGAGCTTCTGGAGCAAGGGTTCAGGCTCGAATCGCGATGTTGGCCGACGAGCATGGGTGGCCCGTTGGGCGGGGTCCATAGGCGATGGAACGCGCAAGCGACGGGATCGGTCTGGCGATTTTCAGGAGAAATGGCGCGAATGACGGGACTCGAACCCGCGACCTCCGGCGTGACAGGCCGGCGCTCTAACCAACTGAGCTACATCCGCTAAGACGCCCGCCTCGCGGCGAGGGGCGTCTGATAGGTGTGTCCCTTGGGCCTGTCAACCGGTCAGGAGGGGATCAGGTAGTGAAACGGCGCCGCCGGGCCCGTCGCCAGCGCGAAGGCGGCCCAAAGACCTGTCACCACCAGGCCCGAAACGAAAAAGGCGAGCGCAAATGGTAGCAGGGTCGAGAGCAGGCCGCCGACCCCCATGGTCGGCGCCCAGCGCCTGGCGAAGCCCAGGACGAGGATGAAATAGGGGGTCATGGGCGAGGCGATGACGAGGCTCGAATCGCCCATCCGGTAGGCTGCCGTGGTCATCTCCGGGCTGACGCCCAGCAGCATCAGCATCGGCACCAGCACCGGACCCAGCGCCGCCCACTTGGCCGAGGCCGACGAGATGAGCATGTCGAGCAGGGCGCCGAGCAGGGTCACGCCGAGCAGGATGAAGGCCAGCGGCAGGCCTGACTGGCGCAGCGCGTCCGCGCCGTTGATCGCCGTGATGGCGCCGAGGTTCGACCAGTTGAACATGGCGATGAAGTGCGAGGCTACGAAGGCCAGCACGATGTAGGGCGCCATGGCCGCGATCGACTCAGACATCAGCCGCACGACGTCGGCGTCCTTGCGGACCGCCCCTGTGCGCAGGCCGTAGACGCAGCCGCTGAGCAGGAAGATCAGGAAGAACCCGGAGACGAGTGAGCGGAAGAACGGCGTCCATTGCGCCGGCCCTGTCGCGTCGGCGTCCCGCAGCGGTCCGCCGGGGACCAGGACCAGGGCCGCCCACAGAGCGACCACGGCCAGCGCGGCCAGGCCGGCCAGCATGAGCGCGCCTTTCGGCGCGGCGGGTGGATGGCCGACTTCGCTGGCCGGAGTCGGCGCGGCGGCAGGCTTCCACGGGCCGAGACGGGGCTCGACCACCTTTTCAGTGACCCACCAGCCGACCAGGGTGAAGACCACCGCGCCCGAGGCGGTGAAGTACCAGTTGCCGGCGAGGTTGGCGGTCCAGCTCGGGTCAAGCAGGCGGGCGGCCGGCTCGGTGAAGCCGAGAATCAGCGCATCGAACTGGCCGGGCAGGGGGTTGCCTGCGAAAGAGGCGATCGTTGCGGCGTAGGCGCAGCACAGGCCGGCGATCGGATGGCGACCGGCGGCGGCGAACACCACCGCGGCGAGGGGCGGGAGCACGACGATGCCCGAATCAGCCGCGTGGTTCGACAACAGGCCGATCAACAGCACCATCGGGGTCAGGATCGCCCTCGGGCTGGCCTTCACCAGCCCTGCGATGGCGGCTGACAGCAAACCGACCCGCTCGGCGACCCCGGCGCCCAGCATGACCAGCAGCACCAGACCCAGCGGCGCGAAGCTGGTGAAGGTCTTGGCCATCTCCGTGAGCAGGGTGCGGATGTTGCCCGGCGCCAGCAGGCTCTGGGCGACCAGAACCTCCTTTGTCACGGGGTTGGTCGCGCTGACGCCGAGGGCCGAGCAGATAACGCTGGCGAGGACGACGCCGCCGATCAGCCAGAGGAAGATGAACACCGGATCGGGCAAACGGTCGCCGAAGCGCTCGACGGCGTCGAGGATCCTGAGGGCGAGGGATTTCTTCGGCGGGGCGGTGTCCGTCATGGCGGAAGTCTGCACGCGGCGGAGGCGTCGGCAAGACCGGCGTTACGCGGTCGGGCTCCTGGCGCGTCCGTCGGCACGGCCCTGCGCGCCTGCTCGGGATGAGGCGCGTATTCAGGCGTCATGGTGAGCAGGGCCGAGGGTCCGCGCCGAACCACGCAACACGGCGTTTGAACCCCTCACGGCCATGGGCTAGAAGGGCCGCGACTCCTTTGCGGGACCCCCATGAACGCCTTTCTCCTCCAGTATCTGCCGATCGTGATCTTCCTCGGGATCGCGGCCGCCCTCGGCGTGATCTTCATCGTCGCCGCCCTTGTCGCCGCGCCGTCCGCGCCGGACCCTGAAAAGCTCTCGGCCTACGAGTGCGGGTTCAACGCGTTCGATGACGCGCGAATGAAGTTCGACGTCCGGTTCTACCTGGTCTCGATCCTGTTCATCATCTTCGACCTGGAAGTGGCGTTCCTGTTTCCCTGGGCCGTGAGCCTGATGAAGCTTCCCCACGACCAGACGGTGTTCGCCTTCTGGTCGATGATGGGCTTCCTCGGGGTGCTGACGGTGGGCTTCATCTACGAATGGAAAAAGGGAGCCCTGGAATGGGAGTGATCGTTCCGGCCGGCGTTCCGGCGCTCTCCGGCGGCCGCACGGTCGTTGAGGGCTACGACGCCAGGCTCCATGACCCCTATTTCGACGGCGTCAGCCAGCAACTGGCCGACAAGGGCTTTGTCACTGCCGCCGCCGACGACCTCATCACCTGGGCGCGCACCGGCTCGCTGATGTGGATGACGTTCGGCCTCGCCTGCTGCGCGGTCGAGATGATGCAGGCCTCGATGCCGCGCTACGATCTGGAGCGCTACGGCTTCGCGCCGCGCGCCAGCCCGCGCCAGAGCGACGTGATGATCGTCGCCGGCACCCTGACCAACAAGATGGCTCCGGCGCTGCGCAAGGTCTACGACCAGATGCCCGAGCCCCGCTACGTCATCAGCATGGGCAGCTGCGCCAACGGCGGCGGCTACTACTATTACAGCTACAGCGTCGTGCGCGGCTGCGACCGCGTGGTGCCGGTGGACATCTACATCCCCGGCTGCCCGCCGACCGCCGAGGCGCTCGTTTACGGTGTCCTGCAGCTGCAGAAGAAGATCCGCCGGACGGGGACCATCGAGCGATGAGCACGGACCTCGAAGCCCTCGGCCAGGCCATCGTCGCCAATGCCGCTGGCGCGATCACCACCTACAGCGTCGCCTTCGGTGAACTGACCGTGACCGGCCCGGCCGGCCGGGTCGTCGACGCCCTGACCTTCCTGCGCGACAACCCTGATTGCCGGTTCCACCAGCTGGTGGACCTGTGCGGCGTCGACTATCCCGAGCGTCCGCTGCGGTTCGACGTGGTCTACCACCTGCTGTCGCTGGTGAAGAACCACCGCATCCGCCTCAAGGTGCAGACCGACGAGGACACCGCCGTGGCCAGCGTCGCGGACCTGTTCCCGGCGGCCAACTGGTTCGAGCGCGAGGCGTTCGACATGTACGGCATCTTCTTCAGCGGCCACCCGGACCTGCGCCGGCTGCTGACCGACTACGGCTTCCACGGCCATCCGCTGCGCAAGGACTTCCCGATGACCGGCTACGTCGAGGTTCGCTACGACGACGAGCTGAAGCGGGTGGTCTACGAGCCGGTGAAGATCGCCGAGTTCCGCCAGTTCGATTTCCTCTCGCCGTGGGAAGGCGCCAGCTACGCCCTTCCGGGCGACGACAAGGCCGGGAGCTGATCATGGCCGACGACGCCTCGACCCTTCCGGCCATCCCGGAAACGCCGGTCCGCAAATTCAACATCAACTTCGGCCCGCAACACCCGGCCGCGCACGGCGTGCTGCGCCTGGTGCTGGAGCTGGACGGCGAAGTCGTGGAGCGGGTCGATCCGCACATCGGCCTGCTGCATCGCGGCACCGAAAAGCTGATGGAGGCCCGCACCTACCTCCAGAACATCCCGTACTTCGACCGCCTCGACTACGTCGCGCCGATGAACCAGGAGCACGCCTTCTGCCTGGCCATCGAGAAGCTGCTGGGTGTGGAAGTGCCGAAACGCGGCTCGATCATCCGCGTGCTCTACAGCGAGATCGGCCGGATCCTGAACCATCTGCTCAACGTGACGACCCAGGCCATGGACGTCGGCGCCCTGACGCCGCCGCTCTGGGGCTTCGAGGAGCGCGAGAAGCTGATGATCTTCTACGAGCGCGCCTGCGGCGCTCGTCTGCACAGCAACTACTTCCGCCCCGGCGGGGTCCACCAGGACCTGCCCGAGGCGCTGATCGAGGACATCGATCGCTGGGCGATCGCGTTCCCGAAGATCTGCGATGACATCGAGACGCTGATCACCGGCAACCGCATCTTCAAGCAGCGCAACGTCGACATCGGCGTGGTCAGCCGTCAGGAAGCCATCGACTGGGGCTTCTCCGGCGTGATGGTGCGCGGCTCTGGCATCGCCTGGGACCTGCGCCGAAACCAGCCGTACGAGGGCTACAGCGAGTTCGAGTTTGACGTTCCGCTTGGCGTCAACGGCGACTGCTACGACCGCTACCTCTGCCGCATGCAGGAGATGCGCGAGTCGACGAAGATCATCCGCCAGGCCTGCGCCATGCTGCGCGGCACGCCCGGCCCGGTGATGACCCTGGACAACAAGGTTGTTCCGCCGCGCCGCGCCGAGATGAAGTCGTCGATGGAAGCCCTGATCCATCACTTCAAGCTCTACACCGAGGGCTTCCGTACGCCGGAAGGCGAGGTCTATGCCTGCGTCGAAGCGCCCAAGGGCGAGTTCGGCGTGTTCCTGGTCAGCGACGGGTCCAACAAGCCCTACCGCTGCAAGATCCGCGCGCCCGGCTTCCCGCACCTGGCGGCCATGGACTTCCTCAACCGCGGCCACATGCTGGCCGACGTGAGCGCCATCCTGGGCAGCCTGGACATCGTGTTCGGGGAGATCGACCGGTGACGCCTGAAGCCGTCGCCCAGGCGCAGCTCGACTCCTACAACGTCCAGGACCTGGACGGGCACTGCGCCTGTTTCGCCGATGACGTCGTTGTCTGCGATCTGAACGGCGAGCCCAACCTGCACGGCATCGACGCTTACCGCGCCCGCTACGAAGGCGTCTTTGCGCAATATCCGCAGAACCGCGCCGAGCTTGTCGCGCGGATCGCCATCGGCAACACCGTCATCGACCACGAACGCGTTTCTCGCGGCCCCGAAGGCCCCGTGTTTGAAGTCGCCGCCATCTACACCATCGCCGGCGACAAGATCGCCCGCGTCGATTTCGTGAAAGCCTGACGCATGTCCGTCCGTCGTCTCGCCAAAGAGCAACCCGCAAGCTTCGCCTTCAGCAAGGACACGCTGAAGACCGCCCAGTGGTGGATCGCCAAATACCCCGCCGAGCGGAAGCAATCGGCGGTGCTGCCGATCCTTTGGCTGATCCAGAAGCAGGAAGGCTGGGTCTCCGAGCCCGCCATCCGCGTGACCGCCGAGCTGCTGGGCATGCCGGTGATGCGCGTTCTGGAGGTGGCCACCTTCTACACCATGTTCCAGCTGGAACCCGTTGGTAAGGTTGCGTTTGTCCAGCTTTGCGGCACGACGCCCTGCATGCTGTGCGGCGCGAACGACCTGAAAAAGGTCCTGCACGACAGGATTGGCCCGAAGAACCACGTCTCGGCTGACGGCAAGTTCAGCTGGGAAGAGGTCGAGTGTCTGGGCGCCTGTTCCAACGCCCCGATGGCCGCGATCAACGACTACTACTACGAGGACCTGACGCCGGAGAGCCTGGGCCAGATCCTCGACGAGTTCGCGGCGGGCAAGAAGCCCAAGCCCGGCTCGCGCATCGGCCGTGGCGCCTCCGAACCGCACGGCAAGATCCAGACCCTCCTCGATCCCAGGCTCTACGACGGCTCGGCGGCGAAGAAGATCAAGATCCCCAACCTTCCCGAGAAGCCGAAGAAGGCCAGGAAGGCGGACGCGCCCGCATGATCTCCCGACGTCCGCTCATCCCGGCGAAGGCCGGGACCCAGGCCTTTTTCCTGAGCGGACAGGGTTGCGGAGCTATGGGCGAACAAACCTGGGTCCCGGCCTTCGCCGGGATGAGCGGTGTCTGCAATGACTGACACCGGTGAAGCCGAACTGCTGGCCAAACAAACCGCCTATATCGACACCCTGCGCGGCCTCTATCGTCGCGAGCGGCTGGTCGGCTTCTTCCTGATCCTTGCGGGCTTCGGGCTCGTGGCCCCGTCCTGGTGGGCGCCCGACTGGTCCCGCCTGGCGATCCAGATCGGCTACGGCCTGATCATGCTCGGCTGGGTCGCCTACATCTACATCATCTGGCGCCGCACCGCGTGGCGCCGCGCCAATCCCTTCGATCCGAAAGCCTAGAGAACCATGGTCGGCATCCTCGAAGACAAGGACCGCATCTTCACCAACCTTTACGGGCTCCAGGACTGGGGTCTCGAAGGGGCGAAGAAGCGCGGCTGCTGGAACGGCACCAAGGACATGCTGGACGCCGGCGGTCCGTGGATCATCGACAACATCAAGCAGAGCGGCCTGCGCGGCCGCGGCGGCGCCGGCTTCGGCACCGGCCTGAAGTGGTCCTTCATGCCCAAGGAGGTGAAGGACGGCCGTCCGCACTACCTGGTGGTCAACGCCGACGAGTCCGAGCCCGGGACCTGCAAGGACCGGGAGATCATGCGCCACGATCCGCATCTGCTGATCGAGGGCTGCCTGATCGCCTCCTTCGCGATGCAGGCGCACGCCTGCTACATCTACATCCGCGGCGAATACGTGCGTGAGCGCGAGGTGCTCGAGGCGGCGATCAAACAGGCCTATGAGGCGAAGCTGATCGGCAAGAACAACGTCCACGGCTGGGACTTCGACCTCTACGTCCACCACGGCGGCGGCGCCTACATCTGTGGCGAGGAAACGGCGCTGCTGGAGAGCCTCGAAGGCAAGAAGGGCCAGCCGCGCCTCAAGCCCCCGTTCCCGGCCGGGGCCGGCCTCTACGGCTGCCCGACCACCGTCAACAACGTCGAGAGCATCGCCGTCGCCGGCACGATCCTGCGCCGCGGCGCAGGCTGGTTCGCGGGCTTCGGTCGGCCGAACAACACCGGCACCAAGCTGTTCTGCGTTTCCGGGCACGTGAACCTGCCCTGCAACGTTGAAGAGGCGATGAGCATCCCGTTCAAGCAGCTCATCGAGGACCACTGCGGCGGCATCAAGGGCGGCTGGGGCAACCTCAAGGCCGTGATCCCCGGCGGCTCGTCGGTCCGCATGATCCCGGCCCACGAGGCCGAAGACGTGCTGATGGACTTCGATTCCCTCTCGGCCCTGAAGTCCGGCCTCGGCACCGCGGCGGTCATCGTCATGGACAAGTCCACCGACCTGATCCGCGCCATCGCCCGCCTGAGCTACTTCTACAAGCACGAGAGCTGCGGCCAGTGCACGCCGTGCCGCGAAGGCACCGGCTGGATGTGGCGGGTGATGGAGCGCATGGCCACCGGCGAGGCGGACATGAAGGAGATCGACATGCTCCTCGACGTCACCACCCAGGTCGAAGGCCACACGATCTGCGCCCTCGGCGACGCGGCGGCCTGGCCGATCCAGGGCCTGTTCCGTCACTTCCGGCATGAGGTCGAGGACCGCATCACCAGCTACCGCGCCGGCAAGCCTCACGTTCAAGGGGCGAGCCTGATCGCGGCGGAGTAGGGGGGTGACCAGGCTCCCTGTCCTGATCGCCGCGCTGATCCTTGCTGTGACCACCTCCGCCACGGCGTCTGCCGACGTCGCCGCGCCGTGGGTGTCGGTTCGCAGGCTCGACCGGCTGCCGACTCCGTTGCCCTATCCGTTCAACGAAAGACAATCCGAGGCCGCCGCGATGGCCGAGGTCGACGCGGCCTTCGCGCGGGCGCGCTCCCGGGGAACAAGGGTCCTGGTCGATTTCGGCGGCAACTGGTGCGGATGGTGCCGGATCCTCGAAGCCGTGATCGACCTGCCCGAGGTGAAGCCGTTCGTTGAGCAGCACTACGAAGTGGTGCACGTCTACACCAGCTCCGGCGGCGCCCGCACAGACCGGAATCTCAGGATCCTCGCGCGGTTCGGTCTCCGGCCCGGCGACATCGAGGGGTATCCCTGGGTGGTGGTGGCGACCGCCGATGGCGACGTCCTGCACAGTTCGTACGAAATCACCGACGATCGTCACCAGACACCGCAGGCGATGGTGAACTGGCTGGCCGAGTGGGCTCGCTAGTGGAGATGGGGCGCGCTGAAGGTCTCATGATCCGCCCCCTCGAATGCGGCACGATCACCGCGCCGGCCAATGTCTTCCAGGAAGACCTGACCGGCGTGCGGACCGTGCCGGTGATGGCCTTCCTGATAGAGCACCCGACCCGCGGCCATGCCGTGTTCGACACCGGCCTGCGGCCCGACATGGACGGCAAGCTGCTGTTCGGCGCCTATGCCTGCAGCCTGCCCGTCGGGCATGACCTGGCCTCGCGCCTGCGTGCCATCGACGTCGATCCGGACAAGGTCGAACGGCTGGTCGCCTCACATGCCCATTTTGACCATCTCGGCGCCGCCGATCTGTTGCCCAACGCTGACCTCTACATCCATACGTCCGAGCTGGAGCGGTCGCTGGCCGATCACCCGAAGGCCCACGGCCGCCTCGCGCTGGAGATGGGCCACCGACGCGTGCTGACCGGCGACAGCCACGACCTGTTCGGCGACGGCTCCTGCGAGCTGTTCCATACGCCGGGCCACACCTGCGGCCACCAGTCGCTGCGGGTGAAACGGGCCGGCGGGTATGACGTTCTGGCCGGCGACGCCTGTTATTTCTGCGAGACCCTCGAGCCGCTCGGCGTGCAGCCGAATCCACAGGATCGCGAGGTCTATCTCGCCACCCTGACGCGATTACGGGCGATGGCGCGCGGCGGGGATTTCGTCGTTCCGGGGCACGATCTGGGGTTCATGGCCTCGATCCCGGCGCAGAGCGCCATGAGCCCGACGTTTTCCCCCGTTTCGAGGCCCCCGAATGGTTGACGCGGGGCGTGAAGCGATAGAGACAGCGCACCAACGCGGCTCCCGTTCCAACGGGGGTCGGCGCGCCCATGCTCAGGTAGTGCAGCCCATATGCCCATAGCCAAGGTCAACGGCGTCGAGGTCGAGTTCGAGCCCGGGATGACGGTCCTGCAGGTGGCCGAGCTGGCGGGCGAAGAGATTCCGCGTTTCTGCTACCACGAGCGCCTGTCGATCGCCGGCAACTGCCGCATGTGTCTTGTCGAGGTGAAGCCCGGGCCGCCCAAGCCGCAGGCGTCCTGCGCGCTGCCCGCCGCCGAGAACCAAGAGATCTTCACCAACACGCCGATGGTCAAGAAGGCCCGCGAAGGCGTGATGGAATTCCTGCTGATCAACCACCCGCTGGATTGCCCGATCTGCGACCAGGGCGGCGAGTGTGACCTGCAGGACCAGGCCATGGGCTATGGCCGCGACGGCAGCCGCTACGCCGAGAACAAGCGCGCCGTCGAAGAAAAGGAGATGGGCCCGCTCATCAAGACCGTGATGACGCGCTGCATCCAGTGCACCCGCTGCGTGCGGTTCATCACGGAAGTGGCGGGCGTCCCGGAGATCGGCCTGATCTCGCGCGGCGAAGACGTTGAAATCACGACCTATCTGGGTGCGGCTGTGACCAGCGAGCTGTCGGGCAACGTGAACGACCTGTGCCCGGTCGGCGCCCTGACCCACAAGCCCTGGACCTTCAACTACCGGCCCTGGGAACTGAAGAAGACGCAGAGCGTCGACGTGATGGATGCGCTCGGCAGCGCGATCCGCATCGACAGCCGCGGCGCCCAGGTGATGCGCGCCCTGCCGCGGATCAACGAGGACATCAACGAGGAGTGGCTCAGCGACAAGAGCCGCTACGCCGTCGACGGCCTCGGCCGCCAGCGCCTCGACCGCCCGTATGTGCGGGTGAACGGCAAACTCAGCCCCGCGACCTGGGGCGAAGCGTTCGCCGCCGTCGCCGCGAAGGTGAAGGCCGCCAGCCCTGAGAAGATCGGCGTGATCGCCGGCGACCTGCAGGACGCCGAGTCGATGAAGGCCGCGCTGGACCTGTTCAGCGGCCTTGGCGTCAGGAACCTCGACTGCCGGCAGGACGGAACCGCGCTCGGCGCCGGTCCGCGTGAAAGCTGGCTGTTCAACACCACCCTGGCCGGCATCGAGCAGGCCGACGTGGTGCTGCTGGTCGGAACCAACCCGCGCCACGAGGCGCCGGTGTTCAACGCCCGCCTGCGCAAGCAGTGGCTCAGCGGCAGGACCCGCTTCGGCGTGATCGGCCAGCAGGCCGACCTGACATTCGACTACGACTACCTCGGCGCCGGCCCGGCCTCGATCACCGGCCTGGCGAAGAGCAAGTCCGAGTTCGTGCAGGCGCTGAAGGCCGCGAAGAACCCGGCTATCATCATCGGCCAGGGCGCGCTCGCCCGCGCTGACGGCGGCGCGGTGCTGAAGGCGCTGGCGAGCCTCGCCAGGAGCTTCAATATCGTCCGCGAGGGCTGGAACGGCTGGAACGTGCTGCATACCGCCGCCGCTCGCACCGGCGGCCTGGACCTCGGCTTCCTGCCGGGCGAGGGCGGCCTGACGGCGGGCCAGATGGTCAAGCCGGGCGCGCTGGACGTGCTGTTCCTGCTCGGCGCCGACGAGATCGAGGCCTCGGCCTCCGGCGCCTTCACGGTCTATCTGGGCAGCCACGGCGACCGCGGCGCGCACAAGGCCGACGTGATCCTGCCGGGCGCCGCCTACACCGAAAAGAACGGCCTCTATGTGAACACTGAGGGCCGCGTTCAGATGGGCGAGCGGGCCGTGTTCCCGAAGGGGGAGGCCAAGGAAGACTGGTCGATCCTGCGGGCCCTGTCCGAGCACCTCGGCGCGAAGCTGCCCTACGACAGCCTCGACCAACTGCGCATCAAGCTGTTCGCCGACCACCCGACCTTCGGCCAGATCGACTTCGCACCGGGCTCGATCCCGTCCGCGCCGGATCTGTCGGGCCTGGGCGACGGCGGCAAGCTGTCGGACGAGCCGTTCGCGGCCGCGGTGACGGCCTTCCACCTGACCAACCCGATCGCACGCGCCAGCGTGACCATGGCCGAATGCGCGGCCCTGGCCGCCGGCACGGCAAAAATGGCAGCGGAGTAGGCGAGTGCCCGAGCAAGCCGTCTCCCCCTGGCTCTGGTTCGGTCTGGCCGTCGGTCAGATCCTGCTGGTTCTCATCTGGCTTCTGCTCAGCCTGGCGTTCCTGCTGTGGGGCGACCGGAAGATCTGGGCCGGCGTGCAGATGCGCAAGGGTCCCAACGTGGTCGGGCCGTTCGGCCTGTTCCAGTCCTTCGCCGACTTCCTCAAGTTCGTCCTGAAGGAAGTCGTGATCCCGGCCGGGGCCGACAAGACGGTCTTCCTCCTGGCGCCGCTGCTCAGCTTCACCCTGGCCTTCCTCGCCTGGGCGGTTGTCCCGCTGGCGCCCGGCTGGGTGATCGCCAACCTCAACGTCGGCATCCTCTACGTGCTGGCGATCAGCTCGCTGGGTGTCTACGGCATCATCATGGGCGGCTGGGCGTCCAACTCGAAGTACCCGTTCCTCGGCGCCCTGCGCTCTGCGGCCCAGATGGTCTCGTACGAGGTTTCGATCGGCTTTGTGATCATCACCGTGATCCTGCTCGCCGGGACGATGAACCTGACCGAGCTGGTGGAGAAGCAGGCGGGCTGGATCTGGAACTGGAACGTCTTCGGCGGCGGCCTCGCCAATCTGCCGATCGCGCTGGTGATGATCCCGATGATGGTGATCTTCTACATCTCGGCCCTGGCCGAGACGAACCGCCCGCCGTTCGACCTGCCCGAGGCCGAGTCCGAACTCGTGGCCGGCTATCAGGTCGAATACAGCTCCACGCCCTACCTGCTGTTCATGATCGGCGAGTACGCCAACATCGTCCTGATGTGCGCGATGATCTCGATCCTGTTCTTCGGCGGCTGGAATCCGGGCTTCCCGACACCGTTCATCGAGAGCTGGCCGGACACCGCGCAGAGCTTCTTCCTGTTCCTGATCTTCTTCGCGAAGATCGTCTTCTGGTTCTTCATGTTCGCCATGGCCAAGGCCATCGTGCCCCGTTACCGCTATGACCAGCTGATGCGTCTCGGCTGGAAGGTCTTCCTGCCCACCACGCTCGTGGCGGTCGTGCTCGTCGCGGCCTGGCGGGTGTTCGGAGGCGCGGCATGATCCGGACCATCGCGCCCGTCGCCCTTCTCGTCCTGCTCGGCGCCTGCGCTGGCGTGCAGGCGAAGATCGAGAGCTACAGCCTCGGTCGCGGCGTGGTGACCTACGACGACATGCGCCGCGCCAAGGAACAGTGCGCCTCCGAGGGCGGCGTCGTGCGCCCCAAGGACGGCGGCGGCGACATGGCCCAGATGTCCAACTACGTCTGCGAAATCCAGCCCAGGAAGGCCGGCAACTCATGATGCAGCGCATCGGACAGGCCATCAAAGGGGCGGCCCTGCTGGACTTCGTGGGCGCCTTCGGGCTGGCCATGAAGTACATGGTCGCGCCGAAGAAGACGGTCATCTATCCCAACGAGCGCGGCCCGCAGTCGCCGCGCTTCCGCGGCGAGCACGCCCTGCGTCGCTATCCCAATGGCGAAGAGCGCTGCATCGCCTGCAAGCTCTGCGAAGCGGTCTGCCCGGCGCAGGCGATCTACATCGAGGCCGAGCCGCGTGGCGACGGCAGCCGCCGCACGACCCGCTACGACATCGACATGGTGAAATGCATCTACTGCGGCCTGTGCCAGGAGGCCTGCCCGGTCGACGCCATCGTCGAGGGGCCGAACACCGAATACGCCACCGAGACCCGCGAAGAGCTCTACTACGACAAGGAACGGCTGCTGGATAACGGCGACCGCTGGGAGCGCGAGATCGCCAAGAACCTCGAACTGGATGCGGCGTTCCGATGATCTCGCTTCAGGCCATAGCCTTCTATCTCATGGCGACGACGACGATCCTGGCCGCTCTGGCCGTGGTCTTCGCGCGCAACCCCGTGCACTCGGTGCTGTTCCTGATCACCGCCTTCTTCAGCGCGGCGGGCCTCTTCGTCCTGATGGGCGCGGAGTTCCTGGCGATGCTGCTGGTGGTGGTCTACGTCGGCGCGGTGGCGGTGCTGTTCCTGTTCGTCGTGATGATGCTCGACGTCGACTTCACCCAGTTGCGGGAAGGCTTCTCGCGCTACCTGCCGATCGGCGGGGCGGTGGCCGGTCTGCTGACCATCGAGATGATCATCGTCGCCACGACGGTCGCCACCCAGGGGGCGGCCAAGGCGGGCGTTGCGCCCAACGCCTCAGGCGGGACCGACGTGACCAACGCCGAAGCCATCGGCCGGGTGCTCTACACTGACTACGTCTACTTCTTCCAGGCGGCCGGCATGGTGCTGCTGGTTGCCATGATCGGGGCCATTGTCCTGACGCTGCGCCACAAGCCGGGCGTCAAGCGTCAGAACATCGCCGCCCAGAACGCCCGCACGCCGGCGACCGGCATGACGATCGTCGACATCAAGCCCGGCGAGGGGATCTCCGAATGATTGGTCTGACCAACTACCTGACCGTCGCGGCGATCCTGTTCACGATCGGGGTCTTCGGCATCTTCGTGAACCGCAAGAACGTCATCATCATCCTGATGTCGATCGAGCTGATCCTGCTGGCGGTGAACATCAACCTCGTCGCCTTCAGCGTCTTCCTGCACGACGTGGTCGGGCAAATCTTCGCGATGTTCGTTCTGACAGTCGCCGCGGCAGAGGCCGCCGTCGGCCTGGCGATCCTGGTGACCTTCTTCCGTAACCGCGGCGATATCGCCGTGGACGACGCCTCTGTGATGAAGGGCTGACCCTTGCAACAGCTCGTCACCATCCTCCTCTTCGCCCCGCTGCTGGGCGCCCTGATCGCGGGGCTGTTCGGCCGTCGCATCGGCGATGTCGCCTCCCAGGCGGTCACCACCGGCCTGCTGCTGCTGACCTGCGGCCTGTCCTGGTACACCTTCAGCCAGTGGACCTGGGGCGGCCTTGAGCCGTTCACCGTCGCGCTGGCGCCGTTCATCAACGTCGCCGACTTCCAGTCCAGCTGGGCGATCCGCATCGACGGCCTGAGCGCCGTGATGCTGGTGGTCGTGACCACCGTCTCGGCCCTCGTGCACCTCTACAGCTGGGGGTACATGGCCGAGGACGACAGCAAGCCGCGTTTCTTCGCCTATCTGTCGCTGTTCACCTTCGCCATGCTGGCGCTGGTGACCGCCGCCGACTTCATGCAGCTGTTCTTCGGCTGGGAAGGGGTGGGACTGGCGTCCTATCTGCTGATCGGCTTCTGGTTCAAGAAGCCCACCGCCAACGCCGCCTCGATCAAGGCCTTCGTGGTCAACCGGGTCGGCGACTTCGGTTTCGCCCTGGGCATCATGACGGTGTTCTGGGCCTTCGGGACCATCCAGTTCGCCGAGCTGTTCCCGCTGATCGCCGCCGGCGCCGGCAAGGCCTGGGAGTTCGCCGGCCAGAGCTACCCGCTGATCGATCTGGCCTGCGTGCTGCTGTTCATCGGCGCGATGGGCAAGTCGGCGCAGTTCTTCCTGCACACCTGGCTGCCGGACGCGATGGAAGGCCCGACCCCCGTGTCGGCGCTGATCCACGCGGCCACCATGGTCACCGCCGGCGTCTACATGGTCTGCCTGCTGTCGCCGATGTTCGAATACGCCCCGGTGGCGCGTAACGTCGTGACCCTGATTGGGGCGGTCACCGCCCTGTTCGCCGCGACGGTCGGCCTGGCGCAGAACGACATCAAGCGGGTCATCGCCTATTCGACCTGTTCGCAGCTCGGCTACATGTTCTTCGCGGCCGGGGTCGGCGCCTATCAGGCGGCGATGTTCCACCTGTTCACCCACGCCTTCTTCAAGGCCCTGCTGTTCCTGGGCGCCGGCTCGGTGATCCACGGCATGCACCACGAGCAGGACATGCGCCGCATGGGCGGGCTGTGGAAGTATCTGCCGGTGACCTACGCGGTGATGACCATCGGCACCCTGGCGATCACCGGCTTCGGGATTCCGGGCATCGATCTGGGCTTCGCCGGCTTCTACTCAAAGGACACCATCATCGAGGCGGCCTGGGCCGCGGGCCGCGAGAACGGCTTCGCCTACTTCGCGTTCGTGATCAGTCTGCTCGCGGCCGGCCTGACGGCCTTCTACAGCTGGCGCCTGGCCTTCATGACCTTCCACGGCACGCCGAAGTGGGCCGCCGAGGCGCACCATGACGATCATCACGCTGACGCCCATGCCGCGCACGACGACCACGGGCATGACGACCACGCGCATGGCCATGGCCACGCCCATACGCCGCACGAAAGCCCGCTGGTGATGCTGGTTCCGCTGCTGGTGCTGGCGGTCGGCGCCCTCGCGGCCGGCTATGTGTTCGTCGAGTACTTCGTGGGCCACGACCAGGAAGAGTTCTGGAAGGGCGCGATCGTCAACGGTCCGCACAACCACATCCTGCACGAGATGCACGACGCGCCGCCGTGGGTCATCTGGGCGCCGCTGGTCGTATCCATGACCGGCCTCGCCATCGCCTGGTGGGTCTATATCGCCAAGGAGGGCATGGGCGCCCGCATCGCGGCCAACCGCGGTCCGGCCTGGACCTTCCTCTATAACAAGTGGTTCTTCGACGAGCTCTACGACGCCACCTTCGTGCGCGCCGCCCGCTTCCTGGGCGACCTGTTCTGGAAGGGCGGCGACCAGAAGCTGATCGACGGCTTCGGCCCCGACGGCGTCGCGGCGGTGTCCGTGGCCGTCGGCAAGCGGACGGGCCGGCTGCAGAGCGGCTATGTCTACCACTACGCCTTTGTCATGCTGCTGGGGGTCGCCGGTCTGCTCTCGTTCGCCCTCTATGCCTTCTCGCGGGGAGGCTGACCGATGCCCGGCATTCTCTCCCTGATCACCTACCTGCCGCTGGTCGGCGTCGCCGCCATCCTGGCGCTGCGGTTCGTCGGCCAGCCCGGCGAGGCCCGCGACACGGCTGCCAAGTGGATCGCGCTGGTGACCACCCTGGTCACCTTCGCCCTCTCGCTGAAGCTGGTGCTCGACTTCGACCCGGCCAACGCGGGCTTCCAGTTTCTGGAGGAGATTCCGTGGTTCGCGGGGCTCCACTATCGCATGGGCGTTGACGGCATCTCGGTGCTGTTCGTCCTGCTGACGGCCTTCCTGCTGCCGCTCTGCGTGGTCGCCAGCTGGAAGACCATCGAGAAGCGCGTCCTCGAATACATGGTCGCCTTCCTGGTGCTGGAGGCCCTGGTTATCGGCGTGTTCTGCGCGCTCGACCTGGTCCTGTTCTACCTGTTCTTCGAGGCCGGCCTGGTCCCGATGTTCCTGATCATCGGCATCTGGGGCGGCAAGAACCGGGTCTACGCGGCCTTCAAGTTCTTCCTCTACACCCTGCTCGGGTCCGTCCTGATGCTGGCGGCGATCCTCGCCATGATCGGCATCTCGGGCACCAGCTCGATCCCCGAACTGATGACCTACAAGTTCGACGAGGGGCTGCAGACCTGGCTGTGGCTGGCCTTCTTCGCCAGCTTCGCGGTCAAGATGCCGATGTGGCCGGTCCACACCTGGCTGCCTGACGCCCACGTCGAGGCGCCCACGGCGGGTTCGGTCATCCTGGCCGGCATCCTGCTGAAGATGGGCGGCTACGGCTTCATGCGCTTCAGCCTGCCGATGTTCCCCAACGCCAGCGAGCTGTTCACGCCGCTGATCTTCGGCATGAGCGTGATCGCGATCATCTACACCTCGCTGGTCGCCTTCCGTCAGACCGACATCAAGAAGCTGATCGCCTACTCGTCGGTGGCCCACATGGGCTTCGTGACCATGGGCATCTTCAGCGGCAACGTGCAGGGCGAACAGGGCGCGATCTTCCAGATGCTGAGCCACGGGGTGATCTCCGGCGCGCTCTTCCTCTGCGTCGGCGTGGTCTATGACCGCATGCACACCCGCGAGATCGCCTTCTACGGCGGCCTGGTGCACCGGATGCCATTCTACGCGGCCGTGTTCATGCTGTTCACGATGGGCAACGTCGGTCTGCCGGGCACCAGCGGGTTCGTCGGTGAAATCCTGACCATGGCGGGGGCCTACGGCGCCTCGACCTGGACGGCGCTGTTCGCGGCGACCGGGGTGATCCTGTCGGCGGTCTATGCGCTGAGCCTCTATCGCCGCGTGATCTTCGGCGAGATGACCAATCCGGCGCTGGCCCAGATCACTGATCTGAACTGGCGCGAGATGGTGGTGTTCACGCCGCTGATCCTGTCGACCCTGTACCTCGGCGTGCAGCCCGACATCGTCTTCAACATCACCGGAGCGTCGGTCGACGCCCTGGTCGGCGCCTGGCGCGCCGCGATCGCCGGGTGAGCCGCTCATGACCCTCGCCGATCTCAATCTCGTCCGGCCGGAGCTGATCCTCGCGATCGGCGCCCTGCTGATGCTTCTCGTCGGCGCCTTCCGCGGCAAGGGCGGGCCGGTGTTCGACGGCCTTTCCATGCTGGTCCTGCTGATCGCGGGCGCGGCGGCCGTCACCGGCGAACACGGCCGGGCCTTCGCCGGCGGCGTGGTGGTCGACAATCTGTCGACCTTCGCCAAGGTGGCCATCTACGCGGCGAGCGCGATCGCGATCCCGCTGGGCGGCGTCTGGCTGCGCAAGCGCGGCGACGACAAGTTCGAATTCCCGGTCCTGATCCTGCTGGCCGCGCTCGGCATGGGCATGATGGCCTCGGCCGGCGACCTGATCTCGCTCTACGTCGGGATCGAGCTGCATTCGCTGGCGCTCTATGTGCTGGCCGCCTTCCGCCGCGATGACGCCAAGTCCTCCGAAGCGGGTCTGAAGTACTTCGTGCTCGGCGCGCTGTCCTCCGGCCTGCTGCTGTACGGCGCCTCGCTGATCTACGGCTTCGCCGGCTCGACCCATTTCGACGTCATCGCCGCCTCGATCCAGGGCGGCCAGGCGCACACCGGCGTGCTATTCGGCCTGGTGTTCCTGATCTGCGGCCTGGCCTTCAAGGTCTCCGCTGCGCCGTTCCACATGTGGACGCCGGATGTCTATGAAGGCGCTCCGACGCCTGTCGTCGGCTTCTTCGCCGGCGCGCCGAAGATCGCGGCGATGGTCCTGCTGGCCCGTGTGCTGTCGGAAGGTTTCGGCGCCGCGCTCGGACAATGGCAGCAGGTGATCGTCATCGTCGCGCTGCTGTCGGTGTTCGTCGGCGCTTTCGCCGGTCTCGCCCAGCGCAATCTCAAGCGCCTGTGGGCCTACAGCTCGATCGCCAACATCGGCTACGCCCTGCTGGGCCTGGCCGCAGGGGGCGAAGCGGGCGTTCAGGCCATGCTGCTGTTCCTGACGCTCTATCTGGTCGACGTGACCGGCTTCTTCGCCTGCCTCAGCGCGCTGCAGCGCAACGGCAAGCCGATGGAGACGATCCAGGACATGGCAGGCCTGTTCAAGTCGCAGCCCGGCATCGCCCTGGCCATGACCGCCTTCGCGCTCTCCGCCCTCGGTCTGCCGCCGTTCAGCGGCTTCTTCGCCAAGTTCTTCGTGTTCAAGGCGGCGCTGGATGCGGGTCTGGTCTGGCCGGCCGTGCTCGGCCTGCTCGGCAGCGTGGTGGCGGCGGTCTACTACCTGCGTCTGCTGAAGGTCATGTGGTTCGACTCGCCGACGGGCGAGGTGGAAACGCCGCCGGTGTCGGCCAAGACCGTCGCCATCGTCGCGGCGCTGTTCTCCTTCCCGGTGGCGTTGTTCGCCCTGGGCTGGCTTGAGCAGATGGCCCTGGCCGCCGCAGCCGCCTTCGGCTGACGTGACCGCGCCGCGCATCGAGGCGCTCGAAGAGATCGATTCCACGAACGCCGAGGCGCGTCGCCGCGCCGAAGCGGGAGAGGTGGGGCCCCTGTGGATCACGGCCGCTCGCCAGACCGCCGGTCGCGGTCGTCGCGGCCGTACCTGGGAGACGGGGCAGGGCAACCTCGCGGCCACCCTGTTGTTTGTCACCGACCGTCCGCCGGCCGAGGCCGCGCAGATCAGCTTTGTCGCCGCCCTTGCGGTCGCCGATCTGGCCGACGCCTTCGTCCCTGCCTCGCAGGTCACGCTGAAATGGCCCAACGATCCGATGATCGACGGTCGCAAGACCAGTGGCATTCTCGTGGAATCCGGCCAGCACCCGCGCGGGCTCTGGGTCGCGGTCGGTGTCGGCGTGAACCTCTCCACGCCCCCCGAAGCGCCTGAGCGTCCCGCGACCGCCTTCGCTGAACACATGACGGCGCCGCCGCCAAAGCCTCTGGAAGCCCTCACGGTCCTGGCTGCGTCTTTCGAGCGCTGGCGACAGGTCTGGCAGACCTCCGGCTTCCCCGTGATCGCTGACGCCTGGACGCGTCGGGCGCATGGGCTCGGTGAAGCCTGCACGGCCCGGCTCGGCCATGAAACGGTCTCCGGCGTAGCCGAAGGCCTCGATCCGGATGGCGCGCTTCGGTTGCGCTTGCCAGACGGAATGCTGCGGCGCATCACCGCTGGCGACGTTTTCTTCGGCGGATCGTAGCGAGCGATGTCAGTCGCTCGTGGTCCGATCCGCCCAACTTTGGAATCGCGGTTCGATGAAATCGAACCGAGGGAGCCCTAGATGCTGCTGGCTATCGAGCAGGGCAATACCAACACCCTGTTCGCCGTCCATGACGGCGAGACCTGGATCGCCCAATGGCGCTCGGCGACCGAGAGCACCCGCACGGCTGACGAATACGCCGTCTGGCTGTCGCAGCTGTTCGAGATGAACGGCCTGACGATGAAGAGCCTCAGCGGCTGCATCATCTCCAGCGTCGTGCCGCAGTCGATCTTCAACCTGCGCAACCTGTCGCGCCGCTATCTCGGCGTCGAGCCGCTGATCATTGGCGAGAATGCGGAGCTCGGCGTCGCGGTGCGGATCGACAAGCCGTCCGAGGCGGGCGCTGACCGGCTGGTCAATGCTGTCGGCGCCCACATCGCCTACCCGGGGCCCCTGATCGTCATCGACAGCGGCACGGCCACCACGTTCGACATCGTCGCGGCCGACGGCGGGTTCGAGGGCGGCATCATCGCGCCCGGCGTGAACCTCTCCATGCAGGCGCTGCACGAGGCCGCGGCCAAGCTCCCGCGGATCGCTATCCAGCGCCCGGAACGCAACCGGGTCGTGGGCACCGACACCGTGACCGCCATGCAGTCGGGCGTGTTCTGGGGCTATATCGGACTCATCGAAGGGCTGATCGCCCGCATCAAGGCGGAACGGGGCGAACACCTGACCGTTGTCGCGACCGGAGGCGTCGTCTCCCTGTTTGAAGGCGCTACCGACATGATCGACCACTACGACCCGGATCTGACGATCCGCGGGCTGCTGGAAATCCATCGCCGCAACGCCCATCTGCGCAGCCAATGAAAGCGCGCAAGAACGACGAGCTGGTCTTCCTGCCCCTGGGCGGGTCCAACGAGATCGGCATGAACTTCAATCTCTACGGCTACGGGCCGGAGGACGATCGCAAGTGGATTGTCGTCGACCTGGGCATCACCTTCGGCGACCAGACGACGCCCGGGGTCGAGGTGATCCTGCCGGACCCGACCTACATCGAGGACTATGCCGACGACATCCTCGGCATCGTGCTGACCCACGCCCATGAGGATCACATCGGCGCGGTGGCCTGGCTGTGGCCGCGCCTGAAGGCGCCGGTGTACGCCACGCCGTTCACCGCCTTCCTGCTGCGGGAGAAGCTGCGTGACGCCGGCCTCCTCGACGAGGTCGACATCACCGAGGTGCCACTGAGCGGCAAGATTTCGCTGGGGCCGTTCGAGCTCGAGCTGATCACCCTGACCCACTCGATCCCGGAGCCGAACGGCCTGGCGATCCGCACCCCGCTGGGCACGGTGCTGCACACCGGCGACTGGAAGATCGACCCAGACCCGCTGCTGGGCGGCGTCACCGACGACGAGGCGATCCGCAAGCTCGGCGACGAGGGCGTGCTGGCGATGGTCTGCGACAGCACCAATGTGTTCGTTGACGGCCACGCCGGCTCCGAGGCCGATGTCCGCAAGGCGCTGGCCGATCTGATCAAGCCGCTGACGGGCAGGGTGGCGGTGGCCTGTTTCGCCTCGAACGTCGCACGCATGGACAGCGTGATCCGCGCCGCAGAGGCCGCTGATCGCCGTGTCTGTCTGGTCGGCCGGTCGATGCACCGCATGAGCGCCGCGGCCCGGTCCGTCGGGCTGATGAGCGGTCTCAAGGAGTTCATCAACGAGAAGGAAGCCAAGCACTTCCCGCAGGACAAGATCCTCTACCTCTGCACCGGCAGCCAGGGCGAGGCCCGTGCGGCGCTGGCGCGGATCGCGTCGGGGACACACCCGCACGTCAACCTGGGCAAGGGCGACCACGCGATCTTCTCCTCGCGGGTGATCCCCGGCAACGAGGTGCCGATCCGCAACCTGCAGAACAGTCTGGCCGACCGCGGCGTCCGCCTCTGCACCGAGCGCGACCATCCGGGGATCCACGTGTCCGGCCACCCCTGCCGGGACGAACTGGCCCAGATGTACGCCTGGGCCCGGCCGCAGATCGCGGTGCCGACCCATGGCGAGCGTCGCCACCTGCTCGAGCATGCCGCCTTCGCCCGCGATCTGCAGGTTCCGCAGACGGTCAGCCCGCGCAACGGCGACATGGTCCGCCTGGCCCCCGGTCGCGCCGAGATCATCGACGAGGTCCCCGCCGGCCGCCTGTACATCGACGGCGGCATGGTCACCCCCGAGAACGGCGACGCCCTCAAGGAGCGTCGTCACGCGGCCTTCAACGGCGTGCTGATGGTCACCATCGCGCTCGACGGGAAGGGACGGATCGTCTCCGGTCCGCAGATCCGCGCCATCGGCCTGGCCGGCGACGCCGACTTCCCGCTGGACGAGGCGCTCGACGATCTGTGCCGCGATGCCGAGCAGGCTGTGAAGAAGGTCCCTGCAGAGGAACGCGCCTTCGACGAGATCGTCGAGAGCGCCCTGTCCCGGGTGGTCAAAAAGGGCGCCTTCCGGATATGGGAACGCAAGCCCGTGGTCGAGACGACCGTTCTGCGCATCTAGGAGGCCACCCATGATCGGCAAGCTCAACCACGTCGGCGTCGCCACGCCCTCGATCGACGACGCCCTGAACATGTATCGCGACCTGCTGGGCGCGACCTCGTGGACGGACAAATGGGCGATGCCGGAGCAGGGCGTCTGGGTCTGTTTCGTCAACCTGCCCAACAGCCAGATCGAGCTGATCGAGCCCTATGGCGAGAAAAGCCCCATCCACGGCTTCCTGGCCAAGAACCCCAAGGGCGGGCAGCACCACATCTGTTTCGAGGTGGAGAACATCTACGAAGCCCGCGACGCCCTGGTCGCCAAGGGCGCGACGGTGCTGGGCGAGCCGCGCATCGGCGCGCATGGCACCCTGATCATCTTCGTGCACCCCAAGGATATGGGCGGCATGCTGGTCGAGCTGATGGAAACCCCGAAGGACGGACATCACTGATGGGCATCGGGACCGGCATCGCCATCTATCTGACCCTCTGGTGGACCACCCTGTTCGCCGTCCTGCCGCTGGGCAACCGCACCTATGCCGAGGAAGGCATCGAGGTGAAGGACGGCGGCGACCCCGGCGCGCCGGTCAATCCCAACCTCAAGCGCAAGTTCATCACCACGACCTGGGTCTCGGCCCTGATCTGGTGCGTGATCTGGCTGGTCATCCGCTTCGGCCTGATCAGCCTGCCGTCGATGCCGAACAGCTGACGATCTGCGGTAAGCGCCCAGGGTTTCGGCGCCCTCTGTCACAGACCGCTCCCGTCGCCCAAACTTTGAGCGATTGTCACTCCCGCGTACGTGGGGCGCTGCAGGCGGCTGCCCGCCACGCGAGTCAGCGCTAGCGTCGGGCCATGGAAGGCCGGTTCGCCGGTCTTGCTCCGTGGCGTTTTTCCCCGACGATGACTTGCAAGGCCGCCGGCGATCCCGGCGGCCTTCTTTTTGCCGCCCGCGTTGCCAATCAAGGGGCCGCGAGGGTAAGTCAGGCGCTCGTTTCATGGGGTTACCAATGCGCCTGTCGCGCTATTTCCTGCCTACGCTCAAAGAGGCGCCTTCGGACGCCCAGATCGTTTCGCACCAGCTGATGCTTCGCGCCGGCCTGATCCGTCAGGAAGCGGCCGGAATCTACGCCTGGCTGCCACTGGGCCTGCGGGTGCTGAAGAAGGTCGAGCAGATCGTTCGCGAGGAGATGGACCGCGCCGGCGCCGTCGAGCTTTTGATGCCGACGATCCAGCTGGCCGACCTTTGGCGCGAGAGCGGCCGCTACGAGGCCTATGGCGACGAGATGCTGCGCATCACCGACCGCCACAAGCGCGACCTGCTCTACGGGCCCACCGCCGAGGAGGTCGTGACCGACATCTTCCGGGCCTATGTGAAGAGCTACAAGGACCTGCCGCTGAATCTCTACAACATCCAGTGGAAGTTCCGCGACGAGCGCCGCCCGCGCTTCGGCGTGATGCGCGGCCGCGAGTTCCTGATGAAGGACGCCTACAGCTTCGATCTCAATGAGGCCGACGCGCGAGCCGCCTACAACCGGATGTTCATCGCCTATCTGAACACCTTCGCCCGCATGGGACTGAAGGCCGTGCCGATGAAGGCCGACACCGGCCCGATCGGCGGGGACCTGAGCCACGAGTTCATCGTGCTGGCCGAGACCGGCGAAAGCCAGGTGTTCTGCCACAAGGATCTGGTCGAGATGGGCGCGCCCGGTCCCGACGTCGACTGGTATGGCGACCTGCAGCCGCTCGTCGACCAGCGCACGGCGCTCTATGCGGCGACCGAGGAGATGCACGACGCGGACGCCTTCGCCGCCGTGCCCGCCGACAAGCAGCTGTCGGCCCGCGGCATCGAGGTCGGCCACATCTTCTATTTCGGCGAGAAATACTCCGACCCGATGAAGGCCCGGGTGACCGGTCCCGACGGCGTCGACGTCAATGTCCACATGGGCAGCTATGGCGTCGGCGTTTCGCGCCTGCTGGGCGCGATCATCGAGGCCAGCCACGACGAGGGCGGCATCATCTGGCCCGAGGCCGTCGCGCCGTTCGATCTGGCCCTGATCAACCTGCGTCCGGGCGACGAGGCCTGTGACGCGGCCTGTGAACAGGCCTATGCGGCCCTGACCGCCGCCGGCCGCGCCGTTCTCTACGACGACACAGCCGAGCGGCCGGGCGGAAAGTTCGCCCGCGCCGACCTGATCGGCCTGCCCTGGCAGTTGATTATCGGACCCAAGGGCCTCGCCGAGGGCAATGTCGAGATCAAGAACCGTGCGAGCGGCGAACGCTCCACGGCGCCGCTGGCCGATGTGATCGCCGGTCTGTCGGCGAAGGCGGCTGCGTGACCCAGCCCGCCGGCTCCGTCGCGCCGCCGTTCGGCCTGTGGGAACGGGCCGTCGCCGCCCGTTACCTGCGCGCCAAGCGCAAGCACGGCGGCGTGGCGCTGATCTCGCTGATCTCCTTCATCGGCATCATGCTGGCCGTGATGGTGCTCATCGTCGTGATGAGCGTGATGAACGGCTTCCGCACCGAGTTGCTTGACCGGATCCTGGGCTTCAACGGCCACGCCTATGTCACCGGCGCACCGCTGAACAGTCCGGACCGGAGCGCGATCGTCACCCGCCTGCGCGCCGTTCCCGGGGTCAGGCAGGTGATCCCGGTCGTCGAAGGCCAGGCCATGGTGCTGGGCCCCAACCAGATCGCCGGGGCCATCGTGCGCGGCGTGACCCCCGCCGACCTGAAGGCCACGACCATCGTCTCGGGCAACATCAAGGCCGGCTCCCGCGAGGGCTTCGGCCAGGGCGACTACGGTGGCGACCTGATCCTGCTGGGCGACCGGCTGGCGGCCAGCCTCGGAGTCGCGCCTGGCGACTCCGTCACGCTGATCTCGCCCGCGGGGTCGTCGACCGCCTTCGGCACCAGCGTGACGCAGAAGGACTACACGATCGGCGGCATCTTCTCGGTCGGGATGAGCGAGTACGACCAGGCCTTCATCTACATGCCGCTCGCCCAGGCGCAGCTGTTCTTCGGACGTGGCACGAGTGTCGACGCGATCGAGATCATGCTGGACGACCCCGATGCGGTCGAAGACATCAAGCCGCTGCTGAGCGGCGCGGCCGGTCCCGGCTCGGCAGTCACCGACTGGACCCAGAAGAACCAGAGCTTCTTCGAAGCCCTGCAGGTCGAGCGGGCCGCGATGCGGCTGATCCTGATGTTCATCGTCGCCATCGCGGCCATGAACATCATCTCGGGCCTGGTCATGCTGGTGAAGAACAAGGGCCGCGACATCGGCATCCTGCGCACCATGGGCGCGGGGCAGGGCGCGATCATGCGCATCTTCTTCATGTCCGGCGCGGCGGTCGGCGTCGCCGGCACGGTCGCGGGCCTGCTGCTGGGCGTGATCTTCTGCATGAACATCGAGGCGATCCAGAAGGCCGTAGAGTGGGTCACCGGCGCCAATGTGTTCAACGCCGACATCTATTTCCTGACTCACGTCCCGGCGAAGATCGAATGGAGCGAGGTCGGCATCATCACCGGCTGGTCGCTGTTCATGAGCTTTGTCGCCACCCTGCCGCCGGCCTGGCGGGCCTCACGCATCGATCCGGTCGAGGCCCTGCGTTATGAGTGAACCGGTCCTCTCCCTGCGCGGGGTCACCCGCACCTACATCACCGACGCCGGCCGGCTGCCGGTGCTCAAGGGCGTCGATCTGGACGTGATGCCGGGCGAAATCGTCGGGCTGATCGGTCCGTCGGGCTCGGGCAAGTCGTCACTGCTGCATGCCGCCGGCCTGCTGGAACGCCCGGACGGCGGAACGGTGACGGTCGCCGGCCAGGACTGCACGAAGCTGGGCGATCGCCCGCGCACGCGGATGCGGCTGGGCACCATCGGCTTCGTCTACCAGTTCCACCACCTGCTGCCGGAATTCTCGGCCATCGAGAACGTGGCCATGCCGGCGATGATCGCCGGAAAGTCACGCCCTGTCGCCGGCGAGCGGGCCGAGGCGCTGCTGAGCCGGCTGGGTCTGGCTGAACGCCTGCATCACCAGCCGGGCCAGCTGTCCGGCGGCGAGCAGCAGCGGGTCGCGATCGCCCGCGCCCTGACCAACGCGCCGCGCCTGCTGCTGGCCGACGAGCCGACCGGCAACCTCGATCCCGACACGGCGGCCTCGGTCTTCCAGGCGTTGTACGACCTGGCGCGGGACACCGGCGTTGCGGCGCTGATCGCTACGCACAATATGGAGCTGGCCCGTTATATGGACCGGGTCTTCGCCCTGAAGGACGGGCACCTCGAAGCGCGCACGCCGGGCTTCTAGACCGTCACCCCTCACGCTTTCGTCAGCGCCCCGCTTTCGCCCAGATCGCGGGGTCTTACGACAGTTCCTGTTTCATCGGCTGGGAGCGTACCTTGACCCGCCACCTCGATATCGCCGGCCAGTCCGGAAACCTCTACCGCTACAAGGCGCTCGAAGACCTGCGACCGGTTCCGCCGGGCGGCGCCAACTTCATCTATGTGCACTGGAACGGCGACGCGCCGGTGATCGTCTACGCCGGTGAGACCGACAGCCTGCACCGCAGCGTTTTCGAGACCTGGGACGAAGCCCAGTCCGGCTTCGGCGCCACCGAGATCTTCGCGCGCCTGAACATCACCGGCGTCGTGCGGCGAGAAGAGCACGCCGACATCGTGGGCCAGCATCAGCCGCCGATGAACAGCGGCGACGTCAATCCGACGAGCCGGCGAAAAGCGTCTCCCCGCGTGGTGTGATCTCGCAGAACGGATTGTGCGCGAGCTCCCAGAGATGGCCGTCCGGATCAGCGAAGTAGCCTGAATAGCCGCCCCAGAAGACCGGCGCGGGCGCCTTTACCGCTCGGCCGCCGGCGGCGATGGCCCGGGCGTAAGCCTGATCAACCTCGACGACGGACCGCCCGTTGAGCGCCAGGGTGATGGCGCCGCCCGGCGCAGCGAGAGGCTCGCCGACTCCAAGGGTGATAAGGCTCAGGCGCTGGTCCATGACGGCGTTCTCCGAATTGCCTTGACGTGAGAACAAAACAGGAATTAGAACAAACGGGCAACTTGAAATGAGGAGGCCCGAATGGCCCGCATCGCTCGTGAATCCCTCGCTTTGGCCTCCGTCGTCGGCTTTGTCTGGATGATGTGTTCAGTTGCCTACGTTGTGGCCTGACTTGCCGCTGGAATGCGAGCGCCGCGCGGGCGATTGTCCGTGAAGTGACTCGTTTGACGCCCGGCCCGAATGGCGCGGCGCGGTAACCTGAAGGGATGGCGCCATGGCGCGGGACAAGGCAGGGAGCGGCGCCGACGGCGGGTTCGTTCATCTGCGGGTCCGGTCGGCCTATTCCCTGCTCGAAGGGGCGATCAAGGCCGAGGCGGTCGGCAAGATGGCGGAAGCCGCCGGCATGCCCGCCGTGGCCGTCACCGACCGGGCCAATCTGTTCGGCGCCCTCGAATTCTCCGTCACGGCCAAGGAGTCAGGCGTCCAGCCGCTGATCGGCTGCGCCTTGCCGGTGACCGGGATCGGCGAGGGGCAGACGCATCGCTGGGCGCGGACGCCGACCGTCGTGCTGCTCGCCCAGAGCGAGACGGGCTATCTCAACCTTTCGGCCCTGTCGTCGGCCGCCTATCTGGAAAACGACGGCGTCGCCGAGCCCTGCGTGGCCTGGTCGAAGGTCATTGAGCATGCCGAGGGTCTGATCCTGCTCAGCGGCGGGACCGACGGCCCGGTCGATCCGCTGTTCGCGGTCGGCAAGACAGGAGAGGGCGCCCTGGCCCTCGCCGAGATGGCGCGGGTGTTCGGTGACCGCTTCTACGTTGAGCTCCAACGGCATGGCCTGCCCGAGCAGGCGGCGGCCGAGGCCGGGCTGGTTCACTGGGCCTACGAGCACGATGTTCCGCTGGTGGCGACCAACGACGTCTATTTCGCCAAGCGCGACATGTATGACGCGCACGATGCGCTGCTGTGCATCTCCGACGGCGCCTTCATCGGTCAGGACGAACGGCGCCGGGTGACGGCCGAGCACTGGTTCAAGCCGGCGGCCGACATGCGCGCGCTGTTCTCGGATCTGCCTGAGGCCTGCGACAACAGCATCGATATCGCGCGGCGCTGCGCCTTCATGGTCAGCAAGCGCGATCCGATCCTGCCGAGCTTCCCGACCGCCGCCGGGCGCGACGAGAACGCCGAACTGGCCTGGCAGGCCGCCGAGGGGCTGCGTATGCGGCTCGAAGGTCTGGAACTGGCCGCCCCGGAGGCGGACTACTGGGCGCGGCTGGAGCGCGAGATCGGCGTCATCCAGACGATGGGCTTCTCGGGCTACTTCCTGATCGTTTCGGACTTCATCAAATGGGCCAACGCCCAGGGCATTCCGGTCGGGCCCGGCCGTGGCTCCGGGGCCGGTTCGCTGGTCGCCTGGGCGCTGACGATCACCGGTCTGGATCCGCTGCGGTTCGGCCTGCTGTTCGAGCGGTTCCTCAATCCCGAGCGGGTCTCGATGCCCGACTTCGATATCGACTTCTGCCAGGAGCGGCGGGAGGAGGTGATCGAGTACGTGCAGGACAAGTACGGCATTGGCCGGGTGGCCCAGATCATCACCTTCGGCACCCTGCAGGCGCGCGCCGTGCTGCGCGACGTCGGCCGGGTGATGCAGCTGCCGCTGGGGCTCGTCGACCGGCTCTGCAAGATGGTGCCGAACAATCCGGCCAATCCCACGACCCTGGCCCAGGCGATCAATCTCGAACCGCGGCTGCGCCAGGCGCGCGACGACGACCCGTCGGTCGCCCAGTGTCTCGAGGTCGCGCTGCGTCTGGAGGGGCTCTACCGGAACGCCTCGACCCACGCCGCCGGCGTGGTCATCGGCGACCGGCCGTTGATCGAGCTGACGCCGCTCTACAAGGATCCGCGCTCGGAGCTGCCGGCGACCCAGTTCAACATGAAGTGGGTGGAGTCCGCCGGCCTGGTGAAGTTCGACTTCCTCGGCCTCAAGACCCTGACGGTCCTCGACCGGGCGGTGAAATACCTGGCCAAGCGTGGCGCGGCGATCGATCTGGCCAAACTGGCGCTGGATGACACGGCCTCCTACGAGCTGATGTCGTCGGGCCAGACGGTCGGGGTGTTCCAGCTGGAAAGCCAGGGCATGCGCGACACCCTGCGCAAGATGCGGCCGGGTACGATCGAGGAGATCACCGCGCTGATCTCGCTCTACCGGCCGGGCCCGATGGACAACATCGACCTGTTCATCGACACCAAGTTCGGCCGCCGGCCGATGGACGTCATGCACCCGTCCCTCGAGGCGGTGCTCAGCGAGACCTACGGCGTCATCGTCTACCAGGAACAGGTGATGCGGATCGCCCAGGTTCTGGCCGGCTACAGCCTCGGTGAAGCCGACATGCTGCGCCGGGCGATGGGCAAGAAGAAGAAGGAGGAGATGGACCAGCAGAAGGCGCGGTTCGTCTCCGGCGCCATCGAGCGCGGCGTCGACGGCGACAAGGCCGGGGCCATCTTCGAGCACGTCGAGAAGTTCGCCGGCTACGGCTTCAACAAGTCGCACGCCGCCGCCTACGCGCTGATCGCCTATCAGACGGCCTGGCTGAAGGCCAACACGCCGGTCGAGTTCCTCGCGGCCTCGATGAGCCTCGACCTGAGCAACACCGACAAGCTGGCCGTGTTCTACCAGGACGCCCGCAAGTTCCAGGTCAAGGTGCGCGCGCCGGACATCAACCGCTCGAGCGCCGACTTCGAGGTCGAGGACGGCGAAGTGCTCTACGCCCTGGGGGCGGTGCGCAATGTCGGCTTCGCCGCCATGGAGCATGTCGCCGCCGTACGGGCCGAGGGCGGGCCGTTCCGCGACCTGTTCGACTTCGTCGAGCGCGTCGATCCGCGCCAGGTGAACAAGCGGGCGCTGGAAAGCCTCGCCCGCGCCGGCGCCTTCGACAGCATCCACCCCAACCGGGCCCAGATCGTCGAGGCCGCCGATGTGCTGGTGGCGCACGGCCAGAGCCTGGCGGCCGATCGCGCCTCGGCCCAGGTCAGCCTGTTCGGCGGCGAGCAGCCTGACGCCTCGCGGCCGCGCCTGCCGCGCACCGAGCCCTGGGACCAGATCCGCCGGCTCGACGAGGAACTGGCGGCCGTCGGCTTCTACCTGACCGGTCACCCGCTGGAGGACATGGTCGAGGTGCTGCGCCGCCGCCGCACCACCATGCTCAGCGACGCGATCGTGCAGGCCGAGGCGGGGACCGAGGCCTTCCGCATGGCCGGCATGGTCCGCCGCCGGCAGGAACGCACCCAGCAGAGCGGCGAACGGTTCGCCTTCGTCTCCCTGTCCGACCCGACCGGCGAATACGAGGTGCTGTTCCCGCCCGAGGCGCTGCGCAAGTGCCGCGACATCCTCGAGCCGGGCAAGGCCGTCGCGATCAGGGTCCGCGCCAAGTCCCGCGACGGCGAGGTGCGCTTCTTCGGCGATGACGCCGAACCGATCGACAAGGCCATCGAGTCGGTCGCCGCCAGCCTGCGGGTGCATGTCTCGCCGCACTCGATGGAGATCGAGGCGCTGAAGAAACGCCTCCAGGTAGCCTCGTCCCAGCGGGGCGGGGAGGTGGTCCTCGTTGCTGGCCTCGGCGGGGGCCGCGAGGTCGAGGTCAAGCTGCCGGGGTTCTACACGCTGGACGCTTCATTGCGCGG
Source organism: Caulobacter sp. FW305-C-30-S16 (assembly GCF_058783025.1). Taxonomy (NCBI): domain Bacteria; kingdom Pseudomonadati; phylum Pseudomonadota; class Alphaproteobacteria; order Caulobacterales; family Caulobacteraceae; genus Caulobacter; species Caulobacter sp. FW305-C-30-S16. The sequence continues at coordinate 355,621 of NZ_JBYSYH010000003.1, read as the reverse complement.
GGCGCTGAAGACCGCGCCGGGGGTGGCGTACCTGGAGGATGTGTAGGGCTTCCGAGCCTTTCCTCTAGATCCGCTCATCCGGCCGGAGGCCGGGACCCAGGCTTGTTTCAGAGTTTCGGCTCATGGTTCAGGGATGGCTCGAGGCCAACCCGATAGACGGGCAGCTGTTTCAAAAACACCTGGGTCCCGGCCTTCGCCGGGATGAGCGGCTATTGGGGGGGGCTCAAAGGCAGACCACCCCCTGATGTCTTGACGGCCAGCTTGCTCCGGAGACGACCTTGGTCAAGGAAGAGCCCGCCGCGGCGCGGCCGCGAAGCGGTCCTTGACGAAGGCCGTCGCCCGGAGCTCGAATTCCATCAAGGCCTTCAGGGCGTATCAGCATCAATCCTCTCCGCGAAGCGGGGAGGGGGACCATGCGGAGCATGGTGGAGGGGCGGCGCGAGGCGATCCGGCACGCCCGGAAATCAGAACTCGCTGGTCAGAGCGGCTCCGTCCTCTCCACCATGCTCCGCATGGTCCCCCTCTCCCTCACGGGAGAGGAAAGACGCTGCAGCCGCGCCCCCGCTTGCATTTCCGCCCTCCATCCCCTACATGCGCGCCTCATCACGCACGTGGACGTTCGGGCCGGGTGGGGAGAAATCCTGCTCAGTCCGTTCCGGTCCCTGGAAATCCAGGGGTTTGTCTGCGGAGGCGATAACCGGAAAAAGGACAAGACCACATGGCTCTCCCCGAGTTCTCCATGCGCCAGCTGCTTGAAGCCGGCGCCCACTTCGGCCACCAGACGCACCGCTGGAACCCGAAGATGGACCGCTACATCTTCGGCTCGCGCTCGAACATCCACATCATCGATCTGTCGCAGTCGATCCCGCTGCTGCACCAGGCCCTCGTGAAGGTCCGCGAAGTCGCGGCCGCCGGCGGTCGCGTGCTGTTCGTCGGCACCAAGCGTCAGGCCTCGGACCCGGTGGCCACGGCCGCCAAGCGCTGCGCCCAGTACTACGTCAACCACCGCTGGCTCGGCGGCACCCTGACCAACTGGCGCACCATCTCCGGTTCGATCTCGCGTCTGCGCGAGCTGGAAGGCGTGCTGGACGGCGACGGCGCCGGCCGCACCAAGAAGGAGCTGCTGCAGCTGACGCGCGAGCGCGACAAGCTCGAGCTGAGCCTGGGCGGCATCAAGAACATGGGCGGCATTCCCGACCTGATGTTCGTGATCGACACCAACAAGGAAGCGATCGCCATCCTCGAGGCCCGCAAGCTGAACATCCCGGTCATCGCGATCCTGGACACCAACTGCGACCCCGACGGCATCACCTATCCGATCCCGGGCAACGATGACGCCGCGCGCGCCATCCTGCTGTACTGCGATCTGATCGCTGACTCGGTGCTCGACGGCATGGCCGCCGGCGTGGTGGCCAGCGGCGTCGATATCGGCGCCTCGGAAGCCCCGGTCGAGCCGACGCTCGCCCGAGAGCTTACGCCGGAGCCCGCTCCCGCTGCTGCTGAAGCCCCCGCTGAACCGGAGGCCGTCGCGGCCCCGGTTGAGGCTCCGGCCGAAGCCCCTGTGGCGGCCGAAGCGGCCGTTGAAGCCGCTCCGGAAGAACCCGCCGCCAGCTGATCGTTCTCCTTCGGGAGAGCCTTGGCGTCACACCGTTTTCGCAGCCCGGTCGTAAGGCCGGGCCGCGACCCTATAAGTCCCAACTCAGGAGGACACGATATGGCGGAAATCACCGCTGCGCTGGTCAAGGACCTGCGCGAGAAGACCGGCGTCGGCATGATGGACTGCAAGAAGGCGCTCGTCGAAAACGACGGCGACATGGAAGCGTCGATCGACTGGCTGCGCGCCAAGGGCCTGTCCAAGGCCGCCAAGAAGGCTGACCGCGCCGCCGCCGAAGGTCTCGTGGCCATCGCCACGCGCAACGACGGCAAGGGCATGACCGCCTCGGTCATCGAGCTGAACGCCGAGACGGACTTCGTCGCGCGCAACGAACTGTTCCAGAACGCCGCCCGGGCCACGGCCAAGGCTGGTCTGGACGTCGACGGCGTCGAGGCGATCACCGCGGCCAAGACGGCTGACGGTGAAGTCATCGGCGAGATGGTCACCCAGCTGATCGCCACGATCGGCGAGAACATGATGGTGCGCCGTTCGAAGCGCTTCGTCGTGGCCGAGGGCGCCATCGGCGCCTATATCCACAACGCCGTCGCGCCGGAACTCGGCAAGATCGGCGTGCTGGTGGCCATCGAGGGCGCCGGCGACCAGGCGGCCATCATGGAACTGGGCCGCAAGATCGCCATGCACGTGGCCGCGACCAACCCGCTGTCGCTGTCGACCGATGACCTCGACCAGGCCAACGTCGAACGCGAACGCGCCGTCTTCACCGAACAGGCGCTGGCCTCGGGCAAGCCCGAGTCGGTCGTCGAGAAGATGGTCGAGGGCCGGATCCGCAAGTTCTACGAGGAAGTCGTGCTGCTGAAGCAGGCCTTCGTCATGAACCCGGACCAGACCGTCGAGCAGCTGGTCGAAGCGACCGGCAAGGAACTGGGTTCGTCGCTGAAGGTGCAGGGCTTCATCCGCCTGGCCCTCGGCGAAGGCGTGGAAAAGGAAGTCACGGACTTCGCCGCCGAAGTGGCGTCGATGACCGGCGGCGCCTGATCCGCGTACCGAATACCTGATTGGGGGCGCTCCCGGCTGACGCTGGGGGCGCCCTTGGTCTATGTTGAGCCCGACTGACTCGCTCAAGCGCCGGAAACCCATGCCGACAAAGACCTACAAGCGAATCCTGGTGAAGGTGTCCGGCGAGGTGCTGATGGGCGATTCCGCCTTCGGCATCGACATGGAGACCGTCGCGGCGGTCGCCCAGGACCTGAAGCAGGTGGCCGACAGCGGCATCGAATTGTGCCTGGTCATCGGCGGCGGCAACATCTTCCGCGGCCTGGCCGGCGCGGCCAAGGGCATGGAACGGGCCAGCGCCGACTACATGGGCATGCTGGCGACCGTGATGAACGCCCTGGCGATGCAGGACGCGCTTGAGCGCATCGGCGTCTCCACCCGGGTGCAGTCTGCCATTCCGATGCCGACCGTCTGCGAGCCGCTGATCCGCCGCCGCGCCGAGCGCCATCTGGAAAAGGGCCGGGTGGTTATCTTCGCCGCCGGCACCGGCAATCCGTTCTTCACCACCGACAGCGGCGCAGCCCTGCGGGCGGCGGAGATGAACTGCGACGCCCTGTTCAAGGGCACCAGCGTGGACGGCGTCTACACCGCCGATCCGAAGAAGGACAAATCCGCGCAACGCTTTGACCGGCTGACCTATCACGACGTGCTGTCCCGTGACCTCAAGGTCATGGACGCGTCGGCGATCAGTCTGATGCGCGAGAACGGCATCCCCATCGTGGTCTTCTCGATCCGCGAACGGGGCAATCTGATGAAGGTGCTGCGCGCCGAGGGCGTCCACACCGTCATTTCCGAAGCTGCATAGGAAGAAGAGGGAGCCTGCATATGGCCGCCGCCGAAAAACCCGTGCTGAGCACCTACAAGAGCCGCATGGAAAAGGCCGTTTCCGCCCTGAAAGACGAGTTCGCCAGTCTGCGGACCGGCCGCGCGTCGTCAGGCCTGCTCGACCAGGTGATGGTCGAGGCCTACGGCAACACCGTTCCGCTGAACCAGGTGGGCTCGGTGAGCGTCCCCGAGCCCCGCTCGATCAGCGTCAGCGTCTGGGATCGCGCCCTGGTCGTCTCCGTGGAAAAGGCCATCCGGAACTCCGGCCTGGGCTTCAACCCGGTGGTCGAGGGACAGAACCTGCGCATCCCGGTGCCGCCCCTGACCGAGGAGCGCCGCAAGGACCTGGTCAAGGTGGCCGGGAAATACTCCGAGCAGCAGAAGATCGCCGTTCGCAACGTGCGACGCGACGCCATGGCCGATCTCAAGAAGGCGGAGAAAGACTCCGTCATCACCGAGGACGAGCTTCGCCGCATGGACGGCGAGGTCCAGAAGATGACCGACGAGTGCGTCAAGCGCATCGACGAGACCTTGAAAACAAAAGAACAAGAGATCATGCAGGTTTGAGCTGTACGTTTCGCGGGGGATGACGCGTGACGGACAGGAAGGAGTGGCGATGACGCCGACGGACGGGCCGCTGCATGTCGCCATCATCATGGATGGCAACGGGCGCTGGGCCAAACAGCGCGGCCTGCCACGCACTTTCGGTCACCGGGAGGGCGTCAAGGCGCTGAAACGGACTGTCGAGGCCGCGTCCGGCCTGGGCGTTACGACCCTGACTGTGTTCGGCTTTTCGACCGAGAACTGGCGTCGGCCGATGGCCGAAGTCTCCGAACTGATGAGCCTGCTCAAGGCCTACGTCGAAAGCGATCTGGAGCGGCTGGTGCGCGAAGGCGTCCGGGTTCGCGTCATCGGCCGTCGCTCGGGACTGAAGCCCGACATCCTGGCGATCATCGACCGCGCCGAAGCGCGCACCGCTGAAAACAACAAGTTCCTGCTGCAGGTCGCGTTCAACTACGGCGGCCGGGCGGATATCACCGACGCCGCCCGCCGTTTCGCCGAGGACGTCGAACAGGGCAGGGCGCGCGCCGCGGATCTCGACGAGGCCCTGTTCGAACAGAAGCTCTCGACCGCCGACTCGCCTGCGCCTGACCTGATCGTCCGCACCAGCGGCGAGCAGCGCATTTCCAACTTCCTGCTGTGGGAGTGCGCATACGCCGAGCTGGTGTTCCAGGACGTCTACTGGCCCGACTACGGGCCTGACCATCTGAGCGCGGCGATCGCCGAGTACCGGGCCCGTGAGCGGCGTTATGGCGGAGCCGCGTCCGATGACGTCCTCGCCGCCGGGTAAAGACTTCGACTGGAAGAACCTGGCGATCCGCATCGCTTCGGCCACCGTCCTGGTGCCGACGGTGCTGGGCGCGATCTGGTATGGCGGCGGGCCGTTCCTGCTGATGATCGCCATCGCCATCGGCCTGCTGGCGGTCGAATGGGGCAAGATGTGCGCCCCGGAAGCGCCGGCCGAGGTCGCCGTCACGATCACTGTGGCCGTTTTGGCGGCCGTGTTCGCGGCCCATGTCGGCTGGTATCGCAGCGCCTGGCTTCTCATGATCGGCGGCGCGCTGCTCGCGGCCTTCATAACCCGGCACAAGGCCGACCGCGCGGCGGATGCGGCCTATGGCGTGATCTACATCGCGCCGGCCTGTATCGCGATGGTCTGGCTGCGCAATCCCGCCGGCGAAAGCGTCAGCTGGTCATTGACCCCCGGCGTGACCTGGATGCTGCTGCTGTTCGTCATCACCTGGGCGGCGGACATCTGCGCATTCGCGGTCGGCAGCGCGCTCAAGGGGCCCAAACTCTGGCCACGGTTCTCGCCGAACAAGACGTGGTCGGGCTTCATCGGCGGCCTTGCCGGCTCGGTTCTCGCGGCGATCGCCTTTTCCTATTTCGCGGGAATGGAGCTGACCTCGCTCACCGCCGGCGTGTTCGGCCTTGTCGGCGGGCTCGCGACCATGGCCGGTGATCTGTGGGAGTCGATGTTGAAGCGGCGGTTCGGCGTGAAGGACTCAGGCGATCTCATTCCTGGCCATGGCGGTCTGCTCGACCGTGTGGACGGGCTGCTGTTCGCCAGCATCGCCATCGCGGGCGCGCGCATCATCGTTCACTGGGGATGGGCGACGTGACCGCCCCGCGCACCGTGGTGGTCCTGGGGTCGACCGGGTCCATCGGTGTCTCGACCCTGGATCTGTTCGACAAGTCAGGCGCGGCGGTCGAGATTCTCGCCCTGACCGCCGGCCGGAATGTCGCGTTGCTGGCGCAGCAGGCGCTGCGCTGGCGTCCGATGCTGGTGGTGATCGAGGACGAGTCGAAGCTCGGCGAGCTGCGTGAGCGGCTCAGCGGCAGCGGCCTGCAGGCCGCCGGCGGCGCCAAGGCCATCGAGGATGCCGCGGCCCTGGGCGCCGACTGGGTGATGTCGGCCATCGTCGGCGCGGCGGGTCTCGCCCCGACCCTGGCGGCGGCGCGTAAGGGCTCGGTGATCGCGCTGGCGAACAAGGAGAGTCTCGTCTGCGCCGGCCCGGCCCTGCTGGAAGCCTCTCGCCTGGCCGGCGGACGGGTGATCCCCGTGGATTCCGAGCATTCGGCGATTTTCCAGGTGCTGCAGCCGGATTGCATCCAGCGGGTCGCGCGACTGATCCTCACGGCTTCGGGCGGCCCGTTCCGCACCTGGACCCGCGAGCAGATGAAGACCGCAACGCCGGAACAGGCGGTCGCCCACCCAAACTGGAGCATGGGCGCCAAGATTTCGATCGATTCCGCGACGATGATGAACAAGGGCCTGGAGATGATCGAGGCCTCGTACCTCTTCTCCACGCCCGCCGAGCGCATCGACGTGCTCATCCATCCCCAGTCGGTGATTCACAGCATGGTCGAGTACGAGGACGGGTCGACACTTGCGCAACTCGGCCCGCCGGACATGCGGGCGCCTATCGCCTGCGCCTTCGCCTGGCCCGACCGGCTGCCATGGCCGGCGCCGAAGCTGGACCTTGCCGCCATGGGTCAGCTGACCTTCGAGGCACCCGACTCGGACAAGTTCCCGGCGATCGGCATTGCGCGCGACGCGCTCAACGCCGGCGGCGGCGCGCCGGCCGCGATGAACGCCGCCAATGAGGTCGCGGTGGCGGCCTTCCTTGACCGCAGGATCGGCTTTCTCGATATTGCGCCGCTGGTTTCCGATACCCTCGCCCGCATGAACGGTGTGGGGGATCTGGACGCTGGCGTGGGGGATGGCGCTCTCGAGGGCGCAATGATGGTCGATGCGAGCGCGCGCCGGGTTGCGGCGGAAGCGGTTTCGCTGCGTCCAGTCTTCCACTGACTGTAAGGGAGTAGCCGGCTTGCCTGACCTTGTGTCCTGGATCCTGCCGTTTCTGTTCGTGCTGACCCTCGTGGTCACGATTCACGAGCTGGGACATTACTGGGCGGCCCGGTCCTTCGGCACCGTGATCGACAGCTTCTCCGTGGGCTTCGGCCGGGCGATCTTCAAATGGCGCGACAAGCGCGACGTTGAATGGCGCATCGGCTGGATTCCGCTGGGCGGCTATGTGCGCTTCGCCGGCGATGACAACGCCGCCAGCGTGCCCGACCAGGACGACCTGGCGGAAATGAAGGCCAGGATCCTCGAGCACAATGATCCGGCGGCCCTGCAGAAGTTCTTCCATTTCAAGCCGGTCTGGCAGCGGGCGATCATCACCGTGGCCGGTCCCGTGGCCAATTTCATCCTGGCGATCGCCCTGTTCGCGTTGCTGCTCGGCGTCTTCGGCGAGGTGCGCAGCACGCCGCGGGTGACCGAAGTCGCGCCGGGCGGCGCGGCCGAGAAGGCCGGATTTGTCGCCGGCGACGTCATCACCCGGGCCGACGGCCAGGTGGTCCACGACTTCCAGGACATCGTCCGCCACACCGTCGTGCGGGCCAACGTTCCGATCGTCTTCACGGTCGAGCGGGGCGGACGCGAGCTGCAGCTGGTCGCAACGCCGGCGCTCAAGGAGGTCGTTGACCCGACCGGGGCCCGCCAGAAGATCGGCGTGCTCGGCCTGAGCCATCAGGCGACTGCCGAGGACACCAAGCGGGTGCGCTACGGGCCGATCGAAGCCATCGGGGAGGGCGCAGGCAAGACCTGGGACGTCCTGTCGACCACCTTCTACTATCTGGGCCGCCTGGTGCGCGGTCAGGTGCCCGCCGACCAGCTCGGCGGCTTCATCGGCATCGCAGCGGCGTCTGACGCCGTGGCCAAGGCCGGCGCCGAGGGCGCGCCGAACCCGGCGATGGGCGTGTTCGGCTCCTTCGTGGCCCTTTTGCAGCTGTCTGCGATTCTCTCCGTCAGCGTCGGCTTCCTGAATTTGCTGCCGATCCCTGTTCTGGATGGCGGACATCTGGTGTTTTACGCGTATGAAGCCGTTGCCCGCAGGCCACTGGCGGCAAATGTCCAGGCTGTAGGCTATCGCCTTGGTCTTGCCTTGCTGTTGGGATTCATGCTGTTCGCGGTCTGGAACGACCTGCAGCGCTACAACGTGTTCAATTTCCTTGGTGGTCTGTTCTCGTGAGCACCCGCCGACCGCCGATGGCAGACCATATGAAGCATGCTCGTGCGCACAGCGCCGCAATCGTTACCCTTGCCGCGCTCCTTATGGGCACGACGGCGCTCACCCTCCCGACCACGGCGCTCGCCCAGGTCGAACAGGGGGCGGTTCAGCGCATCCTGGTGCAGGGCAATGAACGCATCGAGGCGGGAACGGTTCTCTCGTACCTGCCGATTCAACCGGGCGACCAGGTAGACTCAGCGCGCATCGACGTCGCGCTGAAGACCCTGTTCCGCACCGACCTGTTCGCGGACGTGAAGATCGACCTGCAGCAGAACGGCGATCTGGTCGTTCGCGTGGTCGAAAACCCGATCATCAACCGGGTGATCTTCGAGGGAAACTCGGCCCTCAAGGAAGACAAGCTTCGTGAGGAAGTGACGATCCGGCCGCGCGGTATCTTCACCCGCGCCAAGGTCCAGTCGGACGTCCAGCGCCTGATCGAGCTCTACCGCAAGTCCGGCCGCATCGGCGTGACCGTGACGCCCAAGGTGGTCGAGCTGCCGCAGAAGCGCATCGACCTGATCTTCGAGATCAACGAGGGCCCCAAGAGCGGCGTTCTCGACATCAACATCATGGGCAACGTGGCCTTCTCGGACGGCGATCTGGCCGACGTGATCGTCACCGAGGAGTCCCACTGGTACAAATTCCTGTCGAGCAACGACAACTACGACCCGGACAGGATCGAGTACGACAAGGAACAGCTGCGGAAGTTCTACCGCAACAAGGGCTACTACGACTTCCGGGTCATCTCGGCGGTGGCCGAGCTCTCGCCCGAACGGAACGGCTTCGTCGTCACCTACACGATCGAGGAAGGCCAGCGGTACAAGTTCGGCAAGCTGACGGTCGAGACCGAGCTGAAGAAGCTCGACGGCACGGTGCTGCAGCAGTTGCTGCCGATCCGCACCGGCCAGATCTATCAGGACGAGCTGATCGAGCAGGCGACGGACTCGCTGACCTTTGCGGCCGGCGCCGCCGGCTTCGCCTTCGTGGACGTCCGGCCGCGCTACATTCCCAACCGCGAGAACCAGACCGTCGACGTGGTGTTCGCGGTCAAGGAAGGCCCGCGCGTCTACATTGACCGGATCGACATCGTCGGGAACAGCCGCACGCTCGACACCGTCATCCGTCGCGAGATGAACGTCACCGAAGGTGACGCCTACAACCGCGTGCTGGTTGACCGTTCGCGGCAACAGATCCGCGGCCTGGGCTTCTTCAAGGAAGTCACGATCGAGGAAGTCCCCAGCGGCGTTCCTGATCGCACGACCCTGCGGGTTCAGGTTGAGGAACAGCCGACCGGGGAACTGTCGTTCAGCGCCGGCTACAGCTCGGTTGACCAGCTGATCCTGGATCTGGGCATCAGCGAGAGGAACTTCCGCGGACGCGGCCAGAACGTCCGGGCGCGGGTTTCCGTCGGCTCGCTGCGCCAGCAGATCGACTTCTCCTTCACCGAGCCGCGCTTCCTCGGCCGCGACCTGCGCGCCGGCATCGATATCTATTCCTACAAGTACGACTTCAGCCAGCAGACCGCGTTCGACACCGCCTCGACCGGCATGGGCTTCCGACTCGGCTTCCCGCTGACCACCAACGCCTCGATGGGCCTGCGCTACACGCTGCGCACCGACGACGTGGTGGTCGACGACTCCTTCTGCATCGTCGGCCAGGAAGTCGTCTCTCCGGCGCTCTGCGCCCAGCGCGGTTCCAATGTGACCTCGTTGCTCGGCTACACCGTGCGGCTTGACCGGCGTAACGATCTCCTGCGTCCGACCCGCGGCTTCTTCGTCGAGCTCAACCAGGATCTGGCCGGTGTCGGCGGCGACGTGAACTACCTGAAGACCGAGGCCAGCGGCGGCTGGTACTACGGCTTCAACAAGGACTTCGTGCTGAGCGCCACCGGCAACTTCGGTTACATCGACGGCTGGCAGGGCGACAACGTCCGGATCAACGACCGCTTCTACAAGGGCGGCAACAGCTTCCGCGGCTTCGAAGTCGCCGGCCTCGGTCCGCGCGACACCTCGTTCGGCCGGACGGATGCGCTGGGCGGCAAGCTCTACGCGATCGGTTCGCTCGAACTGTCTGTGCCGACGTTCCTGCCCGAGCAGTACGGTATCAAGGCGTCGCTGTTCACCGATGTCGGCACCGTCGGCCTGCTCGACGATGCCGATCTGCGCGACCGGTTCGGCCAGATCATCGACTGCGACACCTCGACCACGACGGTGACGCCCTGCATCAAGGATGACCTCGGTCTGCGGGCTTCGGCCGGCCTCTCGATCTTCTGGCGCTCGCCGATGGGACCAATTCGTTTCGACTTCAGCCAAATTCTGGCCAAAGAAGACTACGACAAGACGGAAACATTCCGTTTTTCCACCTCCACAAGGTTCTAGACTCCATGTTCTTCAACAAGACCCTCGCGGTCGCGGCCGGTTCGGCTGCTGCTCTCGCCTTCGCCTCGGCCGTCGCGGCCCAGACGCCTCCGCCGCGTCCGGCCGGTCCGCCCGTCGCGGCGGTGGCGGCGCCTGCACCTGCCCAGGTCCGGCATGGTCCGGCCATCGCAGGGGTTTGCACCTACAATGGCGACCAGGCCGTGCAGGCCTCGGAGGTCGGCAAGTACGTCGCCGCGCGCATGAAGCAGATCATCGCCGAGGTGAACGCCGAGCTGACGGCTGAAGACACGGCGATCAAGAACGAAGCCAAGGCCATCGACACCGCGCGCGCGGCCGGCCCGACCGACGCTCTGGAAGCCCGTGCGGCCAACCTGCAGGTCCGCTTCAACGCCTTCAAGCGCAAGCAGCAACTGCGACAGACCGAAGTCCAGCAGACCGAGCGCAAGGCGCTTATGCGGGTGCTTCAGGAGCTCGACCCGATCGCGGTCGGCGTTTACCAGGCCCGTAACTGCTCGATCCTGCTCGGCGACGGCGTCCTGCTCGGAAATCCGGCGATGGACATCACGCCCCAGGTCGTCACGGGCCTGAACGCCAAGATCAAGACGTTCACCTTCAATCGCGAGCGCATGGATACGCCGCCGGCTGGCCCCGCGGCTCCCCCGCGCACGAACTAGGCGACTCGCGCTATCGCGGGTCTGTGCGAGGATAAAATGCCGGACCCGCGGTTTTTCGAGACCAGAGCCCCCCTGTCGCTGGGGGACATCGCCCGCCTCACCGGCGCTGTGATAGCCGGAGCGGATCAATCCCTCCTGCGCATCGTCGGCGTAGCTCCCCTGGACCGGGCGGGCCCCGCCGACATCGCGTTCCTGGGCGACAAGAAATACCTGACGAGCCTGCGGGAGACGGCGGCCGGCGCCTGCTTCGTCCATGAATCCCATGCGGGAGACGTTCCGGCGGGCTGCGTCCCGATCGTCGTCGGTAAACCGCAGGCGGCCTGGGTTCTGACCGCGGACGCGCTCCATGTCGCGCGGTTCCACGGCGCGGGCGTCGTAAGCGTCCACCCGGATGCCGAGCTTGAGGACGGCGTGCACCTTGCGCCGAATGTCACCATCGGCGCCGGCGCGAAAATCGGCCGCGGCACGCGTATCGCGCCGGGCGCGGTGATCGGCCCGGGCGTCGCCATCGGACGCGACTGCGAGATCGGCGCGAACGCGTCGGTTTCCTTCGCCCTGCTGGGCGATCGGGTGCGGATCTACGCCGGCGCGCGGATCGGAGAGGCCGGCTTCGGGGCCACCGGCGGCGCGACCGGCGTTGTTGATGTCCCGCAGCTTGGCCGGGTCATCCTGCAGGACGGGGTGACGGTCGGCGCCAACAGCTGCATCGACCGGGGCGCCTGGGAAGACACGGTGCTGGGCGAGAACACCAAACTCGACAATATGGTGCACATCGCTCACAACGTGCGGCTTGGACGCAACTGTGTTCTGGCAGGCTTTACGGGGCTTTCCGGCAGCGTAACCGTCGGTGATGGCTGCGCCTTCGGCGGACGGGCCGGGATCGCCGACCACGTCACAATCGGTGACGGCGCCCAGATCGCCGCCGGCGCCGGGGTGTTCCGCGATATTCCGGCCGGCGAGACCTGGGCCGGGGTTCCGGCTCAGCCGATCAGGAACTGGCTACGCGAGTCTGCCATTTTGGCGCGTATGGCCCGTGAAAAGAAAAGGACTGGCCATGAGTGACGGCGAAACAGCGCTTCCGACCATCGAGATCGGGGAGATTCTCGCGCGGCTGCCGCACCGCTATCCCTTCCTGCTGGTCGATCGCGCGGAAGAGTACCGGCCCAGCGAGTCGCTGGTCGGCATCAAGTGTGTGACGATCAACGAGCCCTTCTTCCCCGGCCACTTCCCGGGCAACCCGGTCATGCCCGGCGTGCTCGTGGTCGAGGCCCTGGCGCAGGTCGGGGCGCTGCTGATGTCCAAGACCTGGGACATCGACATAAGCAAGACGACCATCTTTTTCATGTCCGTCGACGGCGCGCGCTTCCGCCTGCCGGTGCGGCCCGGCGACGTGCTGAAACTGCATGTGGACGTGGTGAAAATCCGCGCGCCGGTGGTCAAGTTCAAGGGCCGGGCCCTGGTCAACGGCAAGCTGGCCGCCGAATGCGAGTTCTCGGCCATGAAGGCGGACAACCCCGCGTGACCCTGATCCACCCCACGGCCATCGTCGACAAGGCTGCGCAGATCGATTCCAGCGTGGAGATCGGGCCCTATTGCCTGGTCGGTCCCGGCGCGACCCTGTCGCGGGGCGTCAAGCTGCTGTCGCATGCAATTGTCGAGGGCGTCACCGAGGTCGGTGAGGACTGCATCCTGCACCCGTTCGCCTGTCTGGGTGGTCCGCCGCAGCATTCGGCGCACAAGGGCGAGCCGACCCGCGTCGTCGTCGGCGCCCGCAACGTATTCCGCGAGCATGCGACCGTGCACGCCGGCACGGCGGGCGGTCGCGGCGTCACGACGATCGGCTCGGACGGCCTGTTCATGGTCAGCGTCCATGTCGGCCATGACTGCGTCATCGGCGACAAGGTCACCATGGCCCCCAGCGTCGCGGTCGGCGGCCATGTGACGGTCAACGACTTCGTCTTCCTCGGCGGCCTGGCGGCGATCCACCAGTTCACCCGCATCGGCCGCTACGCCTTCGTCGGCGGCGGCGGGATCGTGACCAAGGACGTGATCCCCTATGGCTCGGTGTGGGGCAACCACGCCCATCTCGAAGGCCTGAACCTGATCGGCCTGAAGCGGCGCAACTTCACCCGCGAGCAGATCGCCACCCTGCGGGCCGCTTACCGGCTGCTGTTCGCCGACGAGGGCACATTCCAGGAGCGGCTCGAGGACGTGACCGAGACCTATCCGGACGTTCCCGAGATCATGGAAATCGTGGCCTTCATCCGCGACGACGCCACGCGGCCGCTTTGCCTGCCCGAGCGCGAGGTCTGACCGTGCGCAAGCTCGGAATCGTCGCCGGGGGCGGTGGCCTGCCGGCCGAGATCGCGGCGCGTTGCGCCCGGACGGGGCGCCCCTATTTTGTCGTGCGCCTGCGCGGTTTTGCCGACGAGGCCACGCAGGGACACCCGTCAGCCGACATTGGGCTCGCGGAACTGGGCAAGGTTTTCAAGACCTTGCGGGCGCAAAACTGCGAAGCCGTCTGCTTCGCCGGCGTGGTCGCCCGGCCGGACTTCGGCAAACTGAAGCCCGACATCCGCGGTATGGCCGCCTTGCCCGCCATCATCGCCGCCGCGCGCAAGGGCGATGACGGCCTGCTGCGCGCCGTGCTCGACGAGTTCCGCAAGGAAGGGTTCGTCATCGAAGGCGCCCACGAAGCCGCGGAGTCCATGACCCTGCCGTTGGGCATTCTCGGAAAGGTCTCCCCGGCCGAAACCCATGGCGAGGATATCCAGCGTGCGCTGGTCGCGGCCCGCGCCATCGGACGCCTGGACATCGGCCAGGGCGCCGTCGTCTGTCACGGACTGGTGCTGGCAGTGGAGGCCCAGGAGGGCACCGACGCCATGCTGCACCGGGTGCGCGGCCTGCCCGAGGCGATCCGAGGCGCCCCTGGCCGCATGGCCGGGGTGCTGGCCAAGGCGCCCAAGCCGATCCAGTCGACCGATGTCGACCTGCCGACTATCGGTGTCGCCACCGTGCGCGGCGCGGCCCAGGCGGGGCTGGCGGGCATCGTCGGCGAAGCCGGGCGTCTGCTGATCGTCGACCGCGAGGACACTGTCGCCCTGGCCGATGACCTCGGCCTGTTCATCCTCGGCGTCGAGGCGAAGGACGAATGAGCCGGCCCCTGACCGTCATGCTGGTGGCCGCAGAGGCCTCGGGTGACGCTCTGGGGGCAGGTCTGGCCCGCGCGCTGAAAGCCCGGCTGGGCGACAAGGTCAGGTTCGTCGGCGTCGGCGGCAGCCGCATGGCCGCCGAGGGCGTCGACAGCCCGTTCGATATCGCCAGCCTGTCGATCCTGGGCATCTTCGAGGCCGTCGCGGCCTATCGCACCGTCATGCGGCGGGTCGCCGACACCGCCGCCCTGGCCGCCCGTGAGACGCCGGACGTGGCGGTGCTGATCGACAGTTGGGGGTTCACGCTCCGCGTCGCCCACGCGCTGCGCAAGGCGTCCCCCGGCCTGCCGCTGATCAAGTATGTCGGGCCACAGGTCTGGGCGACGCGGCCGGGCCGGGCGAAGACGCTCGCCGCTTCGGTGGATCATCTGCTGTCGATCCACAGTTTCGACGCCACCTGGTTCGAGGCGGAGGGGCTGAAGACCACCTTCGTCGGCAACCCCGCGCTGGCGAAGGATTTCTCGCGGGCCGATCCTGCGCGCCTGCGCAAGGCGATCGGCGCGGCGCCGGACGACGACATTCTGCTCATGCTGCCGGGAAGCCGCCCGGCCGAGATCAAGCTGGTGATGCCGGTCTTTGAGGAGGCCGTGAAACGCCTCAAGGCCGAGCGTCCCGACCTGCATGTCGTCGTTCCGGCGGCCGGGACGGTGCTGGAGTCCGTCAGGGCCAGGGTCGCGGGCTGGCCGTTCCGCGCCCATGTAATCGAGGACGAGCAGCTCAAGGACGACGCCTTCGTCGCCGGCACGGTCGCCCTGGCCTGCAGCGGCACGGTGACCACCGAACTGGCCCTGGCGGGCGCGCCCATGGTGGTCGCCTACAGGATCGGCGCAGCCAGCTACGCTATCCTCAAGCTGATCTTCAAATCCCCCTGGGTGACGATGTTCAACATCGCGGCGAAGGCCTTCGTCGCGCCGGAGTTTCTGCAGGCGGAGTGCACGCCCGACCGGCTGGCCGCCGCCGTCGCCGAGCGGCTCGACGACCCGGCCCTGCGGGCCCGTCAGACGGCCGCCCAGAACGCTGCGCTTGAATTGATGGGCCGCGGCGGGCCCGATCCTTCGGAGAAGGCGGCCGACACCCTACTGGCCCTGCTCGCCGAGCGTGGCGTGAAGGCGTAGGACTGCGTCATGCGTATTCTTCCGCTCCTTGCCTTCCTTCTGCTCACCGCCTGCGCGCCGGTCGCCGCACCCTCGTCGCCGCCGGTCGCGCCGCCGATGCCTCCGCCACCGTCAGCCGGCCCCGATGACGTCGCCTGCGCGGCGCGGGGCGGGACAGTCCGGCCGGTCTGTCGCATGCAGCGCCCGGCCTGTGTCATCGCGTATGAGGACGCCGGCAAGGCCTGCACCGATGGCGATCAGTGTGAGGGGCGCTGCGTCGTCCTGACCGGCGACGGATCAAAGGGCGGGGTTTGTGAGGCCGACAGCGACCCCTGCGGCTGCACGACCGAACTCATCGGCGGCGTTCCCAGCTCGATCTGCGTGGACTGACCATGCAGACCTTCGACGTCGTTATTGTCGGCGCCGGGGCGGCCGGCATGATGTGTGCGATCGAGGCCGGTCGTCGCGGACGCTCGGTGCTGATCCTCGACCATGCCAAGGCGCCGGGGGAGAAGATCCGCATCTCCGGCGGCGGCCGCTGCAACTTCACCAACATCCACACCGGGCCGCAGGCCTTCCTGTCGAACAACCCGCGGTTCTGCCTCTCGGCGCTGCGGCGCTATACGCCGAAGGACTTCATCGCCGCCGTCGATGCGCGCGGCATCGCCTGGCATGAGAAGACCCTCGGCCAGCTCTTCTGCGACGGCTCCGCGGTCCAGATCATCACCATGCTCACTGACGCGATGGCGCAGGCCGGCGTGGAGTTGCGGCTCGGCGTGGGCGTGGAGCGTGTCGACCGGGCGGGCGAGGGCTTCGCCCTGACCCTGTCGGACGGCGGCCGCGTCGGCGCCGCCTCGCTGGTCGTTGCGACCGGCGGCAAGTCGATCCCGAAGATGGGCGCGACCGGCTGGGCCTACGATGTCGCCCGGCAGTTCGGGGTGGCCGTCATCGAGACCCGGCCCGCGCTCGTGCCCCTGACATTCGAGATCGGGCTGCTGGAGCAGTGGAAGCCGCTCTCGGGCGTCGCCCTCGATGCGGTCGTCGCCTGTGGCAAGACGAAGTTCGCCGAGGCCATGCTGTTCACCCATCGGGGGCTCAGCGGGCCTTCGATCCTGCAGATCTCGTCCTACTGGCGGGAGGGCCAGGAGATCGCGGTGACCATGGCGCCGGGCGTCGACGTCTTCGCCACGCTCAAGGCCGCCAAACAGACCAATCCGCGCCAGGCCGTGCATACCGCGCTGGGCGCCGTGCTGCCCGCCCGGCTGGCCCAGAAGCTGGCCGAGGAGGCCGGCGCGCGGGGCAACCTCGCCGACACCCCGGACGCCGTCCTGCGGGCGCTGGACACGGCGGTGAACGGCTGGCGGGTCAAGCCGGTGGGGTCGGAAGGCTACCGCACGGCCGAGGTGACGCTCGGCGGCGTGGACACCCACGCTCTGAACTCGACGACCATGGCGGCCAACGCCGTGCCGGGACTCTTTTTCATCGGCGAATGCGTCGACGTGACCGGCTGGCTCGGCGGCTACAATTTCCAGTGGGCCTGGTCCAGCGGCTGGGCGGCGGGGCAGGTGGTTTAGAGAGCGGGGACATGTACCGAAGGTACGTGTCCCCCAATCCAACAGGCCCTGAATCCCGATTGGGGGACACGTACCTTCGGTACATGTCCCCTTCGCCTACTTCAGCAGCTTCTGGCCTTCGTCCTTCAGGCGGCCGCCGATCTTGCCGGCCAGCAGGCCGAGGATGCCTGGCAGGACGACCTCCATCCGGACAGCGTCGGCCAGCACGTCCAGCGAGCCGGTGATGCTCTGGCCGCTGATCTGCGCGTCGAAGAGCAGCCGGTCCCCCTCCCAGCGCTGATCGATCTTCGCCGCGCCGCCGGGCAGCTTTGACGTCATCTCGGCGAACCCGGCCTCAAGCCGGCGGCGGGCCTCGGCGATGCCGAGTTGATGGGGAATGGAGACGGTGAGGGGCTTGGCCATGGCTCTACAACGAAGATCAGCGGGATTTGCTCCTGAGCGCCCGGCGGGCCGTTGTTCGGCCCCAAAGTCCGGTACAGGATCGGACAGGAGATAGAGGCAACCATGCGCCTGTTAAAGACCGTCAGCCTGTTCGCGGCCCTCGCCCTGTGCATTGGATCGGCCCGCGCCGCGCCGATCGAGGATCCCGAAGGGACGGTTGTCGACGCTTTCGTGGTCCAGGCCGTCGAGCCCGGACCGGCCTGGTGGCGGGTCTCCGATGGCGATTCCATCGTCTACATTCTTGGCGCGCCGGAGAGCCCCATGCCGCCGGGCGTGACCTGGGACAGGCGGACGGTCGAGCGCCGGCTGACCGGGGCGAACAGCCTGTTGATGGGGACATCGATGACGGCGGGCCTGCGCGATCTGCCCGCCCTGCTGAAGATCCGCGCCCAGTTGAAGTCGAAAACCCCGCTCGAGCCCGGCCTGTCGCCGGCGTTGCGCGCGCGGTTCGTGGCCGCGCGGACCCGTCTCGGCCAGCCGGCCAGCCGCTATGCCGGCTGGACCCCGCTGGTCGCCGGGGCGCTCGTCTATGGCGACAGCCGCGACCGCAAGAAGGGCTGGACCTATACCCGCGCGGCCGTGACCGCGGCGGCGAAGAAGCGGAAGGTGAAGGTGACCTATTCGGCGCAGTACAAGGCCGTGCCTTTCGCCCGCGCGGCGATCGCCGGTCTGACGCCGGCGATCCATCAGCAATGCCTTGAGAGTGCGCTGGAAGACATCGAAACGTCCGAGGCGCGGGTGCGCGCGTCAGCTGCCGGATGGGCCCGTGGCGATGTCGCCCTGGCCCTGACCGCGCCGCGCAACTTCGACGGCTGTCTGCTCCTGCTGTCGGGCGGCGCGGAGCTGTGGCGGCGTCAGTCCCGCGACGACGCGGCCGCCATCGCGACGGCGCTGAAGAAGCCGGGCAAGGCCGTGGCGGTCATCGGACTGCGCCGCCTGCTGGCGGAAGACGGCGTCCTCGAACAGCTGCGGGACAAGGGCTTTGATGTCGCGGGGCCGGGTGAGGCGCTGCCGTAGAGGGGACATGTACCGAAGGTACGTGTCCCCTAATCAAGATTCAGCGCTGGCTCCATTGGGGGACACGTACCTTCGGTACATGTCCCCGCGTTCTCAGCCGCGCTTGTCGATCGGCGTGTAGTCGCGGAACGTCGCGCCGGTGTAGAGCTGGCGCGGACGGCCGATCTTGCGGCCGGGATCCTCGAACATTTCCTTCCACTGGCTGATCCAGCCGACGGTGCGGGCCAGCGCGAACAGCACGGTGAACATGTTGGTCGGGAAGCCCATCGCCCGCAGGGTGATGCCGGAATAGAAATCGATGTTCGGGTAGAGCTTGCGGTCGATGAAGTAGGGATCGCTGAGGGCGATCTTCTCCAGCTCCATGGCCACTTCCAGCAGCGGGTCGTTGACGCCCAGCTCGCCGAGCACCTCGTGGCAGGTCTTCTGCATGACCTTCGCCCGGGGATCGAAGTTCTTGTACACGCGGTGGCCGAAGCCCATCAGCTTGTACTTGCGGTCCTTCACGCCCTGGATGAACTCGGGGATCTTGTCGACCGTCCCGATCTGTTCGAGCATTTCCAGCGCTTCCTGGTTGGCCCCGCCGTGCGACGGGCCCCAGAGGCAGGCGATGCCGGCGGCGATGCAGGCGAACGGGTGCGCGCCCGACGAGCCGGCCAGACGCACCGTCGAGGTCGAAGCGTTCTGCTCGTGGTCCGCATGCAGGATGAAGATCCGGTCCATGGCCCGGGTCAGGATCGGGTTGGGCTTGTAGTCTTCCGCCGGCACGGCGAAGCACATGCGCAGGAAGTTCTCCGCGTAGGTCAGGTCGTTGCGCGGGCTGATGAACGGCTGGCCGATCGTGTATTTGAACGCGCGCGCCGCGATGGTCGGCATCTTGGCGATCAGACGGTGGGCCGAGATCTCGCGCTCGATGGGATCGTCGACGTTGATGCTGTCGGCATAGAAGGCCGACAGGGCGCCGACCGCGCCGGTCATCACCGCCATCGGGTGGGCGTCGCGACGGAAGCCTTCGAAGAAGCGGTCGAACTGCGCGTGCAGCATCGTGTGGCGCGTGATCGTCGTCTCGAACTTCTCACGCTCGGCAGCCGACGGGAGCTCGCCGTGCAGGAGCAGGTAGCTGACTTCCAGGAAGCTCGACTTCTCGGCCAGCTGGTCGATCGGATAGCCGCGGTGCAGCAGGACACCGGCGTCACCGTCGATGAAGGTGATCTTGCTCTCGCAGGACGCCGTCGAGGTGAAACCCGGATCAAACGTGAAGGTGTCGGAGTCCGCGTACCACTTGCGAACGTCGACCACGTCGGGGCCCGTCGTTCCGCGGATGATCGGCAGCTCGAAGCTCTGGGTCCCGATCGTCAGCATCGCCTTATCGGTCATGCCTGAGTCCTCTTGAAAACACACATAGGCCCGAACGGGCGTTTGAGGTCGTTATAACGGTTCACGCGTCAGGCGAAAGCGCATCGTCAAGCCGCGCCAGACTCTCCTCGCGACCGAGCGCGGAAAGCGTGCGGCCGAGGTCGGGCGATGCCGCTCCACCGGTCAGGATCGCCCGCAGGGCGGGCCCGAACTTGCCGAAGCCGACGGCCTCGGATTCGGCGAACGCCTTCAACAGCGCCTCGAGCGCCCCGGCGCTCCAGTCGTTGGCGGCCGCCAGCACGACCCGCAGCCGCGACAGGCGCGCGCGGGTCTCGTCGGTCAATTGGCCGCGGGCCTTGTCGTCGAGCACGATCGGCCGGGCGCGGAACAGGAAGGTCAGCTGATCGGCCAGCTCGACGATGGTCTTGGCCCGCTCCTTGACCAGCGGGATGGCCCGCAGGGCGTGCGCCTTGCGGGCGGCGTCGAGCGGATCGCCCCGTGTGACGAAGACATCGGCGACCAGATCGGCCAGCCGGGCGTCATCGGCCAGCCGGATGTAGTGGGCGTTGACGTAGTTCAGCTTGTCCCAGTCGAGCCGCGACGCGCCCTTGTTGGCGTCGGCGATGTCGAACCAGGCGATGGCCTCGGCGTCGCTGAACAGTTCGTCGTCGCCGTGGCTCCAGCCCAGGCGGGCCAGGTAGTTGCGCATCGCTTCGGGCAGATAGCCCAGGCTGGCGAAATCGGTCACCGCCGTGGCGCCGTGGCGCTTGGACAGCTTGGCGCCGTCCTCGCCATGGATCAGCGGGATATGGGCGAAGGCGGGAACCACCCAGCCCATCGCCTGGTAGATCAGGCACTGGCGGGCGGCGTTGTTCAGATGGTCGTCGCCGCGGATGATGTGGGTGACGTCCATGTCGTGGTCATCGACCACCACGGCGAGGTTGTAGGTCGGCGCGCCGTCCGAGCGCAGCAGGACCAGATCGTCCAGATCCCGGTTGCGGAACGTGACCGCGCCCTGGACCAGGTCGCTGACCACGGTGTCGCCGTTCTTCGGGCCGCGGAAACGGATGGCATGCGGCCGGGCCAGGTCCTCAGGCGAGGGGTCCTTGTCGCGCCAGGGCGAGCGCAGGGCGTGGCCGGCGGCCTGGGCCTTCTCGCGGGCGGCGGTGAGCTCGTCGCCGGACAGCCAGCAGCGGTAGGCCTTGCCGGCCTCGAGCAGCTCCAGGACCACGGCGCGGTGCCGGTCGGCGCGGGCGGCCTGGAACACCGGCTCGCCGTCGAACGGCAGGCCCAGCCAGGCAAGTCCGTCGAAGATCACCTGCACGGCCGCCTCGGTCGAGCGCTCACGATCGGTGTCCTCGACACGCAAAAGGAAGCGACCACCCGTGTGTTTCGCGTATAGGTAGTTGAACAGGGCGGTGCGCGCCGTGCCGATGTGCATGGAGCCGGTCGGCGAGGGGGCGATTCGGGTGACGACGGGCCTGGAGTCGGACATCTCGGGAGGGTCTGGAAGGTCGGGGGCGCCTCTTAGCATGGTCGCTCGCGCCGCTCATAGCCTTGCCGGCCTGCACGCTGAATTCGCCGCACAGGCGAGCCGCTGGACGCTCTGGACGCCGGTGGCGTTCGGCCTGGGCGGGGCCGGATATATGACCCTGAGGGTCGAGCCGCCCCTGTGGCTGGCGATGCTCCTGGCGGTCGCGGCGGTCGCCGCCGCCTGGGCGGCCCGACGCTGGCGCGGAGACGGCCTGATCGTGGTCGCCGCCGTCCTGGCGGCCTTCGCCGCGACCGGGCTGCTGGGGGCCAAGCTCCGGTCGGACCTGGTCGCGGGGCCGATCGCGCCGCCGGCCGACACGCCACGCTGGATTGAGGGCTGGGTCGTCGATGTGCCCAGCCGGGGCGCCGGCGGCATGCGCGTGCTGGTCGCGCCGGAGTGGGTCTCGGGCCTCGCGCCGGAAGAGACGCCGGTGCGGGTGCGGGTCACGTTGCGCGAGGGAATAGCGCCGTCGCCGCCGGGCTCGGCGATCCGCCTGCGGGCGATGATCGGGCCGCCGCCCGACCCGGCCAGTCCGGGCGCCTACGACTTCGCCCGCGATGCCTGGTTCGACCGCGTCGGGGGTGTCGGCTTCTCGCTCGGTGCGCCGGAGGCGGCCGCCCTGTCGCGCCCGCCCTGGCGTCTGAGGATGACCATGGCCATCAACGCGGCGCGCTGGCGGCTGGCGGAGCGGATCGTCGCGCGGATGGGCGAGGCCAGCGGCGGCATCGGCGCGGCGATGGTCACCGGACACGAGGCCTGGATCACGCCACAGCAGACAGAGGACATGCGCGCCTCGGGCCTGGCGCATATCCTGTCGATCTCGGGCCTGCATATGGCCATCGTCGGAGGCTTCGTCTTCGCGGCGGTGCGGTTGCTGGTCGCGCTCTGGCCGTGGCTGGCGTTGAGAGTGTCGGGCAAGAAGGTCGCGGCTTCGGCCGGCCTTCTGGCGGTCGCGACCTATCTGGTGGTGTCGGGCGCTCCGCCGCCGGCCGAGCGCGCGGCGATCACCGCCTCGGTCGCCTTCGCCGCCATCCTGTTCGACCGCCAGGCGATCAGCCTGCGCACGCTGGCGGTGGCCGCGTTGATCATCCTGGCGCTGCAGCCCGAAGCTGCCGCCGCGCCCGGCTTCCAGATGTCGTTCGCCGCGACCACGGCGCTGGTGGCCCTGGCCGAGGCCTGGCCCAGACCGGTGCGGGAGATCTCGACGCCCTGGTGGATCCGCGGGCCGCAGGCGGTCGTGGTCTGGGTGCTTGCGGCGCTGGCGGCCAGCTTCGTGGCGGGTCTGGCGACGGGGCCGTTCGCGATGCACCACTTCAACCGTATGGCCAGCTATGGCCTGTTCGCCAATCTGCTGGTCTCGCCACTGTCGAGCTTCGTCATCATGCCGTTCCTCGCGCTCGGCGGCGCGCTGGAGTCGCTCGGCCTCGGCGGTCCGTTCCTGTGGGTGGCGGGGCAGGGGATCGATGCGATGGTCGGCGTCGCCCACGCGACCGCTGTGCAGCCCGGAGCCCAGATGGTCATCGCCAGCGCGCCCGGCGCAGCTTTGCCGACCGCGTTCCTTGGCATCATGCTGCTGTGTCTGTGGAAGGGCCGTCTGCGCTGGCTCGGCGCGCCGCTGGCGATGGCGGTGCTGATCTGGCCCCGGCCCGAGCCGCCGGACGTCTGGATCGCCTCTGACGGGGCTGCCGTGGCGGTTCGGCAGGGACGGGACGCCATCCTGCTGCGGCCGGAGGCCCGCCGCTTCGCCGCCGACCTCTGGGCGCGCAGGCGTGGCCTTGCGATCAGCGCGGATCCGGAGAGGGCGCGGGACGGCCTGTTCGCCTGCGATCGTTTCGCCTGTCGTCCGGGCACGGGCGCCGACCTGGCCTTCTGGTCGGGCAAGAGGCCGCCGAGGCGGACTGTTTATGATCAGCTTTGCGCGCCCGGCCGACTGGTGATCCTGCGCTCGGATCCGCACGGCCGCGGCTGTGAGGATGCGTTCCTGCTATCCGCGCGCGACTTCGCCCAGGGCGGCTCGGCGGAGCTGTGGCGGACGCCGGGCGGATGGCGGGTCAGGTGGGCGAACGACTTGAGGGGAAGGCGGCCGTGGACGGGGTAGAACCCACGACTAGCCGTGACGCGGAAATCGGCATTGCGGCAGTGACTGGGTCGCCTTCACAACAATCCTCCCGAGCTTCGCTGGGGAGGGGGACCACGCGGAGCCTGGTGGAGGGGATTCCGTGCACCGACTCCCCCTCAGTCACGCTACGCGTGACAGCTTCCCACAAGGGTGGGGAGCATCGCCTACGGGTCTAGTGATACTTGCGGATCAGCCCGACGAGCTTGCCCTGGACCTCGACCTGGTCGGGGCCGTAGACGCGGGTCTGGTACTTCGGGTTGGCCGCTTCCAGCGCGATGCTGGCGCCCTTGCGGCGCAGGCGCTTGAGCGTGGCTTCCTCGCCCATCACCAGCGCCACGACGATCTCGCCGCTGTGGGCCGTGTCGGTCTTGCGGATCAGCACGAAGTCGCCGTCGAGGATCCCGGCCTCGATCATCGAGTCGCCCTGCACCTCGAGCACATAGTGTTCGCCGGCGCCGAGCATGCTCTCGGAGACCAGCATCTTCTCGCGCTCGACCTGCAGCGCCTCGATCGGCGAGCCGGCGGCGATGCGGCCGAGCAGGGGAATCTCGCGGACATCGTTGGCGATGATCGGCGCCGACGAAGCGCTCGGCTTGTCGCCGGTCACGACTTGCGGCTTGAAGGCCTGCCGACCGCCGGACGGGGCGGAGGTTGTCGCCTGCTGCGGCAGCTTGGTGACTTCAAGCGCGCGCGCCCGGTGCGGCAGGCGGCGCAGGAAGCCGCGTTCCTCCAGCGCCGTGATCAGGCGGTGGATGCCTGACTTGGAGGCCAGATCGAGCGCCTCCTTCATCTCGTCAAACGAAGGCGAAACGCCGCTCTCCTTGATCCGCTCGTGAATGAACATGAGCAGTTCGTGCTGTTTGCGAGTGAGCATCTGCCGGGCCTCGTCACCGAATCTGTCGCGGAACAAACCGCTAACAACTGTCGATGTTCTCTAGGCGTTCTTGGTTTCTGTCAAGTTAACGGCCCTGGGAGGCTCAGGGAGCTCACGAAAAAGCGAGGGAACACGGGCGCTTGCTGGTCGTTTCGACGACGTAGCAAGCCCGCGAGAGACCATGTCGTTCACCGAACTGCAGACCCCGATTCCGATGACTGTCGAGGGCAAGGGCCCCGGGCAGGCGATCGCCGTGATCGACTACGGGCCCGAGCATCACCTGATCTGGGTCGTCGCCCTCGACGACAGCGGCGAGATCTGGAGCACGCCCAATCCAAAGGTGCGGATGCAGTCCAACTGGACCATGGGCCGGAAGGTGCGGCCTGGCGGGGACGTGGAATCGCTACGGCCCGCGGCGGTGAGGGGCTAAGCGCCCAGCAACGCCCTTGTCGCTGCTTCCACATCCGCCTGGCGCATCAGGCTCTCGCCGACCAGCATCGCCTTCGCTCCGGAGCCTTCCAGTCGCGCGGCGTCTGCGGCGGTGAAGATGCCGCTTTCAGTGACCAGCAGCGCGCCGGCCGGCGCCCGGTCGGCGAGGCGTTCGGTGATGGCCAGATCGACCGTGAAGGTCTTCAGATCGCGGTTGTTCACGCCTACCAGCGTCGCGCCGAGTGCTCCGGCGCGGTCCATCTCGGCCTCGTCATGCACCTCGACCAGCGCGTCCATGCCGTAGCGGGCGGCCTCGGCCATCAGGTCGGCGGCGAGCGCGTCGTCGATCATCGCCAGGATGACGAGGATGGCGTCGGCGCCGAGCGCGCGGGACTCGGCGACCTGCCAGGGGTCGACGAGGAAGTCCTTGCGAATACAGGGCAGGGCGGTGGCGGCGCGGGCCACGACCAGATAGCCGTCCGCGCCCTGGAAGCTCGGCCCGTCGGTCAGGACCGACAGGCAGGCCGCGCCCCCGGCTTCATAGGCGCGGGCCAGCGCGGGGGGATCGAAGTCCGCCCGGATCAGGCCCTTGGACGGGCTCGCCTTCTTGATCTCTGCGATCAGGGACAGGCGGCCGGGCGCGTGATGACGTTCGAGGGCGGCCTTGAACCCGCGCGGAGCGTCGGCGCCCCGTGCAGCCGCCTCGACCTCGGCGAGCGACCGCGCGGGCTTCCGTTCGGCCACTTCATCGCGCTTGTAGGCGGCGATCCTCGCCAGAATGTCGGTCACGCGGTCACCGCGATCAGGGTCTCCAGCGCCTTCAGCGCCCGGCCGTCGTCGATCACCTTCCGAGCCAACTCGACGCCCTCGCGAAGGGTTTCGACCGTGTCGGCGACGAGGAAGGCGGCGGCGGTATTCAGCAGCACGATGTCGCGATAGGCGCCGGTCTGGCCGTTCAGCAGGTCGCGCAGCGCCGCGGCGTTGAACTCGGGGTCTCCGCCGGTGAGGTCCGCGAGCGAACCGCGATGCAATCCAACGGCTTCCGGCGTAATCTGAAACAGGCGGACGCCGCCGTCGCGCCATTCGGCGACCTCGGTCTCGCCGGTGATGGTCAGCTCGTCCATGCCCTGGCCGTGCACTGACCAGGCGCGGGTCGCGCCGAGCGCGCCGAGCGCGTGGGCGATCGGCTCAACGAAGCGCGGCGCCGAGACGCCGACCACCTGGCGCCTGGCGCCGGCTGGATTGGTCAATGGGCCCAACAGATTGAAAATCGTACGGAAACCAAGCTGCTGCCGGATCGGCGAGACGTGCTTCATCGCCCCGTGGTGCGCCTGGGCGAACAGGAAGCAGATGCCGGCCTCGTCCAGCGCCTTGCGCTGCTTGTCGAGACCGGGGTCGATATTGACGCCCAGCGCCGCCAGCACGTCGGCGGTGCCGGACTTGCTGGTGATCGCCCGATTGCCGTGCTTGGCGACCTTCAGTCCGCCGCCCGCCGCCACGAACCCGACGGCCGTGGAGATGTTCAGCGTATGCAGGCCGTCGCCGCCGGTGCCGCAGACGTCGACCGTTTCGTAGGGCAGATCCAGATGCACCGCGGCGCGGCGCATGGCGCGTGCGCAGGCGACGATTTCGCCGACGGTCTCGCCGCGCAGCCGGATTGCGGTGACCGCCGCCGCCACCTGGGCGGGGGTGGGTTCGCCGCGCAGGCAGGCGCCGAAGAACGCCTCGGCGTCCTCTTCCGACAGCGTCGCGCCGTCAGCCAGACGGCTCAGCAGGGGCTTGAAGGCGTCGGACACGGTCTAGACGGCTTCTGCGCGTTTCACGCCCGCCAGGTCGAGGAAATTGGCCAGCAGGATGTGGCCGCCCTCAGTGGCGATCGACTCGGGATGGAACTGCACGCCGTGCACCGGGCGGGTCCTGTGCTGGAAGCCCATGATCTCGCCGTCGTCCGTCCAGGCGGTGACCTCCAGAACGTCCGGCAGGCTTTCCTTGGGCACCGACAGGCTGTGATAGCGGGCCGCCGTGAAGGGGTTGGGCATGCCCTTGAACATGCCCTTGTCGGTGTGATGGATCGGGCTCGTCTTGCCGTGCATGATCGACTTGGCCCGCACGACCTCGCCGCCGTAGGCCTGACCGATGGCCTGGTGGCCGAGACAGACGCCGAGGATCGGCAGGTCTTCCGGCGCGCCGCGCAGCAGCGGCAGGCAGATCCCCGCCTGGTCCGGCGCGCAGGGTCCGGGCGACAGCAGCACGGCCTCGGGCTTCATCCCGAGCGCTTCCTGCACCGTCAGCGCATCGTTGCGCCAGACAGCCGTCTCCGCCCCCAGTTCGTTCAGGTAGTGAACGAGGTTGTAGGTAAAGCTGTCGTAGTTATCGATGACGAGGATCATGGCCCCGCTGTTCTAGGCGGTGGCGGGGTTTGCGCCAAGGGGCGGCGCGCTTCATCCTGTCAGCCATGGCGCACGCTGATTCCGTTCTCGACCACGAGGCCATGGCCTATGCCAAGGGGCTGCTGAAGGCTCCGCTGGAGAAGGACAGCCTGCTGGCGGCGCTGGCCGCGGCGCTGTTCGCGGCCGTGTCGGCGCTGGCGTTCGCGGTGGCGATGGTCATGGCCCCGCCGGTCACGACCAGCCGGCTGGCGCTGGAGCCGGAAGCGTCGAGCGCCGAGGTCGTCTCGGCCAGTGAGAACAACTAGCGCGTTCCGCCGGACAGATGAAATTCAAGCGGCAGCCTGACCAGTCGCCCGGTGGTCGGAGCGCCGTCTCCATCAACTTCGGCCATCTTGAAAAAGTAGGCGAGCTTCAGCACAGCCTTGCCGAAATCATATCCTTCCGGCGTCTCGCTGATCAGGGTGCACGACTGCAACCGGCCCTTCGGCGTGACCTTGCATTCGACGATCGCCCCGCCGCTCAGTCCGGCGGACAGGGCTTTCTCCGGATAATGACTGGCCACGTCGCGCCCGGTCGGCATCCTCTGCCAGACCGGGTGTGCGATGAGCGTGGCAGACGCCGTAACAGAGTCCTCCGCGCCAGCGACGCTCGCGACGGTTCCGGTCAACACGATGACTAGCAGCGCGGACTTCAAACGAAAGCTCATCGCGGTCGCTCTCCCGAAGGTAGCGGTTGCGCTAGCATGCTCTCCAGGCGTCGCCAAGCAGCCTAGCTGAACCGCCAGGCCTCCGCCGCTGCTCGGCGCAGGGCGTTCGACTTGTGCAGGGTCTCGTCGTACTCGGCGTCCGGGTCGCTGTCGGCGACGACGCCGCCGCCGGCCTGGACGTACATGGTCCCGTCCTTGACCAGCGCTGTGCGCAGCACGATGCAGGTGTCGACCGAGCCGTCGGCGCCGAAGTAGCCGACCGCCCCGGCGTAGCCCAGGCCGCGCTTCTCGATCTCCAGTTCGTCGATGATCTCCATCGCCCGCACCTTCGGCGCGCCCGACAGGGTGCCGGCCGGCAGGGCGGCCATCAGCACGTCGACGGGATCCAGGCCATCCGGCGCATCGCCCTCGACGTTCGAGACGATGTGCATCACGTGGCTGTAGCGCTCGATGATGAAGCTCTGCGTCACCCGGACGGCCGGGCCGCGCTGGGCTTTCGCCGGTTCGTTGCGCCCCGGTTCGCGCAGCCGGGCGACGCGGCCGACGTCGTTGCGGCCGAGGTCCAGCAGCATCAGGTGCTCGGCCCGTTCCTTGGGGTCGGCGAGCAGCTCCTGCTCCAGCGCCAGGTCCTGCTCCGGCGTCGCGCCGCGCGGGCGGGTGCCGGCGATCGGCCGGATGGTCACCTTGCCGTCGCGCAGCCGCACGAGGATTTCAGGGCTCGAGCCGACCAGCTGGAACGGTCCGAAGTTCAGATAGAACAGGAAGGGCGAGGGGTTGGTTCGCCGTAGCGAGCGGTAGAGGGCGAACGGCGCGGCCTTGAGCGGCGCGCGGAAGCGGTGGCTCGGCACCACCTGGAAGATGTCGCCGGCGCGGATGTAGTCCTTGGCCTTCTCGACGATCACCGCATAGTCCTCGCGGCTGACCGGCGTCTCGAAGACGTCCGGGCCAGGCGCGCCTTCCGGCGCGGGGGCTGGCAGGGGTTGGCGAAGGTCGGCCATCACCGCGTCGAGCCGGGCAATGGCCTCGGCGTGGGCGGCTTCAGCGCTGACGCCCTTCACCGGCCGCGCGGGGGTCACCAGCACGATTTCCTGGGCGATGGCGTCGAACACCGCCACGATCGACGGGCGGATCATCACCGCGTCGGGCAGGTCGAGCGGATCGGGATTGATGTTCGGCAGCCGCTCGGCCAGCCGGACCATGTCGTAGCCCAGCGCGCCATAGATGCCGGCGGCGGGCGGCGGCAGACCGGCCGGCAGCTCGATCCGCGAGCGGGCGACCAGGTCGCGCAGGCTGTCCAGCGCTCCGCCGGACTGCGGCGTGAACCGGCCCTCGGCGATGGCCTCGTGCTCGGCGACCTCGGCGGCGTCGCCGCGACAGCGCCAGACCAGGTCAGGCTTCATCGCCACGATGGAGTAGCGCCCACGCCAGGCGCCGCCCTCGACGGACTCGAACAGGAAGGCGTAGGGCCGATCACGGGCGATCTTCAGATAGGCCGAGACCGGCGTCTCCAGATCATCGATCAGCCGGCGCCAGACGACCTGGGGCCGTCCCGCCTCCCATGCCGCCCGGAAGCTGTCGAAGGACGGCTCGGTCGTCACTTCGCCTTGCCCGCGGGCGCGTCCTCGCCCTCTGCCGCCTGGGTCTGGTCAAGGCCGATGGCCATGCGGGCGCGGGTCAGGTCGGTGCGGGTCTTCAGCTTCGTCCGGGCGTAACCGCGGGCGGCTTCGCCGATGTCGCCGAAGATGTCCTGGGTGAACTGCTGACGGCCCTGCTCGGTGGCCTGGGCCACCTGGGCCGGGTCGCCCGTGCGGATCGCCGTGACGACCGCGACGGCGACGCTGAAGTTCGGCGCGCTGGCGGTGAACGGCTCGCCCTTCTTGGAGCCGAGCGCGCCGCCGACCAGTTCGCGGCCGAGCGCCTGGTGCGCCTGCACCGTGGCGCGGCTCATGCCCGGGACGCGGACGACCGTTGCGCCGGCCGAGGCGGCGACCGCCTCGATCGACTCACCCTTGCGGATGCGGGCGGTCAGGGCCTCGGCGCGGGCCTTCATCAGGTCGGCCTGGCGCTTCAAAGTGATCGTCCGGACCAGTTGCGGCCGGATGGTGGCCATCGGCGGCAGGGCCGGCGGCACAATACGGTCGACGCGGACGGCGAAGTACTCGCCTTCGCCGGCTTCCTGGATGTCGCTCTCGCCACCCTGGGCCAGGTCGTAGGCGGCCTTGAGGATCTGCGGCGAGATACCGGCGACGGGGTTGCCGTCCATGCCGCGGCCGTCGGCCGTCACCGGGGCGTAGACCGTGGTCGGCACGCCGGCCTTGGCGGCGGCTTCGGGCAGGGTCGCACCGGCTTCGTGGGCGTCCTCGTAGACCTTGGACATGTCGGAGATCTTCGCGCCGGCCAGGTCGCCGCGCACCTTGGCCTCGATGGCCGCGCGGTGCTCCTCGAGCGTGGCGGTCGTGCCGGCCGTGACCTTCAGGACCTTGACCACCGCCAGGCCGAACTGGCCCTTGATCGGTCCGCTGACGCCGCCTTCCGGAAGCGAGAAGGCGGAGGCGGCGACGGCCGGATCGAAGAAGGACGAGCGCGGCTTGTCGGGGAACGTCGTCGCCGACTTGCCGTAGGCCTTGGCGATCGCGGCGGGATCCTCGCCCTTCTGCAGGCGGGTGATAATCGCGGCGGCCTGGGCCGCGTCGTTGGCGGCGATCTGGACCACCGTGCGCAGTTCCGGCTTGGACAGGCTGTCCTTCATGAAGTCGAACTGCTTCTGGACCTCGGCCTGGCTGACCGTGACCGTGCTCTCAAAGTCCTTGGCGGTGAAACGAACGACGGTGAAGCCGCGGAATTCCGGCAGGGTCATCTGCGCGGCGTTTTCCTTCAGGAAGGCATTGATGTCGGCGTCGGTCGGCGCGGGCACGGGACCGATGCTGGCCGGCGTCACCGTGAAGTAGGCCAGGTCACGCTGCTCGAGCGCGAACAGGCCCCCGATCGCGGAATAGGCGCGGGGCGCCCGCAGACCGGAGACGGCGGCGGCGACAAACTGGTTGCGGCGCATCTCGTCGGTCAGGATGCCCTCGAACACCGTCGGGGTCAGACCCTTCTCGCGGAGGGCGTCAGCGTATTTCTGTTCGTCAAAGGCGCCGGTGACCGAGTCGAAGAACACCGGGGCCTTGCCCAGCTCATCACGCAGCATCTTGTCAGAGGCGCGCAGACCCATCCGGGCCAGCAGTTCGTCGAGGGATTCGCGGAACGCCAGCTCCTCGAGCACGCGGCGATCGACGCCCTGTTCCTTGGCCAGTTCCGGCGAGATCGGCTGCTGGAAGCGTTCTTCGAGCCGCTCCTTGTAGCTGTCGAACTCCCGCTTGAAGTCGAAGGCGCTGACCGTCCGGCCGCCGGCCTTGACGACGTAGTTGGAGACGCCGCCGCTCAGCAGGTCCTGGTTGATCCCGAACACGGCGAACGCCGCCAGCAGGAGCACGAACAACAGGACCCCGACCCACGACCGGGCGAACTTCCGCATAAAGGCGAGCATGGATTCAAGAACCTTCAGAGCGCGGGGCGTCTGCGCCGCCCCGGCGGTATAGTGGAGGCGCATCCAACCCCGCAAGCGTGGCGCGGATGCGGCGTGACAGCCCGGCCGCCTTCGCGTAGGGCGCTGGGCGGTGAATCTGAACCACGAGGGCTCCGTCCATGACCGCTCTGCGGCCGCTGATTGCTGGAAACTGGAAGATGAACGGCCTTGAGGCCGGCCTGGCCGAGGCGCGCGCCGTGGCGGCGGCGCTCGAAGCCCGCCCGCCGGCTGCCCGTGTGGCGATCTGTCCGCCGGCGACCCTGATTCATCGCCTGGCGGACGCGCTGGCCGGTACGGGCGTCGAGGTCGGCGGACAGGACTGCCGCGCCGAGAGCGGCGGGGCGTTCACGGGCGACGTCGCCGCCGAAATGCTGGCGGACGCCGGCGCCGGCCTGGTGATCGTCGGACACTCCGAACGTCGCTCGGGCTATGGCGAGACCGACGCCCTGGTGGCGGCCAAGGCCGGCGCGGCGCATCGGGCGAGCCTCGAGCCGATCGTCTGCGTGGGCGAAACCCTGGCCGAACGCGAGGACGGGCGGACGCTTTCGGTCGTCACCGGGCAGGTGAGGGGCTCGCTGCCGGATGTGCTCGCCGGCAAGGCGTTCGCCGTGGCCTATGAACCTGTCTGGGCGATCGGCACCGGCCTGACGCCGACCCTCGAGCAGATCGAGGAAGTCCATGTTGCGATCCGCGCGGTGCTGGTGGAGCTGTTCGGCAACCACGGGGCGAGCGTGCCGATCCTCTACGGCGGCTCGGTGAAGCCCTCGAACGCGGCGGAGATCCTCAAGCTGCGCGACGTCGGCGGGGCGCTGGTCGGCGGCGCGTCGCTCAAGGCCGCGGATTTCCTGGGAATCATCGAGGCGGCCTGACCGGGGACACGTACCTTCGGTACATCTCCCCTGCCTACAGCAACAACCCCCAGAGCCGGCAGTCGCGGCGCTCCCCGTCGCGGTCCACGTGGCCGCGCAGGTAGCCTTCTTCCTCGAAGCCGAGCTTCCGGAGCAGGGCTTCCGACGCCAGGTTGCCGACATGGGTGCGGGCCCACAGGCGCTTGAAGCCGAGCGTCGCGGCGTGGCCCATGACCGCCTGCATCGCCTCGTAGCCGAAGCCCTTGCCCCAGGCGTCCTTGCCCAGGATGAAGCCGACCTCGGCGCGATGGTGTCGCCAGTCGATGTCGGACAGGTCGACGCTGCCGAGATAGCGCTGGTCGTCGTTCAGCCGCACCGACCAGTAAAAGGCCTGCTCGTTGGCCATCTCGATCAACTGGCCGTGGATGAAGGCCTCGACCACGTCCGGATCGTCGATGGCGACGCTGTCCATGTGCGCCATGACCTCCGGATCGGCCATGATCGGATGGATCAGCGGCCCGTCGGCTTCAGTCACCGGGGTCAGTTTGAGGCGTTCGGTTTCCAGAATCATGGACTTGCACAGCTGCGAACAATGCCCAGCTATGGCGTGGCCGCCCGCGTGGTGCTAGAGGGGCCGGCTTGTTTCGACAGGGCGCGTGCGCCGAACGGACCCGTACAACTCCCATGCTGCTGAATATCCTGCTCACGATCCAGATCATCGTCGCCGTCCTGCTGGGCGTGGCGGTGCTGCTGCAACGCTCCGAAGGCGGAGCGCTGGGCATGGGCGGCGGTCCGTCGGGCTTCATGACGGCGCGCGGCCAGGGCGACCTGCTGACCCGCTCGACCTGGATCCTGTTCTCGATCTTCCTGTTGCTGTGCGTCGCCCTGACCATCGTTCAGGGCCGTGAACGCGCCGGATCGTCGGTCGCCAACCGTGGCGGCGTGATTGAACGCAGCGCGCCGGTGACGCCGCCGGCCACCACGCCGGCCGCGCCGACGGGCTCGGCGCCCGCGCCGCAGCTGCGCGGCCTGCCCGCGCCGACCACGACGGCTCCGGGTTCCGCCGTCGACGGCGCGCTCGGCGGCATGGCCCCGGTCGAGACCCCGCCCAGCAAGTAAGTTCAGCCGTCTGTCGATGGTGCAGGCGCCGAGGCCGAATCGGCGCTATTCTGGATTCCCATGGCCCGGTACATTTTCATCACCGGCGGCGTGGTCTCCTCACTTGGCAAGGGTCTCGCGTCCGCCGCTCTCGGCGCGCTCCTCCAGGCGCGTGGCTACAAGGTCCGCCTTCGCAAGCTCGACCCCTATCTGAACGTCGATCCGGGGACGATGAGTCCCTATCAGCACGGCGAGGTCTTCGTGACCGACGACGGGGCGGAGACCGACCTCGATCTGGGTCACTACGAGCGGTTCACCGGCGTCAGCGCGACCCGCGCCGACAACATCACCACCGGCCAGATCTACAAGACGATCATCGAGAAGGAGCGGCGCGGCGACTATCTGGGCGCGACCGTCCAGGTGATTCCGCACGTCACCAACGAGATCAAGGAATTCGTCCTTTCGCCCGCGCTGGACGAGAACGGCGCGGAGGCCGATTTCGTACTGGTCGAGATCGGCGGCACCGTCGGCGACATCGAGGGCCTGCCGTTCTTCGAAGCCATCCGCCAGCTGGGCCAGGAGCTTCCGCGCGGCGGCAGCTGCTTCGTCCACCTGACCCTGCTGCCGTTCATCAAGACGGCCGGGGAGATGAAGACCAAGCCGACCCAGCACTCGGTGAAGGAGCTGCGCTCCATCGGCATCCAGCCGGACATCCTGCTGTGCCGCTGCGAGCAGCCGATCCCGACCGAGGAAAAGCGCAAGATCGGCCAGTTCTGCAACGTCCGCTCCAGCGCCGTGATCCAGGCGATGGACTCCTCGTCGATCTACACCGTGCCGCTCGACTATCACGAGCAGGGCCTGGACCGCGAAGTGCTGGACGTGTTCGGCATGGGCGATGCGCCGGAGCCGGACCTGTCGCGCTGGAAGACCATCGGCGACACCCTGGCCAATCCCGACGGCGAGGTGACCATCGCGGTCGTCGGCAAATACACGGTGCTCAAGGACGCCTACAAATCCCTGATCGAGGCCCTGAGCCACGGCGGCGTCGCCAACCGGGTGAAGGTCAACCTCGACTGGGTCGAGAGCGAGACGTTCGAAAACGAGGACGGCGCTGCGGCCAGCCGGCTGGAGGGCGTGCACGGCATCCTGGTGCCCGGCGGCTTCGGCGAGCGGGGCAGCGAGGGCAAGATCCTCGCCGCCGAGTTCGCGAGGGTGCGAAACGTCCCCTATTTCGGCATCTGTTTCGGCATGCAGATGGCCGTCATTGAGGCGCTGCGGAACGTCTCCGGGCTGACGGAGGCGTCGTCCACCGAGTTCGGCCCGTCCGCCGAGCCCGTGGTCGGTCTGATGACGGAGTGGACGCAGGGCAACCAGCGGGTCGAGCGCCGCGAAGGCGACGACCTGGGCGGCACCATGCGTCTGGGCGCCTACGAAGCGGTGCTGACGCCGGGGTCCCGGGTCGCGGCGATCTATGGCTCGACGGACATCTTTGAGCGTCACCGGCACCGGTACGAGGTCAACATCGGCTACCGCGACCAGATGGAGGCGGCGGGCCTGAAGCTGACCGGCTGTTCTCCTGACGGGGTGCTGCCCGAGATCGTCGAGCGGACCGATCATCCATGGTTCGTCGGCGTCCAGTTCCACCCGGAACTCAAGAGCCGGCCCTTCGCCCCGCACCCCCTGTTCGCCAGCTTCATCGCGGCGGCCAAGGAACAGAGCCGGCTGGTCTAGTTCCTCTTGAATCCCCGGGCGGTTTCCGGCATACACCCGCCCTCACGCGGCGGCCCGACGGCCGCCGTCACTGTTTTTCATGCTCAGCGAGCAGAGTTATCCGATGGCCGTTCCCAAACGCAAAGTCTCGCCCTCGCGTCGCAACATGCGTCGCTCGCACCACGCCCTCGGCGCGAACTCCTATGTCGAGGACAAGGACACCGGCGAGCTGCGCCGCCCGCACCATGTCGATCTGAAGACCGGCATGTACGGCGGCCGTCAGGTCATCACGCCCAAGGAAGACTAGTCCTTCCAGGAGCGCGACAGCCGAAAACGGCCGCCGGTTTCGGCGCCCGTCGCGCGACAAGGCAAAGACTGGACTGACGCGATTTGACGGCGCCCGGGGAGCTTCTCCGGGCGCCGTTCGCATTTGAGCGACCATTGTCCGGCGACGTGCTATCCTCCCTGAAAATACCGGGGGGAGGACCCCATGCTGAGCCGACGTCAAATCGCTCTCGCCCTGTCCGGCGCCGCCCTGGCGCCCGGCATCGCTTTCGCCCATGAAAACGCCCCGGATACGCCGCCTGAGGCCGAAGAGATCATCGGTGCGGGCGAGGATCGCTTCGACCGCCTGACCATTCCGGTGCTGATCGGCGGGCAGGGGCCGTTCCAGTTCGTCGTCGACACCGGCGCTGACCGGACCGTGCTGTCGCAGGAGGTGGCCGAGCAGCTCGGCCTGCCGCCAGGCCGCGATGTCATGGTCCAGGGGATCACCGGCTCGGAACTGACGCGCACGGTCCGGGCCCCCGAAATCACCATCGGCAAGATCAGCCTCAAGGGTCTCGACCTGCCGGTGCTGTCGCGGGAGCGGCTGGGAGTCGACGGGCTGCTGGGCGTGGACGCGCTGCAGAAGCGCCGCCTGGTGATGGATTTCCGCGCCCGCAAGCTCGAGATCCTGGCCGCCTCGGGGGCCCTGAAGCCCAGCTCGACGGCGAGCGACGCCTTCGTCAGCGCCCGCGATCGATTCGGCCGCCTCGTGGTGATCGACGCCAACGCCAACGGCGCGCCGGTCAGCGCGTTCATCGATTCGGGCGCCGGGATGAGCATCGCCAACTCAGCCCTGGCCGAATCGATCAGCAATCGCGGCGGCTGGCGTGGCCTGGGACGGACCGTGCCGCTCTACGGCGTGACCAGCCACCAGGCGACGGCCGAGCTCCGACGGCTCGACTCGGTGCGGCTGGGCGGGCTGCGATTCTCTGACATTCCCGTGCTGATCGCCGACCTCGACCTGTTCGCCCAATGGGGCATGGCCGACCGGCCGACCATCCTCCTGGGCGTCAACGTCCTGCGGCTGTTCTCGCGGGTCGAGATGGACTACGGCCGCCGCCGGGTGATGTTCCG
Organism: Caulobacter sp. FW305-C-30-S16; assembly: GCF_058783025.1. Classification (NCBI taxonomy): domain Bacteria; kingdom Pseudomonadati; phylum Pseudomonadota; class Alphaproteobacteria; order Caulobacterales; family Caulobacteraceae; genus Caulobacter; species Caulobacter sp. FW305-C-30-S16. The sequence continues at coordinate 319,071 of NZ_JBYSYH010000003.1, read as the reverse complement.
CGTCGGCGCCGATCCGCAGATCTGGCTGGCGTAAATCCTCCCCATCGGGGGAGGTGGCTCGCCTTCGGCGAGCCGGAGGGGGTCACCCCGCATCTGAGCGGACCCCCTCAGTCAGGCCTGCGGCCTGACAGCTCCCCCGATGGGGAGCATCTGACAATCAGCCCTGCGTGCGCGCCCGCGCCTGGATGCCCGCGCGCCGCGCTTCCACGGCCTCCGGGGTCACGAGCCGGTTGTTGGCCGTGGACGTCTTGTTCTCGAACGCCATGCCCTCGGCGAACGACAGCGCATAGCCGCCGTCGATGGTCCGCTTGTAGGTGGTCAGCGTCTCGACCGGGATGGTCGCCATGTCCGCGGCCAGCTTCTTCGCCACCGTCAGCAGGTCGGCCGCCGGCACGACGCGATTGACCAGGCCCCACTCGCAGGCGGTTTTCGCATCGAGGAAGTTTCCGGTCAGGCTCAGTTCCTTGGCCCGGTAGATGCCGATCAGCCGCGACAGCTTCTGCGACAGGCCCCAGCCCGGCATGATCCCGACGCGGGCGTGGGTGTCGGCGAAGCGGGCGTTCTCGGACGCGATCAGCACGTCGCAGGCCAGGGCCACCTCGAAGCCGCCGGTGATGGCCACGCCGTTGATCGCGCCGATCACCGGCTTGGTGCACAGCTCGATCGCCTTGACCGGGTTCTCGTCGGCGCCGTCGGCGTTGGCCGCGCTCATCGCCTTGGGATCGGAGCCCAGCTCCTTCAGATCCAGGCCGGCCGTGAAGGCCCGCTCGCCCGCGCCGGTCAGGATCACTACGCTGACCTCCGGATCGGCATCCAGCGCCGTCATGGCCTTGTAGAGTTCGCTGCGCATCGCCTTGGACAGCGCGTTCATCGCCTCGGGGCGGTTCAGGGTGACGACGGCGATCCCGTCCTGTTTCTCGACCAGCAGCAGCATGGGGCGTTCCTCTGTTTACGGTCAGGGATGGCCGGGCGACGGAGGGGCAGTCAAGCGGCGCGCGTGTTCGTGCGTGGTTCGAGACGCCGGCCTGATGGCCGGCTCCTCACCATGACGAAAGGGGGGTGCGATCCGCTGAGGTCGTCATCCTGAGGAGCGAGCCTCAAGCGAGCGTCTCGAAGGACGCAGCGGCCCTCGGTTGCGATTTCCCGGTCGGAAGGCTAATCGGGGCGCGCCTTTTCAAGACCTTGCCCGCCGGAGCTCCCATGACCGAGATCGTCGACATCATCGCCCGCGAAATCCTCGACAGCCGCGGCAATCCGACGGTGGAAGTCGATGTGGTGCTGGAAGACGGCTCGTTCGGCCGCGCGGCGGTGCCGTCGGGGGCCTCCACGGGCGCCCACGAGGCGGTCGAGAAGCGCGACGGGGACAAGAACCGCTACGGCGGCAAGGGCGTGCTGGACGCGGTCGCCGCGGTCAACGGCGAGATCTACGACGCCCTCAGCGGCGTCGACGCCGAGGATCAGCGCCGGGTCGACAGCCTGCTGATCGAACTGGACGGCACGAAGAACAAGGCCCGCCTGGGCGCCAACGCCATCCTCGGCGTCTCGCTGGCCACGGCCAAGGCGGCCGCCGTCAGCGCCGACCTGCCGCTCTACAAGTACGTCGGCGGCGTCTCGGCCCGCGTGCTGCCGGTGCCGATGATGAACATCATCAACGGCGGCGCCCACGCCGACAACCCGATCGACATCCAGGAGTTCATGATCCTGCCGACCGGCGCTGCGACCTTCTCCGAAGGCCTGCGCATGGGCGCGGAGATCTTCCACGGCCTGAAGAAGGCGCTCAAGGACGCCGGCCACAACACAAACGTCGGCGACGAGGGCGGCTTCGCCCCGAACATCGGCTCGGCCGAAGAGGCGCTGGCCTTCATCGTCAAGGCGGGCGAGTCGGCCGGCTTCCGCGCGGGCGAGGACTTCGTCCTGGGTCTCGACGTGGCGGCCACCGAGTTCTTCAAGAACGGCAAGTATGTGCTTGAGGGTGAAGGCAAAACCGTCGATCCGGCGGGCATGGTCGCCTATCTCGAAGGGCTGGTGAGCAAGTTCCCGATCGTCACGATCGAGGACGGTTGCTCCGAAGACGACTTCGAGGGCTGGGGCCTGCTGACGGCAGCCCTGGGCAAGAAGATCCAGCTGGTCGGCGACGATCTGTTCGTGACCAACCCCGAGCGCCTGTCGATGGGCATCGACAAGGGCCTGGCCAACTCCATCCTGGTCAAGGTCAACCAGATCGGCACGCTCAGCGAGACGCTCGACGCCGTCGATATGGCCCACCGCGCCGGCTACACCGCCGTGATGAGCCACCGCTCGGGCGAGACCGAGGACGCGACCATCGCCGACCTCGCCGTGGCGACCAACTGCGGGCAGATCAAGACCGGCTCGCTGGCCCGCTCCGACCGTACGGCCAAGTACAACCAGCTGCTGCGCATCGAGGAGCAGCTGGACGACCAGGCGGTCTACCTCGGCCGCAAGGCGATCAAGCAGGGGTAGAGCTCTTCCTCTCCGCGAAGCGGGGAGGGGGACCGCGCGGAGCGCGGTGGAGGGGCAGCGCGGGGCGTGGTGAATATCCGCGTTCTGACTCGCCTGCCTGACGATGGCGATGCCCCTCAGTCAGGCTCCGCCTGACAGCTCCCTACAGGTGGGGAGCATTAGGGTGGGCTTAACCACGCTCTCGGCAATGTGCTCCGGTACCGCCGCCCGGATTCGCCAGCGTGTTCCAACGCCTGCAGCCTCTTCTTCCGACCTTCGCCCTCTTCGGGCTGATCGTCTATTTCGTGTTCCACGGCCTGACCGGGGAGCGCGGTCTGCTGCTCGGATCACAGCGCCGGGCGCTGCTCGCGGAACGAACCAGCGAACTGCAGGTTCTGCACAGTCGCAGGCTGGACCTGGAGGCCCGCGCCCGGCTATTACGTGACGGCAGCCTGTCGGCGGACCTTCTTGAGGAACGTGCGCGTTCTCTTCTGGGATTCGCGGACCCGAAAGATTATGTGATCCGCACCAAGCCCTGACCGGGGTGGAATTTTCCGTCCCGGCGCTCAGCGAGGGACGAACCGGCCGCAATGAGACGATCCAGGGGAGCATTCAATGGCGCGGGCGCGTAAAGCGGAAACATCATCGGGCAAGGGTGATGACACCGGTGTCAAGGCCGGTGCGAAGGGCGCTTCCAAGGCGCTGCTGCTGAAATACTACCGCGACATGCTGCTGATCCGCCGGTTCGAGGAACGGGCCGGCCAGCTGTACGGCATGGGTCTGATCGGCGGCTTCTGCCACCTCTACATCGGTCAGGAAGCCATCGCCGTGGGGATGGACGCCATCCGCAAGCCCGGCGACCAGATCATCACCGGCTACCGCGACCACGGCCACATGCTGGCCGCCGGCATGGATCCCAACGAGGTGATGGCCGAGCTCACGGGCCGCGCGGGCGGCTCGTCGAAGGGCAAGGGCGGGTCGATGCACATGTTTTCGACGCAGGCCGGCTTCTACGGCGGCCACGGTATCGTCGGGGCGCAGGTGAGCCTCGGGACCGGCCTGGCGCTGGCCGACAAGTACAAGAAGAACGGCAACGTCAGCTTCACCTACTTCGGGGACGGCGCGGCCAACCAGGGCCAGGTCTACGAGAGCTTCAACATGGCCGAGCTGTGGAGCCTGCCGGTCGTCTATGTCGTCGAGAACAACCAGTACGCCATGGGCACCTCGATCGAGCGCTCGAGCTCTGAAACCCGCCTGCACAAGCGCGGGATTTCGTTCAACATTCCAGGCGAGGAAGTGGACGGCATGGACGTCGAGGCGGTGGCCGAGGCCGGCGCCCGCGCCGCCGAGCACGCCCGCAGCGGCAAGGGGCCCTACATCCTCGAGATGAAGACCTATCGCTACCGCGGCCACTCGATGAGCGACCCGGCCAAATACCGCACCAAGGAAGAGGTCGACGAGGTCAAGAAAACCCGCGATCCCATTGAACACCTTCGCGAACGTCTGGCGTCGGTGAAGGTGACCGAGGACGAGCTGAAGGTCATCGACGCCGAGGTGAAGGCCATCGTCGCCGCCTCCGCCGAGTTCGCCCGCACCAGTCCCGAGCCGGACCCGTCCGAGCTGTACACCGACGTCTATCTGGAGGCCGCGCAGTGAGCGTCGAGATCCTCATGCCGGCCCTCTCCCCGACGATGGAGGAGGGCACCCTCGCCAAGTGGCACGTGAAAGAGGGCGATACGGTCAAGGCCGGCGACGTTATCGCCGAGATCGAGACCGACAAGGCGACCATGGAGGTCGAGGCGGTCGACGAGGGCGTCGTCGGCGCGATCCTCGTGCCTGCCGGGACCGAGAACGTGAAGGTCAACACGCCGATCGCGCTGCTGGGTGAAGGGGAGGCCAGTGCGTCCTTCGAGACGCCGGCAGCGCCGGCTCCTCAGGATGACGCACCGGGTAGCCTCGTCCCTGAAGCCAAAACTGTTCGTCAGCCTGAGGAGGCCGCGCCAGCGGCCGTCTCGAAGGCCGCACCCAAGCCCCTGAACGACCCCGAGATCCCCGCCGGCACGAAGATGATCCGCATCACCGTCCGCGACGCCCTGCGCGACGCCATGGCCGAGGAGATGCGCCGCGACGGCGACGTCTTCCTGATGGGCGAGGAGGTCGCGCAGTACCAGGGCGCCTACAAGGTCTCCCGCGAGCTGCTGCAGGAGTTCGGCGACCAGCGGGTGATCGACACGCCGATCACCGAGCACGGCTTCGCCGGTCTGGGCGTCGGCGCCGCGATGGCGGGCCTCAAGCCCATCGTCGAGTTCATGACCTGGAACTTCGGCATGCAGGCCATCGACCAGATCATCAACTCCGCCGCCAAGACGCTCTACATGTCTGGCGGCCAGATCAAATCCTCGATTGTCTTCCGCGGCCCCAACGGCGCGGCAAGCCGCGTCGGCGCCCAGCACAGCCAGGACTACAGCGCCTGGTACGCCCAGATCCCGGGCCTTAAGGTCATCGCGCCCTACGACGCGGCCGACGCCAAGGGCCTGCTCAAGGCGGCCATCCGCGACCCCAACCCGATCGTCTTCCTCGAACACGAGATGATGTACGGCATCGAGTTCGACATCCCCGATGTCGAGGACTGGGTCGTGCCGATCGGCAAGGCCAAGGTCCGCCGCGAGGGCAAGGACGTGACCATCACCGCCCACAGCCGCATGGTCGGCCTGGCGCTGAAAGCCGCCGAGGAACTGGCCGCGGAAGGCATCGAGGCCGAGGTCATCGACCTGCGCACCCTGCGCCCGCTGGACCACGAGACCATCCTGGAGAGCGTGCGCAAGACCAACCGCCTGGTCAGCGCCGAGGAAGGCTGGGGCCCCATGGGCGTCGGCGCCGAGATCGTCGCCCGGGTGGTCGAGCACGCCTTCGACTACCTCGATGCCCCGCCGTTGCGCGTCCACCAGGAAGACGTCCCGCTTCCCTACGCCGCCAACCTGGAAGCCCTGTCGCTGCCCGGTCCGGACAAGATCGTCCGGGCGGTGAAGGCGGTTTGCTACCGGTGATGCTTTCGCTGGCACATCCGGCCCTGCGTCCTTCGAGACGCGGCTTCGCCGCTCCTCAGGATGACGGGCAAGGTTTGATGGCACCCCAGTTCGTAATGGTGAGGAGCGAGGCCCCAGCCGAGCGTCTCGAACCACGCACGGGATGTCAGTTATGACTACTGAAACCCACGTCCACACCGGCGGCTGCCACTGCGGCGCCGTCCGCTTCGAGGCGGACCTGCCGGCCGTGGTCGAGGCCCAGACCTGCAACTGCTCCATGTGCGAGAAGGTCGGCTTCATCCACATCATCGTGCCGGAAAGCCGCTTCCGCCTGACCTCCGGTGCCGACCAGATCACCACCTACACCTTCAACACCGGCGTCGCGAAACACACCTTCTGCAAGGTCTGCGGCGTGAAGAGCTTCTACCGGCCCAGGTCCAACCCGGACGGCTGGTCGGTGAACGCCCGCTGCCTCGACACCACCGAGGGCCTCGATCTGCGCATCGAAGCCTTCGACGGCCAGAACTGGGAGGCCCACGCGGCCGCCCTGGCGCATCTCAGTAAGGAAGACTGAATGTCCATCGAGATCCTCATGCCCGCCCTGTCCCCGACCATGGAGGAGGGGACGCTGGCGAAATGGCACGTGAAGGCCGGCGACACGGTGAAGGCGGGCGACGTCATCGCCGAGATCGAGACCGACAAGGCGACCATGGAGGTCGAGGCCGTCGACGAGGGCGTCGTCGAGGCCCTGCTGGTTGTCGCCGGGACCGAGAACGTCAAGGTCAATGCCGTGATCGCGCGGTTGGCCGGGGAGGGGGAGGTTGCGTCCTTCGAGACGCCGGCTGCGCCGGCTCCTCAGGATGACGCAAAGGGTGGGCCCAAGACTTCTCGTCAGCCTGAGGAGGCCGCGCCAGCGGCCGTCTCGAAGGCCGCACCGCCCGCGCCACCCGTGCAGGACGCCGGTGAGACCGGCGCAACGACCAAGGCGCCCGAGCCCAAGCTCAACGGCGCGTCGGGCGAGCGCGTGTTCGCCTCGCCGCTGGCGCGCCGCCTGGCCCAGGCCGCCGGCATTGATCTGAAGTCCATCGCGGGGTCGGGCCCGCATGGGCGGGTGATCAAGGCCGACGTCGACGCCGCCCGCGGCAAATCCCCCACCAGCGCTCCGGCCTCGACCGGAGCCGCGCCCGTCACCGCGCCCACCCGTCAGGTCCAGTCGTTGGAACAGCAGGGCATCCCCGCCGGCAGCTACGACCTCGTCCCGCTCGACGGCATGCGCAAGACCATCGCCCGGCGGATGACCGACAGCTTCCGCGACGTGCCGCACTTCCCGCTGACCATCGATCTGGAGATCGACGGCCTGCTGGCGGCGCGGGCGAAGATCAACGCCATGCTCGAGAAGGACGGCGTGAAGGTCTCGGTCAACGACCTGGTGATCAAGGCCGCGGCCGTCGCGCTCAAGCGCGTGCCGGAAGCCAATTCCAGCTACACGCCCGAGGGCATCGCCCTGCACCACCACGCCGACATCGCCATGGCCGTGGCCATCGACGGCGGCCTGATCACCCCGATCATCCGCGCCGCCGAGACCAAGGGCCTGGCGCAGATCGCCGTCGAGGCCAAGGATCTGGCCGCCCGGGCCCGCGACAAGAAGCTCAAGCCCGAGGAGTTCCAGGGCGGCACCTTCTCGATCTCCAACATGGGCATGATGGGCATCAAGAGCTTCGCCTCGATCATCAACGAGCCGCAGGCCTGTATCCTCAGCGTCGGAGCGGGCGAACAGCGGCCGGTGGTGAAGAACGGAGCCCTGGTCATCGCCACGGTGATGACCGTGACCCTGACCTGCGACCACCGCGCGGTCGACGGCGCTATCGGCGGCCGTTTCCTCAGCGTGTTCAAGGCGCTGATCGAAGATCCCCTGACGATGATCGTTTGAGGCCGTGACCATGGATTTCGACGTCATCGTCATCGGCTCCGGCCCAGGCGGCTATGTGACCGCCATCCGCGCCAGCCAGCTGGGACTGAAGACCGCCATCGTCGAGCGGGCCGAGCTCGGCGGCATCTGCCTCAACTGGGGCTGCATCCCGACCAAGGCGCTGCTCAAGAGCGGCGAGGTCTATGAGCAGCTGTCGCACCTGGGTGACTACGGCCTGTCGGCCAGCGGCGCGAGTTTCGACTTCGGCAAGATCATCGAGCGGTCGCGCGGCGTGGCGAAGAAGATGGAGGGCGGCGTCGCCTTCCTGATGAAGAAGCACAAGATCGAGGTGCTGTTCGGCGCCGCGAGCCTGGAAAAGGGCGCGCCCGCGCCCAAAGTCACCGTTGCGCTCAACGCCGGCGGCAAGCGGACGATCACAGCGAAGCACGTGATCCTGGCCACCGGCGCCCGGGCGCGGACCATCCCGGCCATCGGTCTGGAGAGCGACGGCGACCGGGTCTGGACCTATCGGGACGCGCTCGTGCCGAAAGCCTGCCCAAAGAGCCTCATCGTCATCGGCTCGGGCGCCATCGGCATCGAATTCGCCAGCTTCTACAGGGCGTTGGGTGCAGACGTTACCGTGATCGAGGCGCTCGATCGCATCCTGCCCGTCGAGGACGAAGAGGTCTCCAAGACCGCCCACAAGGCGTTCGAGAAGCGCGGGCTGAAGTTCCGCGTGGCGGCCAAGGTCACGAAGCTGAGCAAGAGCAAGACCGGCGTCGCCGTGGCGCTCGAGGCCGGCGGCAAGGCCGAGACGCTGGAGGCGGACGTGGCCATCGTCGCGGTCGGCATCACCGGCAACGTCGAGAACCTGGGGCTCGAGGCGCTGGGCGTCACGGTCGACCGGGGCCACATCGTCACCGACAGCCACGGCAAGACCAATGTCGCCGGTCTCTACGCCATCGGCGACATCGCCGGCCCACCATGGCTGGCGCACAAGGCCAGCCACGAGGGCGTCCACTGCATCGAGCATATCGCCGGGCTGAAGCCGGCCAACCTGACGGCGCCGATTCCCGGCTGCACCTATTCCAATCCGCAGATCGCCTCCGTCGGCCTGACCGAAGCCGCCGCCAAGGCGGCCGGTCATGAGCCGAAGGTCGGCCGCTTTCCGTTCCGGGTGAACGGCAAGGCGGTCGCCGCCGGCGAGATCGAGGGCTTCGTCAAGACGGTGTTCGACGGCAAGACCGGCGCCCTGCTCGGCGCCCACATGATCGGCCACGAGGTCACCGAGATGATCCAGGGCTTCGCCGTGGCCATGACGCTGGAGGCCACCGAGGAAGACCTGATGGCCACGGTGTTCGCCCACCCGACCATGAGCGAGGCCATGCACGAGAGCGTGCTGGACGCTTATGGGAGAGCGCTGCACATCTGACCGAAGGGGACATGTACCGCAGGTACGTGTCCCCCAATCGAGCGGCGACGGGGTTTAGGGGACACGTACCTGCGGTACATGTCCCCGGCGGCGCTACTTCTTCCGCGCGCCGTCGACGCTCCACGCGCCCGGTCCCGCGCAGGCGAGGAACAGGAAGATGAAGCAGAACAGCAGGGCCGGCTCGCCGCCGTTGAGGGCCGGGTAGAGGCCCTTGGAGCCGTGGACCATCCAGTAGGCGACGGCCATCATCCCCGAGAGGACGAAGGCGGTTGGGCGGGTGAACAGGCCCAGGATCAGCAGCGCCGCGCCGACGATCTCCAGCCAGCCGGCGGCCAGCATGATCGGCGGTAGCGGGCCGTCCATGGCCGCGGCCGGGAACTGAAAGATCTTCATCAGGCCGTGTTGCAGGAAGGCGAGCCCCGCGACGATGCGCAACAAGGCCTGCGCCTGCGGCGCGTAACCAAACAGTCGTTCCATAGCGTCTTCCTCCCCCAGAAGGATTTCGCTACGCCGCCCGCGCTTCCGTTTCGGCCATACGCTGGATGGCGACGTAGTCGGTCTTGCCGGTGCCCAGGACAGGGACCTCCGGAATCTTGACGATCTTGCGCGGCACCGACAGCTCCGGCGCGCCCAGCGACTGGGCGTGCGCCAGCAGCGGCGCCACGGTGGCGTCAGAGCGATCGGTGAACAGGATCAGCCGCTCGCCCTTCTTGGCGTCGGGCATCGAGATCACCGCATGACGGCCGTCCGGCCAGACCGCGACGGCCAGATCCTCGGCGGCCGTCAGGGAGACCATCTCGCCGCCGATCTTGGCGAAGCGCTTGACCCGGCCCTTGATGGTGACCCAGCGATCGTCGCCCTCGATCGAGACCACGTCGCCGGTGTCGTGCCAGCCGTCGGGCAGGGGATCGACCCCGCCCTTGTCGTTGAGATAGCCGGCCATGACGTTAGGGCCGCGCAGGAACAGGCGACCGCCGCCGGGGATGCCCTCGACGGTCTCGATCCGCGTCTCCATGCCGGGCAGCATGCCGCCGACGGTGCCCCGACGGTTGTCGGTCGGCTTGTTGACCGCCACCACGGGCGAGGCTTCGGTCGCGCCGTAGCCTTCCAGCACCGGCACGTTGCCGAACCGCTCGGCGATCAGGTTGTGCGTTTCCTCGCGGACCTTCTCGGCGCCGCAGACGATGAACTTCAGGCCCGACAGGTCGCCGGGATCAGCCGAGCGCGCGTACTGGTTCACGAACGTGTCGGTGGCCAGCAGGATCGAGGCCTTGGCGTCCCGGATCAGGGCCGGGATCTGCTTGATGTGCAGCGGCGAGGGATACTGGAACGCCTTCATGCCGGTCAGGATCGGCAGCAGCACGCCGCCGGTCAGGCCGAAGCAGTGGAAGGTCGGCAGCGGGTTGAACATCACCCAGTCGGGGTCGAGGTCGATATGCGCCTCGATCTGGTGAACGTTGCTGACCAGGTTCTTGTGGCTCAGCACCACGCCGCGCGGCGCGCCGAAGCTGCCCGAGGTGAACAGAATCACGCCCGGTTCGTCAGGGCGGAGCTTCGCCCGGAACCGCTGCGGGAAGGCCCCGGCCGCGGCGGCGTACAGCTTGTCGGCCAGGCCGATCTGCTCGCGCAGGTCTTCGAGGTAGACGATCTTGCAGCCGCCGTTCTCCAGCGAGTCGATCAGATCGTGCAGCTTGCCCTGTTCGATGAAGGCGTGAGCGGTAAGGACCGTCTTCACCCCGGCCAGCTTGCAGGCGCCGCGCAGGTTCCGCAGGCCGGCAGTGAAGTTCAGCATCGTCGGGATGCGCGCGAAGGCGTGCAGGCCGAAGAAGGTGACCACCGCGCCGGCGCTGGACGGCAGCAACACGCCGACGTTCTCGCCCTTTTCGGTGATCCCCGCGATTTTCCGGCCCAGGGCGAAGCTGCCCCGGATCAGGTCGGTATAGGTCAGCGGCGTACGGTTCTGATCCTCAAGGATCGGCTTCTTGGCCCCGTATCGGTCGCGGGCTTCGAGAAGGGCGTCAAAGACAGACCGCTCCCCGGCCCGCGCGTCGTAAGCACGCGGCATATGGGTGAAACTCCCCGGATGTTTCCCACCAGTATTGTTGGCGGAACCCTATCGTCCGGGTTCCCGCTTGAAAAGGTCCGTTACAGTCCGTGAGCAGGCGGGCTCTGGATGAGGATCGGCCGGGAGCCGGCGCGGGTGCGCACGAAGCTGTCGACGGCGGCCAGCCAGGGGATGCGCACGGCGTCCCGTTCGAGGTGCAGGGCGTGTCGGCCGGACGCCAGACCGTAGGCCCGGCATTTGGTCATGGACTTGCAGATTCGCGTCTGTGCGGCAGCGTCAGCCTGACGGTCCGCGCCGCCGGTGAGCATCAGGGTCGGGGTTTCGAGCGTCGCGAGGCCGGGCTCGATGGTCTTTGACGTCGCGCGGAAGCCGGCCAGCCAGCCCAGGCTCGGGCCGCCCATGCGCAGGTCGGGGTTGGCCGTCTGCCAGGCCTTGCCGACCGCGCCGCGCCAGATGTCGCCGGTCAGGCCCTGCGCCCGGGCGTCCGGCGCTTCGCGGGTCCAGCCGGTGTTCATGGCGGCGGGCAGGCGGCCAAGGCCCGCGCGCACCAGCGCCGCCTTGCCGGTGTCGACGGGGTCTGGCCCGGCGAAGGCGGGCGCCGACAGGATCAGCCCCTCGGCCGGCGCGCCCTGCTCGATCGCGGCGATCGCGACCAGGCCGCCGTCGGAATGACCCAGGAAGACGATCGGCGCGCCGGGCGTGCTGGCGATCATCATCCGTGACAGGGTCTTCACCGCGCGGATATCGGCCTTGAAGTCCGGAACATGACCGAGATCGCGGGGCAGGACGTAGCGCTCCGACCCGCCCTGGCCCGCGCGCTCCAGCACCCAGACACTGTAGCCACGGGCGTTCAGGTCGCGCGCGGTCTCGAACCAGACCTCGGCGGATTCGCCATAGCCGGTGAGAATCAGGACCTGGGCCTGGGGCGTGATCGGGGTCGAGGAGACGCCGTAACGCTGGGCGGGCGCGTCGCCGATCTTCAGCAGCCCCCAGGCCCAGCCTTCCGGCGCCCAGAAGCGCGGTGAGAGCGCGGGCGGAATGCGGCTCTCGACGAATGCACCGCCGCCATCCCCGCCGCCACAGGCGGTGAGGAGCAACAGGAAGCCGGCTAGGAGAAGGCGGGCGCGCATTGCGGCGAGTGTCGTGGCCTTGGAAGGCGCTCGCAAGAGCGTGCACGCGGCGGGAGGTTGCGGGGTTAAAGACGCTCGCTTGAGGCTCGCGCCTCACCATGACGAAATCTTGGGCGACCGAACCCCTTTTCGTTATCCTGAGGAGCCCCGAAGGGGCGTCTCGAGGGACGCACCATCTTTCCGCCCCTCTACGCTTGATCCCGCGCCCCGGAAGGACGATCTAGGCCCCATGGCCACGGTGATCGACACCCTGAAGGCGCGTCCGCGCCATCCCGAGAAGGCGAACCGGCCCGAAACGCCGCTGCTGCGCAAGCCCGACTGGCTGCGGGTGAGGGCGCCGGGCTCGGCCGGCTATAACGAGACCCGCGACATCGTCCGTTCGCACGGCCTGACCACGGTCTGCGAGGAAGCGGCCTGTCCGAACATCGGCGAGTGCTGGACCCAGAAGCACGCGACCATGATGATCATGGGCGAGATCTGCACGCGCGCCTGCTCTTTCTGCAATGTCATCACCGGCAAGCCGAACGCCCTGGACCCCACCGAGCCCGCCCGCGTGGCCGAGGCGGTGGCGAAGATGGGTCTCAAGCACGTGGTCATCACCTCGGTCGACCGCGACGACCTGGAAGACGGCGGCGCGGCGCACTTTGCGGCCGTGGTCTACGCCATCCGCGCCGCGGCGCCGGACACGACCATCGAGATCCTGACGCCCGACTTCCTGCGCAAGGATGGCGCGGCCGAGATCGTCATCGACTCGGCGCCGGACGTGTTCAACCACAACCTCGAAACCGTGCCGCGGCTCTATCTGACCATCCGGCCCGGCGCCCGCTACTACAACTCCCTCCGCCTGCTCGAGCGGGTCAAGGATCGCGATCCCCGCCGCTTCACCAAGTCCGGCCTGATGGTCGGCCTCGGCGAAAGCAAGGAGGAGGTCATGCAGGTGATGGACGACATGCGTTCGGCCGGCGTCGATTTCCTGACCATCGGCCAGTATCTGCAGCCGACCCGCCGGCACGCGGCCGTCGACCGGTTCGTTCATCCCGACGAGTTCGCCGCCTATGAGGCGATCGCCCGGGCCAAGGGCTTCCTGATGGTCTCGGCCAGCCCCCTGACCCGCTCCTCGCACCACGCCGGCGAGGACTTCGCGCAGCTGAAGGCCGCGCGCGAAGCGCTCGAGGCCCGCTAGGACAGGGCCGGGCGGTTTGAAGCACAGACTGACCCGCATCCTGCCCTACACGCCGGACCAGCTGTTCCAGCTCGTCGGCGACGTGGAGCGGTATCCGGAGTTCGTGCCCTGGATCACGGCCCTGCGGGTCTGGAACCGTCAGGATCCTGGCGAGGGCGTGACGATGCTCGACGCCGAGGCGGCCGTGGGGTTCTCGTTCCTGAAGGAACGGTTCTCGACCCGCGTGCGCCGCGACGCGACGGCGCGAACCATCGACGTCAACCTGCTCAGCGGGCCTTTCCGGCGACTGCAGAACCGCTGGCGGTTCGTCGATCACCCCGAGGGCGTCTGCGTTGAATTCGAGATCGACTTCGAGTTCAAGCTGGCCTTCCTCGACCGCCTGCTCAACGCCAACTTCGACCACGCGGTGCAGCGGTTGATCCAGTGCTTCGATGACCGGGCGAGGGTGCTTTACGGGGCGGCGTAGGCAGGGTGCGTGGTTCGAGACGCACGGCTGATGCCTCGCTCCTCACCATGACGAGGATGGGTGCAATCAAACCCCGCCCGTCATCCTGAGGAGCGGACCCTCAGGTCCGCGTCTCGAAGGACGCACTCAGATCGCGTCCCGCATCATCTGCAGCGCCACCGCGACCGCCGCCATCTGCACGTCCAGCCGGGTCTCGCCGTCGAACACCTCGTGACGATGCCGAATGCCGCCCGTGCTCCTCGCCGTGGCGATATGCACCGTGCCGACCGGCTTCATCGGTGACCCGCCGCCCGGGCCGGCCACGCCGGTGATCGCCACGGCGATGTGGGCGCGGGAGTTGGCCAGGGCGCCCTCGGCCATCATCCGGGCCACTGGCTCGGACACCGCGCCGAAGTCGGCCAGCATGTCGCCCTGGACCCCCAGCATCTCTTCCTTGGCGCGGTTGGTGTAGGTGACGAAGCCGCGGTCGAAGATGTCCGACGCCCCGGGGATCGAGCAGATCGCGGCGGCGACCAGCCCGCCCGTGCAGCTTTCCGCCGTCGTCACCCGCAGATGCCGTTCCCGCACCTCGTCGATCAGCAGCCGGGCGAGGGTCTCGACTTCGAGGGGGAACATACCGGCGGTCTCCGAAGGGCTGGTCAAATCGTAACGATACAGCCCAACATCCTGCACCTCCGACTGACAAGCCGATTCGAGCCATGACAGACACGATCGAGGCCCCCGCGACACCCGCGGTCCGCACGCCGCCCATCTTTGTGGTGAGTGTCTTCACCAGCGCGGCGCTGGTGTTCATGGTCCAGCCGATGGTGGCCAAACTGGTGCTGCCCCTGCTCGGCGGCTCGCCGGCGGTGTGGAACACCAGCATGGCCTTCTTCCAGATCGCCCTGCTGGCCGGCTACGGCTACGCGCACTTCCTGCAGAAGATCCCGCAGGTCCGGCGGCAGATCACCGTTCACATCACCGCCCTGGCCATCGCCGGCCTGACGCTGTTTCCGCTGAGCATCTCGCGCCTGGCGGGCGAGCCGTCGTCAGACCATCCGGCCCTCTGGCTGCTGGCGGTGCTGGCACTGTCCATCGGCCTGCCGTTCGCGATCCTGTCGGCCACGGCGCCGCTGGTTCAGGCCTGGCATGCGCGGGTGTTCCGGGGGCAGGGGGCGAGCGAGCCCTACAGCCTGTATGCCGCCAGCAACCTCGGCAGCCTGCTGGCGCTGCTGGCCTATCCGATCGTCATGGAGCCGCTGCTGACGCTGCATACCCAGCGCTGGACCTGGAGCAGCGGCTACTGGGTGTTCGTGCTGATCCTCGCCTCGCTGGCCATCATGGTCTGGAAGCGGTCCGAAATTCCGGCGGGCGAGTCGACCGCCGCGCCCGCCAAGACCACGCCCACGCCGACCTGGCGCGAGCGGGCGATCTGGGTGGCGCTGGCGGCGATCCCGTCCAGCCTGATGCTGGGGGTCACCGCCCACCTGGCCACCGATGTCGCGTCAGCGCCCTTCCTGTGGGTCGCCCCGCTGGCGCTCTACCTGATCACCTTCATCATCGCCTTCCAGGTCAAGCCGCTGATCCCGACCGCGGGCGCCCTGACCTTCCAGGCCGCGGCCGTCGCCGCCTGCGCCGCGACCCTGCAGTTCGGGGCCAACGCCATCGAGCTACAGATTTTCGTCCACCTGGCCTGCTTCTTCCTGACCGCGCTGGTCTGTCACACGGCGCTCGTGGCGCGCCGGCCTGATCCGGAACATCTGACAGAGTTCTACCTCTGCATGTCGCTGGGCGGCGTGGTCGGCGGCTCGTTCAACGCCTTCCTTGCGCCGGTGATCTTCCGGACGGTGATCGAGTACCCCCTGATCCTGGCGCTGTCCTGCCTCGCCCGGCCCTGGGGCAAGGGCAAGCTGACCTACTGGCAGATGAGCGTTATCGCCGTCGGCGTGCTGGCCGCGCTCGCCGCCGCCATCGCGGTCAAGCAGCTGGGGCCGACCCTCTCGGTCAAGCTGGCGCTGGCCACGACCACGGTGGCGGTATTCCTCGTGCGGGACCGGGCGCTGTTCATGCTGGCGCTGATGGTCACCCTGCTGTTCACCGCCAACGCTGTCGGCGACCGCGCGGACGTGATCCAGACCGATCGCAGCTTCTTCGGCGTCCTGCGGCAGACCCGCACGGAGATTTCCGGCCTCGGCGGCGAGGTGCGGATGCTGGCCCACGGGACGACCCTGCACGGCGCCCAGGCCAGGGACCCGCGCTATCGCTGCCGACCGCTGGTCTACTATGCGCCGGAGACGCCGATCGGGCAGGTCTTCACCTCCTGGCAGGCCATGTCGCCGGCCCTGCGGATCGGCGCCGTGGGCCTTGGGACCGGCTCTGTGGCCGCCTATGTGCGGCCCCGGGACCACCTGACCTTCTTCGAGATCGATCCGCTCGTCGTGCGCATCGCCCATACGTCCGGCGACTTTGACTACACAACGAAGTGCGCCAAGGGCCCGGTCGACTTTGTCCTCGGCGACGCCCGGCTGACGCTGGAGAAGCAGCCGGCGGAGGCTTTCGACATCCTGCTGATCGACGCCTTCTCGTCGGACTCGGTGCCGGCGCACCTGCTGACCGTCGAGGCGGTGAAGGGCTACCTGACCCGGCTCAAGCCCAACGGCGTGCTGATCCTGCACCTGTCGAACCGGAACCTGGAGCTGCGCGCGCCGGCGATGGCGGTGGCGCAGGCCGCCGGCGGGTACGCCCTGCTGCAACGCCACAACAAGGACTGGGACACGCCGAACATGTGGGAGTCGTCGGAAGACGCCCTGATCATCGGCAGGTCGGCCGCGGCGCTGGCGCCCTGGGAAGCGGATGAGCGCTGGCAAAAGTCCGATCCGACCCTCACGCGGCCCTGGACCGACGACTACACCAACCTCGTCGGCGCGCTGATCGGGCGGGTGAAGGAACGGCTGGCGGAATAGGGCGGAGGGGACATGTACCGAAGGTACGTGTCCCCCAATCGAGCGATCGCTGAATCTGGATTAGGGGACACGTACCTGCGGTACATGTCCCCGTCAGACTTCCACCACAGCCACCGCCTGGGCCGCGAGCCCTTCGCCGCGACCGGTGAAGCCCATGCCTTCGGTCGTGGTCGCCTTGACGCTGACCCGGTCCAGCGAGAGGCCAAGGATCGCGGCGAGCCGCTCGCGCATGGCCTGACGGTGCGGTTTGATCTTCGGCCGCTCACAGATCAGCGTCACGTCGATGTTGATGATCCGTCCGCCCTTCGCCGTCACCAGCGCGGCGGCGTGCTGCAGGAACAGGTCCGACGAGGCGCCCTTCCATTTCGGGTCGGTCGGCGGGAAGTGGTCGCCGATGTCGCCTTCGCCGATGGCGCCGAGGAGGGCGTCCGTCAGGGCGTGCAGGCCGGCGTCGGCGTCGGAGTGGCCGACCAGCGTCTGATCATGGTCAATGCGCACGCCGCAGAGCCAGACGGCCTCGCCGGCGCCCCAGCGGTGGGCGTCGAAGCCCTGGCCCATGCGGGTCATGCGGGTTCCGCCCGCCAGCAATTCGGCCATCTCGAAGTCCTCGGGGAAGGTCAGTTTCAGCAGGCGGGGATCGCCGGGCGCCAGCGCCACGCGGCCGCCGTGCGCCTCGACCACCTGGGCGTCGTCCGTGGGCTCGCCGCCGGACCAGGCGGTATAGGCGGCCAGCAGCCGGTCGCGGCGGAACGCCTGGGGCGTCTGAGCGCGCCAGAGGCCCTCCCGGGGCGTGGTGGTCAGCCCGTTCGGCCCCTCACGCTTGAGGGTGTCGGCGACCGGCAGGGCCGGGATCGCGCCGTCGGCGTCGGCGAGGGCCGTCAGCAGCGCCTCGACGTGCGCCGCCGTGACGAAGGGGCGGGCGGCGTCGTGCACCAGCACCGGCTCGTCCGACGGGCCATCGATCGTTCCGAGACCGGCCTGGACCGACAGGGCCCGTGTCGCGCCGCCGCGCACGGTCCGCCAGCCGGTCAGCCCGGACAGGGCCTCGGCCGCCAGCGGCTCGCCGTCGTCGCTGACCACGATCACCATCTCGCGCGCGCCGGCCGCCAGCAGGGCCTCGACGGACCAGCGCAGCACCGGCTTGCCGGCCACGACGCGCCACTGTTTGGCGAGGCCGGGTCCGGCCCGGGTTCCGCCGCCCGCGGCGACGATGACGACTGAGAAGCTCATGCTCCCTGTCTAGGGCCGGGTCGTTGCAGTTCCAACCTTTACTGCACCGCACAATATGCCTAAAAAGGCAGCGTTCGGGGTGATTACAGAATGAGCAAAACGCTCACAATCGGAGACGTGGAAGTGCCTGGGCGCGTGTGGATCGCGCCGATGACGGGGATTTCCGACCTTCCCTTCCGCAAGGCCGCAGGGCGGCTGGGTGCGGCCTATGCGGCGACGGAGATGGTCGCCTGCGCCGAATTCGCGCGCGCCCGGCCTGACGTCGTGCGTCGTGCGGCGATCGGGGACGGGCATCCGCTGATGGTCGTCCAGCTGGTCGGCCGCGAAGCGCGCTGGATCGCCGAAGGCGCGCGGCTGGCGCAGGCCGCCGGCGCACACGTCATCGATCTGAACTTCGGCTGCCCGGCCCGCGAGGTGACCGGCATCCAGTCCGGTTCCGCCCTGATGCGGGATCTGGACCTGGCCGAGTCGCTCGTCGCCGCGGCGGTCCAGGCTGTGGATGTGCCGGTTACGGTCAAGATGCGTCTCGGCTGGGACGACGCCACGCGCAACGCACCGGAGTTCGCCCGTCGCGCCGAGGCGGTCGGGGCGAAGGCGCTGACCGTGCACGGCCGCACCCGTTGCCAGTTCTACAAGGGCGCCGCCGACTGGACCGCCGTCCGCGCGGTCAAGGAGGCGGTTTCCGTGCCCGTTATCGTCAACGGCGACATCACAGACGGCGTCAGCGCCGCCAGCGCGCTGGAGCAGTCCGGCGCCGATGGCGTGATGGTCGGTCGAGGCGTGCTGGGCCGGCCCTGGATCGCCCGGTCCATCGAGGCGCAGCTGCAGGGCGCGATCGACGCCGAGCCGCCGCTGGCCGAACGGCTGGAGATCGTGCTCGACCACTTCCGCGACAGCCTGGCCTTCTACGGCGAGCGCCTGGGCCTGCGGATGTTCCGCAAGCATCTGGCCGCCTACGTCGAGAACGCGCCGGCGCCGGCCGCGGCGGAGGCCCGACGCGAGGCGCGCGCCCGCCTTTGCCGCCTCGATGACCCCGCCGCCGTGGAGGCGGCGTTGATCGCGCTGTGGTCCGGCGAGCCCGAGAGGATGGCGGCATGAACAGCCGTCTGTCGCACCGGAGCGGCGCGTCCGGAGACGCCCTGAAGGCCGCCGCCTTCGACCTGAGCCCCGAGCCGGCCCTGCTGATCGGCGCCGACGGCGCCCTGGCCGCGGCCAACGAGGCCGCCGAGGCGCTGTTCGGCCAGGGCCTCGGCCTGCTGTCGCGCGGGCGGATCAGCGGCGTGTTGCCGGCCACCTCGCCGCTGATGGCGCTGCTGACCCGGGCCGTCGAAGAGGGCGTGCGGGTGCGCGAGCACGGCGTGGAGATCGCCCTGTTCGGCCATCCGGGCTTCGAAGCCGATGTGGCGGCCTCGCCCCTGGCGGACGGGGCGGTGCTGCTGACCCTGCATGTGCGTGGCGCCCTGGGTGCGGAACGGTCGGCGGATCCGGCCGGACTGCGTTCGGTCGTGGGCCTCGGCCGCATGCTGGCGCACGAGATCAAGAACCCGCTCGCCGGCATCCGCGGCGCGGCGCAGCTGCTCAAGACCGGCGCCGCGGCGGAAGACCAGCCGCTGGCGCAGCTGATTGTCGACGAGACCGAGCGGATCCGCCGGCTGGTCGACCGGATGGAGGCCTTCTCCGACGACGCGCCGCCGGAGCGTGAGGCGATCAACATCCACAGCGTGCTCGACCGCGTCCGCGCCCTGGTGGCCAACGGCGTGGCCGAAAACCTCGCGCTCAAGGAACGTTACGACCCGTCCCTGCCGCCGACCTGGGGCGACGAGGACCTACTGATCCAGATCTTCCTCAACCTCGTCAAGAACGCCGCCGAGGCGGCCAACATGCGCAGCGACGGCGGCGGCGAGATCACCATTTCCACCGCCTGGCGGCCGGGCGTGCGCATCCGCGGCGCCGACGGTCAGCTGCAGCAGGGCGCGCCGCTGGAGGTGAAGATCCAGGACAATGGTCCGGGTGTCCCGCCGCATATGCGCGAGCACCTGTTCCAGCCGTTCGTGACCTCCAAGAGTTTCGGCGCGGGCCTCGGCCTGGCGCTGGTCGCCAAGCTGGTCGCCGGTCACGGCGGCCTCATCGATTTCGAGTCCGAGCCCGGCAGGACGGTCTTCCGTGTCCTGCTGCCCGTGGCTCCCTCCGGGACCCCAGAATGAACCCCGCCACCAAGAAGATCCTCATCGCCGACGACGACAGCTCGGTGCGCCTCGTCCTGAGCCAGGCGTTCACCCGCCTCGGCTACCAGGTGCGGGCCACAGGCAATGCGGCGACGCTGCTGAAGTGGGTGCAGGAAGGCGAGGGCGACCTGATCCTTACCGACGTGATGATGCCCGACGAGAACGTGTTCAATGTCCTGCCGAAGATCCGCAAGGAACGGCCCAAGCTGCCGATCATCGTGATGAGCGCGCAGAACACGCTGCTAACGGCGGTCAACGCGGCCGACGCCGGGGCGTTCGAATACCTCTCCAAGCCGTTCGATCTCGACGACGTCACCGCTGCGGCCCGGCGCGCCCTGTCGCGGCCCAGCGACAGCGAGGCGGCCAAGGCCCAGGCCCGGGCGATGAAGGACGAGCGGTTGCCGCTGATCGGCCGCTCCGCCCCGATGCAGGAGGTCTATCGCACGGTCGCCCGTCTGGTCGGCGCCGACCTGAAGGTTCTGATCCTCGGCGAGTCCGGGACCGGCAAGGAGCTTGTCGCCCGGGCGCTGCACGATCTGGGACGCCGGCGCGACGGCAAGTTTGTGGTCATCAACCTCGCCGCCGTCCCGCGTGAGCGCGTCGAGACCGAGCTGTTCGGGCGCGGCGAGGGCGATCTGGGCAAGCTGGTCGAGGCCGACGGCGGCACCCTGTTCCTTGACGAGATCGGCGACATGCCGCTCGACGCCCAGAGCCGGTTGCTGCGCGTGATCGACGGCGCCGAGCCGGCGATCAATCCGCGCACGGGGCGGGCGCCGAACGTGCGGATCATCGCGGCGACCAACCGCGACCTGCGCGGCCTGATCCAGCAAGGCCTGTTCCGCGAGGACCTGTTCTTCCGCCTCAACGAGGCGCCGGTCCGTCTGCCGCCGTTGCGGGACCGGGTCGAGGACATCCCCGATCTGGCCCGTTCCTTCCTGCTGCGCGCCGCCCGCGAGGGGCTGCCGTCCAAGACCATCGACCAGACCGCCCTCGAGCGGATGAAGACCCACGACTGGCCGGGCAACGTCCGCGAGCTGGAAAACCTCGTGCGCCGCGTCTGCGCGCTTTACGGCGAGGACCAGATCACCGCCCGGATCATCGAGCGCGAGCTGCAGGACCCGGCGCCGGTGGTCGGGGAGGGCGGCCCGCTGACGTTGTCGCAACTCGTCGAGCGGCACCTGGCCAGCCACTTTGCCGACCAGCCTGACGGCGTGCCTGCGGCCGGTCTCTATGACCGTGTGCTGGAAGAGGTCGAGCGGCCGCTGATCCAGCTGACCCTGGCGGCCACGCGCGGCAACCAGGTGCGGGCGGCGGAGATCCTCGGCCTGAACCGCAACACCCTGCGCAAGAAGATCCAGGACCTCGGTGTCGAGATGGCCCGCGGCAAGCGGTGACCCTCGGCAGTCTGTCTCGCGCTGGCAACAAGACTGTTGCAGTTTAGGCGCAGTTGGCCCTAGGTTGTGCGGATGAGTTTGTCCGCGTCAGACGTTGCCGTGAGCGGCGACTCGCCGCTCCCGACCTGGCGGCGGGCTATTGAGTCCCGCTACGTTGTCGGCGGCGGCTACGCGGTCGCCGCGCTTCTGACCATCACCGGGGCGTTGCTCGTCTCCAGCCCGCCTGCCGTTGGACCGATCGGGCCGGCGGTCCAGGTGATGCTGGTCGTCCTCGGCCTCAACCTCATCCTGATCCTCGGACTGGCTTTCCTTGTGGGGCTGCGGGTCTACAGCCTGCTGCGGAACCGCAATGTCGACGCCGGGGCGCGGCTGCATCTGCGGTTCATGGGCCTGTTCGGGCTCGCCGCCGTGGCGCCGGCGATCATCGTGGCCATCTTCTTCGGCGGCTTCGTGCTGACCGGGGTCGAGACCTGGTTCGGCGACAAGATCAGCACCCTGGTCGAGAACTCCGCCGAGACGGCGCGCTCGGTGGTCAAGGAGCAGAACCGGATCCTCGAGGAGAACGTCAATCTGGTCGCCGTCGACCTGAACGACGCCGCGCGGGCGCTGGGCAGTGCGCCGGTCGCCTACAGCCACTATCTGGCGCAGATATCCTCGAGCACCTTCGTCGCCGCCTATGTGCTGGATCACGACGGACGGATCCTGGCGCGGGTCGAAAAGCCCAATGCGCCCGCGTTCGTCGCGCCGCCGGCCGCCAGCTTCCGGGTTGCAGACGAGGGGCTGATCTCGGCCGAGAACTTCGAGTCCGAAGACGTGATCAGGGGCCTGTCGCGCCTGGCGTCGTATTCCGACGCCTACCTCTACGTTGTGAGGCCGGTCGGCGCGGGGATCATCAGCCAGCTTCGGGACGCCGAAGGCGCCCTGGTCGCGCTGCGTGAAGCCGCCAACAATCGCGAGCGGATCAAGGGCGCCTTCCTGCTGACCTACATTGAAACGGCGCTGCTGG
Source organism: Caulobacter sp. FW305-C-30-S16 (assembly GCF_058783025.1). Classification (NCBI taxonomy): domain Bacteria; kingdom Pseudomonadati; phylum Pseudomonadota; class Alphaproteobacteria; order Caulobacterales; family Caulobacteraceae; genus Caulobacter; species Caulobacter sp. FW305-C-30-S16. Next base: position 296,603 of record NZ_JBYSYH010000003.1, on the reverse strand, counting down.
TGCTGGTCGGCGCGGCCTGGCTCGCCATTGCCGCCGCCAACTCGATCGCCGCGCCGGTCGCGCGTCTGGTGCAGGCTGCGGGTCGTGTCGCCACCGGCGACCTCAATGCCCGGGTGGACACCACTGACCAACCTGAAGAGATGGCCGTATTATCTCGTGCCTTCAACAGCATGACGCATGATCTTCAGGTCCAGCAAGTAGCGCTCAGGGCGGCCAATCTCGATGCCGAGTCGCGACGCCAGTTCATCGAGACCGTGCTGCTCGGCGTGAGCGCCGGCGTCATCGGGCTGGACGCGGAGGGCAGGCTGTCGGCCTCCAACCGGCAGGCCGCGCAGCTGCTGGGGGTCGATCCGGACAGCATGAACGGCCAGGCGCTCGCCGACATCGCGCCGGAACTGGCGCCCGTGGCGCAGCGCGCGGTCGAGATCGGCGGAGAGGCCGAGGAAGAGGTCGACATCGTCCGGTCGGGAGACACCCGCAGGCTCCGGGTCCGGGCCAGCGGGGCAACCGACGGGGTGGTTCTGACGTTCGATGACATCACCCGCCTGATCACCGCCCAGCGCAACGCCGCCTGGAAGGATGTCGCCCGGCGCATCGCCCATGAGATCAAGAACCCCCTGACCCCGATCCAGCTCTCGGCCGAACGGATCAAGCGCAAGTACCGCGCGGAGATAAAGTCCGACGTCGAGACTTTTGACCGCTGCACCGAGACGATCATCCGCCAGGTCGGCGACATTGGCCGGATGGTCGACGAGTTCTCCGCCTTCGCCCGGATGCCGACGCCCAGGTTCGCCCGCCATGATCCTGCGGAGCTGCTGCGTCAGGCGGTCTTTGCCCAGCGCGTCGCCAGCCCGGAGCTGACCGTTGATATGGCCGACCCGCCGGAGGGCGTGAGCCTGCTCTGCGATGAGCGGATGGTCGGCCAGGCGCTGGCCAATATTCTCAAGAACGCGGCCGAGGCCGTGTCTGCTCGCGGCCTCGCGCCGATGGAAGGCCGCATTACCGCCGCGCTCGTCGAGGACAGCGGCGCCTTGTGCTTCAGGATCGAGGACAACGGGGTGGGCCTGCCGACGCGTGATCGCGACCGCCTCACCGAACCTTATGTGACGACGCGCGAGAAGGGCACCGGCCTGGGCCTCGCCATCGTCAAACGCATTCTCGAGGATCATGGCGGGGAGCTGGCCCTGGGGGACGCCAGCACCCTGCCCGGAGCCCTTGTGACCCTGAATTTCCCGAACGCGCGATTGACGGCCGCGCCTGCAAAGAAGGAGGCGGCCCATGGCGGCTGATGTTCTGGTCGTCGACGACGAGGCGGATATCCGCGAACTCGTGTCCGGCATTCTCACCGATGAAGGCTATGCCGTGCGAACGGCCGCCGACTCGGAACAGGCCTTGCTGGCGATCCGCGCCCGCAAGCCGACCCTGGTCGTCCTCGACATCTGGATGCAGGGCGGGGGAATGGACGGGCTGGAACTGCTCGACCTGGTCAAGGCCCTCGACGCCGACCTGCCGGTCATCATGATCAGCGGGCACGGCAACATCGAAACGGCGGTCAGCGCGATCAAGCGCGGGGCCTACGAATTCCTCGAAAAGCCGTTCAAGTCCGACCGGCTGCTGCTGATGGTCGAGCGGGCGATCGAGTCCGCCAGCCTGCGCCGCGAGAACCGCCGCCTGCGAACCCAGTCTCTGGCGCCGGACGGGCTGATCGGCCGCTCGCTGGCCGCCCAGCAGCTGCGCCAGTTGATCGCCAAGGTCGCGCCGGCCAACAGCCGCGTGCTCATCGCCGGGCCCGCCGGGTCCGGCAAGGAGCTGGTCGCCCGGATGATCCATGCGGCCAGTCCGCGGTCCAAGGGCGAGTTCGTCGCCATCAGCGCGGCGGGCATGGCGCCCGAGCGGATGGACCTGGAACTGTTCGGCCTTGAAGGCGAGGGCAGCAAGCCCGGCAAGATCGGCGTGTTCGAGCGGGCCCACAGCGGCACCCTCTATCTCGATGAAGTGGCCGACATGCCGCGCGAGACCCAGAGCCGCATCCTGCGGGTCCTGGTTGAGCAGCGCTTCCGGCGGGTCGGCGGCGACGCCGATGTGCAGGTCGATGTGCGGGTCATCTCCTCGAGTTCCCGCGACCTGCGCGAGGAGATTTCCGCCGGCCGGTTCCGTGAGGATCTGTTCCACCGCCTGAACGTCGTGCCTATTCGCGTGCCCGGCCTGGCCGAACGCCGGGACGACGTGCCGGAGATGGTCAACTACTTCATCGAGCGGATCGCAGAGGCCACCGGCCTGCCACGCCGCACGCTCGGCGAGGACGCGATCGCGACGCTGCAGGTGCATGACTGGCCGGGCAACGTGCGCCAGCTGCGCAACAACGTCGAGCGGATGATGATCCTGGCGTCGGGCGATCCCAACGAGCCGATCACCGCGGCCATGCTGCCCGCCGAGACGCCCAGCGCCTCGCAGAGCGGGGCGATCGGCACCGAGAAGATCATCGCGCTGCCGCTGCGCGAGGCGCGGGAGCTGTTCGAGCGCGAGTATCTGAACGCCCAGATTCTGCGGTTCGGCGGCAATATCTCGCGGACAGCCGCCTTCATCGGGATGGAGCGGTCGGCCCTGCACCGCAAGCTCAAGTCCCTGGGCCTGGCCGGCGCCCGCGGTGTTGAAGAGGTCGAGGACTGATGTCGCGCTGGGCTTATGTGAACGGTCGGTTTGTTCGCCACGGCGAGGCGGCGGTCCATATCGAGGATCGCGGCTATCAGCTCGCTGACGGCATCTACGAGGTCTGGGCGATCTTCAACGGACGGCTGGCCGACTCCGAAGGGCATTTCGAGCGTCTGGAACGCAGCCTCGGCGAGATGGGCATCGCCGCCCCGATGAGCCGCAAGGCGCTGGAACTGGTGCTGCGCGAGGCGGTGCGCCGCAACCGGGTCAAGCACGGGCTGCTCTATCTGCAGGTCACGCGGGGCGTGGCGCGGCGGGATCACGCCTTCCCGATCCCCGCGCCGACGCCGGCCGTGGTGATCACCGCCAAGTCCACCGACGCCGCGGCCGCCGAGGCGCGCGCCGCCAAGGGTGTCTCGGTCATCACCACGCCGGAGAACCGCTGGGGTCGCTGCGACATCAAGACCATCGGCCTGCTGCCCAACGCCATGGCCAAGACGGCTGCCCGCGATCAGGGCGCGGCCGAGGCCTGGTTCGTCGATGCGGACGGCCTGGTGACCGAGGGGGCGTCCAGCAACGCCTGGATCGTCGACGCCGAGGGCGTTCTGCGCACCCGTGACACGACCGCCAACATCCTCCGCGGCGTGACCCGCAAGAGCGTCATGGGCCTGCTGGGCGAGGTGAATATCCGGCTCGACGAGCGCGCCTTCACGCCCGAGGAGGCCCGCAATGCGCGGGAGGCCTTCATCACCGGGGCAGGGGCCCTGATCCTGCCGGTGGTGGCCATCGACGGCGCGCAGATCGGAACGGGCAAGCCGGGGCCGGTAGCGCAACGGTTGCGGGCGCTCTATATCGAGAACGCCCAAGCTTCGACCAGTTGACCTCCGCGCTACCGCGAGAGGTTGCGGTCGGAACCGGGCTACGCCTAGATCGACTCATGTGTGTGGAGGGCCTTCTGCCTTCCGGCCAACAAGAGGGGAATCCCCGTGACCGACAAAAAGCAGAACCTGCAGGACACCTTCCTCAACAGCGTTCGCAAATCGAAGACGCCGCTGACCATCTTCCTCGTGAACGGCGTGAAGCTGCAGGGCGTGGTCAGCTGGTTCGATAATTTCTGCGTGCTGCTCCGCCGCGACGGCCAGTCGCAACTGGTGTACAAGCACGCCATCTCAACGATCATGCCCGCGCAGCCGGTCCAGCTGTACGAGCCCTCCGACCAAGACGATTGACCCAGCACATAGATCACGAAGACCCCGTCCTCCGGGCGCTTGTTCTTCACCCCGTCCGGTCCCAGTTGGCCAACGCACGCGACCCCCAGGCCAGGCTTGAGGAGGCGACCGGGCTTGCCCTGGCTCTGGACCTCGACGTGGTCGAGTCGCGGATCGTGCCGCTGCGCGAACGCACCCCTGCAACCCTGTTCGGCAAGGGCAAGGTCGAGGAACTGCGCCTGCTCTGCGAGGTCGAGGAGATCGATGTCGCGGTGGTCGACGACTCCCTGTCGCCCGTCCAGCAGCGGAATCTGGAGAAGGCCTGGAACGTCAAGGTCGTCGACCGCAGCGGCGTGATCCTGGAGATCTTCGGCCGGCGCGCGCGCACCAAGGAAGGCGTGCTGCAGGTCGAGTTGGCACGGCTTGAGTACGAGAAATCCCGCCTCGTCCGCACCTGGACCCACCTGGAGCGGCAGCGCGGCGGCACCGGCAACACCGGCGGCCCGGGCGAAACCCAGATCGAACTCGACCGGCGCCAGATCGCCGACCGCATCATCAAGATGAAGAAGGATCTGGTCGAGGTGCGCCGCACGCGCGCTCTGCACCGGTCCCAGCGCAAGAAGGTGCCGTACCCGACCATCGCCCTGGTCGGCTACACCAACGCCGGCAAGTCGACGCTGTTCAACAAGATCACCGCCGGCGGCGTGCTGGCCAAGGACATGCTGTTCGCCACGCTCGACCCGACCCTGCGCAACGTGAAGCTGCCCGGTGGCCGTCCGGCGATCCTCTCCGACACCGTGGGCTTCATCTCCGACCTGCCGCATGAACTGATCGAGTCGTTCCGCGCCACCCTCGAGGAGGTGCAGGAGGCCGATGTGATCCTGCATGTTCGTGATATCGCCAATCCTGACACCCAGGCTCAGAAGCGCGATGTCGAGACGGTTCTGACCGAGCTGGGCGTGACCAAGGACTCCGATCGCAAGATCATCGAGATCTGGAACAAGGCTGACCTGCTCACCCCCGACGAGCGCGACGAGGCCGAGGGCGCCGCCCGGCGAACAGGCGGCATGCTGGTCTCCTCGATCACCGGCGAGGGCTGCGAGGCTCTGCTCAATCGCCTGGCCAGCCTGGTGGACGAGACGCCAGAAATCGACGTCCAGCTCAGCGTCAACGCCGGCGAGGCGCTCGCCTGGCTCTACCGGCACGGCCGCGTTGTCGGCCGCCACGAGGGTGGGGAGGGCGACCTGCACCTTCGCGTCCGGCTGGACGGCCAGGCGCTCGGCCGTTTTGAGCGGATGTTCCCCGACGCGACGGTCTCGGAGGCGGTGGGGTGAAACGCGCGGCGCTGGCGGCTATCCTGCTGTTGATGACCGCGCCGACAGCATCCTCCGCCCTGGCCGCTGACCCGATCAGCTTCAGCGATCTGCTGGCGCGACCGTGCGCCCCGGCGGACGCTCGCATCTCGTATGGCGCCGATCCGCTGCAATTCGGCGAGCTCTGGCTGCCGGCGGGGCAGGGACCCTTCCCGGTCGCGGTGCTGATCCACGGCGGGTGCTGGCAGGCGGACCTGCCGGGCACGGAGCTGATGGACTATCTGGCCGCCGATCTGAAGGCGCGCGGCTACGCGGTCTGGAACATCGAGTACCGGCGCATCGGCCATCCGGGCGGGGCGTATCCGGGGACCTTCAGCGACGTCGCGGCCGGCCTCGATCATCTGCGGACGCTTGCCGGTGCTCGCGGCCTGGATCTGTCGCGCGTGGTGCTGGTCGGCCATTCGGCGGGCGGCCATCTGGTCAGCTGGGCCGCGGCGCGCAGCGACCTGCCGCGCTCCAGTCCCCTCTGGACGGCGGACCCGCTGCCGGTGAAGGGCGTCGTCAGTCTGGCCGGCATCAACGACCTCGAGGCCTTCCGCGCGACCGGGCCGGACCGGTGCGGCGGTCCTCAGACCATTGATGACCTGGTCTCGGCGGCATCGCGGGCAGGGCAGGACGTCTATGCCGACACCTCGCCGGCCCGTCTGCCCGAACCGGCCGCGCCCGTGGTGGTGATCTCGGGTGCGCTGGACCCCATCGTCCCGCCGTCGTTCGGCCCGACGTTCGCGAAGGGCTGGGCCGCTACGGAGATCACGATCCCCGAGGCCGGCCATTTCGAACTGATCGATCCGACAAGCGCGGCCTGGACGGGCGTGATCGCGCCGGAAATCGAGACGCTGCTCGAGACCAAACCCTGATTTGTTATCCCGGCCGGAGCGTAGCGCAGAGCCGGGACCCGGATTCGGGTTCAGCCAGACTCGAGGCGATTTGATCTGGGTCCCGGATCGCCCCTTCGGGACGTCCGGGATGACAGGGGAGGGTCAACGCTTCTCCGCCGCCTTGGCCTCGTCCCAGAGCGCGTCCATCTCGGCCAGGTCGGACATCTCCGGCGTCTTGCCGCGTTCCGCCAGCACCGCTTCGACATAGCCGAACCGGCGGACGAACTTGGCGTTGGTCGCGCGCAGGGCGTCCTCGGGCTCGATGTCCAGGGTGCGGGCGATGTTGGCGAGCACGAACAGCACATCGCCCAGTTCTGCCCGCAGCCGGTCCTTGTCGCCGCCGGCGACCTCGGCCTTCAGCTCGGCGACCTCCTCGTCGAGCTTGTCGAGCACTTCGTTGATCGAGGGCCAGACGAAGCCGACCCGCGCCGCGCGCTTCGACAGCTTCACCGCGCGTGTGAGGGCGGGCAGGCCGACGGGCACGTCGTCCAGCACCCCACCCTTGGCCTTGGCGTTGCGTTCCTGCTGCTTGATGACCTCCCAGGCGAGTGTCTGCTCGCCAGAGGACCGGTAGGCCTCATCGCCGAACACGTGCGGGTGGCGGCGGATCATCTTGTCGGAGATGGCTGCGGCGACGTCGGCGAAGTCGAACGCCTTCTGCTCGCTGGCCATGCGGGCGTGGAACACGACCTGGAACAGCAGGTCGCCCAGCTCCTCCTTCAGGTCCTTCAGGTCGTTCCGCTCGATGGCGTCGGCGACCTCATAGGCTTCCTCGACCGTATAGGGGGCGATGGTCGCGAACGACTGTTCCAGATCCCAGGCGCAACCGCCCGCGGGGTCCCGCAGGCGGTCCATGATCTCCACAAGGCGGAAGATCGGGTGGTCTGCGTCAGGTGACGGCGGGGTTTGCGACATTCGGATCAGTCCCCGCGACATCTTCCGGAACAACCGGCGGAAGCACGCCGTCCCGGTCGCCGAGCTGGCGGAGAATCTCGGCGTGCTTCTCTTCGGTCAGGGGATAGCCGATCATCACCGCCGCGGCGAGCAGGCCGACGATGCCGGGCGCAAAGGCGTAGAGCGCCTGCAGGCCGGTCATCGACAGTGGTGTGCTGTTGGCCGCGTGCGCCGCGTCGAAGCCCAAGGCTCCGAGCAGGATCAGGCTGGTGACGGCCAGCGCGGAGCCGATCTTCACCGTGCCCGTCAGGATGGCGAACAGCAGCCCGGTGCGATCGACGCCGGAGTTCAGCCGCTCCTCGTCGCCGTAGTCGGCCATCATCGACCGCAGCAGCAGGGCGCCGGCGGAGTAGGGGATACCGGCCGCGATCAGGAAGGGCGCGGCCAGCCAGAAGTTGCCCGCGGGCAGTGTGACCACCGCGAACTGGACCACGGCGTAGGTGACGCAGGCGACGATCAGCGCCCTGGACTTGCCCAGGCGCTTGGCCAGCCGGGTCCAGATCATCGCGCCGAAGATGGCGGCGACGAAGTAGATCAGCAGCAGGGCCGACGACTCCAGGAAGCTGAACTGCTTCACGCGCATGAAGTAGAAGAAGAACAGCGTGCCGGCCACGCCGGGGGCCAGGCCCGTCAGCAGGTCCGCCGCCAGAATGCGCACCACGGTCGGGCGCTTCAGCAGCCGGAAGTAGTCGGCGAGAGTGGCGTTGCTCGAAACTAGCGCGCCGGCCTCGTCCCGCGCCACGCTCTCAATCGGTTTCGGCTCCGGCACCCGGATCAGGTTCACCGCGACCATCGCCGGAAGCAGCACGACGATGAACCAGCCCTGGCCGTGCAGGATGCCCTGTTGTCCGATGCCTTTGGTGACGAGGCTCAGGATCAGCGGCATGGCCAGGATCATGATCATCCCGATCACGTTTCCGGTCTGCCAGAAGGCGTAGATGCGCGACCGCTCGTGGTAGTCCGTGGTCAGCTTCGCCGCCCAGGAAGTGTGGGACAGCACTGCGATCGAATAACCGAAATAGACCACGATCAGCCAGAACCACAGGTAGCCGGTGGTGACCCCCGGCTTGGCCATGAACAGCATGTAGATGGCCAGCATCAGGATCGGCGTGCTGACCGCCATCCAGCCCTTGAACCGGCCGAACGACCAGCGGGTGCGATCGAGGATCGTGCCGAAGATAGGATCGAAGCCGATATCGACCAGTCGTACGAGCAGGAAGGCCAGGCCAACGGCCGAAACCTGCAGCCCCAGCGTCTCGGAATAGTAGTGCGGCAGGCTGATCGTCAGCGGCAGACCGAACGCCGCCAGAGGCAGGCAGGGGGCGGCGAACGCCGCGAGCGTCAGGGTGGATCGTCGGCCGCCGGCCATGTCGCCTCACTAGTCGGGGTCGGCGTTATGGTGTCGCCGTTCGCACGATCTAGAGCCCGCGAACGGCGACGACGCAAGTGAAAGCTGGGTAAGTTCTAGCGTTCGGCGACGGCCTCGCCGTTGGCCAGCCGGCGCGCGAACCGGTCGAAGGTGTTTTGGGCGTCCATCCAGGTTCCGGCGGCCGTGGACCAGCGGATGTCGGTCTCGTACCAGCGATAGCCGACCGGGATCTTCTGGCCGTCCGCCGTGGTCAGCACGCCGCCGATTCGGGCGCCGCCGATGCCGAAGCTCTCGTAGGACAGGCTCGGTTTGATGCTCATCTGACGCATCGTCGGGCGGTTGGGCACCGCGTCCTCGATCACCAGGTCCAGCGTACCGCCGGCGGGCGACAGGCTGCCGGTCCGGGCGAGGGCGGTCTCGACGGAGTCCCGCAGGTCCGCGACGAGATAGTCCAGGTCGCGCTGACCGTACTCGTCGGCCTGTTCCTGGAGTTTGGGACCGATCGTGATGTTGATGTCGGCCACGGGACCCAGCGGCGCAGCCTTCACCGCGAACGCGGCCGCTGACGCCGCAAGGGTGGTGGTCAGAAAGGTTGCCAGTCGCATGGATAGTCTCCGCACTCGATTGCCCCTCGTGATTGAAGATAGGTCCGCCGGGCCCGTCTGGGAAGTTGCCCGCCGATCACTTTCGCGGGGTTGTCCGCGGCGTCCGCCCGGAAAGCGACGCTTCGAAAGATTGCCGCGGGCTGTCGGATGTCATGGTTGTCATGCGTCATAGAGGAGAGGGCGCGGCGCGTGGCCGACCCGGAGACCATCGAGGGACCGCGGATGACACGATATCTGGTCGCCATTCATCACCCCGACGACTACGCGCCGGCCGTCGTCGAGGATGACGCCATGCGCCGCGACATAGACGCGCTCAACGAAGAGATGGTCGCCGCCGGCGTCCGGGTGTTCGTGGGCGGCCTGAAGCCCGTCGGCGACGCCAGAGCGCTGCGGATGCAGCCAGACGGCGAGGTGTCTGTCACCGACGGACCGTACCTGGAGACCCGGGAGCACATCGGCGGCTTCTGGGTGCTGGAACTCGGAAGTCTGGACGAGGCCGTCGCCTGGGGACGCAAGGCGGTCGTTGCCTGCCGGGCGCCGGTTGAGATTCGGCCGTTTCACTGACCGAGGGGGCTGAGGCGCTGCCCAGGGTCGCCAGCCGGACTGGCGTGCGTAATGCGCCTAAGGAATATTATCAGCAATAATATCCTAGGCGGAACCGCGACGGCTGCGACGGCTTACCGAGGACGGGCCCAACGCTATAACGATAACGGCCCGCAGCGCCACGTCCGGCGCCGGCAGCCAGGAAGCCCCGTTGAACGACAGATGCACCATCGCCGTGGAAGACCGCCGCCTTGATCGTTGCTGCCCATGAGTCCTGACCCCGCGACGCCGCTCAAGCGCGCCATCGGACCGCTGAACCTGACGCTGATGGGCGTCGGGTCGATGCTGGGCGCCGGCATCTACGGCCTTGTCGGCAAGGCCGCAGGCGTGATGGGCGGCGCTGTCTGGATGGCGTTTCTGGTCGCGATGGTCGCAGCCCTGCTGACCGGGATCAGCTACGCCTCGATTGCGTCCCGGTATCCGCGCGCCGGCGGCGCGGCCTACGCTACGCAGCGGGCCTACCGGCTGCCTTGGCTGAGCTACGTGGTCGGACTGGCGATCGCCTGTTCGGGCCTGGGTTCGATCGCCACCCAGGCCAAGGTGGTGGCCGAAAACCTCAACACGCTCATCGGGTTGGACCTGGGATTCGCGATGGCGGGAGCACCTGCCGGGATCCTTTTGATTTCAGTGGGCTTTCTGCTTCTCGTCAGCGCGCTCGTCTATCGCGGGATCGCCGAGTCGATGTGGGCCAACGCGGTCTGCACGGTGGTCGAGACGCTCGGGCTGGTCCTGATCATCGCGGTCGGCATGCGCTTCTGGGGCCAGGCCGACCTCTTCGAAGCCCCCGCAAGTCCCGGCAATCCTTACGGCGCCATCACCGCGGGGCTCATCCTTCAGGGCTCGATCCTGACTTTCTTCTCGTTCCTCGGCTTCGAGGACATGATCAATGTGGCCGAAGAGGTCGAGCGGCCGCATCGAACCATCCCCCTGGCCCTGATCACGGCGATGATCGTGGCGTCGCTGATCTACATTGCGGTGTCGGTGACCGCCGTGTCCGTCGTGCCGTGGCCGGAGCTCGCCGCCGCCCCCGGTCCGCTGAAGCTGGTCATCGAGCGGGCCGCGCCCTGGTTTCCGGCGATCGGGTTCACGGTGATCACGATCGCCGCGGTCGCCAATACGGCGCTGGTGAACTTCGTCATGGCCTCCCGCCTGCTCTACGGCATGTCGCGGCAAGGACTGCTGCCCGCGAGTCTGGGAAGGGTCCACCGCAAGCGCCAGACGCCTTATGTGGCCATCGGACTCCTGCTCGTCGCGGTGATCGGTCTCCAGTTCGCCGGCGACATCTCTGAACTGGCCGGGGCGACGGTGCTGCTGCTGCTGATCGTGTTCGCGGTGGTGAACGGCGCCCTGATCGTGCTGCTGCGCCGCGAAGGAAGGATCGAGGGGGCGTTCAACTGCCCGGTGGTGATCCCGGTGCTCGGCGCGGCGATCTGCCTGCTGATGATCGGCGGGCGGCTCATCGAAGGCGGTGCGCGCAGTCCGGTCATCGCCGGCGGGATGATCGTTGCGATCCTCGCGCTCTACGGGCTGACGCGGCATTGGCGCCGCCCCGAGCCGGATATCGAGGCCTAGGCGCGACCGGCCGGCCCCTCCCCCGTCCGGATCCGCGCGCTACAGGTCGACGTCCAGGGTCATCCCGTCAAACGCGGGCTCCACGCCTTCGGGAAGTGTCTCCGCCAACACCCTGTAATCCATATCGATATGCAGGTTGGTCAGGATCGCGCGGCGCGGTTTCACGCGGGCGATCCAGTCCAGCGTGCGTTCCAGGTGCGCATGGCTCGGATGCGGCGTGTAGCGCAGCGCGTCGACGATCCAGGTGTCGACGCCGGCCAGTGCGTCGAAGGCCTCGTCCGGCAGTCCGTTGACGTCCGGCGAATAGGCCACCGGCCCGAACCGGTAGCCGACACAGCGAATGTGCCCATGTTCCTGGTCGAAGGTGTTCACCGGAATCGCCCCTGAGGGACCGTCGATGGCGAACGCCTGACCGTATCCCGGCAAGGTCTCGGGTCTCAGGATTGCGGGGTAACCACCGGTATTTTTAAAGATATAGTGGAATCGTTGTTCCAGAACCGCACGCGTGGTTTCGTCCATCCAGGCGGGAATTCGCGACCGCTGGCGCAGGAAGAAGGCCCGCAGGTCGTCGATGCCGTGCACCTGGTCCGCATGGTCATGGGTGAACAGCACCGCGTCGATGCGGCGGATCTCGGCGGCGATCGCCTGTTCTCGCAGGTCGGGCGAGGTGTCGACCAGCACCGTGGTCTGCGACCCCTCCCCTTTGTGGCGGACGAGCAGGGAACACCGCCGCCGACGGTTCTTTGGCTCGGCCGGATCACAGACGCCCCAGTCGCCGTCGGCGCGCGGAACGCCGCCGGACGAGCCGCTGCCGAGGATCGTGACCTCCAGGACCCCGCTCACGGGCGCGGAATCCGGTCGAACAGGGCGAAGAAGGCGTCCTCCGTCCGCTGCTCGGCCTCGGCCGGCGTCCAGCCCCGGATTTCCGCAAGCTTTGCAAGCACATGCGGCAGAAAGGCGGGCTCGTTTCGACGCCCCCGCATGGGCACGGGCGCGAGGTAGGGGCAGTCGGTCTCGACGATGATCCGGTCGGCCGGCATGTCGGCGATGATGTCCCGCACATCCTGCGCGGCCTTGAAGGTCGCGATGCCGCTGACCGAGAACCAGGCGCCGAGCGCCGCCGCCCGCCGCGCCAGTTCCGGGCCGCTTGTGTAGCAGTGCATCAGCAGGCGGAACGGCCCGACGGCGTATTCCTCTTCGAGGATCGTCGCCATGACGTCGTCGGCCTCGCGGGTGTGCACCACCAGCGGCAGGCCCGTTTCGCGCGCGGCGATGACGTGCTGGCGGAACACATCGGCCTGCACGTCGCGCGGGCTCAGGTCGTAGTGGAAGTCGAGGCCGCATTCGCCGATCCCGACCACGCGCGGACGGTCCGCCAGGCGCATGAGGTCAGCGGCCTTAAGGTGCGGATTTTCCTTCGCTTCGTGGGGATGGGTGCCAACGGTCGCCCAGATGTCGGCGTTGGTCTCGGCGACAGCGTAGGTCACATCGAATGTGGAGACCTTGTCGCTGATGTTGACCATCAGCCCGATGCCGGCCTCGCGGGCCCGGTCGATCACCGCCTGCCGGTCGTCGGCGAACTGCGGGGCGTGCAGGTTGACGTGGCTGTCGATCAGCATTCAGGCCGCCGCGGCCGTGCGCAACTCGCGCATCGCCGTCCAGAAGGCGTCTGCGCGGTCGAGGTTCAGACCCTCGGTCTGGTCGGGAAGGACGCGCAGACGGTCCCAGGCCTGGACCCAGCGATCGAGCCCCTCCCCCACGCCGGCCATCGCCTGGCCGACGGCCATCGTGCGGATCTGGGCGCCGAGGCGATCAAACAGCAGGTCGAAGCGCCCCTGCCCTTCGGGACCGCGGAAGCTGTCGGCGAGGATCATCAGCGCGCCTTCGTCGAGACGCGGAAGATTGCGCAGGATCTCGTGGGCCGCGTCGTCCGCGCCCAGGGCGTCAGCCGCCGCCAGCCGCAGGGCCAGGCCCGGCGCGCCGCCGGCCATCTTCGCCAGGCGAGCGGCCTGGTCATGGGTGAGATCGGTGCGGCCGGTCAGGAAGTCGGCCGCCAGCGCTTCACCGGGCGCGGTAAACGCCAGCCGACGGCACCGCGACCGGATCGTCGGAAGCAGGCGTCCGGGGGCATGGCTGACCAGGAAGATCACCCCGCGCGGCGGCGGCTCCTCCAGCGTCTTGAGAATGGCGTTGGCCGAATTGACGTTCAGGTCGTCGGCGGCGTCGATGATGGCCACGCGATAGGGCGAGATGGCCGGGGTCTGGGAGAAGAACTCCGGCAGGCGACGGGCCTCGTCGACCGGGATGACCTTGCGCAGCTTGCCGTCCTCGCCGACCCGTTCCAGGACCATCAGGTCAGGATGCGAGCGCGCCGAGACCTGTCTTACGACCGGGTCCGAGCCCAGCGACCCCAGCAGGCCATTGGCCGGATCGGGCGCGGCGCCCAGCAGCCGCCGCGCGGCGCGGAACGCGAACGTCGCCTTGCCCACGCCCTCCGGTCCGGTCAGCAGCCAGGCATGATGCAGCCTGCCGCGCCCGAGGGCGTCGAGAAACGCCTGTTCCTGGACCTCGGCCCCTTCGAGGGCGAAGGCGTCGCGTGGATGGACGGGCTCCTCGCTCATCAGCCCAGCCGATCCATCACCGCGGCCCAGACAAGGGCGGCGACGGTCTCCCGGTCGCCCGACGCGTCAATCAGCACGCACCGGTCCGGTTCGGCGCGGGCGATGGCCAGGTAGGCGGCGCGCAGACGGTTGTGGAAGTCGAGGCCCTTGGACTCGAACCGGACCTCCGAGAACATGTCGCGGCCGAAGGCGCGTTCCAGGCCTGTTTCCGGCGGCAGGTCGAACACCAGCGTCAGGTCCGGCCGGTTGTCGCCGACCACCTCACGCTCGACCGCCGCGATGAATTCTGGCGAAACGCCGCCGCCGGCGCCCTGATAGGCGCGGGTCGAGTCGGCGAACCGGTCGCAGACGACCCAGGTACCGGCCTCGAGACCGGGGACAATGGTCCGCTCCAGATGGTCCCGTCGCGCGGCGTTCATCATCAGGGTCTCGCTGAGCGGCGACCACCGGTCGACCCCGCCGTCCAGCAGCAGCTTGCGCAGTTCGTCCGCGCCGACCGAGCCGCCGGGTTCGCGGGTGCGCAGCGCCGGGCGGCCAGACGCCGCCAGGCGCTCGGTCAGGGTCACCGACTGGGTCGATTTCCCGGTCCCCTCGCCGCCCTCAAAGGTGATGAATTTTCCGCGCGCCACGACGCCCTCAATCGGACGGAACGGGGCCGATGTCCAGAATGGCGACGCGCGGAGCTGTGGACTATCTCGCCGAGGGCGCCGGACCCAGGTAGCGGACCCGAACGCGGGCGACGCCCCGGCCCCGGATACCGAGCTGATCGGCGGCGGCCTTGGACAGGTCGATGATCCGACCGTCGACGAACGGTCCGCGGTCGTTGACCCGCACGCGGATCTTTCGACCCGTGTCCAGATCGGTGACTTCCACGATGGATGGCAGGGGCAGGGTCTTGTGGGCCGCCGACGGCAGATGCATGTCGAACACCTCGCCGTTGGCGGTGTTTCGGTTGTGAAACTGCTCGCCGTACCAGCTGGCGACGCCCTTTTCGTCATAGTCCGGGTCGTAGCGCGGCGTGTACCACTTCCCCTTCACCTGGTAGGGCTTCATGGTCCCGGGGACGCGGCCGGGCGGCGCCGAGGTCTGCGGCGGACCGGACGGCTGCGGGCCCTTCACGGCGTAGCGCGGCGTGGCGCAGGCCGCCAGAACCAGGCAGGCCAGCAGCACCGTGGCGGCGCGGAATGACGGCAATTGGCGCGAGCCGGACATGGCCCCTCCCCTTCGAGACGCTCCAGCATGCCTCCGAAGGGTTTTCAGCGTGGTTAAGGCGACAAACACCCTGATCTGACGCGGGAACCGCTCGACGCAGCGGCGTTGAGCGATAGGCTGCTCGGCAAAACAGGGCGGAGACGGCGATGAGCGAGACACTTCCCGACCAGGGCGCGCCCTGGGCCGATACCCGGGCAAAGATGCTCGCCATGGCCGCCGGCGACGTGAAATGGCGCGACGGCAAGGCGGCCGTCTATGTGTTCAACGCCGGCGAGGACGTGGAGCAGGTCCAGAAGGAGGCCTACGCCATGTTTGCCTCCGAGAACGGGCTGGGCCCGGCCGCCTTTCCCAGCCTGGCCCGGATGGAGCGCGAGGTCGTGGCCAACGGTCTTGGACTGCTGCACGGTCCGGAGGGCGCGGCGGGCGCCATGACCAGCGGCGGCACCGACTCGATCCTGATGGCCGTGAAGGCCGCCCGCGACTACGCCCGCAAGGTGCGCGGCGTTCAGGGACCGCTGAATCTCGTCCTGCCCAGGTCGGCGCATCCGGCGTTCGACAAGGCCTGCCTGGTGATGGAGATCGAGGTGCGGCGCACGCCGCTGAAGGACTTTCTCGCTGATCCAGTGGCCATGGAAGCGGCGGTGGACGACGCCACCATCATGATCGTCGGCTCGGCTCCCTGTTTCCCGTTCGGACTGATCGATCCCATCGCGGCGCTCGGCGACCTGGCCGAGCGGCGGGACCTCTGGCTGCACGTCGACGCCT
This sequence comes from Caulobacter sp. FW305-C-30-S16, assembly GCF_058783025.1. Lineage (NCBI taxonomy): Bacteria > Pseudomonadati > Pseudomonadota > Alphaproteobacteria > Caulobacterales > Caulobacteraceae > Caulobacter > Caulobacter sp. FW305-C-30-S16. Next base: position 280,791 of record NZ_JBYSYH010000003.1, on the reverse strand, counting down.
GCGTCGGCGGCTACATCGCCCCGTTCGTGCGGATGAACGGCGGCGATATCCCGCCGTTCGACTTGGCGGTGCCCGGCGTGCGGTCGATGTCGGCGGACCTGCACAAGTACGGCTACTGCGCCAAGGGCGCCTCGACGGTGTTCTTCCGGTCCGAGGACCTGAAGAAGCACATGATCTTCGAGGTCGGCGACTGGCCGGCGGGCAAGATGGTCACGCCGACCCTGGCCGGCACGCGGCCCGGCGGCGCCATCGCGGCGGCCTGGGCGATCATGAACACACTGGGCGTCGACGGCTACCGCGCCAAGCACGGACAGGTCACGGCGGCCCGCGAGATCATCGAAGCGGGCGTGAAGGCGCGGGGCTTCACCGTCATCGGCTCGCCGCAGCTGGGAATCGTCGCCTTCACCCGCGACGACGTCGACTGCATGGCCATTCTGGGCAAGCTGTACGAGCGGGGCTGGGTGACCAGCGCCACCAGCCAACCGCGCGGACTGCACCTGATGCTGTCGCCGGTTCACCTGTCGGTGGCGCAGCAGTATCTCGATGATCTGGACTGGGCGACGCAGGCCGCGCGCGGCCAGACCGGCGCGGCGGCCAACGTCGGCTACGCGCGCTAACCGCGCAGGGGGGGGCACGATGAAGAACTACAAGGGCGTCACGGCGCTGGTTACGGGCGCCTCGTCGGGCATCGGCAAGGCGTTCGCCGAGGATCTGGCCGAGCGTGGCGCGAAGCTGATCATCACGGCGCGGTCGGAGAGCGGTCTTCAGGCCGTAGCGTCAGATTTGCGCGCGCGGTTCAGGTCGGAGGTCGTGGTCATTCCGCTCGACCTTGGCCAGCCCGGCGCCTCCGCCCGTCTGATGGAGGCCGTCCATAGCCAGGGTCTGGCGGTCGACCTGCTGGTCAACAACGCGGGCTTTGGCAAGTGGGGCGCCTTCCTCGACATCGAGCCGCCGTCCAACGCCGAGATGATCCAGTTGAACGTCACCGCGCTGGTCGAACTGACCCGCATTTGCCTGCCGGGCATGATCGCGCGGCGCAAGGGCGGGGTTATCAACGTCGCCTCGACGGCCGCCTTCGTGCCCCTGCCCTATGCGGCGGTCTATTCCGCGGCCAAGACCTTCGTTCTCTATTTCAGCGAAGCCCTGTGGGGTGAAACCCGCGACAGCGGCGTGCATGTCCTGGCCCTTTGTCCGGGCGGGACGGCCTCGAACTTCGCCGCCGTCGCCAGCGATCTTCCAGGCGCCGGGACGGGCCGCCCGGGCCTCGACACGGCTGAATTCGTGGCTTCCGAGGGTCTCAAGGCCTTCCTGCGCCGCAAGACGGTGGTCATCACCGGCAAGGGCAACCAGCGCCTGCTCTGGTTGCCGCGGCTCATGTCGCGCAAGCAGATCGTCGTGGCCATGGGCGAGCGCTGGAAGGCGGTCGTTGACCAGGTCGCGGCCGCCCGAAAGGCCCACCCCGGCGTCTGACCACAGCGGAGATGGTTCCGATCGCGGCCGCCGGCCGGCTTCGGGCTGTCGGCAGCTAGGTTTCAACATCCCCCGGGCCGCCGGCGGTCGCGTCCTCGGCGGGGGGCGCGGTCCGGGCCTTCCGGGGTTCCAGCCAGTTGTGCTCGAGCAGGCGCAACCGTCCTGTGACCGAGAACAGGAAGGCCGTGGACCAGGCGATCAGGATCACGCCGTTGGCCGCCTCGATCGCGCTGAGCATGCGCCAGGTGACCGGCAGGACGACATCCCCGTAGCCGAGGGCGACGAAGGTCACCGTCGAAAAATAGAGCGCCGGCTCGAGCGTCGGCAGCGCGCCCAGCGCCAAGTAGAGCATGGCGTAGAGCCAGATTTCCAGCGTGTGCAGGGCGAAGATGCCGAACACCACCACGAGCACCAGCATCGCCTGGCCGGCATGGCTACGGTCGGCCCGGAGCCGGGGTCCGGTATGCCCCATGATCCGCAACAACAGGATCAGGCCCCAGAAGTGGATCAGGACCGTCACCCCGACCATCGCGGTGGCCAGGAGGAGGTTCTGCAGGAGGCCGACGTGGACGGGGTTCATGATAGCCGCACCCTACACCACAACCTGGGTCGAAGAGCCGCTTTGTCGGGATGTCGTGGCATCGGCCCAGGTCGCCCTATTTGACCGGCCGGATCGGGTCTGCGCCGTCCCAGCCGTCGGCGGCCCGGCGAATGTGATCGAAGAACCGCATTTTCGTCCCGCTGACATCCGACAGTTCAACCACCGTGCCGGCGTGGGTCAGATCGGTGTCGAAATAGGCGAACCGCCCGTTCGGCCCGTTGATCTGGCCCTCGTGGCCGACCGTCAGGCCCCGCGCCAGCGCGGCGTCGTAGTCCGCCTGGTAGTTCATCGACCACCACGACATGTGCTGCAGCCCCTCGCCGTGCGCGGCAAGGAACTCGCGGTACATCGAGGGGACATCGTTGCGCTGCTGGATCAGCTCAATCTGCAGCTCGCCGCTGTTGGCCAGGGCGATGGACAGGTCGATGTCGTAGGCCACGCCACGGTGGCGAAACCAGTCGACGGGGACCCTCTCGATGTAGAACCAGGGCCCCACGCCGAGGACCTCGATCCAGTGCTGCATCGCCGCCTCGACGTCGCGCACGACATAGCCGTTCTGGCGGACCGGACCGGTGAAGCGGCTCATGGCGAGTCTCCCTCAAGGAACTGAACTCTCACGCAGCCAATCGGCCGATGCAATCGAGCCCTTGTGGCGCCCGAAGGGAAAGCAGGCATGCTCCTCCCAAGAAGAGGAAACCGCCATGACTGCGTCCGCCCCGCCCGTTCGCGACGTCTCGCCCGCGCACCGGTTCGACCCTGCCCCGCTCGAAGCCTGGCTTCGCCGGGAAGTGGACGGCTTCGGCGACGCGATGGTCGTCCAGCAGTTCCAGGGCGGGGCGTCGAACCCGACCTTCCTCCTGACGACGCAGACGGCGGACGGTCCGCGTCGCTACGTCCTGCGCAAGAAGCCGCCGGGCGTGCTGCTGGCCAGCGCCCACCAGGTCGACCGCGAGTTCAAGGTGATGAAGGCGCTCGACGGGCACGTCCCCGTGCCGAAGATGCGCGCCCTCTGCACTGACGACGCCGTCATCGGCACGTCCTTCTACGTCATGGACTATCTGGAGGGCCGCATTTTCCGGGACGCCATGCTGCCGGGGATGGAGCCGGCCGAACGCGCGGCGATCTACGACGACCTCAACGCCACCCTGGCCAAGCTGCACAAGGTGGATTTCGTCGCGGCGGGCCTCGGCGACTTCGGCAAGGCGGGCGGCTATTTCGAACGCCAGGTCAATCGCTGGACCAAACAGTACCGGGGCGCGGAGAGTGAGCTGATCCCGGAAATGGAGGCGCTGATCGAGAGGCTTCCGGGACGGATTCCGGCCGAGGACCCGATCTCCATCGCGCACGGCGACTACCGGCTCGAGAACGTCATGTTCCACCCGACCGAGCCGCGGCTGATCGCGGTGCTCGACTGGGAACTGTCGACGATCGGCAATCCGCTGGCCGACATCGCCTACAACGCCTTCCTGTGGCGCTCGCACGGCGCATCCTGGGGCACGCTGCAGGGGGTGGACTTCGAAACCAGCGGCATTCCGACCGAGGCCGCCTACGTCGAAGCCTACTGCAAGCGCGTCGGTCGGGGTCCGATCGAGGACTGGCCGTTCTACATGGCCTTCTCGATCTTCCGCCTCGCCTCGATCTCGCAGGGCGTCTACCGCCGCGTGCTGGCCGGCAACGCCGCGAGCGACCGGCCGGCGGAAAACGGCACCCCCCATCTCGCCAGACAGGCCCTCGATATTCTTGAAGGCCGCGACTGATCCCCTCCGTTGAAAGACCGCTCATGACCTATCCGATCCCCAACGTCTCCACCGACCTGACCGGCCAGGTGGCCCTGGTCACCGGCGCCTCCTCCGGCCTGGGCGTCCGCTTCGCAAAGACCCTCGCCCGCTGCGGCGCGAAGGTCGCCCTGACCGCGCGCAGACTTGACCGGCTTGAAGCCCTGGCCGCGGAGATCCGCGCCGAGGGCGGCGAGGCCATCGCGCTGGAACTCGACGTCACTGACGCCGACCAGCTGCTGGCCGTCGTCGGCAAGGCCGAGGAGGCCTTCGGGACGGTGACGATCCTGGTCAACAACGCCGGCATTCCCGACGCCCAGCGGGCGGTGAAGATGTCCGTCGACCTGATCGACCGGGTCATCGGGGTGAACCTGCGCGCGCCCTACATCCTGTCCTGCGAGGTCGCCCGTCGCCTGATCGCGGCGAACACGCCGGGACGCATCGTCAACATCGCCTCGGTGGCGGCCTTCGAATACAGCGGCAACGGTGCGGCGCTCTATTCGATCACCAAGTCTGCGGTGGTGCGGATGACCCAGGCTCTTTCGGTCGAATGGGCCAGCGCCAACATCAACGTCAACGCCATCGCGCCGGGCGCTTTCGCCTCGGAGATGATGGACGGCATGCTCTCGCGGGTCGGCGACATCAGCCAGCACTTCCCGCGCAAGCGGCTGGGCGACCCGGCGCAGCTGGACAGCACCCTGCTGTTCCTCGTCTCGCCGGCCTCGGACTTCGTCACCGGCTCCTGCATCCGCGTCGACGACGGCCAGAGCGGGCGGTAGCGATATTCCGTTTTCCCGGCGAAGGCCGGGATCCAGATTCAGCTACGGCGTCTCTGGTGGGCCCGCCATTTTTTGCGCCCTAAGATCTGGGCCCCGGCCTGCGCCGGGGAGACGGATCAGGACTCGTCAGCGGTTGACGTCGACCACCGTCCGGCCGCGCACCTTGCCTTCGAGGATCGCGCGGCCGACGGCCGGAACATCGGCCAGGCCGACTTCGGTCACCGTCGTCGCCAGCTTCGACAGGTCGAGGTCCTTCGCCAGCCGGTCCCAGGCGCGCGCCCGGGCCTCAAACGGTGCATTGACCGAGTCGATGCCCGCGAGGGTCACGTTGCGCAGAATGAACGGGAACACCGAGCCCGGCAGATCGACGCCCTGGGCCAAGCCGCAGGCGGCCACTGCGCCGCGATAGTCGGTCTGGGCCAGCACGTTGGCCAGGGTCGTGCTGCCGACCGAGTCGACCGCGCCGGCCCACTTCGGCGCGGCGATCGGCGGGCCGGCCTCAGACAGCGTCTTGCGGTCGATGATCTCCGCGGCGCCGAGGGCAGTGAGATAGTCGCTCTCCTCCGGCCGGCCGGTCGAGGCGATCACGCGATAGCCAAGACGCGACAACACCAGGATCGCCACCGACCCTACCCCGCCGTTGGCGCCGGTGACGAGCACCGGACCACGGTCCGGCGTGATGCCGTTGTGCTCGAGCGCCAGGATGCTGAGCATCGCCGTATAGCCGGCGGTGCCGATGGCCATGGCGTCGCGGGTGCTGATGCTGCCCGGCAGCTTGACCAGCCAGTCGCCGTTGACCCTTGCCTTCTGGGAATAGCCGCCGTGGTGGGTCTGGCTCAGGCCCCAGCCGTTCAGCACGACCTTGTCACCCGCGATGTAGCCCGCATGGGACGATTGCGTCACCGTGCCGGCCAGGTCGATGCCCGGCACGAGCGGATAGGTCTGGATCACACCCGGGCGTCCGGCCAGCGCCAGGCCGTCCTTGTAGTTCACCGTCGAGTAGTCGACGTCGATGCTGACGTCCCCGTCCATCAACTGCTCGTCGGTCATGTCGATCAGGTCGACGGTGACGGCGCGCTCGATCCGCGTCGCGAGGAGAGCCTTGAAGGTCATGAACAGGTCCGATCTGCAGGTGGGCGCCGTCGGTATGAGACAGATTTCCCGTCCGCGCCACCATCCGCTTGCGTGACCCAAGGGCGCCGGCGCTCAACTCCCCGCAAGTCCTGCAGACCGTCCGCGACGCGGCGATCTGATCCGCGGACAACAGGGAGAAACGCCATGAAGCTCGACAGTTCCGTCTCGGCCATCGTCACCGGTGGCGCATCCGGCCTGGGCGCCGCCACGGTCAAGGCGCTGCGCGACCTTGGCGTCAAGGTGGCCATCTTCGACCAGAATCCCGAGACCGGCGCGAAGAAGGCCGAGGAGCTGGGCGCGCTGTTCTGCGAGGTCAATGTCATGAGCGAGGAGTCGGTCGACGCCGGCTTCGCCAAGGCCCGCGCCGCGCACGGCCAGGAGCGGGTGCTGGTCAACTGCGCGGGCGGCGGCCGTGGCGGCAAGACCATCGCCCGGGACAAACAGACCGGCGAGATCAAGCAGTTCAACGCCGCGGACTTCGAATGGGTGCTGGGTCTGAACACGGTCGGCACCTTCCGCTGCATCGTCAAAAGCGCGGCGGGCATGGCGACCCTCGAGCCGGACGAGGACGGCGGCCGCGGCGCCATCGTCAACACCGGCTCGGTGGCGGCCGAGGACGGTCAGGTGGGCCAGGTGGCCTACGCGGCCTCCAAGGCGGCGATCAAGGGGATGACCCTGGTCATCGCCCGCGACCTGGCCAACGAGGGCATCCGCATCAACACCATCCTGCCGGGCATCATGGCCACCCCGCCGATGCTGGGGGTCAAGACCCGCGCGCCGGCGATCTTCGACAGCCTGTCGGCGTCGGTGCCCTTCCCGCGCCGTCTGGGCCATCCGCACGAGTATGCCGATCTGGCCGTGACGATGCTGCGCAACGGCTACTTCAACGGCGAGACCGTCCGGCTCGACGGCGCCATCCGGATGCCGCCGCGCTAGCCGCGCGTTCTCCGCAATCACAAAGGACCTGCCAATGTCGAAGCCCCTTCGCGCGCACAAGCCGGTGGGCGAGGATTTCCTCGCCGCCGGGGCCACGCCGGTGACCCATGCCTTCCCCTTCCCGCCCTCGGCCGTCTGGGCGGCGCTGCTGGATGCGGACGCCTGGACCCACTGGCTGCCGATCACGAAGGTCACCTGGACCAGTCCTTTGCCGGGCGCTGTCGGGACGACCCGCACCGTCGAGGTCGGCCCGCAAGTGATCGAAGAGACGTTCTTCGCCTGGGACGAAGGCAGCCGGATGGCCTTCCGTTTCGAGCGCTCGTCGTTGCCGCTCTCGGCCGCCGTCGAGGACTACCGCGTCGTGCCCACGCCCGGCGGCTGCGAACTGCGCTGGGCCGGCAAGGCCGGCGCGCCCTTCCCGCTCGGCTGGCTGATCTCCCGCCAGCTCGCCGGCGGCATCAGAGCCGGTCTGCCGAAGCTTGAGGCCCTGATCGCCGCCGAGCCGAAGCGGTTCGGGCTGGGGTAGGCGCGCGCGCCGATCGCCCTAGGTCTCGCCGCCGACGGAGACCCGCCGTCCGGGGTTGAGCCGGCCACGGCTCGGCGCCGGGCTGGCCGATCGGGGGCAGGCATGAAGACCAGACGCAAGGCCGATCTTCCGACGAAGATCTGCGCCGCCTGCCAGCGCCCTTTCGCCTGGCGACGCAAATGGGCGGCCTGCTGGGACGAGGTCCGCTACTGCTCTGACCGGTGTCGGGGCCAGCGCTCGGCGCTGAACCGCCCGACGGCCCCATGACCTCCCTAGCGAAAGACGCCGGGAGCGGCGGCGCGGTCCGGCTGGTGCTGGGCGACCAGCTGTCCGACTCCCTGACCGCGCTTGAGGGCATCGACGTCGCCAGGGACGTCGTGCTGATGGCCGAGGTTCGCGACGAAGCCACCTATGTCCGCCACCACAAGCAGAAGATCGCCCTGATCTTCGCCGCCATGCGCAACTTCGCGGCGCGCCTTTCGGCAAAGGGCGTCACCGTCCGCTACGTCCGGATCGATGCGCCAGGAAACACGCACGCGATCGTCGGCGAGATCGGGCGGGCGCTGGCGCAAACCGGTTGCGCGCGCGTCATCATGACGGCGTGCGGCGAGTGGCGGCTGGCCGAGGCGCTGAAGGCCTTCGCGGCGGCCTCGCCGGTTCCGGTCGAGGTCCGCGAGGACCGGCGGTTCATCTGTTCGGCCGGGCGTTTCCGGACCTGGGCCGGGGATCGCCGCCAGCTGCGGATGGAGTACTTCTACCGCGAGATGCGCCGTGAAACGGGCCTGCTGATGTCCGGGGCCGAGCCGGAGGGCGGCCGGTGGAACTTCGACGCCGAGAACCGCAAGGGTTTGCCGAAGGGGCTGCGGCCGCCGGCCCGGCCGAGAGTCCCACCCAACGTCACGACGCGTGAGGCCATGGCCGACGTCGCACGACTGTTCCCAGATCACTTCGGCGACCTGGAGACCTTCGGCTGGCCCACGACGGTTGCGGAGGCCGAACAGGTCCTGGACGACTTCATCACCGACATCCTGCCGGACTTCGGCGAATGGCAGGACGCCATGGCGAGCGGTCAGCCCTGGATGTGGCACGGCCTGATCTCGACCTCGCTGAACATCGGACTGCTGGATCCGCTGGAGACCTGCCGACGGGCGGAGGCGGCCTACCGCGCCGGCCTGGCGCCCCTGAACGCGGTTGAGGGCTTCATCCGCCAGATCCTCGGCTGGCGCGAGTTCGTGCGCGGCGTCTACTGGCTGAAGATGCCGGAGTACGGCCTGCGCAACGCGCTGGGCGCGGACCGTCAGCTGCCGTGGTTCTTCTGGTCGGGGCAGACCGACATGGCCTGTGTCGCCGACACGGTCGAAACCACCCGCGCCAACGCCTACGCGCACCACATCCAGCGCCTGATGGTCACGGGCAACCTGGCCATGCTGCTGGGCGTCCATCCGGACGCGGTGGATGACTGGTACATGACCGTCTACGCGGACGCGTTCGAATGGGTCGAGATGCCCAACACGCGGGGCATGGCGACCTTCGCCGACGGCGGCATTGTCGGGTCAAAGCCCTATGCCGCCTCCGGCGCCTACATCAACCGGATGAGCGACTACTGCGGCGGCTGTCATTACGACGTGAAGGCGAAATCCGGCGACAACGCCTGCCCGTTCAACCGGCTCTACTGGGGCTTTCTCGAGCGCAACCGGGCGGTCCTGGGCGGCAACGCGCGGCTGGCCATGCCCTACCGCACCCTCGACGGCTTCGGCGAGGACCGCCGCCGCGCCCTGCTGGCCGAGGCGGACGCCGCGCGCGCCGCGCTCGGGGCCCTTGCGCGCTAGAGAGCGCGGAGTGGCGGACGGGGTGGGATTCGAACCCACGGTAGGCTTCCACCTACGGCGGTTTTCAAGACCGCTGCCTTAAACCACTCGACCACCCGTCCGTTGGCGCGGCTTCTATCAGCGCCCGGGCGCAGCCTCCAGTGCTAACGGGCGGTTTCGGCTGTGGCTTTCAGGATGTCGGCGCCCTGCCGCATCATCGGCGCCATGGTGTCGGCCATCGCATCGGGCAGAACGTCGGCGATCCAGACGAACCGGCAGCGGCTGTCGCCTTCGGCGAACACCTGGTTGGAGGCGCTGTGGTGATCGATGCGGTCGCTGACGACGCCGTAGGCGAAGCGGCGAGCCTCATCGTCCAGACCGACGATGCGTTCACGCGCGGTCATGCCGTTGCCGAACGTGACGATCCGGGAGTCGCCCTCCAGCCGCGTGTCGATGACGAAACCGGGCACGAGGCGGGTATGCAGCGCACCGTAGTCGCGGATGGCGTCCCAGACCTGGTCGGCCGGGGCGTCGATGAAAGTCTCGATGTGGATGGTGGCCATGACGGGCTCCTCTGTGTGGTCCCACGTTCTGACGCGTGGCCGGCCGCTCTGCGCGCGGAAACCGGACGTCATCACCCGGCGACCCGGCCGCTCCGCAGATCCAGAGCGGGGCGCCGACCCGACCTGCCTTGCCGTCACCCAGCTACCGGTGTCACCCTTGCGGGGATGACCGCTCTGACCCGCCGCGCCGCCTTGACCACTCTCGCCGCCGCTTCCGCGACCCCGGCGTTCGCCGCCTTGAAGCCGGGGCCGGTGGTCGGCACGACGGGGGGCAGGGTTCGCGGCCGGGTCGAAGGCGGCCTGCTGGTGTTCAAGGGTGTCCGCTACGGCGCCGACACCGGCCCGCGCCGTTTCCAGCCGCCGCTGGCGCCGCAGGCGTGGACGGACATCCGCGACGCCCTCGCCTATGGCCCCGGCTGCCCCCAGCGTGGCGACGAGCCGAATACCTCCGAGGACTGCCTGTTCCTCAATGTCTGGACGCCCGGCGCCGATGCGGCCGCCCGGCCGGTGATGGTCTACATCCATGGAGGCGCCTACAGTACCGGGTCCGGCTCCAGTCCGCTCTATGACGGGACGCGGCTGGCGGTGCGCGGCGATGTCGTTGTGGTCACCCTGAACCATCGCCTGGGCCCGTTCGGCTATCTGTCGCTCGGCCGGTTCGACGAACCGCTCTGGGCGGACTCCGGCAACGCCGGCCAGCTTGATCTCGTCCTGGCGCTGCAGTGGGTGCGGGACAACATCGCCGGGTTCGGCGGCGACCCCGGCAAGGTGACCGTCTTCGGACAGTCCGGCGGCGGCGCCAAGATCGCCACCCTGATGGCCATGCCCGCGGCGAAGGGTCTGTTCCATCGCGCCGCGACCATGAGCGGCCAGCAGGTCACTGCGTCTGGACCGCTGAACGCCCACCGACGCACCGAAGCTTACCTGTCGGCGCTGGGTCTGTCAGCGGAGCGTCCGGGCGACCTCGCCACCCTGCCTGCCTCACGGCTGGTCGAGGGGATGGCGGCCAGGGACCCGATCGGGCCGATGGCCTCCCTCTACTTCGGGCCGGTGCTCGACGACCGCAGCCTGACCCGCCACCCGTTCTGGCCCGACGCGCCGGCCCAGTCGGCGGGCGTTCCGATGATGATCGGCAACACACGCGACGAGACCCGCGCCTTCCTCGGCGGCGAGGCGCGCAACCACAGCCTGACCTGGGACGATCTGCCGGCCCGACTGGCGCCGGAACTGCGGGTGGACATCAGTCCGGAGACGGTCGTGGCGGAGTACCGGCGGCTCTATCCGGCCTGGTCCGCCAGCGAGGTGTTTTTCGCCGCCAGCACGGCCTCACGCTCCTGGCGGGCGGCGGTTATCGAGGCCGAGGCCCGGGCGATCCAGGGCGCGCCCGCCTTCGTCTACCAACTGGACTGGCGAAGTCCGAAGGACGGCGGCAAATGGGGCGCGCCCCATACGCTCGACATCCCGCTGGTGTTCGGGACGCTCGACGCCCCCGGCTCGATCACCGGCGCGGCGCCGGACGCCAGGGCCGTGTCCGACGCGATGCAGGACGCCTTCATCGCCTTCGCCCGGACCGGCGACCCGGGCTGGGCGCCCTACACCCTGCCCCGGCGCCAGACGATGATCTTCGATGCTTCGCCGCGCATGGAAGACGATCCGCGCGGCGCCGAGCGAGAGCTGTTCGCCCGCGTGCCCTACATCCAGCCGGGGACCTGACCATCGCGAGACGCCCGGTCGGCGCTAAACACCCGCTTCAGGTGCCCTTCGCCTTTGCTCCCGAATCCAGCAGCTCCGTACGCTTCGGGGTCATGTCCGCGAGGTTCCAGTCGGCCTCGACGAACGGGCGGGCCGTCGGCGTCTCGATCGGGTAGCCGTGCAGGTCGTTCTCGGAGTCGATGATGTTGCCCCGCCCCTCGGCGACGTCGGAGATCAGCTGGACGTCGTTGGCGTCGCGGTCCCAGGGACGGGCGCCGGCGTTCCTGAGCACCCACTGCTGGACCTGCTCGGCCGGAATGGCGACCAGCCCGGCGGGCCAGACCGGCGCGCGGTTCAGCAGGATGATCTTCGCCGGGGTTGTGGTGTAGCGGCCGAACATCGGCAGCGGCTGGCCCCAGCGATCGACAGCGGTGTTGTCGCGGCCGAAGTACTCCACGTCCGCGTAGCCGCCGAGCATGAACAGCGGCAGGCCTTCCGGCGTGTCCTGTCCGCCGCGCAGGACGTTGCCGACGACTGACAGCTTGCCGATCTGCCAGGGGTTGGCGCCCCACTCCTCGGCCATCAGGTTGTAGTGGATCGCCCGCTGGCCGGGATTGAAGATCAGGTTGTTGACGATCGCCGCCCAGACGCCGCCCTTGAGCATCGGATTGCGCTCGTAGTTGTGGGCGTAGAGGTTCCCCCAGATCAGGATGCCGGTGACGTTGTCGTGCACCAGCGTGCCCTTGGAGTGCTCGATCTTGCCATGGGTGCTGTAGCGCAGGCTCTCGGCGATGATGTTCTGGGAGAAGGTGATGTTGCGCGAGGTGCCTGCACGCCATTCGTCCGGCGTCTTGCCGACAAAGCGGGGACCGGAGGCCGACAGGTTCTCGTCCGTGCCCCAGGTCAGGGTGCAGTGGTCGACGATGATGTTGTAGGCGATCCCCTGGGTGGAGATGGAGTCGAAGTCCTTGCCGCTCTTCTTCGGGAAGCCGGCCTCCCCGGGCCTGACCCGGATGTGACGCACGACGACATCATGGGTTGCGATGTCGATCCCGCCGCGAATGAAGGTCACGCCCGGTGACGGAGCGGTCTGGCCGGCGATGGTCAGGAACGGTTCGCGGATGGTCAGGGTCTTGCCGCCCAGGTCGACGACGCCGCCGACCTCGAAGACGATGATCCTGGGGCCCTTTGTTTCCACCGCCTCGCGGAACGAGCCCGGTCCCTCCCCGGCCAGCGTGGTGACCCGCAGGATCCGGCCTCCCCGACCGCCCGGGGTCGTCGCAGCCCAGCCCTGGGCGCCCGGAAAGGCGAGCGGCGCCGCTGACGGCGCGGTCTGGGCGGCCGAATCACTCTTGCGGAACGGCCACTGGGCCAGAGCCGTGGACGCCATCGCCAGGCTCACGCCAAGGCCGATCAGGACAGGTCGCAACACGTGTTTCACTCCCGGACTTCAGATCATTTGCGGGTCTTCGCACCGCATGCCGTTGAAAATGACACCGGTTTCCTTTAGACACAATCGAGACCTTGAAACCGGGGCCATCGCGTGAGGGAGGACAAGAGGCGTGACAGCAGGGGCGAGCGCTTCGACGACTCCGACGACGACCGGCGCGACGCCGGTCGAGATAGCCCGCGCCTTCGTGGCAGCCCGCCTGGGCGCCAGGTCCCTGCCCGGCTTTCCGGGTGAGATCCCCGGCAGTCTGGCCGAGGCCTACGCCATTCAGGACATCGCCATCGGGCACTATCCGGATGATATCGCCGGCTGGAAGGTCGGCCGGGTGCCGCCCGACCTTCAGGCCCGGCTGGGCGAGGAACGCATCGGCGGACCCACCTTCCGGGGCGCCTTGCGCCTCCCGCTGCGCGGCGAAACCGTGCGCCTGCCGGTGATCGCCGGCGGCTTTGGCGCCGTCGAGGCCGAGTTCGTCTATCGCCTCGCGGCTGACGCGCCGGCCGGCAAGACCGACTGGACGACATCCGAAGCGCTGGCGATCGCCGCATCGCTGCATATCGGCGTGGAGTTCGCCGGCAGCCCGCTCAAGACGATCAATGACCTCGGATCGACGGTCGTCGCCTCTGATTTCGGCAACAACGCCGCCCTGGTCGTCGGACCGGAGATCGAGGGCTGGCGCGAGCGGCCGGATGCGACCCTGACCTGCGAGACCTTCATCGACGACCTGTCGGTCGGGGCCGGCGCGGCCGCCTCGGTCCCCGGCGGCCCGGCCCCGGCGCTGGCCTTTCTGCTCGGACACTGCGCGGCCCGCGGCCTGCCGCTGAGGGCCGGCATGTACGTCACCACCGGCGCCGCGACCGGCATTCATGAGATCAAGGCGGGCCAGACGGCCCGCGTCAGTTTTGGTGAGTTCGGCGAGATCCTCTGCGCTGCAGAGATCGCAAGACCGACCGCCCGCTAGGGAGTCGAAACGTCATGGCGGAAGACGCTGCTGCATCCGAAGGCCGGATGACTCGCCAACGCTGGGTGATCTGCGCCCTGCTGTTCACCGCCGTGGTGATCAACTACGTCGACCGTCAGATGCTGGGCGTGCTCAAGCCCTTCATCTCCGAGGATCTCGGCTGGTCGGAGACCGACTACGCCGACATCGTCTTCTACTTCCAGGCCGCCTATGCGGTGTCCTACCTGCTGTTCGGCGCCTTCGTGGACCGGGTCGGCGCCAAGATCGGCTACGCGACCGCGTTCTTCATCTGGCAGATCGCCCATATCGCGCATGCGGGCGCCAGCAGCCTCGGGCAGTTCTTCGCGGTCCGCGTCCTGCTGGGGATCGGCGAAGGCGGCAACTTCCCGGCCGGGATCAAGGCCGTCACCGAGTGGTTCCCCAAGAAGGAGCGCGCGCTGGCGACCGGCATCTTCAACGCGGGCGCCAATATCGGCGCGATCATCACCCCGCTGGCGGCGCCGGCGATCATGCTGCTGTGGGGCTGGCAGGCGGCCTTTGTCATCACCGGCCTGATCGGCCTGCTCTGGCTGGTGGCCTGGTTCACGCTCTACAACGAGCCGCGCAAGGCCAGGGGTGTCAACGCCGCCGAGCTGGCGCACATCGAGCAGGATCCCGCCGATGACGAGAAGAAGGTCGGGTGGTTCTCCGTTCTGACCAAGCGCGAGACCTGGGCCTACGCCCTGGGCAAGTTCCTCATCGATCCGGTCTGGTGGATGTTGCTGTTCTGGCTGCCGGACTTCTTCAAGAAGACCTTTGACCTGAAGCTGTCGATCGGCGGGTTCCAGCTGGGCGAGATCGGCACCTACAGCCTGGTTCTGGCCATCGTCTACATCATCTCCGACATCGGCAGCGTCGGCGGCGGCTGGCTGTCTTCGCGGTTCATGAGCATGGGCTGGAGCATCAACCGGGCGCGCAAGACCACCCTGCTGATCTTCGCCGTCGGCGCCCTGCCCTATTTCCTGATCACCGGGATCACCAGCCTGTGGGTCGCGACCCTGCTGGTCGGATGGCTGGCCGCGGTGCACCAGGCCTTCTCCGCCAACCTCTACACCCTGCCCAGCGACGTCTTCCCGCGGAAAGCCGTAGGCTCGGTCATCGGCATCGGCGGCATGGTCGGCGGCATCGGCGGCATGGTCATGGCCAAATCGGTCGGCCAGGTGCTCGAGGGCATGGGCGGCTATGGCCCAATCTTCGCGGTCTGCGGCGGCGTCTATCTACTGGCGATCCTCGTCGTCCACCTGCTGACGCCGAAGATGGAGCCGGTGGCGCTCTAGACCGCCGCTGTTGTGCGCCACGCCGAAAGGCCTGCTAAAGCTTGTGCCGGTTTGAACCCGGGAGACGAACATGGGCGTGACGGGCATCGGCGGCATCTTCTTCCGCGCAAAGGACCCGAAGGCTTTGACCGCCTGGTATGCGGACCATCTCGGCGTGGGTTCATCGCCCTACGGCGAATGGCAGACCCAGGCGGGGCCGAGCGTCTTCGCGCCGTTCAAGGCCGATACCGACTACTTTCCGGCCGACCGCCAATGGATGGTGAATCTGCGCGTCGACGACATCGACGGCCTCTGCGCGACGCTCCGGGCTGCCGGAATTGAAGTTATCACCAAACCCGAATGGGACATGCCAGGTGTCGGCCGCTTCGCGCGGCTCCATGATCCGGAGGGCAATCCGATCGAGCTGTGGCAGCCTGAAACCGCCGCCTGACGCGCCTTGTCCGGCTACGGGCCGGTCTTGATCAGGGTGATCTTCGTCCCCTCCACCGACCAAACGCGCTGCGGCGCGGTGGTCCCGACGTAGACCGTCTTGCCGGTCCACAGCGACAGCCAGACGTGGATCTCGGTCGGCGTCTGGTCGAGCAGATGCGTGATGAACAGCCCGGCGACGGATCTGCCCCCCTGGTCGACGGCCGCCATGTTGAGGCAGCTGCGGGTGAAGCCCCTTACCGACGGCGCCTTGCCGTCTGGCCCGACCTCGAACAGGAAATGGCCGCCGAACGGATAGATGTTGGCCTCGACCTGCGGCGACAGGAGATAGACCAGGGTCGGGCCGTCGGGTCCTTCCGGCGGCAGCGTCACGCTGTTGAAGGCGCCGCGCGTGCAGGGGCGCTGGTCGGTGACGGTGATCGCGCGCGTCGCCCTCACCAGAGCAGCGGCCTCCGAAGACAGGCTTCGGTCGTCATCGGGGGCGAAGACCTTGCTGGCCACGACCTTGCGACCCCTGACGTCGCCGGAGAACACGGCGAAGGGCGTCCCGTCCTTCTCGCCGTAATAGATCGCCGTCAGTCCCTCGCCCTTCGGCAGGATGACCCATCCCTTGATCCCGGCCTTGCCCGGATCGGGCAGCTTTTTCAGCATGACGTCCGTGGTGACCCAGGCCGCCTGGTCATAGGCGTAGATCTGCGCGCCGCGGGTCGCCGCCCGCTTGAGGGCCGCCTCGTCGGAGGCGGACTGCGCCGGCGCGCCGCCGGCGAAGGCCAGCGACAGCGCGAGCGCTGACAGGAAACGAACAATCCAGCTCATGGCGGCGTGGCTCCGGACCAGACGCCAGCCTATCGCGCGCGAGGTACAGGGCGATAGAGGCGCTAGCGAATGACCCGCGCGCCCTTGCCCTGCATCACCGCCTCGACCTCAGCGGCGCGGACCATCGAGGTGTCGCCAGGCGTGGTCATGGCAAGCGCGCCGTGGGCCGCCCCGTACTCGACGGCGGCCTGCGGGCCCTTTCCTTCCAGGAAGCCGTAGGCGAGGCCCGACGCGAAGCCGTCGCCGCCGCCGACCCGGTCGTAGATCTCCAGGTTCTCGCGCATCATCGACTGATAGAATTCGCCGCCAGCATAGAGGACGGCGGACCAGTCATTGACGCTGGCGGTCCTGGCGTTGCGCAGCGTCGTAGCCGCGACCTTGAAGTTCGGGAACTGGCTGACCGCCGTCTCGATCATCCGCTTGAAGTTGGCCGGATCGATCTCGCTGATGTGCTCGTCGAGACCCTCGACCTCAAAGCCGAGGCAGGCGGTGAAATCCTCTTCGTTGCCGATCATCACATCGACGTACTTGGCGATCTCGCGGTTGATCTTCTGGGCGCCGGGCTTGCCGCCCTGGCTCTTCCACAGCGAGGCGCGGTAGTTCAGGTCGTAGCTGACGACCGTGCCGTACTTGCGGGCCGCCTCGACCGCCTCGATCACCGCCTCGGCGGTGTTGCTGGCCAGGGCGGCGAAGATGCCGCCGGTATGGAACCAGCGCACGCCTTCCTCCCCGAACAGCTTCTCCCAGTTCACTTCCCCGGGCCGGATCTGTGAGGCGGCGCTGTGGCCGCGGTCGCTGCAGCCCAGCGCCGGGCGGACGCCGAAGCCCTTCTCGGTGAAGTTCAGGCCCACGCGCGTATTGCGGCCGAGGCCGTCGAACTCGCGCCAGACCACGTGGCTCATGTCCACGCCGCCCTGCATGACCAGGTCCTCGACGAGCCAGCCGAGATCATTGACCGGCAGGGCGGTCACCGCCGTGGCGCGCTTGCCCCAGCATTTGCGCATCGCGCGGGCGACGTTGTATTCGCCGCCCCCTTCCCAGACATGGAACTGCCGCGCGTTGCGCACACGGCCGAAACCGGGGTCGAAGCGCAGCATCACCTCGCCGAACGAGGCGCAATCCCAGCGGGTCTCGCTGGCGGGACGGATGGTCAGGACATTGGTGCTCAAGCGAGCTCTCTCCGGATTTTGGCGATGAGATCCACGGTCTTGCGCACGCGGGCCTCGATGCCCGCCCAGTCGCCCGCTTTCAGCAGGTCGTTGGTGATCAGCTTGCTGCCCATGCCGGCGGCGACGATGCCCGCGCCGAACCATTCCCGCAGGGACGCCTCGTCCGGGTCGACCCCGCCGGTGGGCATGATCTTGGTCCAGGGCATCGGCCCCAGAACGTTCTTGACGAAGGTCGGACCGCCGACGCTCTCGCCGGGGAAGACCTTGACGATCTCGCTGCCCAGCTCCTGGGCGTAGCTGATCTCCGTCGCGCTGCCGCAGCCGGGGCTGTAGGGCACCATGCGGCGGTTGCAGACCCGCGCGACCTCGGCGTTGAGGATCGGCCCGACGACGAACTTCGCGCCATTGGCGATGTACAGGCCGGCGGTGGGCGCATCGACGATGCTGCCGACGCCCATGATCACGCTCGGGTCCGCCTTGGCGAAATGGCGGGTCACATCGAGGAAGGTGTGCGCCGCGAACTCGCCCCGGTTGGTGAACTCGATGCAGCGCGCCCCGCCGTTGGCGCAGGCCTGGATGACGTTGACGCAGGTCTCGACGTCAGGGTGATAGAAGACGGGGATGACCCCCTGATCGATCATGGCGGCCAGTACGGCCATGCGGTCCTTGGTCATGTGCGTCTCTCACGTCCTTGCGCCTGCTCCAGCCTTACGCCGGATAGTGGAAAAAAGAAGGGCGCCGGGGGTGTGCCCGGCGCCCAGTCTGCGCAAGGAGGTTGAACTAGAACGTGTACTTGAAGCCGAAGTTAAACTGCCGACCGGTGTGGTGGTAAACCGACGTGCTCTGGCGGTCGTCGTTGCCGACCCACTGGCGGTTGAAGGTATCGAGCAGGTTCAGGCCTTCGAACGTCAGGCTGACCTGCGGCGTGACCTTCCAGCTGGCCGCGGCGTCGACGTTGAAGCTGTCGAGCTTGCCTTCCAGGGCGTTGGCGTTCCGGCCCGGAATATTCTGCAGGTAGCCTTCGCGATAGGCCGCAGACACCCGGGCGCTCAGGCGGTCATCCTCGTAGTAGAGGGTCGCGTTGTAGGCCTTGGGCGACAGGTTCACGAGATCCTCGGTGATGAACGCGGTGCAGAGCGCGTTTACCGTGGTGTCGCAGTAGTCGATCTCGGACTTCACCTGGGTGTAGTTGGCCTGGATGCCGAAGCGGTCAAACGGCGCGGGCAGGAAGCTGAACGGCGCCTGGAAGCTGACCTCGAAACCGGTCAGCGGGCCGCCTTCGGTGTTCACGGCGCTGGTCAGCTGGAACACCTGGGTCGGCGTACAGGCGCCGATGCACAGTCCCGGGGCGAACGCGATCGGATTGATCGCCGTCAGTTCCTGGTACTGCAGGTCCTGGCGGATGATCTGGATGTAGCTGTTGATGTCTTTCTTGAAGAGCGACACCGAGAACAGCGACTCCGGCGCGAAGTACCATTCGAAGCTGAGGTCGTAGGTGTTGGCCAGGAACGGCGCGAGATCCACGTTGCCGATGCTGGCCGTGAAGTTCGGGC
Organism: Caulobacter sp. FW305-C-30-S16; assembly: GCF_058783025.1. NCBI lineage: Bacteria > Pseudomonadati > Pseudomonadota > Alphaproteobacteria > Caulobacterales > Caulobacteraceae > Caulobacter > Caulobacter sp. FW305-C-30-S16. Next base: position 261,816 of record NZ_JBYSYH010000003.1, on the reverse strand, counting down.
CGCTCGCGGCCAGCGACGTCGTCGGAACGAGGTAGTTGGTGCCCGCCAGCGTGTTGCCGATTTGCGGGCGCGCCATGACCTTCGCGGCGCCGAAGCGCACCATGATGGTATCCGTCACTTCGAGGGCCAGGTTCATCGACGGCAGGGTGTTCTCGTACTTGTTGGTGCCCGAGACGCGCGTCCCGCCGCCGGTCGAGCTGTAGCCCTCGGCGTAGAGGTTGGTTTCGACCTGACGGAAGCCGAAGTTGCCGCGCAGCGGCATATCGAAGATGTCCGTCCGGAAGTCAGCCTGCATGTAGTAGCCGCGGCTTTCCTCACTGATGAAGCGGTTGCCGCCACGGGCGTTGCCGTTGGTGATCCCGGTCAGGGTGAAGTTGCCGCCCGCGACGCCGGTGTCACAGTTGCAGTTGATGTTGAACAGGCTGGTGATCGCGTTGAGGTTCGGCACGATCCACTGGGTGGCGTTGCCGGCCGGCATCTCGAGGTTGCGGCCAAAGCCCGTGAGCAGCTGGGAGATGTCGGCGATCGTGGTGCCGACCGGCAGCACCGGAACGACCGTTTCGTCAGCGCGACGGTTCTCGAAGGAGTCGGATTCGAACTTCTTGAAATTGTAGCCGAACTTGATGGTCAGGAAGTCGGTCGCTTCCCACTGGAAGTCGAGCTGCGCGGCGTTGAACGTCGTCAGCACGCCGTTCGGGCGCATGCGGATTTCCGACCGGGGCAGAGCCGCCGTCGCATTGCCGAGCGTCGTGTCGCGCCACGACCAGTTGGCCGGGTTGGCGACGTCGAAACCATAGTTGATCAGAGGCGTGCTGTTGTTGCCGCCGGTGAAGTCCCAGGAATAGCCCTGGGTGTTCTGGCGGTCGAACGTCACCGTCGTCTGGATCGGGTTCTGGAAGTCGGATTCCGACGTGCCCAGGAAGGCGCGCATGCTGAACCGGTCGCCGAAGTCCTGCTCGAGGGTCAGGGTGTACTGCGTGAACTGCGTCTGCAGTTCGTCGTACCGCTGCTCGCTGCGCACATCGACGTTGTTGAACGTGCCGCGGGCCAGCTGGCCTGAGGGATCGATGAAGGCGTCTACGACATGGATCTGGGTCTTGCCGCCCGCCGCCGCGTTCCGGCTGAAGGACAGCGACTCGAGGAAGTTCTCCTGACGGGTCGAGCTCAGATCCGAATAGAGGACATCGAGGCTGACGGTGGTGGAGTCCGTCGGGCGATACTGGATCGCGCCGGTGAAGCCGGTCCGGTCCTGTTCATGGACGAGACGGCCGTAGCGCGGCAGGCGCGGAATGAACACGGTCGCCTGGTTGGCGGTGGTGTAGGCGGTGTTATTGGCGGCGGTATTGGCGGGGCGAGCGACGCCCGTCGCGCAGTTGGCCGCGCTGCTGCCGGTCGAACCGCTGTTGGTCGGGTTCTGCGGCGCGAAGCCGAGCGGACTGCAGAAGCCGCCGTTGTCGGTCGCCCGCTCCCAGCGAACCGAGCTGAAGCCTTCTTCAAGGGAGCTACGCTCGCTGTAGGCCAGCGACGCCAGCACGCCGATCTTCCCGTCCAGGAAGGTGTTGCTGTAGAGCAGCGCCGCGCGCGGATCCCACTCTTCGGACAGGTCGTTGTAGCCGTACTGCAGCGAGCCGCCGAACTTCATGCCCTTGTAGTCGAAGGGGCGGCTGGTGCGCAGATCGACGGTCGCGCCGAGCGAGCCTTCCTCGACTTCGGCCGAGGCGGTCTTGCGGATCGTGACGCTGTTGAAAAGTTCCGAGGCGAAGACGTTGAAGTCGAAGCCGCGACCGCGGTTGGCGCCGCCCGAACTGTCGGTGCCGCCGGTCGTGGCCTGGCCTTCCATGCCGTTGATGCGCGTGCGGGTGAAGTCGGGGCCAAGGCCGCGAACCGTGAGGGTGCGGCCTTCGCCGGCGTCACGGTCAATGGAGACGCCCGGAATACGCTGGATCGCTTCGACGAGGTTGGAATCGGGGAAGTCGGCGATGTCTTCCGCCTTGATGGCGTCGACGATGTCGGTTTCCTGCCGCTTGGTCGCCAGGGCGGTCGCGAGACTTGCGCGGAAACCGGTGATGACCAGAGCGTCAACCTCGGTGTCGGCCGCGGTCGTCGTGGGCGCGTCCTGCGCCTGGGCGACGCCGGCGGTCGCCAGACTGAAAGCGATTACGGCCAGCGAGGCGCCGAAATGCAGCCCCCCTTGACGCGAACGGTTAGCATTCGACACGTCCAACTCCCTCCCCTTCGGCGCGTTTCCCCGACGATCTGTGCCGCCGGTATTTGTCATTCGACCCGCTGACCGTCGACCGCGCTCGGCGCCGCTGATCAGGTGACACCGGTGTCATTTCGCGAAGCAATCTGTTTGACACCGGTATCATCGGTATGGATACCGTAAGACAGAGGCCGATGACAAGCCATTCAAGCCACAACATCGTCACTTTCTCGCAGGGCGCGAATCCCGTCCTTCAACCCCGCCGGGCCTCCGGAGATTTCCTTGATCCACAAGCCTTTGACAGTTCTGGCCTTCGTCGCCTCGGCGCTCACCGGAGCCGCGACCGCGGCGATGCCGGCGCCGCCGACCGCCTTTCCGGGCGCGGAAGGCTTCGGCAGGTTTGCCGCAGGCGGCCGCGGCGGAGCGGTTCTCCGTGTCACCACGCTTGCCGATTCGGGTCCCGGCAGTCTGCGGGCAGCGGTCGAGGCCAGGGGGCCACGGACGGTGATCTTCGACGTCGGCGGAACGATCGTGCTGGAAAGCCCCCTGAAGGTTGGCCGCGCGAACATCACCCTGGCCGGGCAGACGGCGCCGGGCGACGGGATCACCCTGCGCGGTCAGCCGCTGATCATCGCCGCCGACGATGTCGTCGTCCGCTACCTGCGGATCCGCCTGGGCGACGAGACCCGGGTCCAGGACGACGCCCTGTCGATCACGCGAGGCCGGAGGATCATCATCGACCACGTCTCGACCAGCTGGTCCGTCGACGAGACGCTGTCGGCCGGCAGCCGCTACAGCCCGCCGGAGGATGGCATCTATGACCTGACGGTCCAGTGGTCGCTGATCACGGAGTCCCTCAACGGCTCCGTCCACCTCAAGGGCGAACACGGCTACGGCAGTCTGATCCGCGGCGGGTACGGCGCCCGCTTCTCATGGCACCACAACCTGTGGGCCGACCACAAGGCGCGGATGCCGCGCCCGGGCAACTACAACAGCGCGGCCGTCGATCCGCAGGGGCCACTGTTCGAGTTCCGCAACAACGTCTTCTACAACTGGGGCGGCGGCCGGGCGGGCTACAACGTCGATACAGACTCGCTCGCCGCCTACGACTTCATCGCCAACTGGTATCAGGCCGGACCGGACAGTGAGGGCGCCCTCGCCTTCTGCGAACAGAATCCGCTGGCCCGCGCCTGGTTCGCCGGCAACGCCTTGAACGGGCGCGTGCCGGCGGATCCCTGGAGCCTGGTCGGCTGCACGCCCGGTGCGGGCTATCGCGCGCCGGCTCCGCTGGCGGACTCCGGGATCGCCACCGACACGGCGGCCCGGGCTTATGAGCGGGTGCTGGCGTCGGCCGGGGCGTCGAGGGTGCGCGATGCCGTGGACCTGCGCATCATCGCCGGCGTGCGCGACCAGACGGGCCGCCTGATCAACAGCCAGGCCGACGTCGGCGGCTGGCCGGTGCTGGAGAGCGGGTCCGCCTGGATCGACAGCGACGGCGACGGGATGCCCGACAGCTGGGAGCGCGCGCACGGGTTTGACGCGAAGGATGCGGCCGACGGCGCGAAGGACCGCGACGGGGACGGCCGAACCAACCTCGAGGATTGGCTGAATTCGCTGATCCAGGGGACATGTACCGCAGGTACGTGTCCCCCAAACCAGCAGCCCGATTAGGGGACACGTACCCCTGGTGCATGTCCCCGGCGGTTCATCGCGCCAGCCAGCCTCCATCCACCGGCAGGGTTACGCCGTGGACGTAGTCACTCGCCGACGACGCCAGGAACACCGCCGCCCCGCCGATATCGCCGGGCTGACCCCAGCGGCCGGCGGGGATGCGTTCCAGGATCGAGCGGTTGCGGTTCTCGTCCGCGCGCAAGGCCTCGGTGTTGTTGGTGTCGAAGTAGCCGGGCGCGATGGCGTTGACGTTGATCCCCTTCGCCGCCCATTCGTTGGCGAGGATCTTCGTCAGCCCGGCCAGGCCGCTTTTGGAGGCGGTATAGCTGGGCACCCGGATGCCGCCCTGGAAGCTCAGCAGGCTGGCGATGTTGATCACCTTGCCGCCCCCGTTGGCCAGCATGACCTTCGCGACGGCCTGGGTCAGGAAGAACACCGTCTTGAGGTTGGTGTTCATCACCGCATCCCAGTCGTCCTCGGAAAAGTCGATCGAGTCCGCCCGGCGGATGATGCCGGCGTTGTTGACCAGGATGTCGAGGCCGCCCAGCGAGGCCACGGCCTCGTCGACAACCCGCTGAACCGGCTCGGTCGAGCCGAAGTCCGCCTGGATCGAGACGAAGCGCCGGCCCAGGGCTTCGACGGCCTTCTGCGTTTCGACCGGCGCGGACCGGCCGGCGGCGGCGATGTCGGCGCCTGCTGCGGCCAGGGCCAAGGCGATCCCCTGGCCGATGCCGGTGTTGGCGCCGGTAACGAGTGCGACCTTGCCGGTGAGATCGAAGGGATGGCTCATTTCAGCTGGCAGATATCGAGGACGTTCATGTCGGTGTAGTCGAGGTTCTCCCCGCCCATGGCCCAGATGAAGGCGTAGTTGGCGGTGCCCGAACCCATGTGGATCGACCAGGGCGGGCTGATCACGGCTTCCTCGTTGGCGACCACGATGTGGCGCGCCGCGTCCGGCTCGCCCATGAAGTGGAACACCCGCTCGTCCGGCTTCAGGCCGAAGTAGAAGTAGATCTCCGACCGCCGGTCATGCAGGTGCGGCGGCATGGTGTTCCACACGCTGCCCGTCTTCAGGATGGTCAGGCCCAGCAGCAGCTGCGCCGACTGGCAGACGCCCGGAATGACGTACTGGTAGATGGTCCGCTCGTTGGACGTCTCCAGCGACCCGCGCTCCAGCGGCGTGGCGTCGGCGATGGAGATCTTCTGCACCTTGTAGGCGGCGTGGGCCGGCGTCGAGGCAAGGTAGTAGCGGGCCGGATTGGCCGGATCGACGCTCTCGAACACGACCGATTTGGCGCCCATCGGCACATAGAGCCCGTCCTTGGGTCCGATGTCGTAGGCGACGCCGTCGACGGTCACCTTGCCAGCGCCGTCGGCGACGTTGATCAGGCCCAGCTCCCGGCGTTCCAGGAACGGGTGGCCGGCGGCGGAGGCCGGCTCGGTCTGGTCAGGCAGGCTGACGGGTGCACCGATCGGGGCCGCCCCGCCGATCACGAACCGCTCGTTGTGCGAATAGTTGAGCATCACCTCGCCCGGCACGAACAGGTCGGTGACCAGGTAGCGGTCGCGGAGCTGGTCGTTGTCCACCAGCTCCATCATGTCGGGATGGGTGGCGTGATAGGTCTTGTTGAACATGTCGGCGCTCCGGGTCGGCTAGAGTTTGTACGCCCGTTTGGGCAGGGTGTAGGCAAGGTCGACGGCGACGTCGCGGGCCTCGTCGAGGTCCAGGCGATGCTCGGTCACCAGCCGGGCGAGGAAGGAACAGTCCACCCGCCGGGCCACGTCGTGGCGCGCCGGGATCGACAGGAAGGCGCGGGTGTCATCGTTGAAGCCGACCGTGTTGTAGAAGCCGGCGGTCTCGGTGGTCTGTTCGCGGAACCGGCGCATGCCCTCGGGGCTGTCATGGAACCACCAGGCCGGGCCCAGCTTCAGACAGGGATAGTGGCCGGCCAGCGGAGCCAGCTCGCGGCTGTAGGCGGTCTCGTCCAGCGTGAACACGATCACCGACAGGCGCGGGTCATTGCCGAACGCGTCCAGCAGCGGCTTCAGCGCGCGGACGTAGTCGGTCGAAGTCGGGATGTCTGCGCCCTTGTCGCGGCCGTAGCCCTCGAACAGCATCCGGTTGTGGTTGCGGAAGCTGCCGGGGTGGATCTGCATCACCAGCCCGTCGTCGAGGCTCATGCGGGCCATCTCGGTCAGCATCTGGGCCCGGAACAGTTCGGCCTCTGCGGGAGACGGGCCGCCGGCGATGATCCGGCCGAACAGCGCTTCGGCGTCGGACGGCGAGAGGTCTGCGGTCGCGGCTGTCGGGTGTCCGTGGTCGGTCGAGGTCGCGCCCATGTCTGCGAAGGCGGCCCGGCGGAGGCGGTGCGCCTCAAGATAGCCCCGCCAGCTGTGGACGTCCTGCCCGGTCAGGGCGGCGAAGGCGGCGAGCGCCGCTCGGAACTGCTCATGCTCGGCGTCGATCACCGGATCGGGCCGATAGGCGGTGACCACCCTGCCCGTCCAGCCACTGTCGCGGATGGCGCGGTGGTGCACGAGGTCCTCCTGCGGGCCCTCGGTGGTTGCCAGCAGCGCGATGTTGAACCGCTCGAACAGTGCTCGGGGGCGGAACGCGTCCGTCGCCAGGGCTGCACCGATTTCGTCGAAATACGCGTCGGCGGTCTCGACGCTGAGCCGCCGGGAGAAACCGAAGACCTCGGCGAACACGTGGTCCAGCCACATCGACGACGGCGTGCCGCGGAACAGATGCTGGTTCGCCGCGAACAGCCGCCAAGCCTCGCGCGGGTCGGCGGCTGACGGCCGCCCGTACGCCGGCACGCCCAGCGCCTCGAGCGAGACACCTTGGCTGTAGAGCATCCGGTAGAGGTAGTGATCGGGTTGCAGCAGCAGCTCCGCGGCGTTCCCGAACGGCGCGTTGGTAGCGAACCACTCCGGATCGGTGTGCCCGTGCGGGCTTATGATCGGCAGCGCCTTCACCTCGCCGTACAGCTCACGCGCCACGCCCCGCGCCGACGGCTCGGCGGGAAACAGGCGATCCTCGTGAAGGACAAGCGGGGCGGACATGAAGGCTAGGTAACCGGTGTCATTCCGTGGGGCAAGCAAGATCGCCCGCCGTTGTCAGGCGCCCGGACCCGTTTTCGGCACGCCGGTGACCCGAAGGTACAGCGCGACCAGGACGATCAGGAACAGCGGGGTCAGAATCCCGAACTCGCCCACCAGCCAGGGCGTTTTCCCGTTGGCGATCAGGGCGCTGACGAAGACGCCCTGGATGAACAGGTTGTGCGAGGCGTGCAGCAGGGCGCCGGGCCAGAAGCTCCCCGAGCGAAGCCGCTGGGCGGCGACAAACGGCGTAATCCCGAACACCAGCAGCGTGAAACAGACCAGGCTGTACCAGATCGGAACTCCCTCGCCCGAGTAGCCGCCGAACAGCAGGATCGGCAGGTGATACAGCAGCCAGATCACGCCGCTGACGAGACACAGCATCCAGAAGCCGAACTTCTCGGCCAGGGCCGGGACCAGGAAGCCGCGCCAGCCGATCTCCTCGCCCGTCGCTGAAATCAGGGACTGGAGGGTGCCCAGACCCGCGAAGAGCGCCAGGCCGATCCACGGCGAGGCCTCGAACCCGAACTGCACGGCCAGCTTCGACCAGGCTTCCGTCGTGAAGGTCCCGGCTCCAACCAGGCCCGCGACCAGGAACGGCAGGCCGCCGTAGATGACCGGCGCGAGCCAGGCCGTCCCCAGGGGACTGAACCGCTTCGGCCACCACCCCAGACCCTTGAGCGATCGGGTGGCGATCAGCTTTGTCAGAATGGCCGACACGGCCGGCGCCCACATCAGGACAAGGATCAGCATGGCGGCGTTGGGGCCGTTCATCCCGCCGCCCCGCAGGATCAGGATGTTCAGCGGAACACAGGCTGCGACCAGAAGGCCGAGGTAAATGAAGATCTGCCTGGTCGTGGTCATACCCTACCCCTTCGGTTTGCTCGTCGACTCCCGCGCCACCAGCGATGGCAGCCGGTCCGCCGGATCGCGCTTGTCCTCGCCGGTCTGGCCGATGAGCTTTTCGGAGGCGAGCCGGCCGATCTCCCGCGTCGGCGAGCGCACGGTCGTCAGTGGCGGCCAGACGCGGGACGCGATCTGGAAGTCGTCGAACCCGACCACCGACAGATCCTCCGGGACCGACAGGCCGGCGCGACGCGCGGCGTGCAACACCCCGGCGGCCATCTCGTCATTGCCGGCGAAGATCGCCGTCGGGCGGTTGGGCAGGGCCAGCAGCTTCGCCGCCCCCTCCAGGCCCGACTCGAAGGTGTAGGCGCCCTCCGCGACATGTTCGGCCGCCAGGGACAGTCCATGCTCGGCCAGTCCCTCTTCGAAGCCCCCCCGCCGCTCGTACGAGGACCGGAAGGTCAGGGGGCCGGAGATGAACCCGACCGTCCTGTGTCCCAGTTCCGCCAGATGCCGCCCGGCCAGCAGCCCGCCGTGCCGGTCCTGGGTGACGATCGAGTGGGACGCTTCGTCCACCGCCACCGAGGCGACCCGGACATACTCGCAGCCGATCTCGCGCAGCATCGCCGCCACCCCCTCGTCTTCCGAAACCGACGGGGTCAGAACCACGCCGAACAGCTTCTGCCGCTCGATGAAGGCGCGGATGTCGGGCACCAGGGTCGTGCTGCCGCGATCGCAGGGGTGGACCACCAGCTCGAAGCCCGAGCCGCGCATGCCGTCCAGCAGGCCCAGCTGCATGTTCACGACGTACTGCGGGTTGGGGTTGTCGTAGATCAGCCCGATCAGGAACGAGCGGCGGAACGCAAGGCCGCGCGCTTGCGGATCGGGCGCGTAGCCGTATTTGGCGATGACCGCCTCGATCTTCTCCCGCGTTTCCGGCCGAAGCGACGGCGAGCGGTTGATGACGCGCGAGACGGTCTTCTTCGAGACCCCTGCGATCCGGGCGATGTCGTTGATCGTGGCCCTGCGCCGGCCGCCTTCGAGGGCGGCGTCATCGGCGGGTTTCGGCGTCCTGGGACTCAAGCGGAGGCTCCGGCAAGGCTGTCCAGCCAGTGATAGCCCGCCAGCGGGCGGCGCGCCAGCGGCCCGCCGCCCATCGATTGACACCGGTGTCTAACGGTATCATGGCTCGCCCATGGCCGATGACCAGCCCCTCGCCGCCGCGGTTCACCGCGTCGATCCGCGCGACGACGTCGCGACCGCCGTGCGGGACATCGCCGCCGGCGAGCGTGTCGGCGACCTCGTCATGCGGGCGGCTGTTCCCAAGGGCCACAAGGTCGCGCTGACCACCGTCGCTACCGGCGCTCCGGTCCGCAAGTACGGATTCCCCATCGGGGTCGCGACCTCCGACATCGCGGCCGGCGATCACGTTCACAGCCACAACCTGGCGACCGGCCTGGCCGGTGAGCTGGACTACAGTTTCACGGCGCCGGCCAGGCGGCCCGATCCGGTCGCCGACGGCAGGACCTTCCTCGGCTATCGCCGCGCGGACGGACGGGTCGGAACGCGCAACGAGATCTGGATCCTCGTCACCGTCGGCTGCGTGGCCAACACGGCCCGGCGTCTTGCGGACGCGGCCACGCGCAGGTTCGCCGGGCGGGTCGAAGGCATCCACGCCTTCCCCCATCCGTTCGGCTGCTCGCAGCTGGGCGACGACCTGTCGGCGACGCGGCGTATGCTGGCGGCGTTGGCCCTGCACCCCAACGCCGGCGGCGTACTGATCCTCGGCCTTGGCTGCGAATCCAACCAGCTGGACGCCCTGCTCGGCGACATCCCGGACCGTTCCCGCATCCGGGCGTTCACGACCCAGGGCGAGAGCGATGAGTTCGAAGCCGGCCTTGCGGCCATCGCCGACCTGGTCGCGGTCGCTGAACGGGATGAACGGGACCCCTGCCCGCTGTCGGATCTGGTGGTCGGCCTGAAATGCGGCGGCTCGGACGGCTTTTCCGGCCTGACCGCCAATCCGCTGGTCGGCTACGTCGCGGACGCGCTCGCCGCCGCCGGTGGAACGCCGGTGCTGACCGAAATCCCCGAGATCTTCGGCGCGGAACACCTGTTGTTGGACAGGGCGGTCAGCCGGGCGGTGTTCGACGACGCTGCGGGCCTGGTGAACGGCTTCAAGCGCCACTTCCTCGATCACGGCCAGCCGGTCCACGAGAACCCCTCGCCCGGCAACATCGCCGGCGGCATCACCACGCTGGAGGAGAAGTCCCTCGGCGCGGTGCAGAAGGCGGGTCACGCGGTCCTGACCCAGGCGCTGGGCTATGGCGACCGGGTACGCGAGCCTGGGCTGGCGCTCCTTGAGGCGCCGGGCAATGACGCGGTGTCCTCAACCGCGCTCGTGGCCGCCGGAGCGACGGTCGTGCTGTTTACCACCGGCCGCGGCACGCCGCTGGGCTTCCCGGCGCCGACGCTGAAGATCGCCTCGAACAGCACGCTGGCCGAGCGCAAGCCGCGCTGGATCGACTTCGACGCCGGCGTCGTGCTGGCCGGAGTCGACATGGCGTCGGCCGGTGAGGCCCTGATCGATCTGGTTCTGGCGACGGCGTCCGGCCAGCCGACCCGCGCCGAAGAGAACGGCGAGCGCGAGATCGCGCTTTGGAAGCGAGGCGTCACCCTGTGATCCGGCTGTCGGCGGCGACCCTGCCGCACCCTCCGGCCTACGACCGCGCCGCGACGACGATCGGCATCGTCCACCTCGGGCCGGGAGCCTTCTTCCGCGCCCACCAGGCCGCCTATGCCGACGACCTGCTGGCCAAGGATGCGCGCTGGGCGATCAGCGCCGTGGCGCTGAAGACTGCCGGCGTACGCGACGCCCTCGCGCCGCAAGACGGGCTCTACACCTTGGTCGAACTGGGCGAGACGACCCGGTTCCGCACCATCGGGGCGATACGCGAACTGCTTGTAGCCGGGGAGGATCGCGACCGTGTCGCCGACCGGCTGGCTTCGCCGGACACCCGCCTGGTCACCCTGACCGTGACCGAGAAGGGCTACTGCCTCGCGGCCGACGGGTTGCTGGACCTGGATCATCCGGAAATCCGCCACGACCTCGCCGCGCCCGAACACCCCGTCAGCGTCATCGGCTGGCTGGTCGAGGGGCTCGCCCGGCGACGGGCGGCGGGCCTGCCGCCCTTCCTGACGCTCAGCTGCGACAACCTTCCCTCCAATGGCCGAAAGCTCAAGGCGGCGGTGGTTCGTCTGGCCGGGTTCCGCGACCCTGCCCTTGCTGGCTGGATCGCCGCCGGGGCCCGCTTCCCCTGCTCGATGGTCGACAGCATCACCCCGGCCACCGACGACGCCCTGCGCGCCCGGGTGCTGGCGGAGATGGGCGTGGAAGACGCCTGGCCGATCCAGCGCGAGACCTTCACCCAGTGGGTCATCGAGGACGATCTCGGCCCCGACGCGCCGGACCTGGCGTCCGTCGGCGTGACGCTCACCGACGATGTCGAGGCCTGGGAGCGCGCCAAGCTGCGCCTGCTCAACGGCGCTCATTCGACGCTGGCCTATGCCGGGCTGCTGCGCGGCCACGGGAGCGTGCGCGAGGCGATGGCCGACTCCGCGCTCGCCGGGATGGTCGGCGCCATGATGTGCGAGGACATCGCCCCGTCGCTGGCCGCGCCGGCCGGGCTGGACGTTCCGGCCTACATCGACGCGCTCCTGACCCGGTTCAGCAACCCGGCCATCGACCATCGTCTCTCGCAGATCGCCTGGGACGGGTCGCAGAAGCTGCCGATCAGAATCCTGGGGACGATCTCCGACGCCCTGGCGTCGGGCAGACCCGTCGGGCGCCTGGTCGTCGGCGTCGCGGCGTGGATGCTGTTTGTGGAGCGGCAGGCGACGTCCGGCGTGGCGGTCGTCGATCCTCTGGCGGAGCAACTGGCGCAGGTCGGCCGCACGGGCGGCGTGGACGCCTTTCTGGCCCTCAGCGCGATGTTTCCCCCGGCGCTGGCTGGCGATCCTGCGTTTGCAGGGCCGCTTCGGAAAGCCTACGAGGCGCTGCAGTCCGGCAGCCTTCCCGCATGGTACCCATGAGCGATCCCATCCTCGTTGACGCGCGCGGCCACCATTGTCCCGTGCCGACCTTGCGGCTGCGGCGCGCGCTGGAAGAGGCCGGTCCCGGCTCGGCGGTGCGACTGCTGGCCGACGATCCGATGGCGCGGATCGACGTGCCGCACTTCGCAGGCGAGAAGGGCTACACCCTCGTCGAGAGCGGCGAGATCAGCCCGCCGCCGGGGCTTTTTTTCGTCGTTTCAAGACCGGTTTGATCCTCCGGGTGTGCAGGGCGATTTCCATCTCGGTCGCCAGCGCGCCGCCGAAGAACAGCGCGTTCACGTTCCAGCTCAGCCAGATCAGGAACACCACCACGGTGCCGACCGAGCCGTAGGTCGCGCCCAGATGGGCGATCTGCTCGACATAGATCGCGCAAAGCCAGGACGCGACCAGCGCCAGCACCGCCGAGGCCACGCCGCCGACAATGGACGCCCGCCAGGCGACCGGCTCGCGCGACATGGCGAACCGGTAGATCAGGCTCATGGCCAGCAGCATACAGACGCTCGTCCAGGTCCATTCGCTGTAGAGCCAGCTGAGGCCCGCCAGCGGCTTCAGGTTCCAGGCCGCCGCGGCGACCCGCAGCCCCAGGAACAGCACCGAAACCAGCCCGACCAGAACGAGCGACGCGACCAGCACCAGCAGCGCCATGACGTTGAAGCTGACGAAGCCGCGCTGGTTCTCCTCGTCATGGATGAAGGACAGGCCGGCCAGCAGCGCCTTGTATCCACGATGCGAGGCGTATCCGCCGATCACGAGCGCGATCAGGCTCTGGGCCGAGACGGCGACGTGCGGCGCATGGGCCAGCCGCTGGAGTTCGCCCTGGAACAGGTCCCGGGCGTCGGCCGGCAGCATCCGCGCCAGCGCCGCGGCCTGGCTGGCGACCTGCTCGGGCGTGACGAGGATGCCGTAGAGACCGACGGCGATGACCAGCAGCGGGAACACGGCGAGCATGATCCAGAAGGACACGCCGCCGACGTAGAGCATGACGTCGCGGCCCCAGAGGCGCTGCAGGGCCTTGCCCAGCACGTCCACCGTCGCCTGCGCCCAGTGCACGGGATCCAGTTCGAGCTTTCCCGGAACGTCCGGGTCCTTGGGGGTCGACATGAGACGACCCTGCCCGCGCAACCCATGCCGCGCAACGTCAAAGGCGCGCCGCGGCTTTTGGCCACGACGCGCCTGACAGGATGACCTTGCCTTCTTCCTGTGTAGCCGGCCGCCGCTTCGAGGGACGGGAGAGCAAAGCGACCGGCTACAGGTGCGAAGATGGAATCGGCCGGCTGAACCGTGGCTGAACGGTTCAGGCAGCCGGCGTTGTCCCTCAGATCGCGCCGGACGCCTTTAGGGCGTCGATCTCACCGGCCGAGAAGCCCCATTGGCCGAGCGCTTCCTCGTTGTGGGCGCCGATCTTGGGCGGCGGCCCCTGGATCGCGCCCGGCGTGGCCGAGAACCGCGGCGCCGGCGCAGGCTGGACGACCCCCTCGACCGTCACGAACGTCTCGCGGGCGACATTGTGGGCGTGTTTGGGCGCGTCATCGAGGGTCAGCACCGGGGCGAAGCAGATGTCCGTCGCATCCATGATCGCGCACCATTCGGCCTGGGTCTTCTTGCCCAGAACCTCGGCCAGCTTCGCCTTCAGTTCCGGCCACTCGTCGCGGCTCATCTGATTGGCGAACTGCGGGTCTGTAATCCCTGTCTTTTCAAGGAGAAGTGCGTAGAACTGTGGCTCGATGGATCCGATCGAGATCCACTTGCCGTCCGAGCACTGGTAGGTGTCGTAGAAGTGCGCCCCGCCGTCGAGCAGGTTGCTGCGGCGCTCGTCCTTCCAGATGCCCGCGCCCTTGAAGCCGTAGAACATGGCCATCAGCGAGGCCGCGCCGTCGCTCATGGCGCAGTCGACGACCTGGCCCTGGCCGGTTTCCCGGGCGTGGATGATGCCCGCCATCAGGCCGAACGCCAGGTAGAGTGCGCCACCGCCGAAATCCCCCACCAGGTTCAGCGGCGGCACCGGCTTGTCGGTTGTGCCGATGGCGTGCAGCGCGCCGGTGATGGCGATGTAGTTCATGTCGTGCCCGGCGGCCTTGGCGTAGGGGCCGAACTGGCCCCAGCCGGTCATCCGTCCGAACACCAGCTTGGGATTGCGCTTCAGGACGACGTCAGGACCAAGGCCCAGGCGCTCCATGACGCCGGGGCGGAAGCCCTCGATCAGGCCGTCGGCGCTCTCCAGCAGCTTCAGCACCGCTTCGATGGCGGCCGGCGACTTCAGGTCCAGCGCCACGGACCGTCGGCCGCGGCTGGTGACGTCGGCGGGCGAAGCGCGGCCCGCGCCCTTGCGGTCGACCCGCACCACGTCGGCGCCCAGGTCTGACAGCAGCATGCCGCAGAACGGCCCCGGCCCGATGCCGGCGAACTCGACGATCTTCAGACCCGAAAGCGGACCCTTGCCCATGGTGTTTCTCCCGTTTGGGAGAGAACTAGAGGCGGTGACGTTCGGTCAGGCAAGCACCGTCCCTCCCGTCGATGGCGCTCAATGACCTAGAGAGTCTGCCCGTCATCCAGGCTGATCAGCGTCCCGGTGATGAAATGCGCGCGGCGGCCGGCCAGCATGAGCAGGGCCTCGTCCAGCACGTCCTCGTCCATCAGCCGGCGACGCGGGAAGCTCTTGATCTGCTTCTGACCGCCTTCGGTCTTGAACCAGTCGCTGTTGATCTCGGTCTCGATATAGCCGGGGCAGATGGCGTTCACCGCGATCCGCGGGCGCGCCCATTCGCGGGCCAGGCCCTTGGTCAACGAGGCGCAGGCGGCCTTGGAGGCGCAGTAGACGCTGAGGCCCGGCAGCTGGTTGAACGCGGCGATGGAGGCAATGTTGATGATCCGCGCCTCGCCGGCCTCGGCCACGCCGCTGGCGATCATGCGCCTGGCCGCCTCGACCGCGCCGAAATAGACGCCCCGCACATTGACGGCGAAGGTCTGGTCGAAGGTCTCGACGGACATGTCCATCGCCATGCCGTCGCCGCCGACGCCGGCGTTGTTGACCAGGATCGAGATCGGCCCCAGCGCCGCTTCCACCGCGTCGAACGCCGGACCGATGGCCGCCACATCCTGGACGTCCAGCGGAATCGCCACCGCCTTGCCGCCCCTGGCGACAATCGCGGCGACCTCTGCGTCGAGTCGGTCGGTGCGCCGGGCCATCAGCGCGACCGCCGCGCCGGCGTCTGAAAGCACGTGCGCGAAGCGGCGTCCGAGCCCGCTGGAGGCGCCCGTAACGACCGCAACCCGGCCGGCCAGTGGTTTATCGCTCATCGGAAGCCTCCTGCGGCGCTGTATCGCTATGCCCGCCCCATGCCTCTGCTATGGTGAACCGTTGCGAATCTTGACGCGCAGCGGATAGCCGACGGGGGCCCGGCGGCGTCAAGGGCGGGAGTTCAGACGGCTTGTCAATTCAGGCCCGCATTTTGATCGTGGCGCGCGACGATGCGCTCGCCGGACCGCTGGCCGAAGGGCTGGATCGGCTTGGCTGGCGCACGATCACGGCGCGGGGGCCCTATGCGGCGATCGCCGCGCTCGGCGACCTCGCCATCGAAGCCGCCATCGTCGACGTCGCCAGCGGCGGCCACGACGCTCTAACCCTGGCCCGGCGGCTCAAGGCGGCCTGCGCGCCGCGTCGGCTGCCGGTCATCGCTATCGGCGATCCCGACCCGCAGCTGGACAGCTACGCCTTCGACCTGACGCTGGCCCCGCCGCTGCATCCGGCCCAGGCCGTGCTGCGGCTGGAGTCGCTGGTCCGGATGGCCGTGGCCGAGGAAGAATTCGAACTGCGGCTGGAAACCTTCGCCGAGCGGGGGCGTCGCCTCGACCTGCCCGAGCCCAAGGCCGATCCCTATCGCGTGCTGGCCGTCGGCGAGCCGGCCCCGCAGTTCCTGGCGCTCAGCAACGCCCTGACGCGCAGCGGCGCGGACGTCGTCGGCGCCTTTACCGCCTTCACCGCCTTCGACTACCTGCATGAGCGGGACTTCGACTCGGTGGTGCTCTGGGCCGGCGACAACAGCGCCGAGGCGCTCAGCATCGCCGCGGGCATGCGCCGCAACACCCGGCTCTATCACATCCCCGCCCTGCTCTATCTGCGCGGCGAGAGCTACGTCACAACGTCCGAAGCCTTCCATCGCGGCGTCTCCGACGTCGCCTCGCCCGAAACGCCCGAGACCGAAACCGCCAAGCGCGTCATCGAGCTGTCCCGCAGCTATCGGCGGGCGGTGTCGATCCGCAAGGCGCTGGAGCGGGCCCGCAGCAGCGGCCTGATGGACGCCGCGACCGGCCTGTTCACCCGTGACCTGTTCGCCGGGCACCTGGTCCGGCTCGCCCATGCCTCGCGGGTCCGCAATCGTCCGATGAGCGTCTGCGTGCTGCGTCTCGCCGACCGGCCGGAGACCGCGGCCGCCCGCGCCGGCGGCTGGCTCGATCGCGCTATTCCCCAGATCGGCTCGATGATCGGCCGTCTTGTGCGGGTTGAAGACACGGCCGCGCGGCTCGGGCCGGAGGTTTTCGCCCTCGCCCTGCCC
The DNA here is from genome assembly GCF_058783025.1 of Caulobacter sp. FW305-C-30-S16. Taxonomy (NCBI): domain Bacteria; kingdom Pseudomonadati; phylum Pseudomonadota; class Alphaproteobacteria; order Caulobacterales; family Caulobacteraceae; genus Caulobacter; species Caulobacter sp. FW305-C-30-S16. The sequence continues at coordinate 245,328 of NZ_JBYSYH010000003.1, read as the reverse complement.
GCCACGCCGCAGTCGGCCGGTCGCGCCGCCGCAGAGCGGATCGCCGCCGTCATCGCCTGCACGGCCTTCGAGGCCGGCGAGGGCAAGACGCCTTTCACCGTCGATTTCGATATCGGCATCGCCCAGCTCGAACCGGGCGAGAACGCCGCCCGCGCGCTGGAACGCGCCGCCAGCCGCGCCCTGCAGCGCGAAGCCGGCTAGCTTTCAGGAGATCCCGCCATGCAGATCGACTTCATCGCCGATGTCGTCTGTCCCTGGTGCTACCTCGGCTGGCGACGGCTGGAGAAGGCGCTGGCCATGCGGCCGGATCTCAACGCCACCATCACATGGCGGCCCTACCAGCTTGATCCGACCCTGCCTGAAGAGGGTGTGGACCGGCGCAACTATATGGCCGCCAAGTTTCCGAACACCGAGCGCCGCGCCGAGATCGGCAAGGTGCTCGACCAGGCCGCGGCCGAGGATGGCATCACCTGGAACCTGGCGGACATTCCCGTATCGCCCAACACCAACGCCGCCCATCGCCTGATCCGCTGGGCCCAGGGCGAAGGCCTGCAGGGCCCTGTTCTGGAAGGCGTGCTGGCCGCCTATTTCACCGAACTGCGCGACATCGGCGATCCGGTGGTGCTGGCGGACATCGGCGAGAAGGCCGGCATGGACCGGATGCGGCTGCTTCAGGCCTTTTCCGAGGGAACCGACAAGGACGCCGTCTCGCGCGAGCACTTCCAGGCCCATCAGGCCGGGGTTTCCGGCGTGCCGTTCATGATCTTCGACGGCAAGATCGCCGTCTCGGGCGCCGAGCCGCCGGAGCGCCTGGTCAAGGCGATCGACAAGGCGCTGGAACTGGCCGCGTGAACGCGCTCGACCGGGAGACCCTCGGCCCGCTCATCGGCGTTGCGGTGCTGGTGGTCGTGATGTCGATCCGGCTGCTGCGCGGCCAGAAGCAGCGACCGCTGAAGCTCGAGTGGATGTGGGTCATGCCGCTCGTTCTGATCGCCCTCGCCTGCGCGCTGATCTCCCAGTTTCCGCCCCAGGGGCTGGAATGGCTCTGGCTCGCCCTGGCGTTTGGAGCCGGCGCGGGCCTCGGATGGCAACGCGGTCGGCTGATGGCCATCACGGTCGACCCGCAGACGCACATGCTGAACCAGCAGGCGTCGCCGGCGGCGATGATCTTCCTCGTCGTTCTGGTCGCGATCCGCTTCGGCCTGCGGTCCGTTCTGACCGAGGAGGCCGGCGCGCTGCATGTTTCGGCCGCCTTTGTGACCGACGTCTTCGTCGTCTTCGCCGTCGGCCTGCTGGCGGTCACCCGGCTGGAGATGTTCCTGCGCGCGCGCAGGCTCCTCGAAGACGCCCGCGCCGCCGGGAAGATCGTCAGCTAGCCAACGTCGCCGCGATCGGCAGCTTGCGGATCGGCTTGCCGGTCAGGGCGAACAGCGCATTGACGAGGGCCGGCGTCGCCGGCGGCACGGGCGGCTCGCCGACGCCGCCGATGGTCTCGCTGTTCTCGATGAAGACCGTCTTCACCGCGTGCGGCGCCTCGTTGATCCGCATGATCCGGTAGCTGTCGAAGTTTCGATTGGTCGCCTGACCGCCGGCGATTTCGATCCCCTCGAACAGCCCCGACGACAGGCCCTGGATCATGCCGCCCTCGACCTGGTTCCGCGCGCCGTCCGGCGTGACCACCTGGGCGCAGTCGAGCACGCAGGTCGCCTTGTGGATCGTGACCGCGCCGTCCTTCAGCGAGACCTCGACCACCTGGGCGCAGAGACTGCCGTAGCTTTCGACATAGGCGAAGCCGCGCGCCCGCCCTGCAGCCAGCGGCTTGCCCCAGTCACCGGCCTTCGCCGCCACGTCTATGACCTTCAACGCCCGTGGATCGTGGGCCAGCAGCTCCCGCCGCAACGCCACCGGGTCCTTCTTCAGGGACCGGGCCAGCTCATCGACGAACGCCTCCATGAAGTAGCCGTTCTGGGTGGCCCCGACGGCCCGCCAGGGGGCCATCGGCACCGCCTGATCGACCCTCACCCAGTCGACCCGATAGGCGCCGGTGCGATAGCGGGTGTCGGTCAGGGTCTGAACGGACGAGCCGTCGATCTCGCCCTTCGGCAGGCCGGTCGGCGAGAAGGTGTGGCGCATCGACGGACCCGCGGTGCGCACATGCAGGGCGACGACCTTGCCGCTCGCGTCGATCCCGGCCCGCAGCCGCGCGACCTGCGCCGGCCGGTACCAGCCCTGGCCGATCTCGTCCTCGCGCCGCCAAAAGAACTTCACCGGCTTCTTCACGGCCAGCGCCACCAGAACAGCGCCGGGTGTGCCGTCATCGCCCAGGCGCCGGCCGTAGCCGCCGCCGAGCATCAGGGTGTGCAGTGTGACCTTCGACGGATCGATGCCTGCGGTCCTGGCGGCCGTGCTGCGATTGCGGTCCTGGGTCTGGAATGGCCCCCAGATCTCGAGGCCGCCGTCCGCTGTCGGCTCAACGGTCACGGACCAGGGCTCCATCGGCGCATGGCAGAGATAGGGAACCTCGTAGTCGGCCTCGAACACCCGCGCCGCGCCGGCCAGCGCTGCGGCCGTATCGCCCTCAGCCTTGCCGACAATGGCCTCGGCGTCCTTGTCGAGCCCGGCCAGCATGGCGGCCGAAATGGCCCCGGAGGTCAGACCGTCGATCGCCGTGGATTTCCAGCGGACCTTCAGAGCCGCCGCGCCTTTCATGGCCGCCCATTGCGATGTCGCCACAACCGCCGCGCCGCCCGGGATGGCGACCACCTGCTGGACGCCCTTGATCGCCAGGGTCGCGCTGTCATCGAACCCGTCGGCCGCCCCGCCGTAGACCGGCGCCAGCACGGCGCAGGCGTAGACCATGCCGGGCCGGGTGAAATCCTGCGAGAAGATCGGCTCGCCCCGCACCTTGGCCGGAATGTCGACGCGCGGCGTGGCCTTTCCGACGTATTTGAACGTCGCCGGATCGCGCAGGGCGCCCTGCACAGGCGGCTGTCCCGCCGCCAGCGCCGCTGCTTCGCCCAGCGCGACGGGCAGCGCCTTGCCGGCCCGCATGAACCGGCCGTCCACCAGGGTGACCTCGCCCACCGGCGCGCCGGTCTTGCCCGCGACCGCGGCGATCAGGCTGGCCCGCGCATTGGCGCCGACCTGGCGCAGGGCCGCGTACCAGGCCCGCACGCCTGCCGACCCGCCGGAGCCCATCGCGCCGTTCCGGCGGAAGGGATCGGACGGCAGGGCGGTCTCGACGCCGACCCAGCTCAGCGGCACGCCGATCTCGTCGGCGATGATGGCGGCGTGGGCCGTGTGGGTCCCCTGCCCCATCTCCGTGGTCGGCGACTGGAGCGCGACCCGTCCATCTGTTCCGATCGCAAGGTATGCCGTCCATTGCGGGGCGGGTGTTCCGGTCTGCTGCGCGCGCGCGTCGGCGACGGTGAAGCTGAGGGTGAAGGCGCCGGCGGCAGTCAGAAAGGCGCGGCGGTCGAGGCTGGGAGCGTTCATGTGCGTTTCCCTCAGGCCTTGGCCGCCGCCTTGATGGCGGCGCGGATGCGCGGATAGGTCCCGCAGCGGCAGATGTTTCCGGCCATGGCCGCATCGATGTCGTCGTCGCTCGGCGCCTTGTTCTCATTGAGCAGGGCCGCGGCGCTCATGATCTGGCCGGGCTGGCAGAAGCCGCACTGCGGAACCTGCGCGGCGACCCAGGCCTGCTGAACAGGATGCTTTCCGTCAAAGCTCTCGATCGTGGTGATCGACTGGCCGTCGAGATCACCGATCTGCACGCTGCAGGACCGCACCGGCTGACCGCCGACGTGGACCGTACAGGCGCCGCACTGGGCGATGCCGCAGCCATACTTGGCGCCCTTGAGGTCCAGCTCATCACGCAGGACCCAGAGCAGCGGCGTGTCCGGATCGGAGGCCACCGTGATCGTCTTGCCGTTGATCGTCAGCCTTGTCATGGGCCCATCCTCCACGCCGTCGCCACGAGGTTAGGGGAACTGGCGCCGGCCACGCCAGCGCGGAATTGCGACAATCCGCGGCCGGCTTGCCAGATCGGTGGCGGCAGGCATTATCCGGACCTTGTCCGGCGGGGGCCGGCGCTCAGTATCTGGGGGTTTCGATGATTGTCTGGTCTGGCTGGGGGATTCAGGTCCCGCTTTACGTGGTGCTCGCCTTCTTCCTGGTGATTCTGGCTCTGACGCCGTTCCACCTTTCGGAGGATCTGGGGGTCGGCGTGGGCATGCTTCTCACCGGCGCCCTCGCCGGCGGCGCGATCTATTTCACGGCGCGCTGGCAGGAGTCCAAGCCGGGCCGCGAGTTCATCGACGCCAAAACCAACGAACACTTCACGGTCAAGCCGAGCGCCGGCTCGTTCTTCTTCGTCCCGACCCGCTACTGGGCCTTCATCGTCCCGCTGCTGGGCTTCATCCTCGGTGGCGCGATGATCATGAACCCGCCTTCGGCGACCGCCGAGCCGGTCCCGGCCAGCGCGCCGGCGAGCCCGACCTAGGCCGCCTTCGCCAGCTTCGACAGGGTCGTCAGGATCCGCTCGGCGGCGTCGAGCCGCTGGGCGGGGGTGTCCCACTCGCCCTTGATGACGATCTTCTGGTCGGGCCGCAGTTTCCAGACGATCTGGTTGGCCTGGATGAACTTCACCAGCGCCATAGGGTTGGCGAACGTGTCATTGCGGAAGCTGGCGACGGCGCCCTTGGGGCCGACATCGATCTTGGCGACGTTGGCCTCGCGGCACAGCCCCTTGATCGCCACAACCTTCAGCAGGCTGCTGGCCTCGGGCGGGATCGGGCCGAACCGGTCGATCAGTTCGGCCGCGAGCGCTTCCCGGTCCTGCGCCTGCTCGGCCTCGGACAGGCGGCGATAGAGCGCCAGCCGCACGTTCAGGTCCGGGACATAGGCTTCCGGGATCATCACGGCCGCGCCGGTGTTGATCAGCGGCGACCAGCCGCGATCGGCCAGCGCCTCGGCGCCCTGACGCTGCCGCAGCTCGGCGACCGCGTCCTCCAGCATCTGCTGGTACAGCTCGACGCCAATTTCCTTGATGTGTCCGCTCTGCTCGTCGCCCAGCAGATTGCCGCCGCCGCGCTGGTCGAGGTCGTGGCTGGCAAGCTGGAAGCCGGCGCCCAGGCTGTCGAGCGACTGCAGCACCTTGAGTCGCTTCTCCGCCGACAGGGTCAGCTGCTTCTCGGCGGGCGTCGTCATGTAGGCGTAGGCGCGCGCCTTGGCCCGGCCGACGCGCCCGCGCAGCTGGTACAGCTGGGCCAGGCCGAACATGTCGGCGCGGTGGATGATCAGGGTGTTGGCCGTGGGGATATCCAGACCGCTTTCGACGATCGTCGTCGCCAGCAGCACGTCGTACTGGCCGTCGTAGAAGGCGCTCATCACCTCCTCGAGCTGGGTCGGGCTCATCTGGCCATGGCCGACGACGAACTTCACCTCGGGCACCTGCTCGCGCAGGAACCGCTCGACGTCCGTCAGGTCCTTGATCCGCGGCACGACGAAATAGGCCTGCCCGCCACGGTACTTCTCGCGCAGCAGCGCCTCGCGCAGGGTCACCGGGTCCCAGGGCGTGATGTAGGTGCGGACGGCCAGCCGGTCGACCGGCGGCGTCGCGATGATGCTCATCTCGCGGATGCCGCTCAGCGCCATCTGCAGGGTGCGCGGGATCGGCGTCGCGGTCAGGGTCAGCATGTGCACGTCGGCGCGAAGCTCCTTGAGCTTCTCCTTGTGCTTGACCCCGAAGTGCTGCTCCTCGTCGACGATCACCAGCCCAAGGTCCTTGAAGCTGACCTGCTTGCTCAGCACCGCGTGGGTGCCGACGACGATCTCGATCTCGCCGTTCGAGAGCCCCTCGCGGGTCTCGGCGACCTCCTTGGCCGGCACGAGACGCGACAGTCGGCTGACCTTGATCGGCCACCCCTGGAAACGCTCGCTGAACGTCTTGAAATGCTGACGCGCCAGCAGCGTCGTCGGGCAGACGATGGCCACCTGCTTGCCGCTCATCGCCATGATGAAGGCCGCGCGGAGGGCGACCTCGGTCTTGCCGAAGCCGACGTCGCCACAGATCAGCCGGTCCATCGGCTTGCCGGAGCCCAGGTCCGTCAGCACGTCGGCGATGGCGTTCAGCTGGTCGTCCGTCTCCTCGTACGGGAAGCGGGCGCAGAACTCGTCGAACAGGCCGGACGGCGGATCGATCTCCTCGACGGCCTTCAGCTGGCGGGCGGCGGCGATCTGGATCAGGCCCTCGGCCATCTCGCGCAGGCGCTGCTTGGCCTTGGCCTTACGGCTCTGCCAACCGGCGCCGCCCAGCTTGTCCAGCTGGATGTTCTCGCCGTCCGCGCCGTAGCGCGTCAGCAGGTCGATGTTCTCGACGGGCAGGTAGAGCTTGGCCTCGCCGGCGTAGTGCAGTTCGAGGCAGTCGTGCGGCGCGCCCTGCACGTCCAGCGTCTTCAGCCCCGCATAGCGGCCGATGCCGTGATCGATGTGCACGACCAGATCGCCCGGCGTCAGGGCGCTGGCTTCGGCCAGGAAGTTGGCCGCCCGGCGCTTCTTGCGCGGTCGCGCCAGCCGGTCGCCGAGGATGTCGGTCTCGGAAATGACCGCGAGGTTGTCGGTCTCGAAGCCGGCTTCCAGCGGCAGCACGACGCGCTGCGGGATCTTCGGGTCCGCCGCCTTGGCCGCCTGCCAGTAGGGCGAGAACGGTACGCGCTTGAGGCCGTGATCCGACAGCATGGTTCCGAGCCGCTCGGACGAGCCTTCGGTCCAAGAGGCGAACAGCACGCGCTTGCCGGCGGCGGACTGGGCGGTGGCGTGATCGGCCGTCGCCTGGAACAGATTGACGCTGTCCTGCGACCGTTCGGCCGCGAAGGTCCGGCCGAGCTTGGCGCCCATGTCCACCGCGCCGATGGCGTCGCTCTGGAACGGCGTGAACCATCGGTTGGGGCGCTCGGACACCCGGGCGGCCAGCTCCTCGGCGGTCAGGTAGAGCGCGTCGGGCTCGACCGGCCGGTAGGACGACTTGCGGTCGGCGCTGGCCCGGGCGTCATAGGCGTCGGCGATCATCGCCATCCGCTCGGCCTCGGCCTCGCCGACCAGGTGGTCCATGGCGACCAGCGTATCTCCCGGCAGGTAGTCGAACAGCGTCTCGAGCCGCTCGTAGTAGAGCGGCAGCCAGTGCTCCATGCCGGCCCTGCGGCCGCCGGCGCTGACCGTCTCGTAGAGCGCGTCGTCGCCCGGGGCGCCGAACCGCGAGACATAGCCCTTGCGGAACCGGGCGATGGCGTCTGGATCGAGCAGCACCTCGCTGACGGGCAGCAGGTCGATTTCCTTCAGCTGCTTCGTCGAGCGCTGGGTCTCGGGGTCGAAGGCGCGGATCGATTCCAGGGTGTCGCCGAACAGGTCCAGCCGCACCGGCTCTTCGCCGCCCGGCGGGAAGACATCGATCACCCCGCCGCGGATGGCGAACTCGCCGCGCTCGGACACCGTCGAGGCCCGGCTGTAGCCGTTGACCGCGAAATAGCGCTCCAGGTCGCCGATCGCGACATCCTGGCCGGGTTTTGCGCTGTAGCCCGCCCGCTTGAGATCGGCCCGCGACGGCAGACGCTGCAGGATCGCCGGCGCGGCCGTCACCAGCAGCGTGGCCTTGCCGGCGAAGTCCCCGCGCGCCAGCTGCGACAGCGTCGCCATCCGCTGCGCGGCGATCCCGGCCGAGGGCCCGATCCGGTCGAACGGCAGGCAGTCCCACGACGGCAGCTGCAGCACCGGGATCTCCGGCGCGAAGAACCGCATGGCGTCGATGAAGGCGCTCGCCCGCGCTCCGTCCCGCGCCACGAACACCGTCAGACCGCCGCGCGCCCGGGCGATGTCGGCCATGACCAGGGCGTCGAACCCTTCAGGCGCACCGGTCAGCTCGAGGCGACCGTCGGCCTTCGCCACATACTTGAGATCAGCCACCGGCCGGTCGTCCTGACGGATCGAACGCCTGCAACAGGGCGAAGATCTCGGGATCGATGTGGTCTGCGACCGGGGTCTTGCCGAGGTACCAGTCGTAGATGTCCTGGTCGGCCTCATCCATCAGCGCCTCGAAGGCGTCGAGCTGGGTGTCGGTCATCTGCGGGCAATGCTTGTCCGCGAACGGCCCCAGAATGAGGTCCGCTTCCCGGAAGCCACGGCGCCAGGCCCGCAGCCTGATCTTCTTGAGGCGGATGTCGTCCATGTGGAGGCGGCGGATATAGAGCGGGTTGCCGTGCTGCGCCAGTGTGCGTGGTTCGAGACGCTCGCTTGAAGCTCGCTCCTCGCCATGACGGAAGGGGGCTGGCCGCCCCTGTCCGTCATCCTGAGGAGCGATCCCTCTGGATCGCGTCTCGAAGGACGCACCAAGACCGCGCTACACTCCCCGCGATGCGCCCCGAGATTCTGTTCCCGCTCTTTGCCCCGGTCAGCACGCTGAAAGGCGTGGGGCCGAAGGTTGAGCCGCTGGTCGAGCGGGTCGCCGGGCCGCTGGTGCGGGACATGCTGTTCCTCGGGCCGCAGTCGCTGATCCATCGCACGCCGACAACCGTCGACAGCGTCGTCGACGGCCAGGTCCACACCCTGACGGTCGATGTCGAGCTGCACACCAAACCGGCCCGCATGGACATCCCCTGGAAGATCCGCTGCTTCGACGGCACGGCCTTCCTGACCCTGATCTGGTTCAAGGGCCACGGCGACCACCTGATGCGTCAGCACCCGGTCGGGTCCAAACGGGTGGTCAGCGGCAAGATCGAGCGCTGGGGCAACGAGATCCAGATGGCGCATCCGGACTATATCGTCCCGGTCGAGCGCGCCGCCGAGATCCCCGAGACCGAGGCCGTCTATCCCGCCACGGCCGGCCTGCCCGCCCGCAACGTGCGCAAGATGGCGCATGAGGCCCTTTCGCGCGCGCCGGAGCTGCCCGAGTGGCAGGACCCCACCTGGATGGCCCGCGAGGGCTTTCCGACCTGGCGCGCGGCGCTGGAGCGGTTCCACAACCCGCAGAGCGACGCTGACCTGTCGCCACTGTCCGCGCATCGCCGACGGCTGGCCTTCGACGAACTGCTGGCCCACCAGCTGGCGCTGGCCCAGCGCAAGGCGGCGCGGCGGTCGCAGCCGGCCCCCGTGATCCCTGCCGGCGGCCTCGCCGACCGCATCGAAGCCGCTCTCCCCTGGACGCTCACCGGCGCCCAGATCCGCGCCCTGTCCGAAGTGCGCGGCGACCTGCAGTCGGGCGAGCGGATGAGCCGGCTGCTGCACGGCGACGTCGGCGCCGGCAAGACCATCGTCGCCATGCTGGCCATGGCCGACGCGGCGGAGGCAAGGCTGCAGTCGGTGCTGATGGCGCCGACCGAGATCCTCGCGCGTCAGCATTTCGAGACGATCGCCGCGCCTCTGGAAGCCCAGGGCCTGCGGGTCGTGCTGCTGACGGGTCGCGACAAGGGCGGGGTCCGCACCGAGAAGCTGATGGCCCTGATGGACGGCACGGCCGACATCGCCGTCGGCACCCACGCGCTGTTCCAGGACGACGTCCGCTTCCGCAGCCTCGGCCTGACGGTCATCGACGAGCAGCACCGCTTCGGCGTCAGCGAACGCAAGCGACTGCAGGACAAGGGCGAGAGCGTGCATCTGCTGGCCATGTCGGCCACGCCGATCCCGCGCACGCTGGAGCTGACGGTGTTCGGCGACCTCGACGTCAGCCGTATCGACGAGAAGCCGCCGGGCCGCACGCCCGTGGCGACCCGCGCCGTCCCCTCCCCGCGCATGGGCGAGATCATCGCACGGCTCCAGGAGGCGGTCCGGGGCGGCGCCCAGGCCTTCTGGATCTGTCCGATGGTCAGCGAGAGCGAGTTCGCCGACCTCGCCGCCGCGGAGATTCGCGCCCGCGAGTTGCAGAAGATCATGGGCGCCCAGGTCGGCCTGGTGCACGGCCAGATGCCGTCGGCCGAGAAGGACGCCGTGATGGCGCAGTTCGCCGAGGGTCGCCTGCCGGTGCTGGTCGCGACCACGGTGGTCGAGGTCGGCGTCAATGTGCCCAACGCCACCATCATGGTCATCGAACAGGCCGAACGCTTCGGTCTGGCCCAGTTGCACCAGCTGCGCGGCCGCGTCGGGCGCGGTCGGCGGGAGAGCGCCTGCGTGCTGCTGTACGATCCGCCGCTGTCGGAAACCGCCCAGCAGCGCCTCGATATCCTGCGCAAGACCGACGACGGCTTCCTGATCGCCGAGAAGGACCTCGAACTGCGCGGCGGCGGCGATCCGCTGGGCCTGAAACAGAGCGGTTTCCCGGCCTACCGCCTGGCCGACCCCGTCGCCCACCGCGCCATGATCGCGGCCGCCGCCGACGACGCCCGGCTGATCCTGAACCGCGATCCGGACCTGACCTCGCCGCGCGGCCAGGCGGTCCGGATTCTCCAGGAACTGTTCGACTGGCGCGCGGGCGGTTTGACTGACGCCGGGTGAAGGGTCCCAATCCAGTCCCATGAGCGATCTGCACGCCGCCCTCACCGCCATCGCGCCCCAGCTGGGCGGGATCACCATCGAGAACCTGCGTCGCCTGTCAGGTGGGGCGAGCCAGGAAACCTGGGCCTTCAGCCTCGATACGGGCCGGCCGCTGATCCTGCGCCGCAAGCCCCCGGGCACGGCCGGCGTCACCGGAACCGCAACGCCGCTGGCCACGGAGGCCGCGCTGATCCGCGCCGCCGCCCTGCAGGGTGCGCCGGTGCCGGAAGTGCTGGCCATCTGTGATCCCGACAGCGACGTCGGCGAGGCCTACGTCATGGCCGCGGTCGAGGGCGAGACGCTCGGAAAACGCATCGCCCGCGACGACAATTTCGCCGCCATCCGCCCGAAGCTGGCGTTCCAGTGCGGCGAGGCGCTGGCGAAGATCCACGCCATCCCGCTGGACGACAGCCTGCCGCCGCTCAACCGCTCGAGCGCCCTGGATGAGCTGGAGAAATACGAGACGGTCTATCGCAACCTCGGCGCCCGTCGGCCCATCCTCGAGGCGGCCTTCCGCTACCTGAAGGACCGCGCGCCGCCGCTGGACCGTCCGGTCATGCTGCACGGCGATTTTCGCAACGGGAACATCATGTTCCAGCCGGAGACGGGCCTCGCCGCCGTGCTCGACTGGGAGCTGGTCCACATCGGCGACCCGGCCGAGGACATGGGGTGGGTCTGCACCGCCTCCTGGCGCTTCGGCGGGGCCAAGCCCGTGGGCGGCTTCGGCGACTACGCCGATCTGCTGGCCGGCTACGAGGCCGCCGGCGGGACGCCGATCCCGCTGGAGCGGGTGCTCTACTGGCAGATGCTCGGGTCGCTGAAGTGGGGCGTGATGTGCGAGGGCATGTACGCCTCCTTCGCGAACGGCACGGATCCGTCGGTGGAGCGGGCGATGATCGGCCGCCGCACCTCGGAATGTGAAATCGACCTGATGGCCCTGCTGGAGCGCGCGGCATGATCACCCATCCCACAGCGCCCGAACTGATCGACTCGGTCATCCGCTTCATCGAGGAGCGCGCCGCGCCGCAGTTGAAGGACCGCGACGCCTTCCTCTGCCGGGTCGCCGTCAACGCCCTGGCCGCCGTGAAGCGCGAGATCGAGCAGGGTCCTGCGGCGGAGGTTGTGGCTGTCGAGCGTCTGCGCGCCCTGCTGGGGCAGGACGGCGACTTCGCCACGCTCAACGCGGCCCTCTGCGACGGCATTCAGTCCGGCGCCATCGATCCGCTCGATCCGGCGGTGCTGGCGCACATGAAGGCCAGCATCATCGACCAGGTGCGCATCGACCAGCCGCAGTACAGCGGCCTGAAGACCCTGACGTCCTGAACTGATCAGTCGATCCGGTGAACCGGCGAGGTCCTGACCTCGACCGGAGCCGTCAGCGGCGGGGCCATCCGGCCATAGACCTGACGTCCGAGCAGCGCTGAGACGCGCGCCTGGGCGTCCGCTTCCAGATCGCCATAGAACAGGTTGTAGGGCGTGACCTTCAACTGGTCGGCCCAGCCGCGCGCCGGCCGGAAGGCGGACGATTTCGCCTTCGACACATCGAGGAAGCCTTCGATGCATTGCGTGCGGACCTGACGCTTGAGGAACGGCGGCCGAACGCCGTAGCCCATCCCCGTCGCGTTGGCGGCGCCCAGGCTCGCCTGCTCGCCGACAGCGGCGTTGGTCCGGGTCCCCGTCAGCGGGTTTACGCACAGGACCTCACGGCCCTGCAGGCCGGTCAGGATGCCGCTGTCGTCCCAGATCAGGGCCCTGTCGCGGGTCCGGCGCCGGTCTCCGTCCCGCGGCGTCGCCCAGGCGACTACGCAGCGGGCCTGGTTGCGGCTGGTGCAGGCCGGCACGAGCGCTGTGCCGTCATAGCTGCTGGCCGGAACAATGGTCTCGATCAGATAGACGCCCGCCAGTCGCGCGCGCAGCGCCGCGTCCGGCGCGATCTCCTCGCGCAGCAGCCGTTCGAGCAGCAGGCCGCCCTGCTCCACGCCGACGATCACCAGCGGTCTGCCGCGGTCGTGGTTGGCCTTCCAGTAGCGGAACGCCTCTCGCACATCGCCATAGGCGAAGCCCCGCGCGGCGCGGGCGTCCTCGCGCAACGTCAGCTGGGAGTACAGGCTGGCCTGGCGATAGCGGGGGGCGAAGATCCGTCCGACCCGCGCGAAGGGACCGGCGTAGTTGGGCAGCATCACCCGGTCGAGCTGCCGCATCGCGTCCTGGTCGCGGAACGGCGAATTCCAGTGGTTGCCGCCGTCGAAGGTGGTCGGGTGAACCAGGAAGACGTCCGCCGGGAGTTCCGGCCCCGGCCGGACGTTGATCGGCAAGGCCCAGGCCTTGGCGTCTGCATAGTTCGGCGTGCGGGGCGGCGTGTAGGCCTGGAACGGCACCTTCGGGTCAAGCGAAGTCCGCAGGATGTCGACGCGGAACACAAACGCGCTGACGGCCACCAGCACGAACAGCACCGCCAGCCCCACAGCGATCCAGCGTTTGAATCCGGTCACGACCATGGCCCCGAGCGTTACACGACAGACCGGCGGTCGAGAACCCTATCGGTAGGGGTCGCCGGTGTTCAGATAGCCACCGACATAGTCGGCGATCCCGCTTTCCAGCGTGGTCATCTGGCCCGGATAGCCGGCCTCCCGCAGACGATCCATCTTCGCCTCGGTGAAGTACTGGTATTTGTCGCGGATCGAGGTCGGCATCGGAATGTAGTCGATCTGCGGATCGCGCCCGGCGGCCTTGAACACGTTCTCGGCCATGTCCCGGAACGAGCGCGCCTTGCCCGACCCGAGATTGTAGACGCCGTTGACCTGCTCGTTCTGGCTCAGCCACTGCACCACATCGGCGACGTCGCGGACGTAGACGAAGTCGCGCAGCTGGCCGCCGTCCTCGTAGTCGGGATGGTGCGACTTGAAGAGCTGCACCGACCGGCCGTCCTTCACATGCGGCCAGATCTGCGAGGCGACCGACTTCATCGACGCCTTGTGCTCTTCGTTGGGCCCGTAGACGTTGAAGAACTTCAGTCCGACCCACTGCGGCGGCGCGTAGTCGCGGGCGGCCTGACGGGCGGCGAACAGGTCGAACAGAGCCTTGGACCAGCCGTAGGTGTTCAGTGGCCTCAAAGCCTTCAGCGAGTCGATGTCGTCGCGATCCTCGAACCCCTGGGCCCCGTCGCCGTAGGTGGCGGCAGACGAGGCGTAGATGAGCCGGCGCTGGCGATCGGCGCACCAGCGGAACAGATCCCGCGAGAGGCCGAAGTTCTGGTGGATGATCTTGTCGGCGTCAGGCTCGGTGGTTGAGCTGATCGCGCCCATGTGGACGACAAGCGCGACATCCTGCCAGCGCTTCTCCAGCCACTCCATCATGTTTTCCGGCGCGACGAAGTCGCCGATCGGATGCTTGGAGAGGTTGCGCCACTTGCCGAGGTCGGCCTCGTGCAGCCAGTCGCACGCGACGAGGTCCAGCGACGGGTCCTCGGCCAGCCTGGCGATGATGTTGGAGCCGATGAACCCGGCCCCGCCGGTGACGAAAACAATGCGGCGGCTCATGGGGTCAGGCTTTCTCGATCATGCGGGCGATGGCGGCGGTGGTGGAATAGCCCTCGACGATCGGCGCCAGCCTGACCTCACCGCCCCAGGACTGGACGAGGTCGTGTCCGACGACCCCCTCGACGGTGTAGTCGGCGCCCTTGATCAGGACGTCGGGGCGGGCGGCGCGGATCAGCTCGACCGGCGTGTCCTCGTCGAACGGCGCGACCAGATCCACAGAGCCGAGGCCCGCCAGCACCAGCGCCCGGGACTCCAGATCGTTGACCGGCCGTCCTTCGCCCTTGAGCGCCCGGACCGAGCGGTCGCTGTTGACGCCGACGATCAGCCGGTCGCACCAGCTGCGGGCCTGGGCCAGATAGGCCACATGCCCTTTGTGCAGGATGTCGAAGCAGCCGTTGGTGAAGCCGACCTTCAGGCCCTGGGCGCGCCAGGCGGCGGCCTTCTCGGCCATCTGCGCGGGCAGGACGACCTTGGCCTCGGCCGGCGCCATGTGGGCGGCGATCTCGGCCTCGATCAGGTCATGCGGCGTTGCCACGGCGGTGCCGGCCTTGCCGACCACGACGCCGGAGGCAAGCAGCGCAAACGCCACGGCCAGATCAGGCGAGGCCTTGGCCGCCAGCGCCAGGCCCAGGGCCGCGAGCGCGGTGTCCCCGGCGCCGGAAACGTCGAACACCTCCCGCGGCTGGCCGGGAAAATGGCGCACGCCCTGCCCGCGAACCGCCAGGCTCATGCCCTTGGCGGCGCGTGTAACCAGAACCGCCTTCGCCCGTGAGAGGTCCAGCGCCCGGGCGAGGGCCGCCTCAACCTGTTCGTTGGTTTCGGTCGGCAGATCGGTCGCCGCGGCCAGTTCGGCGGCGTTCGGCTTGACGATGTCGGCCGCGCCGTAGCGAGCGAAGCTGCGCGCCTTGGAGTCCACGATCAGAACGGCGCCCGTGGCCTTCGCAGCGGCGAGGCAGGCCTCGATCACCGCGGGCGACACCGCTCCCTTGCCGTAGTCGGACAGCAGAATCGCACCCGCCTCGCCCGACGCGTGGCGAATGGCGGTGACCAGGCGGGCCTCCACCTCACGGCTCGCAGGCCGCGAGTCTTCCGAATCGACGCGCAGCAGCTGCTGGCCGGCGGCCACATAGCGGGTCTTCACGGTCGTCGGTCGGCCGCGCTCGGCGACCAGATGGCCTTCCATCCCGGCTTCGTCGCCGACAAGACCCAGGGCCTCGTTGGCGGCCGCGTCATCGCCGATCACGCCGGTCAGGGCGGCGAGGCCGCCGAGCGCGGCGACGTTGCGCGCCACGTTGCCGGCCCCGCCCAGCATGGTGGTCTCCCGACCGCGCGCCAGCACGGGCACGGGCGCCTCGGGCGAGGTCCGATGAACCTCGCCATAGACGAAGCGGTCGATCATCACGTCGCCGACGCAGACCACACGCACGCCGCTCACGGCGGTCAGCAATGACTGAAGGGAAGCCAGATCCATGCGGTCAGGGTGTGAGCTTTGACGCTAGGGTGGTCAAGCGGGCCGTCCTATATAGCTGCCCTCGAAATGTCGGCCCGGCCGCCGACTCGCTCAAGACCCGGAATGTGACCGATGCCTGTGGTGACCCTGAAACGCTGGAACTTCGCCATCGGCGAGGGGCATCCCCTGGTAGTCATCGCTGGCCTGAACGTGCTGGAAAACCTCGATCTGGCCCTGAGCGTCGGCAAGGAACTCAAGGCGATCTGCGCTGATCTCGGCCTGCCCTATGTCTTCAAGGCCAGCTTCGACAAGGCCAACCGGTCCTCGATCAAGAGCTATCGCGGGCCCGGCCTGAAGGACGGCCTGGCCATGCTGGCCGAGGTGAAGGCGCAGCTGAACGTGCCGATCGCCACCGACCTGCATGAAGCCGGTCAGGCCGAAGCGGTGGCCGCGGTGGCGGATCTGGTGCAGGTGCCGGCCTTCCTCTGTCGCCAGACCGATCTGATCGTCGCCACGGCCCGCGCCACGGCGGCGGCGGGCGGCGTCATGCACGTCAAGAAGGCGCAGTTCATCGCGCCTTGGGACTGCAAGAACATCATCGACAAGGCCCGCGAGGCGGCCCCTGACCTCGACATCATCCTCTGCGAGCGCGGCAGTTCGTTCGGCTACAACAACCTGGTCGTCGACATGCTCGGCATCGGCGAGATGCAGAAGCTCGGCGTTCCGGTGACCATCGACGCCACCCACGCCGTCCAGCTGCCCGGCGCCGATCCGCGCACCGGCGGCGCCTCGACGGGCGGCCGCCGCGCCGGCGTTCCGGTGATCGCCAAGGCCGCCATCGCCGCCGGGGCGGACGGGGTGTTCCTCGAGTTCCACCCGGAACCGGACAAGGCGCTCTGCGACGGCCCCAGCTGTCTGCCGCTCGATGGCGCCGCAGCCCTTTTGAAGACCCTGAAGGCGCTGCACGAAGCCGCCCGCGCCTGATCCGCGGGCCGATTTTCGTGGCGGGATGATCCGACCGGCCGGTCGCGGCGTAGACCTGTTGTGACCAGCGCGCTTCCCCAGGACCCGTCCCGTTCCGCCGGCCCGGCCATCGTCTGGTTCCGTCAGGACTTGCGGCTTGCGGACAACCCGGCCCTCGCCGAGGCGGTCGCCAGCGGGCGGGCGATCATCCCCCTCTACATTCTGGATGAAACGCCGGACGCACGGCCGCTCGGCGGCGCGAGCCTGTGGTGGCTGGACAAGTCGCTGACCGTCCTGGGCGACGCAATCGCGGCGCGCGGGGGAAAGCTGGTCCTGCGCCGCGGCGATCCGGCCCACCAGCTGCGCGAGATGATCGCCGCGACCGGCGCGTCGGCAGTCTACTGGAACCGCCTCTACGACAAGCACGCGGTCGCCCGTGACAGCGGCATCAAGTCGGATCTGACCGCCGACGGTATCGAGGTCGTTTCCTGCAACGGATCGCTCCTGAACGAGCCCTGGACCGTCAGGAATGGCTCTGGCGAGGCGTACCGCGTCTTCACCCCCTACTGGCGCGCGGCGCGGGCGATGGTCGACGACGTTCCAGCGCTTCCCGCGCCCGTGCGCCTGGCCCCGCCGCGGATCTGGCCCGAAAGCGATGCGCTCGCGGACTGGTCCCTGCATCCGACGACGCCGGACTGGTCGACCGGGTTCTCGGACTGGACGCCAGGTGAAGCCGGCGCTGCGACGGCCCTCGACCGGTTCCTGACCGGCGCGATCAGCGGCTATGGCGACAATCGCAATCTGCCGGGCGTCGAGGGCACCTCGCGCCTGTCCCCGCACCTGCACTTCGGCGAGATCGGTCCGCGTCAGATCTGGCGCGCGGTTCACGCCGCGACCGTGAAGGGCGCCGCCCCCGATAGCGAAGCGGACAAGTTCCTCTCCGAGATCGGCTGGCGCGAGTTCAATCACCACATCCTGTTCCACTGGCCCGACCTGCCGCGCGAAAATTTCAAGCCGGCGTTCGACCAGTTCACCTGGCGGGAGGACGAGCCGGGCTTCCGGGCCTGGTCGCGTGGCCAGACGGGCTATCCGATCGTCGACGCCGGCATGCGCGAGCTGTGGACCACCGGCTTCATGCACAACCGCGTGCGGATGATCGTCGCTTCCTTCCTGATCAAGGACCTGATGATCGACTGGCGGCGCGGCGAAGCCTGGTTCTGGGACACCCTGCTCGACGCCGACATCGCCCAGAACGCCGCCAACTGGCAGTGGGTGGCCGGCTCCGGCGCGGACGCCTCGCCCTACTTCCGCATCTTCAATCCGGTCACTCAGGGCCAGAAGTTCGACCCGAAGGGCCTCTACGTTCGCCGCTGGGTTCCGGAGCTGGCCAGACTGCCTGAAGACGTGATCCACGCGCCATGGACGGCGTCGCCGCTGGACCTGCGTAAGGCCGGCGTGGCCCTCGGCCAGACGTACCCCGCGCCGATCGTCGACCACGCAAAGGCCCGTGACCGGGCCCTCGCCGCCTACGCCGCCGTCAGGAACGCCGCATGAAGATCGCCGTCATTGGATCCGGAGTGGCCGGCCTCGGCGCCGCCTGGGCGCTGGAAGGCCTGCACGAGGTCGTCCTCTACGAGGCCGCCGACCGTCTGGGCGGCCACGCGAACACGGTGACGATCGACTACGACGGCGCTCGCATCGACGTCGATACCGGCTTCATCGTCTACAACGAGGAGAACTACCCCAACCTGCGTGGGCTGCTGAGTGCGCTCGACGTCGAGACTCGCCTGACCGACATGAGCTTCGCCTGCGCCGGCGGCGGCGTGGAGTGGTCATCCAACTTCCCGCGCGGCGTCTTCGCCCAGAAGCGCAATCTCGTGCGGCCCGATTTCCTGGGCATGCTCAATGACATACGGCGGTTTTACGCCGTTGCGCGCGCCGATCTGCTGCGCGGTGAATTCGACGACCTGACCCTCGGCGCCTGGCTCAAGCTGCGCCGGTTCGGCGGCGGCTTCCGTGATCGCTTCCTGCTGCCGATGGGCGCGGCGATCTGGTCGACCACCGAGGGCGGCATCGGCGAATTCCCGGCCGAGAGCTTCCTGCGATTCCTGCAGAACCACGGCCTCCTGCAGTTCAAGCCGCCGCAGTGGCGCACCGTGATCGGCGGCAGCCGAACCTATGTCGGGAAGATCGGCGCCGCGCTCGGCGACAGCGTCAGGCTCAACACCGCCGTCACGCGGGTGACGCGGACGGAGGCCGGGGTCATCGTTCGCGACAGCCGGGGCCAGGACGAGCGCTTCGACCAGGTGATCCTCGCCTGTCACGCTCCGGAAGCGATGGCGATGCTCGCCGACGCCGATCCCGAGGAACGCGCCCTGCTGTCCGCGATCCGCTATGCGCCGAACCGCGCCTGGCTGCATCGTGACCCGAGACTGATGCCCCGCCGTGAACAGGCCTGGGGCAGCTGGAACTACGTGACCGATTCCGACGGAAAAACAGACCCCTACGTCACATACTGGATGAACAATCTGCAGGGGATCGACGCCGCCCGGCCGCTGTTCGTCAGCCTCAATGGTCCGACGCCGGATCCGGCGCTGACCTTCGGCGCGTTCGACTATGAACACCCGCAGTTCGACACCGCCGCCCTCGCCGCCCAGCGCCGCTTCGGGCGTATCCAGGGCCGTGGCGGCGTCTGGTATGCCGGCGCCTGGCTGGGCTACGGCTTCCACGAGGACGGCGTCACCTCCGGCGTCAAGGCGGCCCTGGCCCTCGGCGGCAAGATCCCGTGGACGTTCGTCGACCACCGCGTCGCCGACGTCGCCGCGACGTCCGCGCCGCTCGCTACGGCCGCATGACCGCCGCCCTTTATGTCGGCGAGACCACCCACCATCGCCTGGGGGCGGTGAAGCACAGGTTCCGCTACAGCCTGTTTCAGGTGCTGGTCGATCCAGACCGGCTGGATCAGGACCTGCGGGGCCTGAAGCTGCTCCGGCGCGGCCGGGTCGGGCTGTTCTCGCTCGATGACCGGGACCACGGCTGGCGCGACGGCCGCCCGTTGCGCGGCTGGGTCGAGACCCGCCTGGCGGAAGCCGGCGTCGCCGCGACGGCCTGCCGCATCCGCCTGCTGACCTTTCCCCGCGTGCTGGGCTTCGTCTTCAATCCGGTCTCGCTGGTCTATGTCGAGGACGCTGCCGGAAACCTCGAGGCGGTGATCTACGAGGTCAACAGCACCTTCGGGCAGACCCACGCCTATGTCGCGCCCGCCAACGGGCGCGGTCGCCAACGGCAGGTCGCAGACAAGCGCCTGTTCGTTTCCCCCTTCTACGGAGTCGACGGCAGCTACCGCTTCGACGTCACGCCGCCCGACGACCGCCTCGACCTGTCGATCGTCAAGACCAGCGGCGGTCGGCCGGACTTCACCGCCACTCTGGCGCTCAGGCGGCGCCCGTTGAACGATCTCGCCTTGCTGGGCGTTTTCCTTGCGATGCCGCTGATGACGCTGAAGGTCGTCGCCGCGATCCACTGGGAGGCCTTGCGCCTGTTTCTCAAGGGCGTTGCGCTCGCGCCGCGCCCCCCTTCGCCCGACGTTGGCGTCAGCCGGGCGACCCTCACCTCTCGCGCCACGGGAAAAAACGATGTTACTCTCTGTGGGAAGGAAAGGAGCGCCGATGTCGTTCACGGACCTGACGCCGGTTGCGAACGGACAGCCGATGGACTTGCCCGCCTTGAAACGGGCGCCCGCCGTCCTGCGGACGGCCATTCGCATCTGCGCTGACAACTGGCGGTACGGGACCGTGACCTGGGTTCTGCCCGACGGTCAGGAATTCCCCTGTCGAGGTCCCGAGCCCGGCCCGGACGCCCGCCTGGTCGTGCGGGACTACCGCTTCATCCGGCGCTGCCTGGCGGCCGGTTCGATCGGCTTTGCCGAGGGCTACATGGCCGGCGAATGGGAGACGCCCGACCTGACGGCCCTGCTCTCGGCCTTCGCGCTGAACTTCGACCGGCTTCAGGCGCTGGTCGACGGCAATCCGGTCATGCGGGCGGTGAACCTGATCACCCACGCCCTGCGCCGCAACGACCGTCGCGGGTCGAAGAAGAACATCCACGCCCACTACGACCTGGGAAACCACTTCTACGCCCGCTGGCTCGACTCCAGCATGACCTACAGCGCGGCGGTCTATGAGCAGCAGGGCGAGCCGCTGGCGCTGGCCCAGAAGCACAAGTACGCCGCGCTCGCCCGCTCGATGGGCCTGCAGACCGGCCAGACCGTCCTGGAGATCGGTTGCGGCTGGGGCGGCTTCGCCGAGTTCGCCGCCGCTGAAGTCGGCGCCCGGGTGACCGGCATCACGATCTCGCGCGAGCAGTACGACTTCGCCCGCAAGCGACTGTTCGACCAGGGCCTGGCCGAGAAGGCCGACATCCAGCTCATCGACTATCGCGATGTCGGGGGGCGCTACGACCGGGTCGCCTCGATCGAGATGTTCGAAGCCGTCGGCGAGGCGTACTGGCCGACCTATTTCCGCAAGATCCACGACGTGCTGTCGCCGGGCGGACGCGCCGGCCTGCAGATCATCACCATTCGCGACGAGCTGTTCGACGGCTATCGCCGGCACGCCGACTTCATCCAGAAGTACATCTTTCCGGGCGGCATGCTGCCCAGCGAGACCCGTCTGCGGCAGGAAACCGATCGCGCCGGCCTGACCTGGGAGGGCGCGCCGCGGTACGGCCAGCACTACGCCGACACCTTGGCCGAATGGACGAGGCGGTTCGACGCGGCGTGGGACGATATCCGCGGCCTCGGCTTCGACGAACGCTTCCGCAAGATGTGGCGCTACTACCTGAGCTACTGCGAGGCGGGTTTCCGCACCGAGCGGACCAACGTGATCCAGCTGGGACTCTCGCGGACCTGACCCATCCTGCGGGGCGGCTTTCAGATATTCTGGGGTTGCGATTGGCTCGCGGCGCATGATGTAGGCTTGCATCAAGGTCGCCCTGCGGCCGCTGGAACGTCGCCCATGTCTGCTGCCGCAAGCGTCCTGGACCTGATCGGAAACACCCCGCTGATCCGGCTCAAGGCCGCCAGCGAGGCGACCGGCTGCGAGATTCTCGGCAAGGCCGAATTCCTCAATCCCGGCCAGTCGGTCAAGGATCGCGCCGCGCTCGGGATCATCCGCGACGCGGAGGCCAAAGGCCTCCTGCGTCCCGGCGGCCGTATCGTCGAGGGCACGGCGGGCAATACCGGCATCGGCCTCGCCATGGTCGCGAGCGCGCTCGGCTATCGGACGACGATCGTCATCCCCCGCACCCAGAGCCAGGAAAAGAAGGACGCCATTCGCCTCGCCGGCGCCGAACTGGTCGAGGTGGACGCGGTCCCCTACTCCAACCCCGACAACTACGTCCGCTATTCCGGCCGTTTGGCCGAGGAACTGGCCGCGAGCGATCCCAACGGCGCCATCTGGGCCAACCAGTTCGACAACGTCGCCAACCGCCAGGCGCATGAGCGCACCACCGGTCCGGAAATCTGGGCGCAGACCGACGGCAAGGTCGACGGCTTCATCTGCGCGGTCGGTTCGGGCGGCACCCTGGCCGGAGTCGCGGCGGCCCTGCGGGCGAAGAAGCCTGAGGTCGCTATCGGTCTGGCCGACCCTGGCGGCGCGGCCCTCTACAGCTACTACACGACCGGCGAGCTGAAGGCCGAGGGCACTTCGATCACCGAGGGAATCGGCCAGGGCCGCATCACCGCCAATCTCGAGGGTCTGGTCGTCGACCACGCCTACCGGATCGATGACGAGGAGATGCTGCGGATCGTGTTCGATCTGGCCGCGCACGAAGGCCTGGTTCTCGGCGGCTCCTCGGGCGTCAATATCGCCGGCGCCATGCGGCTCGCGCGCACGCTCGGCCCGGGCCACACCATCGTGACCATTTTGTGCGACTACGGATCGCGGTATCAAAGCAAACTGTTCAATCCGGCGTTCCTCAGCGAACGCGGCCTGCCGGTCCCTGACTGGCTTTAGGGACCTGATGCCGATGACTGATCCGCTCGTCTCCACCGCCTGGCTCGCCGAGCACCTCCAGGCTCCCGACGTCCGGATCATCGACGCCAGCTGGTACTTCCCGCAGGAGGAGCGCGACGCGAAGGCGGAGTACGCCCTGGCCCATATTCCGGGTGCGGTGTTCTTCGACATTGACGATATCGCCGACGAAACCTCCGGCCTGCCGCACATGCTGCCCAGCGGGGTGAAGTTCGCGTCGCGCGTCCGCAAGCTGGGCCTCGGCGACGGCTCGCGCATGGTGGTCTACGACCAGCTGGGCCTGCGTTCGGCGGCGCGGGTCTGGTGGACCTTCCGCGCCATGGGCCACCTCGACGTGGTCGTGCTCGACGGCGGCCTGCCCAAGTGGATCGCCGAAGGGCGTCCGGTGTCGGACATGCCCGCGCCGCCGCGCGAGCGTCACTTCACGCCACGCTACAGCGGCGATCTGGTCCGCGACCTGAACCAGGTGACCAGGGCGCTGGAGACCGGCCGGGAGCAGGTGGTCGACGCCCGTCCGGCAGGCCGGTTCACAGGCGAGGCCCCCGAGCCCCGCGCCGGGCTGCGCGGCGGTCACATGCCCGGCGCCCGCAACGTGCCCGCAAGCGAGCTGATCGCCCCGGATGGAACGATGAAGTCAGCGGCGCAGCTTGCTGATATATTTGAGAAAGCGGGCGTCGACATCAACAAGCCGATCATCACCAGCTGCGGCTCCGGGATCACCGCCGCCATCCTCGCACTCGGCCTGGCTCGCCTCGGCAAGGAGCGGGCGGCGGTCTATGACGGATCATGGACCGAATGGGGCGGTCGCGACGATACGGCCGTGGTGACGGGGCCGGCGTGACGGTGAGGTAGCGGCAAACTACCGCAACGGCGGCGAATACAGCAGGCCCGCCGGCCGCGCGTTCCACAAGGCGTTCTGCCCCCGCTCCAGCTTCAGCGCCGAGTCCTTGCCGAGGCTGCGGTCGAACATCTCATTGTAGGCGCCGACCGCGGTGATCGCCCGGTAGGCCCAGGCGTCGTCCAGGCCGAGCATGGCGCCATAGCCGGTGTCGACGCCCAGCAGCCGCCGCACCTCCGGTCGGGTCGACTCCTTCCGGAGCTTCTCCGCCGTGTCTGCCGTCACGCCCAGTTCCTCGGCGAGGATCAGGGCGTTCAGCGTCCAGCGCACCACATCGGTCCAGCCGGGATCGCCCTGACGGACGGCCGGCCCCAGCGGCTCCTTGGAAATCACGTCCGACAGCAACACATGGGCGCCCTGGTCGGCCATGGTCGCGCGGGCCGACGCCAGACCGGAAATGTCGGCCGACAGCACGTCGCAGATCCCGCGCTCATAGTCCTGCCGCGCCCGCTCCAGCGTCGGCGCCAGCACCGGCTGCCAGTTGATGTCGCGCACCTTGAACCAGTCGCGCAGGTTCAGTTCACTGGTCGAGCCTGACTGGACGCAGACCTTGGCCCCTGAGAGTTCCGACGCGCTCTGCAGATCGAGGTCCCTGGGGGCCAGGAACCCCTGACCGTCGTAGTAGGCGACGCCGGCGAAATCGACGCTCTCGCCCACATCCCGACTGAAGGTCCAGCTGGTGTTGCGCGAGAGCAGATCGACCCGGCCTGCCTTGAGCGCGGAGAACCGCTCCTCGTTGGTCAGCGGCACGAAGGCCACCCTGTCGGGATCACCGAGCACGGCGGCCGCCAGCGCCCGGCAGAAGTCGACATCGAACCCGCGCCATTGGCCGGACGAGTCGGCGAGCGAGAACCCCGCGAGCCCCGGATAGACGCCGCACCGAAGCGCGCCGCGCGCCTTGACCGCCGCCAGGGTCCGGCTCGCGGTCGCCGCCGCACCGGCCCCGTCGACGACCGGAATCGGGTCCGGCGCGCTCGTCACCGGCGCCTTTCGCTCACACGCCGCCGCCGAGAGGGCGAGCAGCAGGGCGAGCGCGAGTCGTTTCACGGCGGGTTTCCTTGATCGGCGACGCCAAGCCGCCCTATGGGAGAAGGACAATCGCTCTGACGCGCCAAGGCTGGCAACCCGCATGGACGAAGAAACCCGCCTGATCCACGCCGGCCACACCGACGGGCTGCAGGCCAGGACGGTCAGCCCGCCGGTCCAGCGCGGCTCCACCGTCCTGCTGCCCAACGCCAGGGCCCTGTATGACGGCACGCTCGGCTACGGCCGCGCGGGCCTGTCGGCGCAATTCGCCCTGATGGACGCGCTCGCCGAACTCGAGGCCGCGGAGGACGTTCAGCTCTATCCCTCCGGCCTCGCTGCGATGACCGCCGCCATCCTGGCGGTGCTCAAGGCCGGCGATCATGTCCTGGTGGTCGACACCGTCTACCGGCCGGTGCGCTACTTCTGTGACCGGGTGCTGCGGCGGTTCGGCGTGTCGGTCGACTATTACGACGCGCGACTGGGCTCCGACGGCGTGCTGGCGCTGGCCACGCCCGCCACCCGGCTGATCGTGCTCGAATCGCCGGGCTCCCTCAGCTTCGAGATTCAGGACGTAGCCGCTATCGCGGCGCTGGCGCGGACGCGGGGCGTCCTGACCCTGCTGGACAACACCTGGGGCGCCGGACGGCTCTACAAGCCGCTGGCCCATGGCGTCGACATCAGCGTCCAGGCCCTGACCAAATATGTCTGCGGTCATTCCGATGTCTTCATGGGGTCGGTGGCGACCTCAGATGCGGGCCTGGCCGCGCTGATGAAGGCCTCGATCCAGGATCACGGCTGGTCCGTGGCGCCCGAGGACGCCTACCAGGCCCTGCGCGGCCTGCGGACCCTGGCCACACGCCTCGACCGCCACGGCGAGAGCGGCCTGACGGTCGCCGCCTGGCTGGCCGACCAGCCGCAGGTGCTGCAGGTGCTGCACCCGGCCCTGCCCGGCGCACCGGGTCACGACCTCTGGCGCCGCGACTACAGCGGCGCGTGCGGCCTGTTCGGCGTCGTGCTGCAACCGGGCTCGCCGGAGCGCGTCGAGGCCTTCCTCGACGCCCTGAAGGTCTTCGGCCTCGGCTTCTCCTGGGGCGGCTTCGAGAGCCTGGCGATCAGCTGCGACCCGCAGCTCAATTGCCGCAAGGTCCCGATCGACTACGGCGGCCCGCTGATCCGGCTGCATGTCGGCCTCGAGGCCCCCGCCGACCTGACCACGGACCTGCGAACCGGCCTGGATGCTTACGGGACCTAGCGGCTTGCCGCGCCGAAGCCCGACGGGCGAAGGCTGGCGACCCCAGCAGGACTCGAACCTGCAACCCCCTGCTTAGAAGGCAGGTGCTCTATCCGGTTGAGCTATGGGGTCTTCAACGGCGGTTTGGCGTGGTTCGAGACGCTCGCTTGCGGCTCGCTCCTCACCATGACGAACAGTAGTGCAATCCGCCCCTCGTCGTCATCCTGAGGAGCGGACCGTCAGGTCCGCGTCTCGAAGGACGCACCGGCTCTAGTGCGTCCAGGACTGTCGGCGGTTGGTCGCGAAGTTGTCGGCGTAGGCCTTGAGGATCTTCTTCGGTTCCTTCGGCTCGAACAGCTGGAAGGCGATGCCGTGCCGCTGGGCGTAGGCGACGGCCTCCTCGCGGGTCTCGAAGGTCAGCCGCACCTGGCCGTTCATGTCGGTGGACTGGGTCCAGCCGGTCAGCGGATCGGTGCGACGGGCGGAGGCCGGCGCGAACTCGAGCAGCCAGTCCTTCGTTTTGGCCCGGCCAGACTGCATGGCGGTCTTGGCGGGGCGATAGATGCGCGCGAGCATGCCGGGCCTCGTGTTGGTCGTCTGTTCCGTGGTCGGGGCGAGAGGATTCGAACCTCCGACCCTCTGGTCCCAAACCAGATGCGCTACCAGGCTGCGCCACACCCCGCGATCACGAAGGCCTTGCTCTACAAAGCTTCGCCCCCGGGAGCAAACGTATTGCGCAGAAGGCTCGCGGTTCCCCGACGATACCCGTCGAAAGGAGGTTTTCGGACCCGGACGGATGCTCTAGGCCGGTAGCCGGGATCAGCCTTCGCCAGGCGTCGCCACGAGCGCCGGCGATCGGGAAACGCACATGACCGAACCAGCCATCGCCGCCGGCGTCGACGCCATTGATCCGGCCTGGATGACCGCAACGCTGCGCGCGTCCGGCGCCCTGCCGACGGGCGAGGTCGTTGCGCTCGACGTGAAGCCGGTCGGCAACGGCCTGGTCGGCGACAGCTTTCGTCTGGCGATCACCTATGATGGCGCTCCGGCCTCCGCGCCGGCCAGCGTGGTCGGCAAGTTCGCTGCGGCCGATCCGGCCAGCCGGGCGACGGGCGCGGCCTTCAACCTCTATGGCCGCGAGGTCGGCTTCTACCGGGAGTTGGCCGCGAGCGTCGGGATCATCACGCCCAAGACGCATTTCGCCCGGATCGACCCGGAGACCGCCGCCTTCACCCTGATCTTCGAGGACTTCGGCCCGGCGCGCGCCGGCGACCAGCTGACCGGCTGCTCGATCGCCGACGCCCGGACCGCAATGCTCGAGGCGGCGGCCCTGCACGCGCCGCGCTGGAATGACCCGTCGCTGAAGGACATCGCCTGGCTGACGTCCGGCGTCGACATGTACCCGGCGATCATCGCCGCCCTGCCCGGGATCATCACCGCCTTCCGCGAGCGCTACGACGGCATCCTCGAGGACGACCATATGGCGCTGGTCACGCGCCTGCCGGAGATCATGGGCCAGTTCCAGGGCGCCTCTGAGGGGCCTTTCACGATCCAGCACGGCGACTTCCGCCTCGACAACATCCTGTTTGATATCCAGGGCGGCGCTCGCCGCATGGGCACGCTGGACTGGCAGACCCTCGCGATCGGCCACGGCATGACCGACGTGACCTACTTCCTCAGCGCCGGCGTCTCGCCCGAGGTGCGCCGCGCCAATGAGCGTGAGCTGGTCGGCGCCTATCATGACGAACTGCGCCGCCTGGGCGTCAGTGACTACAGCGCCGACCTGTGCTGGGCCGACTACCGCCGGATGGCGGTGCACGGCGTCTTCATGGGCGTCTTCTCGGCGATCGCCGTGGAACGGACCGAGCGCGGCGACGCGCTGTTCCTGACCATGACGCGCGGCGCCTGCGCCCAGGCGCTGGACCACGACACCTTCGATCTCTGGACTGTTTGAGAGGCTCCGCCATGCAGGTCACCGCCGCTGTCGCCCGCGCTCCGGGCGCTGATTTCACGCTCGAGACGGTCGAGCTCGACGAACCGCGCGCCGACGAGATCCTCGTGCGGATCGCCGCCGTCGGCGTCTGCCACACCGATCTGGTCGCCCGCGAGGGCGCCATGCCCTTCTCGATGCCCGCCGTGCTCGGCCATGAGGGCGCCGGCGTCGTCGAGCGGGTCGGGTCGGCCGTGACCAAGGTCGCCGCCGGCGACCGGGTGGCCCTGACGTTCCGCTCCTGCGGCCAGTGCGACCGCTGCAAGAGCGGTGACCCGGCCTACTGCTATGCGATGCCGGCGCTGAACTACATCGGCATGCGCCCGGACGGGACCAAGGCGCTGAAGCAGGGCGAGGACGCCGTTTCGTCGAACTTCTTCGGCCAGTCCTCGTTCGCCACCTACGCCCTGGCCTACGAGCGCAATGTGATCCGGCTGCCGGACGACATCCCGTTCGAGATCGCCGCGCCGTTCGGTTGCGGGGTCCAGACCGGCGCGGGCGGCGTGATGCTGGCCCTCGCCTGCCCCGCCGGCTCGACGCTGCTGATCACCGGCGGCGGCGCGGTCGGCCTCTCGGCCGTCATGGGTGCGGCGATCCAGGGCTGCGGCGCGATCATCGTGGTTGAGCCGCACGCGGCGCGGCGCGCCCTGGCCACGGAACTGGGCGCCACCCACGTGATTGATCCGGCCGCCAGCCCCGACCTCGCCGCCGCGGTGCGGGCGATCCTGCCGCAGGGCGTGGACTACGCCTTCGACACCACTGGCCGGCCCGACACCCTGACCGCCATCATGGGCGCCCTGGCCCCCAAGGGCGTGCTGGGCATCGTCGGCATTCCGCCGGCGGGCACGCCGATGCCGGGCGATCTGGGCTCGGTCCTGACCTTCGGCCAGACGGTGCGCGGGATCATCGAGGGGGACAGTGATCCGGACGTCTACCTGCCGGAACTGATCGCGCACTGGCGCGCCGGCCGGCTGCCGGTCGACAGGCTGGTCCAGACCTTCCCGTTCGACCAGATCAACGCCGCCATCGCCGCGCAGCACCACGGCGACTGCGTGAAGGTCGTGCTGACCCTGCCCTAGGGCTTCGGCTTCGCGCCCGGCGCCGGCTGGTCGGCGCGACGGTGGACCGGCTTGAAGATGCCGCTCGCCCGCATGACGTCGCGCGTCCCGACGCGAATGCGGCCTTCGACGAAGATCAGGTCCTTCGTCTGACGGGTGACGACCGCGTCGCCGAACACCCAGTCGCCGGCCCGCGCCATGGACAGGAAGTCGAGGGACAGGTGCACCGTCACCGACGCCGTGCCGGCCTCACGGCCCACGGCGTTGGCCAGCACCCCGTCCATGAACGTCGACAGCATCCCGCCATGGACGATGCCCAGGCTGTTGCAGTGGCGCTTGAGCACGAAGAAGGCGTGTTCAAGCGTCTCGGGCGTCGAGCGGTGGAAAAAGGGGCCATTGTGGGTGGTGTAGGGGCCGCGGGCGCTGGGCTTGAAGCCTTCCGGCGGGGCCGGGATCAACTCGTCGGTCACTGGCCGAACATCCGGTGATGGACCCTGTCGCCGATCGTGATGCCGAGCTCCGCCGCCCGGCCGCCGGCTATTTCCAGTACGCCCAGCGCCGCGCCTTCCGACGGCAGCGGGGTCTCGTTGAACGGCTCGGCCATGGCCGCGATCGACAGGATCCGTCCATTGACGCCGATGTAGATGATGTCGAGCGGGATGTAGGTGTTGCGCATCCAGAAGGCCCGCTGGGCCGGTTTGGTCCAGATGAACAGCATGCCGGCGTCCGGCGCGAGACTCGTGCGGAACATCAGGCCGCGCTCACGCTCGGCGTCGTCGTCGGCGATCTCGACCTTGAAGGTGAACGGTCCCCGTGCGGTGTCGACCGTCACCGTCTCGAGGGCCGCCGCGGGCGCCCCGGCCGGTGCAGCCACCGCCGGCGCGGGCGTTTCCGCGCGGCAGGCCCCGGCCGACAACGGCGCGAGCATCGCCAGGGTCAGGACGGCGGTCCGACCGGCATTCCGCATCAGCGATACCAACGGGTTACTCCAGGTGCGTCGGGCGTCAGGACGCCGCGATTTCGGCCACGACAAGACCCTTGGGCCCCTCCGCGAAACGCACCATCACGCCTTCGCCGGGCTGCAGGTCATCCAGACCGCTGCGACGCAGGGTCTCGATGTGGACGAAGATATCGCCCGGCTCGGCGTCACGCACCACGAAACCGTAGCCCTTGGTGCGGTTAAACCATTTGACCGTACAATGTTCGAGCGGTCCGTCGCCCTGTGGCGGCGCCGCCCGCCGGGGCGCATCGCGGTGCCCGCCGAAGCCACCGCCGCGATCGAACCGGTCGCGGTCACGGCCGAAGCCTCCGGACTCCCGGTCCAGTCGTCGCGGCCGCTCGCCCACCGGGGATGCGGCCGTCTCGTCGAGATCGACGATGTCGGAAACCTGCCACCCCTTGGTGCGTCGCACCACGTCACAGGTGATTACGGAGCCTTCCATCGCCGACTCGCGACCGGCGTTGCGCAGCGAAGTGATGTGCAGGAGCACATCCTTCAGACCGGTCTGGCCAGGATCGTCGGGAACGATGAACCCGTACCCCTTCCCGGCATCAAACCATTTCACGCGGCCATTGATCCGCACGGATTCCTCGTGCGGCTCCTGGGCCTCGAAATCGTAACCAGACATTCCGCCCCTCTGCCCCGCCCTAAGTGCCTTCTGGACGGGATCGCAAGTATAACACTGTTCTCGCGAAGGGAGAGCCGTCAATGCTGGAATTCGCGCAGACGATGACTCGGGCCGAAGCCGCGACAATTAGTCGCATTTGTCTGGGAAAAGTCGCTCGCGGCGGTGGTACGCCCTAGGGGAGTCGAACCCCTCTTACCAGATTGAAAATCTGGGGTCCTAACCGATAGACGAAGGGCGCCCGGTCGCGAGGAAGCGGCTGTATATTCGCGACTCTCCGCAGGCGCAAGCCCCCAGCGGGACAGAAGTTCGCCGGTGGGTTCAGAGAACCATCCGGGGGTCGGCGGCATCCTCGATTTCCAGCTCGACGCTCTCGCGGCCCTGCCAGTCATCAGGCTTCAGACGGCCGACGAAGTGCATGGATCCGCCACCCGCCATGATGCGGGCGCCCATCTCCGTCTCGCCGGCGCGCCAGGCCACCGCCTTCAGCCGCCCGCCCGACGCATCCATCAGGGTGCACCGGACATGACCGCCCTTGAGCATCATCGGACGTTCGATCCGGGCGTCGGCGACGGCGAAGGTCGGCTCGGGATTTCCGGGCCCGAACGGGGCCAGCCGCTGGAAGTCTCCGTACAGGCCGCGCGTCGCGCCGCTTGGGCTGACCAGGGCGTCGATCTCGATGGCGTCCTGGCCGGCCGCCTCGACCATTTCGTCCGCCAGCCGCTCGCACAGGAAGGCGCGCAGATCGGGGATCGCGGACGGGCGGATCGTCAGCCCGGCGGCCATGGCGTGCCCGCCCCCGGCCAGCAGCAGGCCCTCGTCGAACGCCGCCTGCACCGCGCGCCCTAGATTCACGCCCGGCTGCGACCGTCCGGAGCCCTTGCCGGTGTCCGACGGCCGGTCGATGCCGATGACCACCACCGGCTTGCGATAGCGCTCGCGCAGCCGGGCCGCGGCGATCCCGACCACGCCCGGATGCCAGCCGTCTCCGGCGACGACGATGGCCGGCGCGTCCGGGTCGAAGTTGCTGTCGCGCTCGATCGCCAGCACGGCTTCGTCGATCACGCCCTTTTCGACATCCTTGCGGCTGGCGTTCAGCGCATCGAGCTGTTCGGCCAGATCTCGCGCCTCCTGCGGATCATCTGTCGACAGGAGACGGGCGCCGAGGTCGGACCGGCCGATCCGTCCGCCGGCGTTGATCCGCGGCCCGAGGATGAAGCCCGCGTGGAAGGTGGTGGCCGGCCCCTGCCCCTTGGCGACGTCCAGCAAGGCCTTCAGGCCTGGGTTGGCCCAGGCCGACATGGTGCGCAGGCCCTGGGCGGCGATCGCGCGGTTGAACCCGGTCAGGCTGGTGACGTCGCAGACCGCGCCCATGGCGGCCAGATCGAGCCACTGGCGGATGTCGGGCTCCGGGCGGTCCTGAAACAGGCCCCTGCGGCGCGCCTCGCGGTTCAGGGCCGCCAGCAGCACGAACGTGACCCCGGCGGCGGCCAGATGCCCCTGCCCCGAGGTGTCGTCAGGCCGGTTCGGATTGACCAGCGCTGCCGCGGGGGGCTGCTCGCCGCGCATCAGGTGATGGTCGATGACCACGATATCGAGGCCGATGTCGCGCGCGGCGATCAGCGCATCATGCGCCGCCGCGCCGCAGTCGACGGTGACCACCAGATCGGCGCCCTGCTCCTGCAGATGGCGGAAGGCGGCCGGGCTGGGGCCATAGCCCTCGATGATCCGGTCGGGAACATAGATCGCCAGCTCCCGGCCCATCGCCCGGAACCAGCGCACCAGCTGGGCGGCGCTCGAGGCCCCGTCGACGTCGTAGTCGGCGAACACGGCCGTCGGCCGACCGCTCACGACGGCGTCCACCAGGATGCTGGCCGCCAGATCCATGTCGGCGAAGGTCGAGGGATCGGGGAACTGCGCCTTCAGCGTCGGCGTCAGGTAGTTGGCCGCGCCCTCGGCGCCGATGCCGCGCGCCGCCAGAGCGCGCGCGAGAGGCTCGCTGAGGTCATGTCGCAGCTGGTGATCACGCACCAGGGCGGCGTCGGCGGGGCGCCAGCGCCAGGCCCGTCCGGACAGCGAGCGGCGCACACCGAGGAACCCTGCCTCAGGCGCGCCGTCCGCCATGGTCAGAGCGGCCGCTTCATCCGCACTTCGCGCACGGTGCGGGTGGAGGAGTTCATCACCAGCGTGTGGGTGTGCACAAAGCCACCCTCGAGCTTCACGCCGTCGAGCAGCGCGCCGTTGGTCACGCCGGTCATCGCGAAGATGGCGTCGGCGCGGACGATCTCGCCCAGCACGTACTTGCGGTCCAGGTCGGTGATGCCCCACTTGGCGGCGCGGCTGCGCTCGTCATTGTTGCGGAACACCAGACGGCCCTGGAACTGGCCGCCAACGCACTTCAGCGCCGCGCAGGCCAGCACGCCCTCGGGCGCGCCGCCCTGGCCGATGTAGAGGTCCACGCCGGTCTCGGGATCGGCGGTGTTGATCACACCGGCGACGTCGCCGTCCGTGATCAGATAGACCCGGGCCCCGACGGACCGCAGGCTATTGATGATCTCGGCATGACGCGGACGGTCGAGCACGCAGACCGTGATCTGGTCCGGCTCCACGCCCTTGGCCTTGGCCAGCGCCTTGACGTTGTCGGCCGGCGTGGCGTCCAGATCGATCACGCCCTCGGCGTAGCCGGGGCCGCAGGCGATCTTGTCCATATAGGTGTCGGGCGCGTTCAGCAGCGTGCCGGCGGGCGCCCAGGCCATCACGGCCAGCGCGTTGGCCATGGCCTTGGCCGTCAGCGTCGTGCCTTCCAGCGGATCCAGCGCGATGTCGACGCGCGGACCTTTGCCGGTGCCGACCTTTTCGCCGATGTAGAGCATCGGCGCCTCGTCGCGCTCGCCCTCGCCGATGACGATCTCGCCATCGATGGAAAGCTCGTTCAGCGCGTTGCGCATGGCGTCCACGGCGGCCTGGTCGGCGTCTTTTTCGTCGCCCCGGCCTACCAGGCCCCAGGCGGCGATCGCGGCGGCTTCGGTCACACGGACCGCGTCAAGAACCAGCCCCCGGTCCAGCGTCTCAGAACTCATGAAAGTCAGTCTCCCGGCCCCGGCGGGGCGCTCTCCGCTATTGTCGGAGGATTCTCAAATGCGCGCGATGCGCAACAGCCGCGGACGCTCTAGCACGGCCGGCAGCTTTTCGATGCGGTTTATCGCGTCCGTCAGCACCGACTCGGCGATGGCGTGGGTGGTCAGCACGATCGGCACGCCGCCGGCGTCCTCGACGGGCTTCTGCAGGAAGCTGTCGATCGACACGCCGCACTCGGCGAGGGTCTCGGACACGGCGGCGATCACGCCGGCCTGATCCTTCACCAGCAGCCGCAGGTAGGCCTTGCCGACCCGGCGGGTCGGAGCGACGGCCACGAACGGCTTCAGATCTCCCGCCGGGCGCTGGAACACCGGCCGCGTGGGCAGGGTCATGACATCGGCGATGTCGGCGGCGACGGCGGCGGCGGTCGGTCCCGCGCCCGCGCCTGGGCCCTGGATGAAGATGCGCCCGATCCGCGTGCCCTCGATGAACAGGGCGTTGAGCGCCCCGCGCGTCTCGGCCAGCGGATGGCCCTGGGCGACCAGCGACGGGTGCACCCGCACCGCCACCCCGTCGGCCGTGCGATCGGCCGAGGCGATCAGCCGGATGCGATAGCCCAGATCCTTGGCCAGCCGGATGTCGAGCAGATCGACCTGGTCGATGCCCTCGATCTCGGCGGCGGCGAAGTTCGGCGCGCAGCCGAACGCCAGGGCGGCCAGAATCGTCACCTTGTGCGCCGCGTCGAAGCCGCCGACGTCCATCGTCGGGTCGGCCTCGGCGTAGCCCATGCGCTGGGCCTCGGCGAGCACATCGGCGAACGATGCGCCGCGCTGCTCCATCTCACTGAGAATGAAGTTGCAGGTACCGTTGAGGATCCCGGCCACGCCGACCACGTCGTCGCCAACCATCGCCTCGCGCAGCATCTTCACCGCCGGGGTCCCGCCCATGACGGCGGCCTCGAACAGCAGCGGCACGCCGGCCGTCTCGGCCAGCGCGGCCAGTTCGGCGCCGTGCTCGGCGATCAGGGCCTTGTTGGCGGTGACGACCGGCTTGCCGGCCTTCAGCGCCGCCTCGACAGCCGCCTTGGCGGGGCCGTCGGAGCCGCCGACCAGTTCCACGAAGATGTCTGTGTCCGGCGAGGTGGCCAGCGCCACGGGATCGTCGAACCAAGGAATCGCGGCGATATCGATGCTGCGCGGCCGCGAGCGCGAACGGGCGGTCACGCCGGTGATCACCGCCCTGCCCCCGGCCGGCGCGAAGTCCGGCCGCTCGGCGAGGAACTGCAGCAGGCCGCCGCCGACGGTGCCGAGGCCCGCGACCCCGATCTTCCAGATGCGCGCGCTCATTGGGCGGCCACCGCGTTGTGCGCCTTGGCAAGGATGCGGTCGGAGTCGGCGAGGAACTTCTTCACGTTGCGGGCGGCCTGTTTGATACGGTGTTCGTTCTCGACCAGTCCGATGCGGACATAGCCTTCGCCATACTCGCCAAAGCCCGAGCCCGGCGCCACGGCGACGCCGGCTTCTTCCACCAGCAGGCGGGAGAACTGCATCGAGCCGATGTCCTTGTACTGCTCGGGCACCTTGGCCCAGGCGAACATCGAGGCCGGCGGCGCGGGAATCTCCCAGCCCGCCCGGGCCATCGAACTGACCAAGGTGTCGCGGCGCCCCTTGTAGATGCCGCGGATCTCCTCGACGCAGTCCTGCGGGCCGTTCAGGGCCGCGGCCGCCGCCACCTGGATCGGCAGGAAGGCGCCGTAGTCGAGATAGGACTTCACCCGCGCCAGGGCTGCGCACATGCGTTCGTTGCCGACCACCATGCCGACGCGCCAGCCGGCCATGGCATAGGTCTTCGACAGACTGTTGACCTCAACGGCCAGGTCCTTGGCTCCCTCGACCTGCAGGATCGACGGCGGCGGGTTGTTGTCGAAATAGATCTCCGAATAGGCGACGTCGGAGATGATCAGCAGGTCGTGCTTCTTCGCCAGCTGGACCGCGTCCTTGTAGAAGTCCAGGTCGACCCACTGGGCCGTCGGATTGGACGGGTAGCTGAGGATCAGGATGCTCGGCGGCGGCGCCGAGTGCTTCACCGCCCGGCCGATGCCCGACAGATACTCTTCCGGCGACAGGGCCGGCACGTGGCGGATCACCCCGCCGGCCATGATGAAACCGAAGGCGTGGATCGGATAGGCCGGGTTCGGACAGATGATCACATCGCCGGGCGCCGTCAGGGCGTTGGCCAGGTTGGCGAAGCCCTCCTTGGAGCCAAGGGTCGCGACGACCTCGGTGTCGGGGTTCAGCTTCACGCCGTAGCGGCGCTCATAGTAGCCGGCCATGGCGCGGCGCAGCCCGATGACGCCCTTGGAGGCGGAATAGCGCCCGGCCTTGGGGTCACGGGCCGTCTCGATCAGCTTGTCGACGATATGCTTGGGGGTCGGCATGTCGGGATTGCCCATGCCGAAGTCGATGATGTCCGTCCCCTCGGCCCGCAGCTTGGCCTTGATACGGTTCACTTCCTCGAAAACGTAGGGCGGCAGACGCCGGATACGGTGAAACTCGGTGGTCATTTAAGGGCTCTCTGCGCCATCGGCGGCGCGCTGGGAGCGGATGTCGCGCATGGATAGCCCCCACGGGTGGATCGTAGCAATGGACCCTTGGGTCCGTTGTGGTCCGATCTACCCC
Organism: Caulobacter sp. FW305-C-30-S16; assembly: GCF_058783025.1. Lineage (NCBI taxonomy): Bacteria > Pseudomonadati > Pseudomonadota > Alphaproteobacteria > Caulobacterales > Caulobacteraceae > Caulobacter > Caulobacter sp. FW305-C-30-S16. The sequence continues at coordinate 209,242 of NZ_JBYSYH010000003.1, read as the reverse complement.
ACTTTTGGTCCTTTTCGATGCTTTGCGTCGAAAGGGGGTCAAATCCAGGCAGGTTCAGGGAATGTCTTGCCTCCGCCGCGCCGGACTTACCTCGGCGACGGAGGCGGGGTAGCTCGCTTGCGCAGGGCGCGGGCGTAGGCTTCCGACTCGGCCATCTCGGCGTCGGTCGGGGCCTGCAGGCCGAGCGGGTTGGCGTCGGCGCGGGCGCGGGCCTCGAACGCCTCGGTGGCGGTCAGGCTCCAGCTGTCCGGCGCGGCGCTGCGGCTGGTGTAGAGGCCCTCGGCCTCCTGGTCTTCGATCGCGGCGCGCCAGGCGGCGGACGTGCGCACATCCTCGGGCACGTCAGGAATGCCGGCGAAGGTCGGCCAGGGTCCCGGATTGCTTATCACCCCGGCGACGTCGGCCGCGGCGGCGGACTTTGGATCGATCACGGCGCCCGCTCCGGGTTCGAACGCCGGCAGGCTGGCGCAGGCCGTCAGCCCGCTCGCCGCGCTCGCCAGGAGCGTCAGCCGGACCGTTCGCCAGAAAGTTCTCGCATCGCCGTTCATCTTGGGTCCGGTCTTATGCCATGATCGGGTTCAGCGGAAGGGCGCGAGACGTCCACGCACCCGGGAAGGAACGCGGCATGGCCGGTACGAGCGGCAAGACCCCTGCAAAAAAGTCGGCACCGAAGAAGGCTGCGGCGAAGAAGCCGGCGGCCCCGAAAGCCGCCCAAACCGCCGAAAAGCCCGCCGCCGCCGAGGCGCCGAAAGCCGCGGCCGCCCAGCAGGACTGGGCTTCCGCCGCTGATCCGGCCGCATTCCTGTCGTCCGATCAGCGCGTGGCGCTGGAGAAACTGTCGGCCAATCTGGCCCGCGCCGCCGTTACGGCCCAGGGCGCCATCGCCGAGGCGGCCCTGCGACAGGCCGACAGCCCGGCCGCTCTCAGCACCGATCCCTTTCACGTCGCCCCCGCGCTGACCGACGTCATGGGCCGACTCGCCGCCCAGCCTGACCGGCTGCTGCGCGCCCAGGCCGACCTGTTCTCGCGCTACCTCGACCTCTGGCAGACCACGGCCCGCCGCATGGGCGGCGAACAGGTCGAGCCGGTCGTCACGCCGCCCAAGGGCGACAAGCGCTTCAACGATCCCGAATGGGGCGCCCACCCGGTCTATGACGTGATGAAGCAGTCCTATCTGCTGACCAGCGGCTGGCTGAACGAGCTGATCGCCGATGTCGACGGCGTCGATCCGCTGGAAAAGCGCCGCGTCGAGTTCTTCATCAAGATGCTGACGGACGCGATCTCGCCGTCGAACTTCCTGCTGTCCAATCCGGCGGCGCTCAAGGAAGCCATGACCAGCGGCGGCGAGAGCCTCGTGCGCGGGATGGAGAACTTCGCCGCGGACCTCGAGCGCGGCGGCGGCCAGCTGGCGATCAGCCAGACCGACATGGAGCAGTTCATCGTCGGCGAAAACGTCGCCACGGCGCCGGGAAAGGTCGTCTACCAGAACGACATCCTGCAGCTGCTGCAGTTCGCCCCGACGACCGACCAGGTGCGCGAGATCCCGCTGCTGCTGTTCACGCCCTGGATCAACAAGTTCTACATCACCGACCTGCGTCCCGATAACAGCCTGATCCGCTGGCTGACCGGCCAGGGCTTCAGCGTGTTCGTCACCAGCTGGGTCAATCCCGACGAGACGCTCGCGGCCAAGACCTTCGAGGACTACCTGGTCGAGGGCATCTACGACGCTACGACCCAGGTGATGAAGCAGTGCGGCACGGACCGGGTGAACACGGTCGGCTACTGTATCGGCGGCACCCTGCTCTCCTGCGCCCTCGCCCACATGGCGGCCAAGGGCGACAAGCGGATCCAGTCGGCGACCTTCTTCGCGGCCCAGCAGGACTTCGAGGAAGCCGGCGATCTGAAGCTGTTCGTCGACGACGCCTGGCTCAAGTCGATCGAGGAGACCATGGACCAGTCGGGTGGCTTCCTGCCCGGCAAGTCGATGGCCGACACCTTCAATTCGCTGCGCGGCAACGACCTGATCTGGTCGTTCTTCGTCAACAACTACCTGATGGGCAAGGAGCCCAAGCCTTTCGACCTGCTGTTCTGGAACAGCGACCAGACGCGCATGCCCAAGGCGCTGCACCTGTTCTATCTGCGCAATTTCTACAAGGACAACGCCCTGTCGAAGGGCGAGCTGACCCTCGCCGGCGAACGGCTGGACCTGAAGAAGGTGCAGACCCCGATCTATGTCCAGTCCTCGCGCGACGACCATATCGCGCCGTTCCGGAGCATCTATCGCGGGGCGAAACTGTTCGGCGGGCCGGTGAAGTTCACCATGGCCGGCAGCGGCCACATCGCGGGCGTTATCAACCACCCGGACGCGAAGAAGTACCAGCACTGGACCAACGACGCCCTCCCCGCCACGGTCGACGAGTGGCGCGCCGGCGCGGTCGAGCATCCCGGCAGCTGGTGGCCGCACTGGGCCGCCTGGCTGAACGAGCGCTCCGGCGACATGGTCCCCGCGCGCGATCCGTCAAACGGCCCGCTCGGCAAGCCGCTCGAGGACGCGCCGGGCAGCTTCGTGAAGGTGCGGAGCTAGGTCTCTCGATCCTCCCCGCAAAGCGGGGAGGATTGGCCGCGTTACAACGCCAACTCGAACTTCGGCCGGTCCCAGCTGATCCCGGCCTCAGGCGGGGAAACCCCGACCTCGACCGCGCCCATCTTGCGATAGAACCCCGTCGCCTCCGGATTGGCGCTGATCACCACCTTCGCGGCGCCGAGCGCCTTTGCTCGCTCGGCCATATGATCGAACAGCCGGCGGCCCAGACCCGTTCCCTGGCTGTCGTTGGCGGTGAAGAACAGGTCCAGTTCCTGGTCGTCGCGGTAAGGGATCAGGACGTAGAAGCCGGCCACGCCGTGGATCGTCTGGGCCAGCCAGACCTCGTGGTCGCCGTCCGGCACGGACCAGCCGGCGGCGAACCCGAAGATCATCGCCCGGGCCGCCGGCCGCTGGTAGCCGTTGCTGCTGGCCATCATCGCCCGCAGCGCCGGCGTGTCCTCGGGCACGGCCCGCCGGATCATCACAGCCCGGCGGCTTCGGGCAGGCCGAGCATCAGGTTCAGGTTCTGCACCGCCGCGCCGGACGCGCCCTTGCCGAGGTTGTCCAGCAGGGCCACCAGCCGCGCCTGGCGCCCGCTCTCGGAGCCGAACACGAACAGCTTCATCCGGTTGGTGCCGTTCAGCCCTTCCGGGTCGAGGGTCTTGAGCGCCTCGCAGTCCTTCAGCGACGCCACCTCGACGAAGGCCTCGCCGCAATAGTGTTCGGTCAGGGCCTCATGCAGCCGGGTCAGCGACACGCCGGCCCCCAGCAGGCCCAGGTGCAGGGGAACCTCCACCAGCATGCCCTGGGCGTAGCGGCCGACCGACGGGCTGAACAGCGGCGGGGACAGCAGGCCGGAGCGCACCTGGATCTCCGGCACATGCTTGTGCTCCAGCCCAAGCGCGTAGATCCGGTATGGGACCGTTGTGTAGGTCGGGCCGCCGTGGTCCTCGAACTCGGCGATCATCGCCTTGCCGCCGCCGGAGTAGCCGCTGATGGCGTTGATGCTGACGGGATAGTCCGCCGGCATCAGCCCGGCCTGCACCAGCGGCCGGATCAGGGCGATGGCGCCGGTCGAGTAGCAGCCGGGGTTCGACACGCGCGTCGCTGCCTGGATCGCCGCACGCTGGCCCTTGTCCAGTTCGGGGAAGCCGAACGACCAGCCATCCGCGGTGCGGTGCGCCGTCGAGGCGTCGATGACCTTGACCGCCGGGTTGCTGATCAGGCTGACCGCCTCGCGCGCCGCGTCGTCCGGCAGGCAGAGGATCACGGCGTCGGCGGCGTTGAGCAGCTCGGCCCGGGCGCCGGCGTCCTTGCGGCGTTCCTCGGCGATCGACAGCAGCTCAAGGTCCGTGCGGCCGACCAGCCGCTCGCGGATTTGCAGGCCGGTGGTGCCGGCTTCGCCGTCGATGAAGACCTTGGGCATCTCAAACTCCGCTCAGGACAACGGACAAAGAAAAAGGGCGCTCCGGTTTCCCGAAGCGCCCTTTCGCAAACAGTGGTTCGCGAACGACTAGCGCTTCGAGAACTGGAAGGAGCGGCGGGCCTTCGCCTTGCCGTACTTCTTCCGCTCGACGACGCGGCTGTCGCGGGTCAGGAAGCCATGCGGCTTCAGGGCCGTGCGCAGCGCGGGTTCGTAGTAGGTCAGGGCCTTGGAGATGCCGTGACGCACGGCGCCGGCCTGGCCCGACAGGCCCGAACCTTCGACCGTGACGATGACGTCGAACTGGCCGACCCGGTCGGTGACCTGGAACGGCTGGGCGAGCATCATGCGCAGCACGGGGCGGGCGAAATAAACTTCCTGGTCCCGGCCGTTGATGGTGATCGAACCCTTGCCCGGCTTGATCCAGACGCGGGCGATGGCGTTCTTGCGCTTGCCGGTCGCATAGGCGCGACCGTACTTGTCCAGCTTCTGGACCGCGGGCGCGGCTTCCGGAGCAGACGACAGGCTCTGGAGAGCGTCGAAACCTTGAGCTTCGGCCATGATCTATTGGCTCCGGGTGTTCTTGCTGTTGCGTTCAGCGAACGCGACGGGCTCAGGGCTCTGCGCCTGGTGGGTGTGCTCGGCGCCGTTGAAGATGCGCAGGTGGGTCAGCTGCTTGCGGGCAAGCGGGCTTTCCTTGGGCAGCATGCGCTCGACGGCCTTCTCCAGCACGCGTTCCGGGAAACGCCCGTCCAGCTGCTTGCCGGCGGTGATCTGCTTGATGCCGCCCGGGTGGCCGGTGTGGCGGTAGTAGATCTTCTGCTCGAGCTTGCGGCCGGTGAACTTCACCTTCTGCGCGTTGACGACAACGACATAGTCGCCGCAGTCGACGTTCGGGGTGTAGTCAGGACGGTGCTTGCCGCGAAGACGCATGGCAATGAACGACGCGAGGCGGCCAACGACCACATTCTCGGCGTCGATCACGATCCACTTCTTCTCGACCTCGGCGGGCTTCAAAGAAGCCGTGGTCTTCATCATGGGACTGATCCGTTGCAGGCGGAGACAAGCGGTCCCCGACGTGAGGGCGCGCTGTTACCCGCGACGATTCAATCTGTCAACACAGGCGCACTTCATTTTCTCCGCAAACCGTTACGGCATAAGGGAAAACTTTCATTAGGTAACATAATACCGAAAACGATTGCGGCAACTGTAGTGACAACGTCACGGACCGGTCCTAGCGAGAGTTCCATACCCGGAGTTCACCGATGATCCTCAACCGTCGCACCGTCCTTGGCGCCGCCGCCGCGTCGCTGGCCTTCGCCGGCCTGGCGCGCACGCAGGACACGGCCGAGACGTACAGCAATGAGATCGAGGGCTACGGGCCTCTGAAGGTCGACCCCAACGGCATCCTGGAACTGCCGGAGGGCTTTTCCTACAAGGTGGTGTCCTTCGCCGGCCAGACGATGGATGACGGCTATGTCGTGCCTGGACGCGCCGACGGCATGGCCTGCTTCCCCGGGCGCGGGTCGCGCGTGATCCTGATGCGCAACCACGAGAACGGCTTCAAGCAGCCCAACCTCGGCCCGCTCGGCATCGGCCGCAGCGTCGCCAAACGCCCCAGGCCTGAGAAGATCTACGGCCTGGACGCGGCCGGCCATCCGATGCCCGGCGGCGTGTCGCGGCTGGTGTGGGACACCGAGAAGGGCAAGCTGATCAAGTCCGAGATGGCCCTGTTCGGCACCTCGACCAACTGTTCCGGCGGTCCGACGCCATGGGGCAGCTGGCTGACCTGCGAGGAAACCACGAACGGCCCGCAGGATGGACTGAAGCAGACCCATGGCTGGGTCTTCGAGGTCCCGGCGCGCGGTCGCGGCCTCGTTGACCCTGTTCCGATCAAGGGCATGGGCCGGTTCCTGCACGAAGCCGGCGCCGTCGATCCGGCAACCGGCATTGTCTACCTGACCGAGGACGCCCCCTCCCCGGACCGTCCCGGCCTGTTCTACCGCTACGTCCCGGTCACGCCGGGCGAGCTGGCCCTCGGTGGAAAGCTGCAGGCGCTGGCCTTCAAGGATGCGCCCGGCGCCGACGCGCGCAACTGGGACGGCAAAGTGATCTGGAAACAGGGCGATGTGCGACAGGTCCGCTGGGTCGATCTGACGGATGTCGAATCCCCGAAAGACGATCTGCGCCTGCGGGGTCACGCCGACGGCGCCGCCATCGTCGGCCGCGGCGAAGGCATCTTCTGGGGAAAGGGCGAGGCCTGGTTCACCTGCACCAGCAGCGGCGCCGCAAAGCACGGACAGATCCTCCGCTACCGCCCCAGCCCGAACGAAGGTCAGCCCGGCGAGGCGGACACCCCCGGAACGATCGAGCTGTTTCTCGAGCCGACGGACGGCAAGGTCATGGACTTCCCGGACAACCTGACGGTCGCGCCGAACGGGCACCTGATGGTCTGCGAGGACCGCTACTCGGACACCCTGCGCAATCACCTCCGCGGGGTCACGCCGGAGGGCAAGGTCTACACGATCGCCCGGAACGTCTATCGCGATAACGCCGAACTGGCCGGGGTCTGCTTCTCGCCCGACGGCGGAACGCTGTTCATCAACATCTATACCCCCGGCATCACCCTGGCGGTGACCGGGCCGTGGGGCAGCCTGAAGGCCTAGAGTCGCCGTACGCGCCAGGCGAAGGCCGTGGCGACGGCCAGCAGGGCGACGGCGCCCAGCTGGTGCAGGATGCCCAGCCACAGCGGCACGCCGGTCATCAGCGTTGCGACGCCCAGCGCCGCCTGGAACAGGCTCACGCCGCCGACCGCGAACGCCAGCGCCTTCGCCTGCGTCGTCAGGAACCGGTCCCGCCAGGCCAGACCCGCCACGGAGAGCGCCGCGCCCAGCAACAGGTAGGCGCCGATCCGGTGGTTGAACTGCACCGAGGCCTGGTTGTGAGCCAGCGTCGCCCAGATCGAGTCGGCGGCGTAGTCGTGCGGAACGAGCGCGCCGCCCATCAGCGGCCAGTCGTTGTAGATCAGGCCGGCATCCGCCCCGGCGACCAGCGCGCCCAGCAGGCACTGCAGGAAAACCGCCGCGAGGAAGGCCAGCGATCCGGCCCGCCAGCGGGTGGGGTTGCCCTGCCGCGGCTGGCCGGTCTCGGCGTCCAGCGCGGTCCAGACCAGCAGCACGAACAACGCCAGCGCCAGGCCCAGATGGGTCGCCAGCCGCTCCGGCGCGACCGAGACGCGCGTCGACAGGCCGCTGGCGACCATCCACCAGCCGACCGCGCCCTGCAGACCGCCGAGCCCGAGCAAGGCGCAGCATCGCCAGATCAGCCGTCGCGGCAGATCCTTGCGGATCAGGAAGACCACGAACGGGATGGCGAACGCGGCGCCGACCAGCCGTCCCAGCAGCCGGTGCGCCCATTCCCACCAGTAGATCGTCTTGAACCGCTCAAGGCTCATGCCCTTGTTGATCTGCTGGTACTGCGGGATCTGCCTGTACTTGGCGAACTCGCTCTGCCAGCGCTCCTCGCCCATCGGCGGGATCGCGCCGGTGACCGGCCGCCACTCGGTGATCGACAGGCCCGACCCGGTCAGGCGCGTCGCGCCGCCGACGACGACCATGGCCAGCACGAGCGCCGCCACGGCGAAGAGCCAGACGGCGACCGGTCGCGACCGGTCAGAACGCAGAAACGAAGTCATGAGGGGCTATCTAGAGGGGTTTCGCAGCCAGATAAGGGCGGCGATCCCTACGCCCCTCGCGCGATACCGTCCATAGTCGTGACGGCGCATCCGGGGCCTGTCATGATCACGATATGGGGACGCCCGGTCTGTTCATCGTCGCGGTTATCGGACTGCTGGCCGGCGCGGTCGGCCGCTGGATTCTGCGGGGCCGGCCGTCCCGGTTCGCAGGCTTGCTGGCCGGCGTCATCGGCGCCTTCGCCGGGCCACCGATAGCGGCGGCCATGGGGCGCCCCGTCGAGGGCCTCGGCGGCCTTGCGCTAGGCGCCATGGCCGGCGCGGTCATCCTGCTGGTCCCGACCCTGCTGTTCGTCCGCCGTTGAGGATGGAACCTTGCGCCGAGGGCCGCATTCCCTCCGCCAACAGGGACTTCAGGAAGGGACTATCGGGCATGGAAGGCGTCAACTGGATCGTGGCGATCATCGTCGGCATTTTCGCCGGCTGGATCGCCGAGCGGATCATGAACCGCAATCACGGGATCCTCGTAAATCTGATCGTCGGCCTCGTCGGCGCGGTGATCGGCAACTGGCTGGCCGGCCTTCTCGGCATCGGCTACTCGGGCCTGCTGGCCAGCATCGTCGCGGCCGTCGCCGGCGCCGTGATGCTGCTGTTCATTCTCGGCCTCTTCAAACGTCGCCAGGCGTAGCGTATGGCTCCGGCGGCGGGATCAACCGTCGCCGGAGTTCGCCATGTCGCCTCGGATCCGAAAGCTCGTCGGCATGGTGGCGATGCTCGCTTTCCTCTTCGGCTGGATCGTGGCCGCGATCACCATCGCTGACCATCTGCCGAAGCATCCGGCCATCGACCTGATCTACTTCCTGGTGGTCGGGACGGCCTGGGGCCTGCCGCTGTTCCCGCTGATGAAGTGGATGAACCGATAGCCGGTCGCCTGCGTCAGCTCTCAGTGTAGCGAAAGAGCAGCCAGTTGCGGCCGCTGACGACCCGCGCGAGCAATCCGGCAGCCTCCGGCGGCGTCTCCTCGTAGAGCCCGACCAGTTCGTCCGACAACGCCTGCGCCTCCGCCTCGCCAAACGGCTCGCCGCGCCGAAATCCCAGAAACCGCGACCCGACGCCGAAAAGCGCCAGGCCGTAGGTCGCCTCCAGCCGCCGCGCGACGGCGAGGTTCTGGATCGGCGTAAGGTCTGAGCTGAAGTAGCCGTTCGGGAATGCGGCCAGCGCGTCGGCGGCCGCCTTCACAGGCACGAACTGAAAGACCACCTCAGGCTCCCCGGCGATGCGCAGCGCCTGCTCGGGGTCATTGTTGACCGTGACGAGGTCATTGCTGTCGCCAGGGGTTTGCCACGGGAGCACACCGGCCGCAGCCTGGATCGTGACACCGGCGGCCGCGTCCATCAGGTTCTCGAGGCGAATCGGGAAGGCTGCCCTCGTCGTCAGGAAGCCGAGGTATTCGCCGTCCTCGAAGGCGTCCCGGGGGAGCGCCGAAACGTCGCGCCCGTCGATAGCGTCAAGACCGTGGGTCTCGATGCAGTGGCCGGATGTGTAGCCGGCCTGGCCAAGGTTATCGAGCGACGCCAGCACGCGGACATCCGGCCGGTCCTGCTGCAGCCTGGCGTGCAGCGCCAGAAGGTCCTCAAACGACGCCAGGTTATGCGCCGTCACACCATCACAGAGCAGTTCGGTGAACGTCCGGGGTTTTCCCGCGGCGAACGGAATGAGTTTGAGCTGCGTCTTCCGCTTGAACCACCACATGCCGGGAATTGCACGCGGCCCTGCCGGCTCTGTCAACAAACGCGGTGGATGGGCGGCCGCGGTTCATGTGAACCGCCGGCCAGGAGAAGATGGTCGGAGCGACAGGATTCGAACCTGCGACCCCTTGACCCCCAGTCAAGTGCGCTACCAGGCTGCGCCACGCTCCGACATCTTCTCTCGGCAGTCGCGAACGACCGCCGTGGGGAGCGCCCTTATAGGGACCGGGCCCCGGCGCGGCAACTCGAATTCAGCGACCTTTGAGAAGGCCGTCGAGACGGGCTTTCACCGCCTCCAGATCGGCCAGGGCGAAGCTCAGGCGGTCACGGGTCTCGCCGCCGATATCGACGCCCTCCGCGCCGCTGAAATCGGCCTCGGCGGGCGGCGTCGAGGCGTCGCTGCTCCCGCCCTCGCCGGCTCCGGCCAGGCGACGGACGCCCTGGTCCTTGTGCAGCTTCTGCACGCCCTTGATGGTGTAGCCCTCGTCATGCAGCAGGGCGCGCACGCCGCGCAGCACAGCGATGTCCTGCGGCCGGTAGAAGCGACGGCCTCCGGCCCGCTTCATCGGGCGGATAAACGAGAATTTGGTCTCCCAGAAGCGCAGGACATGCTGGGGCACGCCCAGCTCCTCGGCTGCTTCCGAGATCGTGCGGAAGGCGTGCGGGCCCTTCGCCACGGGGGCCGTCAGTCGCTCAGCGCGCGGTCAATCCGCGCCTTCATGACCTGCGAGGCGCGGAAGCCGATCACCCGTCGCGGCTCGATCTCGGCCGGTTCGCCGGTCTTGGGATTGCGGCCCATCCGGGCGCGCTTGGCGCGAACCTGGAAAACGCCGAAGCCGGACAGTTTGACGGTTTCGCCGTTCTCGAGCGCCTCGGCGACCAGATCGAGCGTGCGCTCGACGAGCCCGCCACAATCCTGACGGGTCAGGCCCACTTCTTCGTGGACCGCTTCCGTCAATTCCGCCCGCGTGAGGGTTTCGCCCTTCATGCCCAGCTCCCGATGCCCTTAACCTATCGGTGCATGAGCCGATTGGTCCGTCAAGTCAAAGGGTTCCCGGCAGGAACGGATTTACCGGACTAAAGCCGGATGACGCAGGCGCCCCAGGTCAGACCGCCGCCCATCGCCTCGATCAGCAGCAGGTCGCCCTGTTTGATCCGCCCATCGGCCATCCCGGTCGCCCAGGCCAGCGGAATGGAGGCGGCCGAGGTGTTCGCGTGATCGCCGACGGTCTGGATAACCTTGTGCTCGTCGATGCCGAGGCGGTTGGCCACCCCTTTGAGGATCCGCTCGTTGGCCTGGTGGGGAATGAACCAGTCGACGTCGGAAACCTCGATCCCGGCCTGGGCGGCCGCGGCGACCACCGCCTCGGAAATGTTGACCACCGCGTGTTTGAAGACCTGGTTGCCCAGCATCCGCAGCTTGCCGACCGTGCCGGTGGTCGACGGGCCGCCGTCGACGTAGAGCAGGTCCTGCTTGGTCCCGTCGCAGCGCAAGGCGAACCCCAGCAGACCGCGATCGGCTGTAGTCCCCTCGCCGTCCTGCGGTTCGAGCACGATGGCCCCGGCGCCGTCGCCGAACAGCACGCAGGTGCCCCGGTCGGTCCAGTCCATCAGTCGCGTCATGGTCTCGGCGCCGATCACCAGGGCGCACTTCGAGTGGCCGCGACCGACAAAGCCGTCGGCGACGGTCAGGGCGTAGACGAAGCCCGAGCAAACGGCCTGCACATCAAAGGCGATGCCGACCGGGCAACCGAGCTTGCGCTGGACGATGGCGGCCGTAGCCGGAAAGGTCAGGTCTGCGGTGGTGGTCGCCACGACGATCAGATCGACGTCTGCGGCGGTCTTATCTGCGGCGGCGAGCGCCTTCTTCGCGGCTTCGACCGCCAGGTCCGAAACCGCCTGGTCCTCGCTGGCCCGATGCCGCTGGCGGATCCCCGTGCGTTCGCGCACCCACTCATCATTGGTGTCGACGATCTTCGACAGGTCGTCGTTGGTCACGACCGTCTCCGGCAGATAGCCGCCGACGCCGGTCACAACGCTACGCAGAACGCTCACTGGGCTACTCCCTCCGCCGGCTCCGTGGCGGTCACTTCGGACAGGGTCGCCGTCAGGCGTTGCATGTTGCGGTCGATCTCGGCCGCGAAATCGCTGCGCGCCAGATCCGCGGCGACGCGGATGGCGCTGGCGAAACTCTTCGCGTCAGCGCTGCCATGGCTTTTCACCACGATGCCGTTGAGACCGAGCAAGGGCCCGCCGTTGACCGCGCCCGGATCCATCCGCTTGCGCATTCGCCCAAGCCCGCCCGAGGCGAACAGCGCGCCCAGCATCTCCAGCGGTCCCGAGGTGAAGGTCGCGCGCAGTTCGGTGGCGAAGAACCGCGCCAGGCCTTCGGCTGTCTTCAGGGCGATGTTGCCGGTGAAGCCGTCGGTGACGATCACATCGACGGTGCCCTTGGCGATGTCGTTGCCCTCGACAAACCCGCGATAGTCGAGGTCGAACGCGGTGGCGCGCAGCAGGGCGTGGGCCCCGCGAACCTCGTCGTGGCCCTTTTCCTCTTCCGAGCCGACATTCAGCACGCCGACGGTCGGGCGGACCGACCCGTGCACAGCGTGGTGGAAAGCCGCGCCCATGATGGCGAACTCGACCAGCTGCTCGGCGTCGCACTCGACGTTGGCGCCGACGTCGAGCACCGCAGTCACGCCGTTGAGCGTCGGCCAGCTGGCGACGATGGCCGGGCGGGACACGCCGGCGGCCATCCGCAGCACCAGCTTGGAGATCGCCATCAGGGCGCCGGTGTTGCCGGCGGAGACGGCCGCCGTCGCAGCGCCCTCCTTGATCGCCTCGACGGCGTTCCAGACGCTCGAGCCCTTGCCCCGGCGCATGGCCTGGGCCGGCTTCTCGTCCATCGAGATGGCCTTGTCGGTGTGATGGACGGTGCTGGCCGCCTTCGCCGCGGGCAGCCTGGCGAGCTCTGCGTTGATCAGGGATTCGTCGCCGTGCAGCAGGAACCGCAGGTCCGGCATGGCGCGAGCAGCGATATCGACCGCCGGAACGACGACGGACGGACCGTGATCGCCGCCCATGGCGTCAATGGAAATGACGATGTTCTGAGGCAATGGCCGGTCGCGATTCCGTTGCGAGCCCCGCTCGGGGCGAAGCCGCCGGAACTTACCCCCGCACGGCGACGATGCAAGCCCGGCCTCTATTCCGGGGCATCGTCCTTCTTCAGCAGACGCAGCACCGCGAACGGCGACAGATCCGTATCGTCCTTCGGCGCAAGGAATTCGGCGCCCGGCGCCCGGGGGAACGGATCCAGCTCAAGCGACAGGTGTTCCACGACATAGCCGCCCAGATCGATGTCCTCGCCCTCGAGCACGTCGGGCGGATCGTCGGCGTCCGGATCGAGCTCGAGCTCTTCCGCCAACTCCTGCGGGGCGTTGGGGCTGCCCGGGGGCAGCGCCCGCAGGGTGAACTCGCCTTCGGCGGTCTCCTCGAAGTCCTCGGCGGTGACGCCGCAGGTCTGGGTGATGTCGGCGGCGAAGGTCCCCTCGATCTCGACGCCGTCCATCCACGGCCGGATTTTCAGGTCCGCCGTCAGCGACCCGATCGAGACCAGATCGAGGTGACGGGCGATCTTCGCGCGCGCGGCCTCGTCGGCCTCAAGTCGCTTTGTGACCGGTCCGCGGCTGACTTCGCTGAACCGCATCACCTGGCGCCAGGGTGATTCGCCGATCATTGGGCCTGCTCCCAGAGAATATCGCCCGTCAGCAGACGCTCGATCGTCTGGCCCGACAGGGCCTCCCGCGCCGAAAGCACATAGTCGACCATCGCTTGGGCCGTCTCGCCCCGCCCCTCAAGCACCGTGCGCGTCACCAGATCGGTCAGGACGGCGCGGTCAGGCAGCGCGGTCAGCGACTCCTCGAAAGCCTTCAGCCGGCCATAGAAGGCCTCGCCCAGCTTCTTCACCCGCTTGGCCACGGCAGTGTCGCCGACACCGAGTTCGCGGAAGGCGTCGTCGAGGCCGCGAACGTAGCAATCAAAGAGGTTCTGCCTGGCTTCGGCCGCCATGCCGGTCTCGCCCTTCAGGCGCTCGACCAGCAGGATGACGTGCATCGTGTAGAGCTCAAACCGCCCTTCCCGCGTGTCGGCGACGCCGCCGATCCGGTAAAAGTCAGGCTGCCGCGCCTGGCCCGCGGCGGCCGCATAAAGCGCCTCGCCCGCCAGTTTCGCCGGATTTGGCCGGAACAGCCGCTGCAACATCGTCGGTATCGCCTCGATTTCGCCGCCAGGGGAGCCTAAAGCGGGCATTGAACTAAGCCCGCGCGGGCGATAGGTCAAAGACCTGCGCTCAAGAGCGCGCACCGGGAGCCGACATGTACCGTAAAGCCGCCCTCGCCGCAGCCGCCGCCATCGTCATGACGACGACGGGCGGATGCATGCCGATGACCAACTATTCCGGCTTTCAGGCGATCGAGGTCAATCCGGCCGACATCAAGTCCGGCGAGGACACCAAGTCGACCGTGATGGGCAAGCTCGGCTCGCCCTCGGCAAAGTCGACCTTCGATCCCAACGTCTGGTTCTACATGAGCCAGGTGACCGACCGGGTGGCGTTCTACCAGCCCCGCGTCGCCCAGCGGAACATCTTCGCCATCACCTTCGACCCGGCGACGGAGCAGGTGCTGACGGTCAAGGCCTTCACCCTGCGCGACGGCAAGGTGTTCGCCTACAACAGCCGCGAGACGCCGACGCGTGGTCGTGAGCTGAGCGTCCTTGAACAGCTTCTCGGCAACGTCGGTCGCGGCGGCATGCTGCCCCGTGACGATGCCGAAGGACTTCCGGGCAGCCGGCCGGGCGACCGCCGCGAATAGACCACCCTCGCCGGCCCTGCCGGCAGATCCTGAAAACGAGAACGCCCCGGAGATCGCTCTCCGGGGCGTCTTTCGTTGCGGTGGACGGGAGCCGGCGGAACCGGCTCCCCAAAGTCCTAGCCGTGGGCCAGGACCGCCAGCAGCAGCAGGGCCACGATGTTCGCGATCTTGATCATCGGGTTCACGGCCGGGCCGGAGGTGTCCTTGTAGGGGTCGCCGACGGTGTCGCCGGTCACGGCGGCCTTGTGGGCTTCAGAGCCCTTGCCGTGCGTGACGCCGTCGCTGTCGGTGAAGCCTTCTTCGATCACCTTCTTGGCGTTGTCCCAGGCGCCGCCGCCCGAGGTCATCGAGATGGCGACGAACAGGCCGGTGACGATGACGCCCATCAGCATCGCGCCGAGGCTGGCGAACGCGTTCACCTTGCCGGCGATGGCGTTGATGACGAAGAACAGCAGCACGGGCGAAACGACCGGCAGCAGCGACGGGACGATCATTTCCCGGATCGCGGCCTTGGTCAGGATGTCGACGGCCTTGCCGTATTCCGGCTTCACCTCGCCGGTCATGATGCCGGGGTTCTCGCGGAACTGGCGACGAACCTCGACCACCACTTCCTGGGCGGCGCGACCGACGGCGGTCATCGACATGCCGCCGAACAGGAACGGCAGCAGACCGCCGAACAGCAGGCCGACGACGACGTAGGGGTTGGAGAGGTCGAAGGTGACCGCGCCCAGACCGTCGAAGAAGGAGCCCGGCGTGGCTTCCGCCGTGAAGAACTTCAGGTCTTCGGTGTAGGCGGCGAACAGCACCAGGGCGCCCAGACCGGCCGAACCGATCGCGTAGCCCTTGGTGACGGCCTTGGTCGTGTTGCCGACGGCGTCCAGGGCGTCGGTGGTGACGCGGACTTCCGGGGGAAGACCGGCCATTTCAGCGATGCCGCCGGCGTTGTCCGTCACCGGGCCGAAGGCGTCGAGGGCGACGATGAAGCCGGCCAGCGA
The DNA here is from genome assembly GCF_058783025.1 of Caulobacter sp. FW305-C-30-S16. Taxonomy (NCBI): domain Bacteria; kingdom Pseudomonadati; phylum Pseudomonadota; class Alphaproteobacteria; order Caulobacterales; family Caulobacteraceae; genus Caulobacter; species Caulobacter sp. FW305-C-30-S16. The sequence continues at coordinate 193,933 of NZ_JBYSYH010000003.1, read as the reverse complement.
CAGCATGGCCGTCACCGCGATGGCGATGCCGAACAGACCCGCCAGGCCGTAGGTGACGATGATGCCGGCGATGATCACGATGGCCGGGGCCGCGCAGGCCTCCAGCGACATGGCCAGGCCCTGGATCACGTTGGTGCCGTGGCCCGAGACCGAGGCCTGGGCCACCGACTTCACCGGACGGAAGCCCGTGCCGGTGTAGTACTCGGTGATGACGACGATCAGGGCGGTGATCACCAGGCCGGTGATGCCGCACCAGAACAGTTCCATCGCGCCGTAGGACTTGGCTTCACCGCCGAAGGGGGTGAACTCGATCGGGGCGGACACGAAGTGCGGGAACAGGAAGTACAGGGCGATCGCCGACAGCACGCCGGTGACGATCAGGCCCTGGTACAGGGCGCCCATGATGTTCTGGCTCTTGCCCAGACGGACGAAGAAGGCGCCGATGATCGAGGTGACGATGCCGACGGCGCAGATCGCCAGCGGCAGGACCATCATGGCCGAAACCAGATCGGCCGAGTCGCGGAAGAAGATGGCGGCCAGAACCATGGTGGCGACCGTGGTCACCGCGTAGGTTTCGAACAGGTCGGCGGCCATGCCGGCGCAGTCGCCGACGTTGTCGCCGACGTTGTCGGCGATGGTCGCGGCGTTGCGGGGATCGTCTTCCGGAATGCCGGCTTCAACCTTGCCGACCATGTCGCCGCCGACGTCGGCGCCCTTGGTGAAGATGCCGCCGCCGAGGCGGGCGAAGATCGAGATCAGCGAGGCGCCGAAGCCCAGCGTCACCAGCGAGTCGATCACCGGACGGCTGGTCGGGTCGAGGCCCAGGGTGCGGGTCAGGACGAAGTAGTAGCCCGCGACGCCCAGCAGGGCGAGGCCGGCCACCAGCATGCCCGTGATGGCGCCGGAGGTGAACGCGAGGTTCAGGCCCTTGCCGAGGCTCTCAGAGGCGGCCTGGGCGGTGCGGACGTTGGCGCGAACCGAAATCAGCATGCCGACGAAGCCGGCGAGGCCCGACAGGATGGCGCCGATGGCGAAGCCGACCGGCTGTTCCCAGCTCTTGAAGAACCAGGCCAGGACCGCGATCACCACCACGCCGACGATGCCGATCGTGGTGTACTGGCGGTTCAGATAGGCCTGCGCGCCTTCCTGAATGGCGGCGGCGATTTCCTGCATCCGCGCGTTGCCGGGAGATTTGCGCAATAGTCCGAGGGTCTGGACGACGCCGTATACGACGGCGGCCAGACCGGCGACGATCGCCAGTACCAGAAAGTCGATGCCCATAGTTCCAAGAGCCCCTTGTTGTAGCCCGAGGGTTCCCGCGCGACCGCTGGCCGACGTTCGGTTCCCCCGCTTTGCTTTGAATAGACGCCGTCAGACGACGCCCCCTTGCGAAAAGACGCCCGTCTTTGCCAAAAGCGCGCGGCCTAAGCAACCGCCCGTTCCGTTTGGGGAAATCAGCGGGCTGCGGCGGGAGGGCGCGGCAGGCCGTTGCGCTGCTTCGGGGTCTGGGAAACCACGGTCACCGACAGCAGGTTTCGCGCCGGCGTGATGGCCGCCGCCTCACGCAACAGGGTCGCCTTCAGCCGGGCCTCGTCGATGACCGTGTAGTCGGTCGCCTTGGTGAACGGAGTCCGGTGTCCGGCCCGAACGAGCGCGTCCCGGAACCAGGGCTCCTTCTCGCGGATCTTCGGCGCGTCAGCTGAGGCGGTGAGGTTCAGACGGACTTGCACGAAGACGTAGTTGATCAGCCGGTTGTTCAGCACGATCGGCAGCGCGATCGGCGAGAGGTCGACGTACTGGCCCTCCGCAGCCTTCTTGGGCGGCGCGCTGGCGGATGCAGAACCCGCGGCGAGCGCGAACGGAAGGACGGCGAGAAGCTGACGACGGCGCATGGCCCGACAGTGCGACCGCGTGGTGAAAACGGCGTTAACCGTGGGTCCAGCCGAGGCGGTCGAGCGCGAGCGGCGCGCCGCCGGACAGGGCCGTGACTCCTGCCCCTTCGGCGAAGGCTCCGACCACGGTCAGCCCTTCAGGGACCGGCTGGTCGGCCGCCAGCGCGCAGACAATCTCGTAGTCGTCGCCGCCCGTAGCGAGCGCGATCAGCGCGTCGGCCCGCGACGGCTGCCCGGCAAGCCAGGCCATCGCCTCCGCAGAGAGCGGCATGCGGTCCAGATCGACGGCGACAGCGCAACCACTGGCCGTCGCCAGATGACCGGCGTCGGCCAGCAAGCCGTCCGAGATGTCGGCAGCCGCCCTCGCCTTCGCCCGGATCAGGTCAGCGAGATCGGTCCTGGGGTCTGGCAGACGGTAGCGGTCGGCGAGTCTGGCGGAGTTGAGGTCGCCCCGCGCGGCCTTGAGCCCGAGCCAGCCGTCGCCGATGGGGCCGCTGACCGCCAGCAGGTCGCCCGGGCGCGCGCCGCGGCGAAGCACCGCACCGCCCTGCGGAACCCAGCCCAGCAGCGTCGCGGTCAGGGTCAGTGGCCCTGGCGTTGATACGGTGTCGCCGCCGAGCAGGGCCAAGCCGTACATCTCGCCGTCCGCCGCGAGCCCCGCGGCGAACAGTTCGCGCACGTCCCAGGTCGTCCCGGTCGGCCAGGCCGTCGTGAGAAAATAGCCGTAGGGCGCGGCGCCCTTGGCGGCGAGGTCCGACAGGTTCACCCGCAGCAGCTTGCGCGCCACGAGGTCGAGCGGATCAGCAGGCAGGAAATGGACGCCGGCGACCAGGGCGTCCTTGGTGACGACGAGGTCGAAGCCAGGCCGCGAGGGAATCACCGCCGCGTCGTCGAGCAGATCGAGCGCTTCCGGCGCGCCCCGGGTCAGGGGCTTCAGAAGCTGCGCGATCCAGTCGAACTCACCCCCGGGCATCGCGGGCGATGCCGTCGAGGGCGCCGTTGACGAAACCGGGCTCTGGCCCCTCGAAGAACGACTTGGTGATCTCGACGTACTCGTCGATGGCCACCTCGACCGGCACATCAGGGCGGTTCATCAGTTCCCAGCCGCCGGCCCGCAGGATCGCCCGCAGCGTCGCGTCGACCCGCTCCAGCCGCCAGTTGGCCGCCAGCCGGTGCGAGATGGCGTTGTCGATCGCTGCCTGTTCGCCGACCACGCCATGGACCAGCTCGGAGAAGAACACTTCGTCGGCCTCGGCAAGCGTCTCGCCCTCAAGGTCGCCGTCAAAGCGGTGATCGGTGAACTCGCGGACCACGGCGTCCACGCCGGTTCCCGCCAGTTCCATCTGGTAGAGCGCCTGCACGGCGGCCAGCCGGGCCACGGTACGGGCGCGGCGCGCCTTCGCGCTCAGCGGCGCGGCCTTGCTGTCGGTCGCCGCAAGGAGCTTCTCGTAGGCGTCACGCAGCGAGGCAGGCTTGCTGTCGCCGGTCACTTGCCGCCCCCGAGCAGACGGCTGCGAATGCTCAGGACTTCCAGGCAGGCGCGCGCGGCGCCACCGCCCTTGTCGCCTTCCGAGACGCGGGCGCGGGCCCAAGCCTGCTCCTCGTCCTCGACCGTCAGGATGCCGTTGCCGATCGCCAGCCGCTTGCGCGTGGCCAGATCCATCAGGCCGCGCGAGGACTCATTGGACACAATCTCGAAGTGATAGGTCTCGCCGCGGATCACGCAGCCCAGCGCCACGTAGCCGTCAAAGCCGCCGGCCTTCTCGGCGATGGCGATGACCGCCGGGATCTCGAGCGCGCCCGGCACCGTGATCACCTCATACTCGGCCCCGACCGCCGTGATGGCGTCGGCCGCGCCCCGCAGGAGCTCGTCGGACAGCTCGGAATAGAACCGGCCTTCCACGATGAGAATGCGGACCTTGGCAGCGGACATGCGTTACTCCTTGGGCGTCTCGATGGGCTGGCGCCCGACGATCCTGAGCCCGTAGCCCTCGAGGGCGGCGGGTTTGAAGGGACTGGAGGTAAGCAGGACCATTTCCCGCACCCCCAGGTCCAGCAGGATCTGCGCCCCCACTCCGTAGTCGCGGATGGCGTTGTTCCGGTACTGGCTCCCCGCCGCATACTCCCCGCCGTAGCGTTCGGAAAGCCAGGCCGGGTTCGGATCGCGAATGAACACCGCGACGCCAGGGCCGTCGTGAGCCCCGATGGCGCGCAGCGCCGCCGGCACATAGTCGTGCCGCGCGCCGACGAAACCCAGCATGTCCGCGGCCAGATCGACCTGGTGCATCCGGACGAGAGTCGGCTTGTCAGCCTCGATCCGTCCCTTCACCAGCGCCACATGCTCGCAGCGGTCGATGGTGTTGCGGTAGACGATCATCCGGAAATCGCCGCCGTGGATGCTGGTGAACGGCGTCTCAAGCGCCCGCTCGACCTGACGCTCGGTGCGGCGGCGATAGGCGATCAGGTCGGCGATGGTGCCGATCTTCAGCCCGTGCAACTGGGCGAACGACACCAGGTCCGGCAGGCGGGCCATGGTCCCGTCGTCCTTCATGATCTCGCAGATCACCCCGGCCGGGTTCAGGCCCGCCAGACGGGAAATGTCGATCGCCGCCTCGGTGTGGCCGGCGCGGACGAGCACACCGCCGTCGCGGGCGACCAGCGGGAAGACGTGGCCCGGCGAGACGATGTCGTCCGGCCCCTTGGTCGGGTCGATGGCGACGGCGACCGTGTGGGAGCGGTCATGGGCCGAGATGCCCGTGGTCACCCCTTCCTTCGCCTCGATCGAGACGGTGAAGGCGGTCGTCATGCTTTCGCGGTTCTCGGCGGCCATCGGCGGCAGCCGCAGCTGGCGGGCGCGCTCGTTGGTGATGCTCAGGCAGATCAGGCCGCGGGCGTGCCGGGCCATGAAGTTGATCTGGTCCGGCGTCGCGAACTGCGCGGGGATGATCACATCCCCTTCGTTCTCGCGGTCCTCGGCGTCGACGAGGATGTAGGGCCGCCCGTTGCGGGCGTCCTCGATGATGTCCTCGATGGGAGAGATGGGGCTGTCGGTATTCATCACGCGGTCTCCTGCCACCGGGCGAGGTAGCGCGCCAGCATGTCGATCTCGAGATTGACCTTTGAGCCGACCGTCAGCCGGCCGAGCGTGGTCACATCCCAGGTGTGGGGAATGATGTTCAGGCCGAAGACATCGTCCTCGACTTCATTGACGGTCAGGCTGACGCCCTCGACCGTGATCGAGCCCTTGGGGGCGATCAGCCGATGCAGCGGCTTCGGAGCGCGTATGCGCAGCCGGTGTGAGCCGCCCTCGGGCGTGATGGAGATCACTTCGCCGAGGCCATCGACGTGTCCCGAGACAATGTGGCCGCCCATCTCGTCGCCAAGCCGCGCGGCCCGCTCGAGGTTCACCGGTCCGCCTTCGACCCACTGGTCCAGCGTCGTCAGCGACAGGGTTTCGGCCGAAACCTCGACGGCGAACCAGCCCTCACCCTTTTCCACGACCGTCAGGCAACAGCCGGAATGGGAGATCGACGCCCCAAGGTCGACGCTCGCCATGTCGTAGGCGGTTTCGATCTCGAAGCGGCGGTCGCGGTTGGTCTCGCGCACGCTGCGCACCCGGCCGACATCGGTGACAATTCCGGTAAACATCAGGCCTTTCCGTACCGCTCCCACAGGTCGTCGCCGACCATCTCGATGGCCAGCCGCCTGAAACGTGGGGCGGAGGCCAGATCTTTCAACACGAAGGCGCCGATCGCCGGACGCCCCTCGTCACCGAGGATCATCGGCGCCCGGAACCACTCGATCTGATCGACCAGCCCCGCTGACAGAAAGCTCGCCGCCACCTGTCCGCCGCCTTCGATCATCAGATTCATCGCCGTGCTCCCGGAGGCTTCTCCGCCGAAACGCTCCACAAGTCGCCGATCGAAGTCGCCCTGGAGGGCTTCGACAACCGCACGCGGCTCAGGCCGCCCCTCAGACTGGGCCACCTGAATCACGGTGACCCCCGCGTCAGTCAAACGGTTGTTTGGATTCTCGACGGTGATGACGACCGTCGGCAGCCTTTCGGCGTCCTTCACCAGCTTTGACGTCAGGGGCAGTCGCTGCCGGCTGTCGAGCACCACCCGGACCGGCTGGATACCGACGAAGCCCGGCATGCGGACCGTGAGTTCGGGATCATCGGCGATCGCGGTTTCGACTCCGACGAGGATCGCCTGATGCATGGCGCGCAGGCGGTGAACCTCCTCACGCGCCTTCGGCCCGGTGATCCATCGGCTTTCCCCCGATGCGGTGGCGATGCGACCGTCGAGCGAGGTGGCCAGCTTGAGCGTGACGCCCAGCGTCAGTCCTCCACGTCTTCGGCCAAGCCCTCGGCGCTGAGGAACTGGGCGAAGTCGTCGGTATGGCGGAAGTCGCGGTAGACCGAGGCGTAGCGGACGTAAGCCACATCATCGAGCGCCTTGAGCGCCTTCATGACCATCTCACCGACCACGTTCGAGGCCAGCTCGGTCTCGCCCATGCTTTCGAGCTGCCGGACGATGCCGTTGACCAGCCGGTCGAGCCGCTCGGCGTCGATCGGCCGCTTGCGGGTGGCGATCGAGATCGAGCGGACCAGCTTCTCCCGGTCGAACGGCGCGCGGCGGCCCGAACGCTTGACGATGGTCAGTTCACGCAGCTGCACCCGCTCGAAGGTGGTGAAACGACCGCCGCATTCGGGGCAGAGGCGACGGCGACGGATAGCCGCGCCGTCTTCCGACGGGCGGCTGTCCTTCACCTGGCTTTCCATGTGACCACAGAACGGGCAGCGCATGTTGGGCCCCTCCCGGCGGCCGTCCCTATTAGTTGTAGATAGGGAAGCGCGCCGTCAACGCCATGACCTGCTCGCGAACCTTCGCCTCGACCGCCGCATTGCCTTCGGCGCCGTTGGCGGCCAGGCCGTCGACGACCTCGCCGATCCAGCGGCCGACCTGACGGAACTCCGCCTCGCCGAAGCCGCGCGTGGTGCCCGCGGGCGTGCCCAGGCGGACCCCCGAGGTCACGGTGAACGACGCGGTGTCGAACGGAATGCCGTTCTTGTTGCAGGTCATGTGCGCCCGCTCGAGCGCGGCTTCGGTGTCCTTTCCCGTCACGCCCTTGGGCCGCAGGTCGACCAGCATGACGTGGCTGTCGGTGCCGCCTGAGACGATGTTGACGCCCGACGCCATCAGGGTGTCGGCCAGGGCGCGGGCGTTGACCACGACCTGGGCGGCGTAGGCCTTGAAGTCCGGCTGCAGCGCTTCGCCGAAGGCCACGGCCTTGGCGGCGATGACATGCTCCAGCGGACCGCCCTGCAGACCGGGGAACACCGCCGAGTTGATCTTCTTGGCGATGGCCTCGTCGTTGGTCAGGATCAGGCCGCCGCGCGGCCCGCGCAGGGTCTTGTGGGTGGTGGTGGTCACGACATGCGCGTGCGGCACCGGATTGGGATACGCCCCGCCGGCCACCAGACCCGCGTAGTGCGCCATATCCACCATCAGCAGGGCGCCGACGCTGTCGGCGATCTCGCGGAAGCGTTTGAAGTCGATGGCCCGGCTGTAGGCGGAGCCCCCGGCGATGATCAGCTTGGGCCGTTCGCGCTCGGCGACCTCGGCGACGTTGTCGTAGTCGATGTACTGGTCCTGCGGGCGGACGCTGTAGGCTACGGGCTTGAACCACTTGCCCGACTGATTGGCCGGGCTGCCGTGGGTCAGGTGGCCGCCGGCGGCCAGATCCATGCCCATGAAGGTGTCGCCCGGCGTCAGCAGCGCCATGAACACCGCCTGGTTGGCCTGGGCGCCCGAGTGCGGCTGGACGTTGGCGAAGCCGGCGCCGAACAGTTCCTTGGCCCGTTCGATGGCCAGGGTCTCGATCACGTCGACGTACTCGCAGCCGCCGTAGTAGCGCTTGCCCGGGTAACCCTCGGCGTACTTGTTGGTCAGGATCGAGCCCTGGGCCTCGAGCACCGCACGGGAGACGATGTTCTCCGAGGCGATCAGCTCGATCTGGTTCTGCTGCCGGGTAAGCTCATGCGTGATGGCCTCGGCAATCGCCGGGTCGGCTGTCGCAAGGTCCGCGCCGAAGAAGGCGGGACGGATCGATGTGGAGGCGTTCATGGGCATACCCCTTGCTGCGACGCGCTGGCTGGCGCGCCCTCTTTAGCGATCATGTCGGCATGATCAATCGGAACCCGGCCCTGTCGGGCGCGTTGGTCGAATAACCCGCCGGCGCTCGACCGCCGGCAGGGAGTGGTGACGCTTCTTTGTCTGAGGAAATCGCGTAATGGCCGACGAGACCCCCGAAACGGAAACCTCGAACGCCGACATCCTGGCTTGCTCGGCGGAGATCGTGGCGGCGTTTGTCGGTCGCAATCCCGTCGGCGTCGCCGCCCTGCCCGATCTGATTCGAACCATTCACAGCGCGCTGAGCGGCCTGTCCGAGGCGCCGGCGCCGGTCGCCCGCGAGCGGCAGAAGCCCGCCGTCCCGGTTTCGCGCTCCATCCAGCGGGATTACATCGTCTGCCTGGAAGACGGCGCGCAGCTGAAGATGCTGAAGCGCTACCTGCGGTCGCGGTTCGACCTGAGCCCTGAAGACTATCGCCGCAAGTGGGGGCTGCCGCCTGACTACCCCATGGTCGCGCCCGCTTACGCCGAGCGACGGTCTGATTTCGCGAAACGGATCGGTCTTGGAAAGGGCGTTCGGCGGCGGACTTAGATCCTTCTAGGCGGCGTAGCCGCCGACCCGGGCGATATTGCAGTGCGCCCAGAGGTTTTCAAGCGACTTCACCAGATCGCGCATCATCGCGTCGGTGTGGAATGGCGTCGGCGTGAACCGCAGCCGCTCGGTGCCGCGCGGCACGGTCGGGAAGTTGATCGGCTGGACATAGATGCCGTGATCCTCGAGCAGCATGTCCGAGACCATCTTGCAGTGGACGGCGTCGCCGACCATCACCGGCACGATGTGGCTGACCGAGCTGTCCATCACCGGCAGGCCCGCCGCCTTCATCATGGCCTTGAGCGTCGCGGCCCGTTCCTGGTGCTGCTCGCGGACTTCGTTGTGCTCCTTGAGCCAGCGCACCGACGCCAGAGCGCCGGCCGTCAGCGCCGGCGGAAGCGATGTGGTGAAGATGAAGCCGGAAGCATAGGAGCGAATGGCGTCGCAGATCACCGCGTCGGCGGCGATATAGCCGCCCATCACGCCGATGGCCTTGCCGAGCGTCGCCTCGATGATGTCGATCTCAGAAGCGATGTCGTCCCGCTCCGAAACCCCGCCGCCGCGCTGGCCGTAAAGGCCGACCGCGTGGACCTCGTCGATATAGGTCATGGCGCCGTACTTCTTCGCCAGCGCGACCGTGCCGCGGATGTCGGAGATGTCGCCGTCCATCGAATAGACGCTCTCGAAGGCCACCAGCTTGGGCGCTTCGGGATCGGCCTCGGCGAGCAGTTGCTCGAGATGGGCCAGGTCGTTGTGGCGGAAAATCTTGCGCGCGCCGCCGCCGTTGCGGATGCCGCTGATCATCGAGGCGTGGTTCAGCTCATCCGAGAAGATGATCAGCCCCGGCAGGATCTTGTAGAGCGTCGCGAGCGTCGCCTCGTTGGAGACATAGCCGGAGGTGAACAGCAGCGCCGATTCCTTGCGGTGCAGATCGGCCAGTTCACGCTCGAGCTCGACGTGGAAATGGGTCGTGCCGGAAATGTTGCGGGTGCCGCCCGAACCGGTGCCGTTGGCGTCGATGGCCGCATGCATCGCGTCGGCGACGACCGGGTTCTGGCCCTGGCCGAGGTAGTCGTTGGAACACCAGACGATGACCTCGGATTCCGATCCGTCATCGCGCGTCCAGGTGGCGCGCGGGAAGTCGCCGCGATGGCGCTTGAGATCGGCGAAAACCCGATAGCGCCCCTCGCCACGAACCTGTTCGACGGCGGTTTCGAAAGCGGCCTTGTAGTCCATCGACGACGCCCCGGTCCTCAATGGCGGATTGCCCCGCCTGACCGGCCCCTTGTTCCTGTTCGGCGGCTTATTCGCACCGCCCTACGTCCGTGTCCACTTACGGCCGTTTCATCTGGCAACCTATTACGCGAAACGCCGCGGGTCTTGCGCGAACGGCTCTCAGGTAATGTCGACCAGCATGGGCCGCGAGAGCGCCGGACGAATTGATCCAGCGCAAACGAAGTGCGTCAGGTCTTCAGCGTTTCCAGCTGCCCCCGGAACATCTGCAGCATCGCCGAGAAGTCCTTCTGGCCATGCCCCATTCCGTCGAACAGGGCATAGAGGGCCTCGGCCTGGGCGCCCATGGGCGTCGAGGCTCCGGCCCGGGCCGCGGCTTCCTGCGCCAGCTTGAGGTCCTTCAGCATCAGGGCGCTTAGGAAGCCCCCCTCGTAGTTGCGATTCGACGGCGCGGTCTCGACCGGTCCGGGCCAAGGGCAATAGGTCGTCAGCGACCAGCACTGGCCGGACGACTTCGACCCGATCTCGTAGAATCGCTCCGGGTCGAGCCCGAGCTTCTCGGCGAGGGCGAAAGCCTCGCAGACGCCGATCATCGAGATGCCCAGCAGCATGTTGTTGCAGATTTTGGCCGCCTGCCCCGACCCGGAGCCGCCGGCGTGGAACACGACGCGCGCCATCGGCTTGAGGATGTCCTCGAAGGCGGCGTAGTCACCGGTCTCGCAGCCGACCATGAAGGCCAGCGTGCCGGCCTCGGCGGCCATGATCCCGCCGCTGACGGGTGCGTCGGCGAAGCGGAATCCCTGCGCCCTCGCCTGCTCTCCGACCGCGCGGGCGCTGTCGATGTCGATCGTCGAGCAGTCGATCAGCAACGCTGAGGTCGGCGCATGAGCCAGCACCTGTTCGCCATAGACGCTGCGGACGTGCGGCCCGGCGGGCAGCATGGTGATCACCGCCTCGGAGTCCTTCACCGCCTCGGCGACGCTTGCGGCCGGCCGGCAACCGGCGGCGACCGCCCGGTCGACGGCGGCCTGCGACAGGTCAAAGGCGGTGACCTCGTGGCCGGCCTTCGCCTGATTGGCCGCCATTCCGGCGCCCATGTTGCCGAGACCGATGAAGGCGATGCGGGTCATGACTCAGGCCGGCTTGCGGAATTTGAGGACGAACTGGTCGGTCTTGCCGCGCAGGGCCGGCTCAAAGACGTTGGCGGTGCGCGGGTCTGACGGATTGCGCAGGATGTCGCTCTCGCCTTCCAGCACGAAGCCGGCTGCGGCCAGCTCCGCCTTGACCATCGCGATGTCGATGCGGTGCAGCTTGTTCGAGTCACGATCACCGGAGCCATCAGCGGCATAGTGGTCGATGACCAGGAGCACGCCGCCCGGCTTTAGCGCGGCGAACAACTGCCGATTGATGAAGGCGATCTGTTCCGGCTTGGCCTGGCCCAGATGCAGGTCGTGGTAGTTCTGGGCGGTGAAGATCAGGTCCAGCGGCTCGGCGAAGCTGAAGGCGGCCAGTGAACTGCGGACCGGCACGATGTTCGGCGCGAACGCGACCGTCTCGTCCTGCCATTTGGCGTAGTCGGCCTGGAAGGCGATGAACTCGGCGGCCTGGTAGCCGTAGACCTTGCCGGTCGGACCGACGGCGCCGGAGAAGATCCGGGTGAAGTAGCCGCCGCCCATCAGGAAGTCGGCGACCTTGTCGCCGGGCTTGACCCCGGCGAAGGCCAGCAGCTCGCCCGGATGGCGTGCGGCGTCCCGCTCACGCTGAACCTCGGGCCGCGCCGGGTTTGCGATCGCCGCGGCGATGTTGGCGGGAACGTCCGCGGCCATGGCGGTGGCGGACAGAAGGACGGCGACAATCCCGGCCAGCGGGGCAGTGAGACGGAACAGCATCAGCGGGCGCTCCTGGGCTTGCGGAAGCGGTAGACGAACTGGTCCGTCTGGCCACGGATCGAAGGTTCAAAGACGTTGATGGTCATGGCGTCGCGCGGATTGCGCAGCACCCGGCTCTCGCCTTCGTAGATGAAGCCGGCGGCCTCGATCTCGCGGCGCACGAAGCCGGGGTCGATGCGATGCAGCGTCCCGGCGTCGCGCAGGCCCGAGCCGGGCTTGGCCGAGTGGTCGATGACGATGTAGACGCCGCCGGGCTTGAGGGCCGCGAAGACCTTGCGGTTGACCACCGACAGGTCAGCCGGGCCCATGAAATCCAGATGCATGTCGTGATAGTTCTGGGCCGTGAAAACCATGTCGACCTTCTCGGGGGCCGAGAACAGCGGCAGCCTCTGCAGGATCATCCGGCTGTTTCCGTACGGCGGCTTGCCGACGAAGGCCGCTACTGACGGCGGGCGGCCCTTGGCCAGCACGGTCAGTTCGTCCGGCACATAGGCGTAGACGCGCCCGTTCGGGCCGACGGCCCTTGAGAAGATGCGGGTGAAGTAGCCGGTCCCCGGAACCAGATCGACGACCTTCATGCCGGGCTTCAGCCCGGCGAACAGCAGGACTTCCCCGGGGCGGCGACCGGCGTCGCGGGCGCGGTCGGCTTCAGGGCGAGCGGGGTCGGCCAGTGCGGCGCTGAGGAACGCCGGCAGCGTCACCGGCGCATCAGCGGGTGGCGGCGGCGGCGGCGGCGGGACGGTTTCGCAGGCGGCGAGGGCCAGCACGGCCGCGAGGGCCATCCAGCGGGCATGGGTCTTCATGGCGTGGTTCTTCCCGGCATAGCGTTTCCCCGACCCGGCTGTTGTCCTACGCCGGTTCCGGCCTCAAGTCAGCGGCGTCCATTCTTCATCGGCCGAAAGTGGCGCGAAGATGTCATCCAGCAGGGCGTCGGAGACCGCTTCGACGGCCGCCGGGTTCCAGGCCGGGGCGTTGTCCTTGTCGATGATCACAGCCCTGACCCCTTCAAGGAAATCGTGCATCCGAACGACCCGCGAGCCGATCCGGTACTCCATCGCCATATTGGCCGCGAAGTCGTCGAGCGCTGCGCCGGTGCGAAGCTGGCGGAAGGCCACCTTCAGCGTCTGCGGCGACTTGGTCGCCAGCGTCTCTTTCTGCGCGGCCGCCCACTCGCCGGGCTCAGCCGCGAGGGCGTCCAGGATCGCCTCGACGCTGTCGCCGCCGAACAGCCGGTCGATGTCCGCCTGACGGGCCGCCAGAGGCGCGTGGCCGGGGTCCTCCACAACGGCGGCCAAAGCGCCTGCTACGCTCGCCGGATGAGCCAGCAAGGCCGCCTTGAACGCCCCCACCCGCTCTGACGGCATGAAGTGCGTCGCGATACCCAGGGCGCAGCAGTCTGGCGCCTTGATCCGCGCGCCGGTCAGGGCGAGCCAGAGGCCCGCCTTGCCCGGAAGCCGCGGCAGGAACCAGCCGCCACCGACGTCCGGGAACAGGCCGATGCCTGTCTCCGGCATGGCGAAGGTGGTCCGCTCGGTTGCGATCCGCACCGCCGCTGGCATCGAGAGACCCACGCCGCCGCCCATGGTCACGCCGTCCATCACCGCGATGACCGGTTTGGGATAGGAGAACAGCAGGTGGTTCAGGCGGTATTCGGTGTGGAAGAACCTGCGCGCCGCGACCGCGTCCCCCGCCCCGCTTTCCGCCAGCATGCGGATATCGCCGCCGGCGCAGAAGCCGCGCTCGCCGCTGTGGTCGATGAGGATGCACTGGACCTGCTCGTCGTAGCGCCAGATCGACAGGGCGTCGATCATGTCCTCGCACATCACCAGGGTCAGGGCGTGCAGGGCTTTCGGCCGGTTCAGCGTGATCCGCCCGACGCCGGACTCGACGCGGCAAAGGACTTCGGGTTCGTCCGTCACTGCCTGAACATCTCCCGGCTGATGATCACGCGCATGATCTCGTTGGTCCCCTCGAGGATCTGGTGGACGCGCAGGTCGCGGACGACGCGCTCCAGCGGATAGTCCGCGAGATAGCCGTAGCCGCCATGAAGTTGCAGGGCCTCGTTGGCCACGGTGAATCCGGCGTCGGTGGCGAAACGCTTGGCCATGGCGCAGAGTTTCGTTGCATTCGGATCGCGCTTGTCCAGGGCGTCAGCGGCATGGCGAACCATCAGCCGGGCGGCCTCCAGCTCGGTGGCCATGTCGGCGATCTTGAACTGCAGGGCCTGGAAGTCCTTCAGCGGCCGGCCGAACTGGTTGCGGGTCTCCAGATAGGCCTTGGCCGTATCGAGCGCGAAAGCCGCGCCGCCGAGCGAGCAGCTGGCGATGTTCAGCCGCCCGCCGTCCAGGCCCATCATGGCGAAACGGAAGCCCTCCCCCTCGCCGCCTATGCGGTTGGATTCGTGGACCCGCACGCCGTCGAAGTTCACCTGGGCTGTCGGCTGGCTCTTCCAGCCCATCTTGCGCTCGTTGGCGCCGAAGCTGAGGCCGGGCGTCCCCTTCTCGACGACGAAGGCCGAGACGCCCTTCGCGCCCGGCTCGCCGGTGCGGGCCATGACGACATAGACGTCCGAAACGCCGCCGCCGCTGATGAAGGCCTTCGAGCCGTTGAGGACGTAGTGGTCGCCATCCCGAGTCGCCGTCGTCCGCATCGCGGCGGCGTCAGAGCCGGAGCCGGGTTCCGTCAGGCAATAGCTGGCGATCAGCTCCATCGTCGTCAGCCGCGGCAGATACCGTCCGCGCAGATCCTCGGAGCCGAACCTGTCGATCATCCAGGACGCCATATTGTGGATCGTCAGATAGGCGGAGGTGGCGACATCGCCGTAGCTTAGCGCCTCGAAGATGATCGAAGCGTCGAGGCGTTTCAGACCTGAGCCGCCGACATCGTCCTGCACATAGATGCCAGCAAAGCCGAGCGCTGCCGCAGCGCGCATGACGTCGACCGGGAAGTGGCTCTCTTCATCCCATTTCGCCGAGTGGGGGGCGAGTTCGTCCCGCGCGAAGGCCTGGGCCATCTCCTGGATCGCGCGTTGATCGTCCGACAGGGAGAAATCCATGCGCGTCCGGTCTCCTTTGGAGCATGTTGCGCCCCGGTTGTAGCGGGTTGATGACCTGACGCCAGCGGCGCACCCTGTCAACGCGCGAGACTGAGCCGGAGACCGCCCTTGACCAAGCCCGCAGGTTCCCTCCGAGCCGAGGCCGAACGAAACCTGGCCTTGCTGGGCTATGGCCTGCTGGGGGTCTCGATCTTCTTCGCGGGCGTCACCGCCGTGGTCGCCGTCGGGATCGCCTACGCTCTTCACGATGCGGCGACCGACGACCTGTCACGGCATTTCCGGTTTCAGATCCGCATCTTCTGGATCGGAGTCGGGTTCATTGCCCTGACCCTTGTCGCCGGTCTCGTGGCCGCCTTCGGCGCTGTCGGCAACCTGCTGCATCAGGCCGCGCCGACCGACGTGGTCACCGAGATCGTGGTGTTCGGCCGACAGTTCGACCTGAGCGGACTGAGAATCACGCCGCTGGTGGTCGTCGCCGCCGGCGCGTCGGCCGGCGCGGGTCTGCTGGGAGCCTTGTGGATGCTGATTGCGCCGACGGCGGGCTTCATCCGGCTTGCCACGTCGCGGCGCATGGGTGAAACCGCCCGGCCATGAGCCTGCCTCCTCTCGCCGCCTATCCCGCCCTGCGTCTCCGCCGCCTGCGTCAGGCTGACTGGAGCCGTCGTCTCGTCCGCGAAAGCGTGCTGACCCCCGCAGACCTGATCTGGTCGATGGTTGTCCACGAGGGCGAAGGCAGAATCCCCGTCGCCTCCATGCCCGGCATCGAGCGTCTGTCCGTGAAGGAAGCGGCCAAAGCCGCTGTTCAGGCTCGGGAACTCGGCATTCCGGCGATCGCGATCTTCCCGCTCATCGACGGCGCCAGCAAGGACGCGGACGGCTCCCGCGCCGCCGATCCCGACGGGGTCATCAGCCGGGCCGTGAAAGCGATGAAGGACGCCGCCCCCGAAGTCGGAATCATGTGCGACGTGGCGCTGGACCCCTTCACCACCCACGGCCACGACGGCGTTCTCGAGCGCGGGCGGATCGTCAACGACGCGACGATCGAACGACTGGTGGAGCAGGCCCTGGTCCAGGCGCGCGCCGGCTGCGACATCCTCGCGCCTTCGGACATGATGGACGGCCGGGTCGGCGCCATTCGCGGGGCGCTGGAAAGCGAGGGTTTTCAGGACACTATGATCATGTCCTACGCCGCCAAATATGCCTCGGCCTTCTACGGCCCCTATCGCGACGCGATCGGCTCGGGAAAGCTGGGCTCCGGCGACATCGATAACCCCGGCGACAAGAAGACGTATCAGCAGGACCCGGCCAACAGCGACGAGGCGCTGCGCGAGGTCGCGCTCGACATCGCCGAGGGCGCCGACATGGTCATGGTCAAGCCTGGCATGCCTTATCTTGATGTAATTCAGAGGGTTGTCGAGACCTTCTCCATGCCGACGTTCGCCTTCCAGGTCAGCGGCGAGTACGCGATGATCATGGCGGCGGCGCAGAACGGCTGGATCGACGAGGAGCGCGCCATCCTGGAGAGCCTCGGCGCATTCAAGAGAGCGGGCTGCGCCGGCGTGATCAGCTATTTCGCGCCGCGGGCCGCGGAGATGCTGTCGCGATAGATCGCTCGTCCGTGCTCGTCCGCGGTCGTTAACGCTAAATTCTCCGCCGTCCGCCAACCTGCGCTGAACTGCTGTGCAAGGGGCCCATGCGGCTGCGTATTCTTCTTTCACTGTGCTTCGCCCTGACCGCTGGTCCGGCCTTGGCCGCCGGAACACAAGCCCCCAGTTCGAGCCAGCAAGCGCAGGACCAGCGCGCCGCACAACTGGCGGCCACGCTGGAAGCGCGGCGTCTGATGACGACGCCCGAGCAAATCACGGCCTGGGAGACCCGCGCCGCCGCAACCACCGGCGAGGGGCGGCTTGAACAACTGCGCCGGATCTCGGTCGAGGCCCTGACAGCGTCTGACGTTCAGCGGGCCGAACGCTGGATGACGCTCTACGCCGACGAGATACGCCTGCGGAAAGACAGCCGGCATGCCCGCGCCCTGCTTCAGCTGGAAGCCTACTCGCGTGGCATCGAGGGGGATTTTGCCGACGCTGCGGCCGAACTGACCCGACTGCTGGCCGGCGAACGAGATCCCTATCTGAGGGCGGCCGGCGCCCGGCTGCTCGCCTATGCCCTGACCGACGCCGGCCTTCCAGTGCAGGCCTTGCAGGTCATCCGTTCGGGACTGCGCGACGCGGGCCAGGCAAAGGGCGCAGGCTCCCTGAAACTGGGCCTTGCCGACGCCGGCGCCTATGCCTCGCGCGAGCTCGGCGACCTGCCCGCCTTCATCGACAACGTCGAGCTTCAGGTCGCTGTTTCGCAAAGCACAGACCAGCCGCTTGATGGCCGCACCGCGCTCTACAACCTGGCGATCATCACCTCGAACCTCGGCCGAAATGAACTGGCCACCGATCTGATGCGGCAGTTCGAGCGCCTGTCGGTCGCGACGGGAAGCGCCACCGAGATCGGCTGGGCCAATGAGCTCTGCGCCACGGTGCGCATCGCCGCACGCGCCTACGCCGAGGCGCTGACCTGCGCGCAGACCGCATTGGCCCATCCCGAGATGGCCCCGGACCATCGGCCGAAGGTCATGCTGATAGAGGTGACGGCCCTTGCCCGGCTTGGCCGTCCCAGGGACGCGCGCCTGCGCTTTGAGGCCCTTCGGGCGCTGGCGGCCCGTCGCGGCGACCCGTTGCTGATGCACGACATTCTGCAGAGCGAGGCGGAGGTTCTCCGGAGCGAAGGCAGACTGTCCGAAGCCTACGAGGTCCTCGTCGAGTTCCAGGAACAGCAGCGCCGCGACACCACCGCCGCCGCCGTCGACGGGCTGCACAACATGCGCGCCAGTCTCGAGGGCGAGATCGATGACACCCAGGCCTTGCTGAAGGCGCAGCGCCGCCAGACGCTGCAGATCACCGCCCTGGTCGGCATCGTCGCCCTGGCCCTGATCGCGGCCGTGGCGTCCATCCTGGCGCAACGCAAACTGCAGAAGCGGCTTCAGGCGGCGGCGGACCGGGCTGAACGCGCCGATCGGGTCAAATCCGAATTCCTGGCCAACATGAGCCATGAAATCCGCACGCCGCTGACCAGCATCGTCGGCTTTTCAAGACTGCTCAGCGAACAGCCGGAACTGTCGACCGTTTCGAACGGCTTCGCCTCCCGGATCGTCACCGCAACACAGTCCCTGCTGGCGATCGTCAACGACGTGCTCGACTTCTCCAAGATCGAGGCCGGCCAGGCGCGGATCGAACCCCGGGCCACGGCTCTCAGGGCGCTTGTCCAGGACGTCGCCGGCCTGTTCGAGGCCCAGGCCGCCGAAAAGGGCCTGACGCTTTCGCTGGACCTGTCCGACGCGCTGCCGGACTGGGTGATGATCG
The DNA here is from genome assembly GCF_058783025.1 of Caulobacter sp. FW305-C-30-S16. Taxonomy (NCBI): domain Bacteria; kingdom Pseudomonadati; phylum Pseudomonadota; class Alphaproteobacteria; order Caulobacterales; family Caulobacteraceae; genus Caulobacter; species Caulobacter sp. FW305-C-30-S16. Next base: position 175,728 of record NZ_JBYSYH010000003.1, on the reverse strand, counting down.
ATCCGGACCGGCTGAGACAGGTCCTGCTCAATCTGATCGGCAACGCCGTGAAATTCACGCCGGCCGGACGCGTCGCGGTCAGCGCCGACTGGTCCGGCGATAACGGCCTCGACATCAACGTTCAGGACACCGGCCCCGGCATCTCGGCCGATGGCCAGGCGCGCCTGTTCCGGCGCTTCTCCCAGGTCGACCAGGCCTCGAACCGCATCGAAGGCGGCACCGGCCTCGGCCTGGCGATCTGCAGCGGCCTGGTCGAGGCCATGGGCGGCGAGATCGGCGTCGAGAGCACCGAGGGTCAGGGCAGCCGGTTCTGGATCAGGACGCCGGCGCCGCTGGCCGAAGCGCCCGACGATTCCGCCCACCTGCCCGCCCCTCGGGCGGCGGCGACGCCATCCGACCGCGCGCGCATCCTCGTCGTCGATGACAACGAGGCAAACCGGGAGCTGGTGAAGCATCTGCTCGGATCGCTCGACCTCGACATGACCTTCGCCTCCAGCGGCGAAGAGGCTGTGACCGTTTCGGGCGACGGCCCATATGATTTGATCCTGATGGATATTCGCATGCCCGGCATGGGTGGCGAGGCGGCCATGGGGCTGATCCGCACCAGCGGCGGCCCGAACGCCGAAGCGCCGATCCTGGCCTTCACAGCCGACGTCGACGGGCAGGCGACCGAGCGCCTGCTGGGCGTCGGCTTCGACGGACATGTCCCCAAGCCGATCGACGCACGCGCGCTGATCATGGCGATCGTCCAGTGGACCTCCGGCGGCGACTGACCGCGAGACGCGCCGCATGGTAGATTGCCGCGACGGTTGAGCCTCCGGAGCCGCGCATGATCCCTCGCCGACAGTTCATCGCCGGGGCCGCGTCGACGGCCGGGGTCATAGCGACACCGACGATGGCCGCCGGGGCGCCGACCCGCGCCGAAGTGCTGGCCGCGATGAGGCAGGCCACAGCCTTCATGACCGACAGGGTCGCGGTGAACGGCGGCTATGTCTGGTCCTGCCTTCCGGACTTCTCGCGTCGCTGGGGCGAGATGGAAGCCTTTCCCGGAATGATCTGGGTGCAGCCGCCGGGCACGGCGACCATGGGTCACCTGTTCCTGGACGCGTTCCACGCGACCGGCGAGGAGGGCTACTACGCCGCCGCCCAGGAGGCCGCCGGCGCCCTGATCGCCGGCCAGCTGCCCAGCGGCGGCTGGACCTACATGATCGACTTCGCCGGCGAGGAGTCGCTGAGGCGCTGGTACGCCACCATCGGCAAGAACGCCTGGCGGCTGGAGGAATTCCAGCACGACTGGGGCAACGCCACCTTCGACGACGCCGGCACGTCCGAGGCGATGCAGTTCCTCTTGCGGATGTACGTCGAGCGCCGCGATCCGAAGATCAGAGCGCCGCTGGGCAAGGCCGTGGCGCTGGTGCTGGGCAGCCAGCAGCCCAGCGGCGGCTGGCCGCAGCGCTTTCCGCGCACGGACGCCTTCGCCAAGGGCGGACGGCCGGACTACACGGGCTATGTCACCTTCAACGACGACGTGGCCGGCGAGAACATCAAGTTCCTGCTGATGGTTCGCCAGAGTCTGGGCGACCAGAGCCTGGTCGAGCCGATCCGGCGGGCCATGCAGGTGTTCCTGGCGACCCAGCAGGCCGCCCCGCAGGCCGGCTGGTCACTGCAGTATACGCCGGACCTGAAACCCGCCGGCGCGCGGTCCTACGAGCCGCTGGCGCTGGCGACCCACACGACCGCGACCAACATCGACCAGCTGATGGTCTTTCACCGCCTGACCGGCGACGCAGCCTTCCTCGAACGTATCCCTGAGGCGCTGGACTGGCTGGAGTCGGTGAAACTGGCGGAGCCGACGAAGGAAGGCCGCACCCATCCGACCTTCATCGAGATCGGCAGCAACCGGCCCCTCTACGTCCATCGACGCGGCTCGAATGTCGTCAACGGGGCCTACTTCGTGAACCACGACCCGGTGAAGACCATCGGACACTACAGCGCGACCCGGAAGATCGACCTGACCGGTCTGCGGTCGCGCTATGCCGCGGCGCGGGCCCTGTCGCCGGCGGAGGCGTCCAGGGGCTCGCCGCTACTGGCCGAGGGACGGACGCCCCTGCCCCGCTTCTTCGCCCTCGGCGACATCCAGGTGTCTGACCTCAACAGCAGCGGCACCCGATCGGCGGCGCCGACGCCGGACGCGGTCCGCGCCATCCTTGGCGAGCTGACCGCCGACGGCTGGTGGCCCACGCCGCTGCGATCAACGAGCAATCCCTACGCCGGCGACGGTCAGCTGGAGATCGCGCCGGGCGACTTCGCGACGACCAGCGTCGGCGATTACACCGACACCTCGCCGTATCTGGCGGACCAGCCCGTGATCGGCATCTCGACCGGGACCTTCATCCAGAAAATGGCCACGCTGATCGGCTACCTCGAAGGTTCAGGCGCCACCGCGTAGCATGCGCCGGCCCTGACCTTCGGCGTCTGCCAGATCCGCACCGAACAGGTCACTTCGCCGCGCATCACCGGGTCGCGCAGGCGAAGCGTGAACATCATCAGCGGGTTTCCGAGTCCTTCAGCAGCGCCGCCAGCCGGTCCTGCCAGAACACGGCCCAGGTATGGGTCCCGTGTCCCTTGCCTTCAGGGCTGTTGGGCAGCAGCACATAGGTCCCGCGCCGGAGCCGCGGCGCAAAGGTCTCGGCCAGGCCCAATTCGGGCGGGTTGATGAAGTCGTCCGCCGAGTTGATCCACATGACCGGGACGGTGATCCGTTCCAGCCCGGCCGAGGGATCGTAGGTCCGCGAGGCGTTCACCTGGAACAGCAGATCGTTGGCGTCGAGACCGGCCATGGCAGCCGGAATCGTCTTCCTGGTCCAGGCGTCAGCGGCCTCACGGGTCGGCATGGCCAGTTGCATCGGCAGCGGCGCCGCGCCGGCGAGGCTGAGCAGGCTCTGGGCCGTCCGTAACCCCTGCACCGGCTGTTCGACATAATCCCCGCCCTTCCAGGCCGGGTCGGCGCGGATGGCCTCCATCAGCATCTGGCGCCAGACCCGGTTTCGGCCGGCGATCTGTGTCGGCAGACAGGCCAGCGGCATCAGCGCCTCGGCGAAGTCCGGATGGGTCTCGCCCCACACGAAAGCGTGCATGCAGCCCATCGAGGTGCCCAGGATCAGCCGCAACCGGTCGACCTTCAGCCCGTCGACCAGCAGCCGCCGCTGGGCCTCGACCATGTCGTCGTAGTCGTAGGCGGGAAACCGCGCGCGCAGGCCGTCACTGGGCTTGGACGAGGCGCCGTGGCCGATGCCGTCCGGCAGGATGATGTAGTACTTCGCCGGGTCCAGCAGGCCGCCCGGCCTGAACAGCACATCGGCGAACTGCGGCCGCAGGAACTGGGCGCCCGACCCGCCGGTCCCGTGCAGAATCATCACCGCATTGACCACTCGACCCGACGCGTCGCGCCGGGGCTCGCCGAGGGTGCGGTAGTGCAGACGCAGCTCCGGCAGGGTCTCGCCGGAGCGGAACCGGAAGTCGCGGACGACGACGTCGCCCTCCTTCACCGTCGGCGCAGCGAGCGCCGGCGCGGCCAGGACCAGAATGATGCCGCCGAAGAGTGCGGCGAACAGGCGGGTCATTGCGGCTTCTCCAGTCGCGCGGCCAGGCTCGACGTGTCCCAGCGATGGCCGCCCATGGCCTGGACCTCGGCATAGTAGCCGTCGACCAGCGTCGTCATCTCCAGCTTCGCGCCATTGGCCGCCGCCTCGTCGAGCACCAGGCCAAGATCCTTGCGCATCCAGTCGACCGCGAAGCCGAAGTCGAACCTGCCCTCGACCATCGTCGCCCAGCGGTTGTCCATCTGCCAGGACTGTGCGGCGCCCTTGCTGATCGCCTCGAACACCAGCTGCGGGTCGATGCCGGACCGCTTGCTGAAATGGACAGCCTCGGCCAGGCCCTGGACCACACCGGCGATGCAGATCTGGTTGACCATCTTGGCCAACTGGCCTGACCCGGCCTCGCCGATCCGCTTCACGGCCTTCGAATAGGCGCCGATGACGGGTTCGATCCGCGCCACTGCCTCCGCGTCGCCACCGGCCATGACGGTCAGCTGGCCATTCTCGGCGCCGGCCTGTCCGCCGCTGACCGGCGCATCGACGAACCAGCGGCCGGAGGCCCTGGCGAGTTCGGCCATCTCGCGCGCCACCACGGCCGAGGTCGTGGTGTGATCGACGATGATCCCGCCGGGGGCCATGGCCGCCAGCGCGTCCGGAACCACGCCGCGCACATCGGCGTCATTGCCGACGCAGAGCGCCACGATCTCGCAGCCCGCCGCGGCCTCTGCCACCGTCGTCCCGGCCGAACCGCCATGCGTCCCGACCCAGCGAGCCGCCTTTTCGGGGCTTCGATTGAAGACGCTGACCGCGTGTCCCGCCCTGGCAAGGTGCCCCGCCATCGGGAAACCCATGACCCCAAGGCCAACAAAGGCGATTTTCATGTCGCATCCCCGATTCCGGCCCTGCGCCGCAACGCCATCTTAACAACCACAGGCGACCTTCGCCTGGGATAAAGAGGGAATTCACCATGGCGCTGAACAGCGACGCGCCCATCATGATCAAGAAGGTCAAGAAGGTCGTCGGTGGCGGACACCACGGCGGCGCCTGGAAGGTCGCCTACGCCGACTTCGTGACCGCCATGATGGCTTTCTTTCTGCTGATGTGGCTGATCAACACGACCAGCCCTGAGCAGAAGCGCGGCATCGCCGACTATTTCGCGCCGGCCAGCGTGTCCGAAACGACCAGCGGATCGGGCGGCATTCTCGGCGGGACCTCGCTCGGCGAAGACGGCGCCAAGTCGTCCGGCTCGGCCGCGATCATCGAACAGACCTCGCCCGAATCCCCCACCGATCCCCAGGATCCGGGCAAGACGGCCGACACGACCGGCGCCGGCGCGCTGCAGTCGGCGTCCGAGGCCGAGCTGCGGCAGGAGATCCAGGCCCGCGAGGACGCCGCCTTCACCTCCGCCGCCCAGTCGCTCAAGCAGGCCCTGCAGGACATGCCCGAGCTGGCGGAACTGTCGAAGCAGATCCTCATCGACCAGACGCCGGAAGGCCTGCGCATCCAGCTGGTCGACCAGGAAGGCCGGTCGATGTTCAAGGACGGCGCGGCCATGCCCAATGACCGCGCCCGCATCCTGCTGCGCGCGATCTCGCGGATCATCAACCAGCTGCCGAACCGCATCGCCATCAGCGGCCACACGAGCATCAATCCCAACGGTCGAACCCAGTCCAGCGACTGGGCCCTGTCGTCGGCCCGCGCCGATGTCGCCCGCCAGCTGTTGCAGAGCTTCGGCGTTGTCCCTGACCGGGTCTACCAGGTCTCGGGCAAGGCCAATTCCGACCCTCTGTTCCCGGACGATCCGATGCTGGCCGGCAACCGCCGCATCTCCATCGTCCTGCTGCGCGAAGCCCCCGTGCTTCCGCCAGATCGATGAACAGCGATCGGTCAAACCCTGCTTGCACAGGAGCGCGCCATGCGCCCTAATCGCTGTGGGGAAGAGGAGAGCCGCAAGGCGTAGGGGCAGGTGACGCATCATTTCACATCGAGACGGATGCGTTTCTTCCTGACCGCGCCCTCCCCCTGTCCCTATCTGCCGGGACGGGAGGAACGGAAGGTCTTCGCCCATCTGCCGGCCTCGGACGGCGCCTCGGTCAATGACGGACTGACCCAGGCGGGCTTTCGCCGCTCGCAGCACATCGCCTATCGGCCGGCCTGCGAGGCCTGTTCGGCCTGCACCTCGGCGCGACTCCCGGTCATGGACTACGTCTTTTCGCGCTCCGAGCGGAAGGCCCTCGCGCGCAACAGCGATCTGCGCCGGCACCTGGTGGAGTCGGAAGCGACGATGGAGCAGTTCGACCTGCTGCGCCGCTATCTGACCGCCCGTCACGCCGACGGCGGCATGGCCGAGATGACCTGGCCCGACTTCGTCGCCATGGTCGAGGACACGGCCGTCCGGACCCACATCATCGAGTATCGCCTGCCCTCGACCGACGACGGTCCCGGAGACCTCATCGCCTGCGTGCTGATCGACGTGATGAGCGACGGTCTGTCGATGGTCTACAGCTTCTATGATCCGCGGGCGGTCAAACGCAGCCTGGGCACCTTCATCATCCTCGATCACGTGGTCCAGGCCGGCCTCAACGGGCTGGCCTACGTCTATCTGGGCTACTGGGTCCCGGGCAGCGAGAAGATGGCCTACAAGGCGCGGTTCTCGCCGCTGGAAGTGCTGCGACCGCAAGGCTGGATGCTGATGTCGTCCCGCGACCGCGCCGAAGCCGAGGAAAGCCTGGCCCGTGAGCGACGCATGCGCGGGCCGATCGTGCCGAAACTGGGCAGCAAGGCGCCCTAGCCATGCTGTCGATCCGTCCGGCCGATCTCGACGCCCCTGACTTCCGTGAGTTGCTGGCGATCCACCTGGCCGGCATGGCCGAGAACACGCCGCAAGGCCATGTGTTCGCCCTCGACCTGTCGGGGCTGCAGAGAGCTGACGTGACGGTCTGGGCGGTGCGGGACAACGGCGCACTGGCGGGCATCGGCGCACTGAAGGCGCTCGACAAGGACAGCGGCGAGCTGAAGTCGATGCGCACGCATCCGGACCATCTTCGCAAGGGCGTCGCCGCGGCGCTGCTGGGTCATATTCTCGACGAGGCGGCGACGCGCGGCTACCAGCGGGTGAGCCTGGAGACAGGCATTGGCGAGAGCTTCGAACCGGCCCTCGCCCTCTATCGCAAACGCGGCTTCACAAACGGCGGGGCGTTCGGCGATTACGAGGCGAGCCCCTACAACCAGTTCCTGCACCTGGCGCTCTAGAGGGGGCTACCCCCAGGGACCGGGCGACGGTGTCTCGTCCACACCGTTCGCGGGCGCGACGATCTCCACCGGTTCATCGCGGCCGCCGGCGAACTTCACCAGCGCCTCGACACGCTTGCTGATCGGCGGGTGAGTAGCGAACAGGCTGCTGAAACCCTTCTCGTGGTTCTCGATGAACATGCCCTGGACCGACTCCGGGGCCGACAGGGCGCTGTGACCCTCGATCTTGCGCAGGGCGCTGATCATGGCGTCGGGATTCTTCGTCAGCTCGACGGCCCCGGCGTCGGCGACGAACTCGCGGCTGCGCGACAGGGCCATCCGGATAACGACCGCCAGCAGCCAGCCGATCGCGGCCGCGACGAAGGCGATCAGGATGAAGATCCCCGCCCCCTTGTTGTTCCCGCTCCGCCGCCCGCCGAGCGCCCCGAAGCGCAACGAGCGGAACAGGATCTCGGCGATCAGGGTGATGATCCCGGCGAACACCGAGGCGATGACCATCGTCCGCACATCGCGGTTGATCACATGGGTCAGCTCATGGCCCAGCACTGCCTCGAGCTCGGCCGTGTCGAGCGTGGTCATCAGGCCGCGGGTGACGGTGATGCTGTACTGCTTTTCGTTCAGGCCTGTGGCGAAGGCGTTCAGCGCCTCGCTCTCGATGATCCGCAGGCTGGGCGCTGCCAGACCGCGCGAGATACAGAGGTTTTCCAGCAGGTTGTACAGGTCCGGCTCGGCGGTGCGCGTCACCGGCCGCGCCCCGGTCGCCAGGTCGATGATCACCTGATTGCCGAAATAGGCGACCGCGAACCAGACTGCCGTGACGATCAACGCCAGCGGCGCGCCGGCCAGCATGAACATCCCGGCCTGGCCAAGGTCGCCGCCGACCGAACCCGTCGACGGCAGCATGCCCGCGCCGATCATGCCGAGCGTCAGGGCATAGACGATCCCCAGCAGAAGCACCGGAAACCCTGCCAGCAGCAGGGCCGAACGCAGGTTGTTGCTCTGGATGTGGGTGTAGAGGCCGACGGCCCCCATGGCGCGATGATCCTAGAACTTGACCTCGGGCGCGACATCCAGCGCCGCCCGCTGCTCGCCGAGGTCAAACAGCGTGCGGCCGTTGAAGCCGAACATGCCCGCGAACACCACGGCCGGGAACGACAGCCGCGCGGCGTTGAACTCGGCCACGGCGTTGTTGAAGAACCGCCGCGCGGCGGCCAGCTTGTTTTCGATATCGGACAGTTCGGACTGCAGGCCGAGGAAATTGCTGTTGGCCTTGAGGTCCGGATAGGCCTCGGCGACGGCGAACATCTGGCGCAGGGCGCCGGTCAGCATGTTCTCGGCCTGCACCTTGTCGGCGACCGATCCGGCGCTCGTCGCGGCGTTGCGCGCGGCGATCACCGCCTCCAGCGTGCCCTTCTCGTGCGTCGCGTAGCCCTTCACCGTTTCGACCAGATTGGGGATCAGGTCGTGCCGCTGCTTGAGCTGCACGTCGATGTCGGCGAACGCCTGGTCTGCGCGCGTGTTGAGGGCGACCAGCCGGTTGTAGATGCCGACCAGAAGCAGGCCGAGCACCACGATGACGACGAGAATGATGATCAGGGTCACGGGGTCTCTCCGAGGCGAGTCCCCGCGACGCTATCCCTACTTCGAGGGATCGACCAGCGCCTGATAGACCAGCGCCTGGGACAGCTCGTCGAGCCGCGCCGCGCTGCCGCCGAGCACCTGGATCATGCCGAGGAAGACGACGTCATTCTCGGGATCGATCCAGAACCAGGTGCCGGCCGCGCCGCCCCAGCTGTAGGTCCCCTTGCCCGCCAGGGTGCCGGCCTTCGCCGGGTCCATCACCACCGCGACATCCAGGCCGAAGCCGACGCCCTCGCCCAGCGGCGTCTTCGCCAGCTGCAGCTCGGTGAGGTGGTTGCTGGCCATCAGCTTCACGGTGCCCGGCGCGAGGATGCGCACGCCGTCCAGCTCGCCGCCGTTCAGCAGCATCTGGGCGAACCGCGTATAGTCGCGAAGCGTCGAGACCAGGCCGCCGCCGCCGTTGGCCGCGTCCGGCAACCTGTCGACGGGGAGGACCATGAAGCCCTCCGCGGGGACGATTTTCCGGTCACGGGGGCTGAACATGTAGAGCGAGGCCATCCGGCCGCGCTTGGCTTCCGGGGTCCAGAAGTCGGTATCGTTCATCTGCAGCGGCGCGAAGATCCGGCTGCGCATGAAGTCCGGCAGGGTCTGGCCCGACAGCTTCTCGACGATGTAGCCCTGGATATCGACGGCGACGCTGTACTTCCACTGCTCGCCCGGCTGGCTGGCCATGGGCAGGGTCGTCAGGATGCTCATCCCCTCCTTCAGCGAAGGCTGACGAAACAGGGCGGACTCCTGGTAGGCCTTGTCGACGTAGTTGTCGGCGACCAGTCCGTAGGCGAAGCCCGCGGTATGGGTCATCAGCTCGCGCATGGTGGCCGAGCGCGCGATCGGCTCGAGGATCGGCTTGCCGTCCGCATCGAGGCCCTTGAACACCTTCAGGCCGGCGAATTCGGGAATGTACTTCGTGACGGGCTCATCGAGCCGCCAGCGACCCTCCTCATAGAGGATCATCATCGCCACGCCGGTGACCGGCTTGGTCTGGCTGTACATGCGGAAGATTGTGTCTTCGGTGATCGCCGCGCCGCTGGCGACGTCCTTCACGCCGTGGGCGTTGACCGCGATGATCTTGCCGTGCCGCGCCAGCAGGGTCAGCACGCCCGGCAGGCGGCCGGAGTCGACGATGCCGTTGAGGGTCGCGTCCAGCTTCGCGAGGCGCTCGGACGAGAAGCCGACCGACTCGGGTGTCGCGCGCGGCAGGCCGAGCGAGGAGACCGCCGCCGGTTTGGGCTTACCCGGCCATGCCTGCGCCGCCGGCCCGGAGAACGCCAGGACCGCGACGGCAGCCGCCATCACCGATTTACGCCAGATCGCCATGTGATTCCCCCGCACCGGCTCGGCCGGTCATTTCAACGAGACTAGCGCCGGTTGCCCGAGCGGCAATCAAGAGGGGCCCCGCGCCCTACTTCGGCCTGAACCGCTTGCTGGTCGGGAAGCCCTTGGGCGCCAGCTTGCCGGCGGCGCTGCGACGGCCTTCCCAGTCCTTCCACTCCGGCCAGTCCCGGGTGCGGCCTGCGGCGTCCGTCCAGGCCGCACCGGCGCCGGCCGTGAACACCAGCGCGTCCCGCAGCCCGCCCTCTCGGTAGGTCTGCAGCTTCACGCCCTTGCCGCGGGGCATTTCCGGCAGTTCGTCGAGGTTGAAGATCAGGATCTTGCCATTGTCGCCGACGACGGCCACCCGGTCGCCGGTGGCTTCCAGCGAAATCAGGGCCTCGCCGTTCAGCACCTGCTTGCCCGCCTTGCGGAAGGCCAGGGCCTCCTCTTCAGGCAGGATGAAGCCGTAGCCGGCCTTCGACGCCAGCAGCCGTTTGCGGCCTGGCTTGTGCGGGAAGACGTCGAGGATCTTCACGCGGTCATCAATGTCGACCATCAGGCGAAGGGGCTCGCCATGGCCGCGCGCGCCGGGAAGTTTGCTGCAGTCGAGGGTGAAGAAGCGACCGTCGGACGCGAAGATAAGCAGCTTGTCCGTTGTTTCCGCTGGAACAATGAAACCGAGCTTGTCGCCCTCCTTGAACTTCAGTTCGGAGGGGTCTTCGACCCGGCCCTTGGCCGCGCGGATCCAGCCCTTGTCGGACAGGATGACCGTGATCGGCTCGCGCACGACGAAGGCCTCGACCGACGCCTCGATCGAGACGGTCGGCGCCTCGGCGAAGGCGGAGCGCCGCTTGCCGACCGCGGTGTCAGGCCCGAGGATCTTGCGGACGTCCTTGAGCCCCTCCCCGACCAGCTTCCACTGCAGCTTCTCGTCGCCGAGCATGGCGATGATGCCGTCGCGCTCTTCGGCCAGCTCCGCGTGCTCGCGGCGCAGTTCCATCTCTTCCAGCTTCGCCAACTGGCGCAGGCGGGTGTTGAGGATGGCGTCGGCCTGGATGTCGGTCAGGGCGAACGCTGCGATCAGCTTCTGCTTCGGCTCGTCCTCGTAGCGGACAATGCGGATCACCTCGTCGAGGTTCAGGAACGCGATCAGCAGGCCGTCGAGGATGTGCAGTCGGGCCTCGATCTTGCCCAGGCGGAACCGCGCCCGGCGCACCAGGACCTCACGGCGGTGCGCCAGGAAGGCCAGTAGCGCCTGCCTGAGCCCCATCACCCCCGGCGTACCGCGGGCGTCGAGAACATTCATGTTAACAGGAAAGCGCGTCTCCAGATCAGACAGCCGGAACAGGCTCTCCATCAGGACCTCGGGCTCGACGTTGCGGCTCTTGGGCTCAAGCACCAGCCGGACGTCCTCGGCGCTCTCGTCGCGCACGTCGCCGAGCAGCGGGGCCTTCTTGCTCTCGATCAGGTCGGCCAGTTGCTCGACCAGCTCGGCCTTCTTCACCTGGTAGGGGATCTCGGTGATGACGATCTGCCAGCCGCCGCGGGCCTGCTCTTCCTTCGTCCAGAGCGCGCGCACGCGCACGCCGCCCCGGCCGCTCTCGTACATGTCGAGCATCGAGCCGGCCGGCTCGACGATCACGCCGCCGGTGGGGAAGTCCGGCCCGCGCACATGCTCCATCAGATCGGCAGTGGTCGCTTCCGGCCGCTTGAGCAGCATCAGACAGGCGTCGATCAGTTCGGCGGCGTTGTGCGGCGGGATCGAGGTGGCCATGCCGACGGCGATGCCGGAGCTGCCGTTGGCCAGCAGGTTGGGAAAGCCCGAAGGCAGGACGACCGGCTCTTCGTCCTGGCCGTCGTAGGTCGGGCGGAAGTCGACCGCGTCCTCGTCGATGCCGTCCAGCAGCAGCATCGCCGCCGGGGTCATCTTGCACTCGGTGTAGCGCATCGCCGCGGCGTTATCGCCGTCGATGTTGCCGAAGTTTCCCTGGCCGTCGACCAGCCGGTAGCGCTGGGCGAAATCCTGCGCGAGGCGGACCAGGGCGTCATAGATCGACTGGTCTCCGTGCGGGTGGAAGTTACCCATCACCTCCCCGACCACCTTGGCGCACTTGCGCGCCGCGGCCTCGGGGCTGAGCCGCATGTTGCTCATGGCGTACATCAGCCGGCGGTGCACAGGCTTGAGCCCGTCCCGCACATCGGGCAGCGCCCGCGAGCTGATCGTCGACAGGGCGTAGGCGAGGTAGCGCCGCGACAGCGCCTCGGTCAGCGGCTCTTCAAGAATGCGGTCGCCGTCGCCCGGCGGGGGAGTGTGGAGGGTCATGCTCGAATCGGGAACTTGAGGGACGCCTGTGTTTAGCGCGGGCGGAAGGGGGTTGTCCCTGCGTCCTTCGAGACGCCCGCTTGAAGCTCGCTCCTCAGGATGACGTGCAGGCTGGGTTCAAAAGTGTTCGTCATGGTGAGGAGCGATCCGCCAGGATCGCGTCTCGAACCACGCACCTAGATCAAGCTCGCCTTCAACCCCGGGAACACCTTGCCGACCTTGCCGAGCAGGTAATCGCCGTACGGCCCGCTGATCGCACCGAGGTCCGCCTCGTCCCAACGCGCCTCGCGTTTCATGCCGGCAGCCAGCGGCAAGGGCTCGACGACGGCGTCGAAGGCCGGATCGAAGAACAGCGGCCAGCTGAGCCGGTCGCGGCCGCTGGTGTTGACGACCCGGTGCGGTGCGGAGCGATAGAGTCCCTGGGTCAGGCGATCGAGTATGTCGCCGATATTCACCACCAGCGCTCCGGGGATCGGCGGGGCGTCGAACCAGACGCCGTCCCGGCCCTTGATCTGCAAGCCGCCGTTGGCGTCCTGGGCCAGCAGGGTCAGCAGGCCGTAGTCGGTGTGCTCCCCGACCCCGAAGGCATAGTCATTGCCGTCCTTCGGCGGCGTCGCCGGGTAGTGAAAGATGCGGAACAGGACGGTCGGGTCGGCGGTGTAGCGGTCGTGGAAGTACCGGTCCGGCAGGCCGAGACTCAAGGCGACGCCTTCCATCAGCGCATGTCCCGCGTCGGTCATGGCGTCCATCCACGCCGTGACCGCCGGGCGGAGTTCCGGCTGGGCCGCCGGCCACTGGTTGGCCCCATGCATCGGCCAGCCGGCCGCGACCCTGCGATCGCTCTCATCGAGCTCCTCGCCGAGATAGAGCCCCTGCTTCAGATCGGGTCGGCCCGAGGTGAGCTCGCCGCCGACCGGAAAGTAGCCGCGCCAGGCCGGGCCGCCATTCGCCATCGCGATCGCCATGCGCTCTTCGAGGGGAAGGGCGAAGAACCGCTCGCTCTCGGCCCGCAGTTCCGCAAACAGCGCCTCGCCGCCATGGCCAGTGACATAGAAGAAACCATCCGCACGACAGGCTGCGCCGATCTGCGCCGCGACGGTCGCCCGATCTTCGGTATTATCACCAAATAGCGGACCCAGATCGACGACGGGCAGGCTCACGGTTCGAACGCGCCGAGGTCGCCGAACGGATCATCGAGGCTGAACTGCGGGTTGGTGAACCACTTCGGCCCCGCCGCGGTCATGTGGAAGTGATCCTCCAGCCGCACACCGAACACGCCCGGCACGACGATCATCGGCTCATTGGAGAAACACATGCCCACCTCGAGCGGAGTCGCGTCGCCGCGGACAAGATTGGGCGCTTCATGGACGTCCAGGCCGATGCCGTGGCCCGTCCTGTGCGGCGTGCCGGGCAGCTGGTAGTCGGGCCCGAGGCCATGGCGGACCAGCACCGCGCGGGCGGCGTCATCGACGCTCTCGCAGGGCCTGCCGAGCGCGGCAGCGGAGAAGGCGGCGGCTTGCGCCTCCTTCTCGATGTCCCAGATGCGGCGCACGCGCGGCGTCGCCTCGCCGAAGACGTAGGACCTTGTGATGTCACTATTGTAGCCGTCGAGGGTCGTGCCGGTGTCGATCAGCACCATGTCGCCCTCGGCCAGCGCCCGGTCGGTCTCGCCGCCGTGGGGCAGCGCTGTGTCCTCGGCGAACGAGACGATGCAGAAGCTCGACCCGGTCCCGCCGTTGAGCAGTCGGTGCTGGGCGTCGATGAAGCGCGTGACCTCAGACGTCAGAACACCGGGGGTCAGGCTCTGCCAGGCGCGGCGATGCACCTCGATGGTGATCGCCTTGGCGCGGGTCATCAGCGCGATCTCGGCCGGCGACTTGGCCCGCCGCAGACGATTGATCAGGGGTCCTGCATCGGCCAGCCGCTCGTCGCCCAGCGCCCGGCGCAGACCCAGGAACATGAACAGCGCGATCTGGTCGTCGACCGCCAGCCGTCCCGCCGGGCCCATCCGGTCGGCGACCAGGGCGTAGGGGTTCTCGTGCTCTTCCCAGGTGGCGATCTCGCCGGGCACGCCGACGATCCCGGCGACCTTGTCCAGCTCGAACCGTGGGCAGACGTACTCCAGACGTCCGTCGACGTGGACGATGGCGCCGCACAGCCGCTCTGATGGATGCCAGACCAGTCCGGTGAAATAGCGCAGGCTCGACGTCGCCCCGAGCAACACCGCCTGGACCCCTGCTGCGTCCATCTGCGTGCGTAGCGCGGCAAGGCGCGCCTGGCGTTCGACGAGAGTGATGGGTGGCGGGTTGGTCATGGCGGGAGACTCCTCACAGGCAGTCTAGGCACAATCGAGGTCGGCGCCGATCTCAAGATGCTCCCCATCGGGGGAGCTGTCCGCGAAGGGGACTGAGGGGGTCCGCTCAGATCCCGGGTGACCCCCACCGGCCCTTCGGGCCACCTCCCCCGATGGGGAGGATTAAAGCCGCCCCGCGTCTGCCAGCCGCTCCAGCAACCAAACGCGCGCCGGCGGCAGGGGGCGGTTCAGGGGGCCGAAGACGAACTGCTCCAGAAAGTGCCCGGTCAGGTCGAAGCCCTTGCGGATGTCGCCCTCCGACAACCCGCCATGGGAGCCGAGCAGGAAGCCCGGCAATGCGAGCAGCCGGTCGGCGAACGGCTCGCCCGCCGCGCGGCTGACCGCCCGGCCGGTGCGCGGACTGACCCAGACCAGATCGTCGGTGGCGCCCGTCGAGGCGCACTTGCTCAGATCCAGACCGAACCCCAGTTCCTGCAGCAGGCCGGCCTCGAACCGAACGAAGATCGCCGGCCAGATGTCGGTCAGGGTGAAGGCGTTGCGGAGCGAGTCGAAGGCGTAGTAGGCGCCCGGATGCGGTTCCCGTTCCGGCAGCGCGCCCGCGGCGACAGCGGCGGCGGCGGCCAGGCCTGCGAGGGCCAGGGGATCATCGAACAGCGCGGAAGGCCCCTCGCCCACCGGCTCCAGCTGCGCAGACCCCAACTGGTCGGACATCCGCGCCCGGTAGCTGGCGCGCACCCGCGCCCCGGCCTGGAGGTAGGGCTTCATCTTCCGTGAGCCGCCGCCTGCGACATGGGCGGCGAACCGGCCGTGCGCCTCGGTCAGCAGATCAACGATCGCTCCGGACTCGCCATGCGAGCGGGCGGAGAGCACGAAGGCGTCGTCTTCCCATTCCATGCATGAGGGATAGCGGGTTGCGGGAGTTCCCGCGAGAGCCGACCGCCCCCATCCGTCATGGCCCGGGGACCGGAGCTACTTCGCCTTCGCCTCGAAAGCCTTGATCGTGGAGGTCATGTCCTTGGCCAGATCGTTGGGGATCGGGAACGTGAGGGCGTACTGCGAGACCTTCCAGCCGTCCGGCGTCAGCACCAGGGTCCCGGTTCCCCGGCTGGTCCCGTAGCTCTGGCTGTCGAGCAGTTCGTCGAACCAGGCCACGCAGCGACAGGCCACCGGGGCGATGGTGATGTGCCGCTCGCGCGGTACGTAGGTCCAGCCCTGGCCCTTCGAGAAGTAGGGCGTCGCGTAGCCCTTGAACTCATCGAGGCTCCAGCGCTCGGCGGCGTCGGTGCCCAGGTAGGTGGCGTCGGGTGTGTAGAGCGCGAAATAGGCAGGGCCGTCCGCCTTGGCCGCCGCAGTGTGCAGGGCGTCGAGAACGGCCGCGATGTCCTGTTGAGGGGTCGCGGCGCGGGCGGGTTGGGCGACTACCGCCATCAACACGGTCAGCATCAGGGCAAGCTTGCGCATTCTAACTCCGCTTATCCCGGCGAAGGCCGGGACCCAGGCGTTTTTGAAACAGCCGCTCATCGGTCCGGCAAGGCCAGGCTTTGCCTGAACCGTAAGCCGAGGCTCTGAAAAAGTCTGGGTCCCGGCCTTCGCCGGGATGAGCGAAATTTGTGAGAGCGGTGAGCCCGTCCCTAGACGTCGAACTCCAGACCCATGCCCTGGTAAATATCCCGCTCGTCGGCCCAGTTCTCGCGGACCTTCACGTGCAGGAACAGGTGAACCTTGCGGTCGAGCAGCTCGGCAAGTTCCTCGCGGGAGGCCGAGCCGATCCACTTCAGGGTCTGGCCGTTCTCGCCGATGATGATGGCGCGCTGGCCGTCGCGTTCGACGAAGATGGTCTGTTCGATGCGCACCGAGCCGTCGCGGCGCTCCTCGAAGGCGGTTGTCTCGACCGTCGCCGCGTAGGGCAGCTCCTCGTGGACCCGCAGATAGAGCTTCTCGCGCGTCAGTTCGGCGGCCAGCAGGCGCACCGGCAGATCGGCGGTCTGGTCTTCCGGATAAAGCCACGGCCCTTCCGGCATCATGGCCGCGAGCCGGTCGCGCAGATCCTCGACCCCGGCGCCCGTGGCAGCCGAGATCATGAACACCTCCGAATAGACGCCGGTGTCGAACAGCGCCTGGGCGACCGCCAGCATTCGCTCGCGCTTGACGCCGTCGATCTTGTTCAGGGCCAGGATCGCCTGACGTTTGGCGCCCTTGAGACCCTCGATGATCGTCTGGACGTCCTGGACGGCCTTCTTGTCGGCCCCTTCGGCCTTGCCCTCGCCGCTGACGGCGAGCTGGGCCTGGACGTCGACGAGATGCACGACGGCGTCAGCGTCCTCGGCGCCCGACCAGGCCGAACGGACCATGGCCCGGTCCAGCCGGCGGCGCGGGGTGAAGATGCCCGGGGTGTCGACCAGCACGATCTGTGACGAGCCGGCCATGGCCACGCCGCGCACGGGAAAGCGGGTCGTCTGAACCTTGCGGGTGACGATGGAAACCTTGGCGCCGACGAGGCGGTTGGTCAGGGTCGACTTGCCGGCGTTGGGGGCGCCGATGATCGCGGCGAAACCCGCGCGGGTGGGGGATGAAGAGGTCATTGCGGCGGCCTGTAGCACAGTTGGCCGTCGGGGACATGTCTCGCGGGGACATGTACCGTCAGGTACGTGTCCCCCAATCGAGCGGCTCCGGGTTTAGGGGACACGTACCTTTGGTACATGTCTCCGACTAATCCGCCCGCCCTTCCCGGCTCAGCAGCATGGCCAGGGCCGCGGACTTTTCGGCTTCCTGGCGGGAGCGGCCCTCGCCCTGTTCAGGGTCGAAGCCCTGGATCATCACCTCGACGGTGAACACAGGGGCATGGTCAGGGCCCTTGCGGGCGATGACGGCGTAGGCCGGCAGCGGCAGGCCCAGGCTCTGGGCCCATTCCTGCAGCCGGGTCTTGGGATCGTGGCCGCGGGTGTCCGACGGCGCGTCGAACTCCTCGCGCCAGGCCTCGTTGAAGAAGCTGCGCGCAACGTCGAGGCCGCCGTCGATGTAGAGGGCCGCCATCAGCGCCTCGCAGGCGTCGCCTAGCACGCCGTCGGACTCCCGGGCCCCGATCTTGGTCGCCGAGCCCGACAGGCGAAGGGCCGGCGCCAGGCCGATGTGGCGCGCCACGCGGGCGCAGGCCCTGCCGTTGACCAGCGCCGCCAGTCGGGGCGACAGCACGCCCTCCTTGGCGTCCGAGTCCAGCGCCAGCAGGCGTTCGGCCGCCAGCAGGTTCAGCACCCGGTCGCCGAGGAACTCCAGCCGCTCGTTGTGACGGACCTTGCGCGCGCCGTCGCCGACGCTGGAGTGGGTCAGGGCCCGCTCCAGCAGATCGCGATCGGCGAAGACATGGCCGATGCGCCGTTCGAGGGCCGTTACAGCCTCGAGCCTGGCGTTCATTTCAGGACGTTGAAGAACCGGCTCGGACGGGCGTCGAGGAACCAGGTCCAGGGCTTGAACAGCGACGCCTTGCCGTTCCATGACAGCAGGATGATCCGGGCGTGACCGACGAGGTTTTCCTGCGGCACGAAGCCCACGCCGCTGGCTTCCGGCGCAACGCGGCTGTCCAGCGAGTTGTCGCGGTTGTCGCCCATGAAGAAGTAGTGGCCCTCGGGCACGATATAGACGCCGGTGTCATCCACATCGCCGCGCGGCCCGCAGTCGTAGGTCTCATAGGCGCGGCCGTCCATGTTGGTCTCGCGGAAGCGCTGGACGGTCGAGCCGTTCCAGCAGGTCCCGGGATCGCCCGGGCCGTCGTAGAGGCGGGCGTTGACCTTGCCGTTCACATAAACCACGCCGGCCTTCACCTGGATCCGGTCGCCCGGCAGGCCCATCAGGCGCTTGATGTAGTCCGTCTGATTATCCGACGGGAGCTTGAAGACGATGATGTCGCCGCGCTCGGGCGCGCTGGCGAAGATCCGGCCCTTGAACAGTGGCGGGCTGAACGGGATCGAGTGCTTGCTGTAGCCGTAGCTGAACTTCGAGACGATGATGTAGTCGCCCTTCAGCAGGTTCGGCTCCATCGACGCCGAGGGAATCGTGAACGGCTGGAACAGGAAGATCCGCAGCACCAGCGCGATCAGCAGCGCGTAGACGACCGTCTTGACGATCTCGATCGTCTCGCTGACCGCGTCGACGCCGGTTTCGGGCGGCGTCTCTTCGTGAGGCGTGTCGAGCGCCAGCGGCCTGGCGTCGGCGATGGTCTCGACCTGCGGTTCGGCGGCGTCAGTCATAGTGCGCGCGCGGCTCTCTTCTCAATGATGCGGGAAGCATCCCCGCGAGTCTGGTTAGTCCGCCTATACGACAGCGGCAAGCCTGACGCCCGCTACTTCGCGTTCGTGGCGTATTGGCGGCGGCTCAGGCGGGCGCCTGGGCGCTCATCGAGTGGAAGAACCGGTTCCAGCGCAGGTTCAGCACCCAGGTCCAGGGTTTGAACAGCGACGCGCCCTCCTTCCACGAGGCCAGCACCGTCTCGGCCTTGCCGACGAGATTCTCCGCCGGGACATAGCCGACGCCGCCGGCCTCGGGCGCGACCCGGCTGTCCAGGGAGTTGTCGCGATTGTCGCCCATGAAGAAATACTGCCCCTCGGGCACCAGATACGCCGGCGTGTTGTCGAGGCGGCCGGGGCCGCAGTCATAGGTTATGTAGCGGCGGCCGATGGCGTTGGTTTCCCAGTAGCGCATCGGCGTCGCGTCATTGGGGCAGGCGCTCGAGTCGCCTTCCGCCAGACCGTCGGCCTCGCGGGGGAGGGTCACGCCGTTCACGGTCAGAACCCCGTTCGTCATCTGGATCGTATCGCCCGGCAGACCGATCAGGCGCTTGATCAGGTCCTTGTGACCTTCCGCCGGCGTCTTGAAGACCACCACATCGCCGCGCTTGGGCGTGGCGGCGAACAGGCGCCCGCTGAACAGCGGCGGGCTGAACGGGATCGAGTGCTTGCTGTAGCCGTAGCTGAACTTCGAGACGACGACGTAGTCGCCGATCAACAGGTTCGGCCGCATCGACGACGACGGGATGGTGAAAGGCTGGAAGATGAAGATCCGCAGGACCAGCGCGATCGCCAGCGCGTAGGCGATGGTCCGGGCCATCTCGATCAGTTCGGCCTTGGTGTCGGTAACGGGCGCCGTCCCATCCTGCGTGGCGACGTCCCCGTCGACGGTGTCGTCGGCTGGCGTATCAACGGCGTCGTTCATGGCCACTGTCTCTGTCGGCTGGGCGCCCCCGCCCGGATCGGCTTGTAGGCTAGTCCGTTTCGGGGCGCCCGTTAACTCGTCGTCATGCCGGCCCGGGCAGGGCCTCGATGACGACGAAGGCCTGGGCGTAGGGATGGTCGTCCGTCAGGGACAGGTGGATCACCGGAACCATGCCCTCGGGAATGAGCTCGGCCAGCCGCTCGGCCGCGCCGCCGGTCAGCGCCATGGTCGGCTTGCCACTGCGCAGGTTGACCACGCCCATGTCCTTCCAGTGGACGCCGCGCCGGGGCACGCCCGTGCCGAGCGCCTTGGCGCAAGCTTCCTTGGCGGCGAAACGCTTGGAATAGCTGGCCGCGCGACCGCCCTGGGCATTGACCTTGCGCTCGGACCGTTCGCGCTCCACGTCGGTGAATATCCGCTCGACGAACCTGTCGCCGAAGCGATTGAGGGTCTTTTCCAGGCGACGGATGTCGCTGAGGTCCGAACCGATGCCGATGATCATGCGGCCAGCTCGGCCCACGAATGCGCGAAGTCGCATTCGTGAATCAAAAGGGGGAACGCATCCTTACGCAAAACCGGCCTCCACTTTTGCGGGATGCGTTCTGGCCGCGTCCATCAGGACCCGCATGCGCTGGATCGCGGGGGCGAGCCCGGTAAAGATCGCCTCGCCGATCAGGAAGTGGCCGATATTCAGTTCCATCAGCTCCGGGATCGCGGCGACCGGTTTGACCGTGGCGTAGTCGATACCGTGGCCGGCGTGGACTTCCAGACCCAGCTCGAACGCCTGCCGGGCGCCGGCGCGCAGCCGCTGCAGGATCGCCCCTGCCCGCTCATGCTCCCCGGCGCGCAGGGCGTCGCAATAGGCGCCCGTGTGCAGCTCGACGACCTGCGCCCCGATGTCCGCGGAGGTGCGGATCTGCGCCGGATCGGCCTCAATGAACAACGACACGCGGCAGCCCGCCTCACGCAGGCGCTGGACAGCGGGCGCAATGCGGTTGTGGCCGCCGACGACGTCCAGACCGCCTTCGGTGGTCACCTCCTCGCGCCGCTCGGGCACGAGGCAGGCGGCGTGCGGCCGGTGTGCGACGGCGATGCCGAGCATCTCTTCGGTGACGGCCATCTCAAGGTTCAGCGGCTTGCCGCGCTTGAGGCAGAGGTCGGACAGCTCGTCGATGTCGTGGTCGGAAATATGCCGCCGGTCCTCACGCAGGTGGGCGGTGATGCCGTCGGCGCCCGCTGCCAGCGCCAGGTCGGCCGCACGCAGCGGCTCCGGATAGCTGGCGCCCCGGGCGTTCCGGATGGTCGCCACATGGTCGATGTTCACGCCGAGGCGGAGAGGGTTCATCGCGATCCTATCCCTTGAGCCGCCGGCTCCCCGGGTCCTGCACCGGGATGGCGGCCAGTTCGGGCGGCAGCTTGTCGGCCTCGTAGGCCGGAACATCCAGGGTCGCGAGCGCGATCAGGGGCACGCCGACGTCAGCCCGGCCACCGGAGCGGTCGACGATGCAGGCGGCGGCGATGACCTCGCCCCCGGCCTCACGGATGGCGGCGATGCATTCGCGGGACGACAGCCCCGTGGTGACGATGTCCTCGACCATGACCACCTTCGCGCCAGGCTCGATCGAGAAGCCGCGCCGCAGCTTGAAGGCGCCGCCCTCGCGCTCGACGTAGAGCGAGCGGATGTTCAGATGCCGGGCGGTCTCGTAGCCCGGGATGATGCCGCCGACGGCCGGGCTGATCGCCACGTCCGGCTGGCCCACCTCGGCGATGATCTTGGCCGCCAGCGCCTTGCACAGGCGCGCGCAGCGATCCGGCTCGGCGAACACCAGGTTCTTCTGCAGAAACACCGGGCTGTGCAGCCCGCTGGACAGCACGAAATGGCCTTCGCGCAGCGCGTCGGCGCCACGGAACTCGTTGAGGACGTCTTCCTGGGTCATTCTGGCTAGATAGCGTCGGGAACCGAGTCCGACCAGCCTCCCAAAAAACGCGCCATCCTCTCCCGCGAGGGAGAGGGGGACCGCCCGGAGGGTGGTGGAGAGGGATGCACAGGCGTCGTCAGGCAGGATCGCTCCCAAACCCCCTGGTGCCGCGCATCCCCCTCCACCATGCTCCGCATGGTCCCCCTCCCCCTCGCGGGGGGAATTATATACGTGACAAAGCAGCGTTGATTTCGTAAGGTTTCTTCACTGAAGGAAGCCCTACCGATGAACCTCACCGCACCGATCTTCACCGACGCCGACAAGGCCCGCGAACACCTCGAAGCCACCCGTTGGCCGCAAGGTCCGATCTGCCCTCATTGCGGCGTCGTGGCCGAAGCCACCGCGCTTCAGGGCAAGGCTCACCGTGCGGGCCTGTATCAGTGCAACGCGTGCCGTGAGCAGTTCACCGTCACGGTCGGAACCGTGTTCGAGCGTTCCAAGGTTCCGCTCAACAAGTGGCTGCTGGCGACCTACCTCATGTCGTCCAGCAAGAAGGGCATCTCGGCCCACCAGATCGGCCGCACTCTCGGCGTGACCTACAAGACCGCTTGGTTCATGTGCCACCGCATCCGCGAGGCGATGGGCGACAACGGCGCCCCGATGGGCGGCGAAGGCAAGTTTGTCGAAGCCGATGAAACCTTCGTCGGCGGCAAAGAGAAGAACAAGCACGTCTCCAAGCGTCAGCCCGGCCAGATCGGCGGCGTTGGCAAGCAGGTCGTGTTCGCCCTCGTTGAGCGCGGTGGCCGCGCCCGTTCGTTCCATGTGGCCAACGTGACCGGCAAGACCCTCGCGCCGATCCTGCGCACCCAGGTCCGCCGCGAAAGCGTCCTGATGACCGACGAGGCGGGCCAATACCGCAACGTCGGGACCGAGTTTGCGGGCCATGAGAAGGTCAACCACGGCAAGGACGAATACGTTCGCGGCAACGCTCACTCCAACACGGTCGAAGGCTTCTTCGCCATCCTGAAGCGCGGCGTCGTCGGCACGTTCCACCACGTCTCGGAAGCGCACCTAGCGCGCTACCTTGCCGAGTTCGACTTCCGCTACTCGAACCGCATCGCCCTCGGCATCACCGACACGATGCGCACCGACGAGCTGCTGCGCGGCATCGGTGGCAAGCGCCTGACCTATCGGCGGGCTGGTGAAGCCGCGCACGCGTAGGCAGAAGGCAAGGAAGCTGCAAAGCCTTCGCAAGAACGGCACAAAGTAAGAACGATCCTTCGCCTTTGCCGTGCGAATCGTTGCACTTGCTCGCGTGCGTGAGAGTGCGTTGAGGACCATACCGGAAGCGGGCTTCTAAGCCTTACCGCGGGCGCTTTTGCCCGGTTTCCGTATGGACCCACTACCCATGACCACGTTCAAAATTGGTCGCGATGCCAAGACCGGCGAGTTTATCCCGGTCAAGGAAGCACAACGCCGTCCGAACACGACGACCGTTGAGACCATCAAGACGCCGCCTAAGCCCAAGAAGTAAGGGCTTAGGACGGCTGCTCTGACTTGGGGGCGCTCTTAGGGGCGCCCCTCTTTTTCCGGGTTTGGGACGAGTCCCCTTCCCGGCGGTTAACGTGCGGCTTGTGTGGCATCGCCGCCAGATTACCTAGCACCCGCTGAAACTCGGCTTCAGCGGCCTTCTCTTCAGCTTCAGAGGGTTTGTCGGTCATGGCCTTGGCGTGGAAAGAGGTGTTGGCGTGGATCGGCCCCAAGCCTCACATTGAGGCGGTCGGAGCCGTGGCGCTCACATTCTGCGATCTTGAGTTCTCGCTATACGGGCTCCTTACCGCCCTCCTCGGCGAAGAAGAGGACATAGTTCCATTCCTCTACTTTGAACTCAACAACGCTCAACGCGCGGACTTCATCCGCCATGTCTATGCCAGACGACACAACGAACACGTCTGCGGCTACGTGGATGCAGCCCTTCGCCTCTTCGGCATCTGTGCCGAAAACCGAAATCTGGTGATGCACGCTATGCCGACTTTCGGCGCGGCTGGAAGGGATACGCTCTTTGTGGTGAAGGGCGTTAAGGGCCGCCCTGGAGACGTAAACGAATACGCGTTTGGCTTAGAAGACCTTCGCGCCGCTGCGCGAAGCGCGGTGATGGTGCGTGAGTTCGTCCACGCTGTGGTTGATGCCGTGGACGACCTTAGCCATGGCAATTGGCCCGTGACATGGCCAGAAACACCTCCTCCACCACGTAAGCTGAGCCTGTTTCTGCGTCCAGAAGGTCCCTTAGGCGAATAGTCCCCGCTTCGATCATAGCGGGGGTAATCTCAATCTCAGCGCCGGCCTGTCCCTCTTGGGAATCGCATCGTTCGGTCAGCTTTGTCACGTATATAATTCCCCTCGCGGGGGAGGAACGGTAGGAGGCTTCATGACCTCTCCACACCCCGTCCCCCGAGTCGGCTGCGGCGCCGCGATCCTGCGCGACGGCCAGCTGCTCCTCGTCCAGCGGCTGCGTGAACCGGAGGCCAACCATTGGGGCCTGCCGGGCGGAAAGGTCGACTGGGGCGAGGCCACGCGCGACACCTGCGCCCGCGAGATCGCCGAGGAGCTGGGCCTGACCATCACGCCGGGGCGGCTGCTGTGCCTCGCCGACACCATCGACCTGGGCGACGGCCAGCATTGGGTCGCGCCGGTTTATCTGGTGGAGGACAGCGTCGGGGAGCCCGTCGTGCTGGAGCCGGACAAGCTGGGCGGCTGCGGCTGGTTTCCGCTGGACGCCCTGCCCTCGCCCCTGACCAGCGCGACAGTGGCGGCGGTGAAGGCGCTGGTCGAATAGCCGGGGACACGCACTGAAGTGCATGCCCCTCAGTGAGGCTCACCCCTTGGCCCGGTCCACCGTCTCGATGGACGGATTGGCGCGCAGGGCGGCGACGATGTTGGTCGCGTGGCGGGCGTCCTTCACGTCGAGGTCGAAGTCGACGTCGAAATGGTCGTCGCCGCGGTAGTGCATGTTCAGGTTGACGATGTTGCCGCCGACCTCGCCGATGATCGTGCAGGCCTCGCCGAGCACACCGGGGGCGTTGCGGATCGTGGCGCGCAGGCGCGTGCGGGACACGGTGTGACGCTCGGCCTCGGCGGTCCAGTGCAGGTCGCGCCACAGGTCCTGGCGCTCGTCGTACTGTTCCAGGGTCGGGCAATCGATGGCGTGAACCTCGATGGCCTTCTCGACCGCGATCCCGACAATACGGTCGCCCGGCACCGGCCGGCAGCAGTTGGCGAAGCGGATCATCGAGCCGGCCCGGACCTTGTCGCCGACCACGAAGACATGGGCCTCGCGGCCGTCTTCGATCCGCCGTCGGGCGCTGACAGCGGCCTTTTCCGAGTCCTTGAGGCCGGGGAAGATCGTTTCGAGGACATCAGCCGGGCTGAACCGCCCGCGACCGACGGCGTCGAACAGTTCGTCCTCGCTGGCCATCGCGAACCGGTCGAGCGCAGGACGGAAGGTCACGCCAGAGCGCGTCTTGCCGACGCGACCGAACGCCTGGTCCATCGCCGCGACGCCGAGGCGCAGGAACTCTTCCTTCTCGGTCTGGCGGATATGGCGGCGGATCGCCGAGCGCGCCTTGCCGGTCACGGCCAGCGAGCGCCAGTCGGGCAGCACCGCGGGCTTGGGCCCACGGACAATCTCGACCACGTCGCCGTTCTGAAGTTCCGTCCGCAAGGGCTTGAGTTCGCCGTTTATTTTGGCCCCCACCGTGGTGTCGCCGACGTTGGTGTGGACGCCGTAGGCGAAGTCCAGCGGCATCGAGCCGCGCGGCAGGGTGATCAGCTTGCCCTTGGGGGTGAAGACGAACACCTGGTCGAGGAACAGCTCCATCTTGGCGTGTTCGACGAGTTCCTCGGAGTCGCCGCCGTGCTCCAGCACCTGGACCAGTTGGCGCAGGCTGGCCAGCGGGTCGCGGCCGCCCTCGGCCTCCATCGCCTCGCGGTCGAAGCCGTAGGACTTGTTCTTGTAGCGCCAGTGCGCCGCCACGCCGTCCTCGGCGACACGGTCCATGACCTCGGTGCGGATCTGCATCTCGACGCGCATGCCGCGCGGCCCGATCACCGTGGTGTGGAGGGACCGGTAGTTGTTCCGCTTGGGGGTCGAGATGAAGTCCTTGAAGCGCTCGGGCACGCAGGGCCACTGGCGGTGGATCAGGCCGAGCGCCCGGTAGCAGTCGTCCTCGCTGTCGACGATCACGCGGAAGGCGTAGATGTCGCTCATCTGCGAGAAGCCGATGGACTTGCGCTGCAGCTTTCGCCAGATCGAGAACGGGTGTTTTTCGCGGCCGAAGACGCGGGCCGGGATCGCTTCCGCGTCGAGGATGCGGCTGATGTCGCCGCTGACCTGCTGCACCGCCCTGCCCTGGTCGACCCGCATGGCCTCGAGCCGGCGCAGGATGGCATTCCGTGCGACCGGATTGAGGTGCTCGAACGCCAGCTCCTCCAGCTCGGTGCAAATGCGATGGCAGCCGATGTTGCGGGCCAGCGGCGCATAGATGTCGAGGGTTTCGCGGGCGATCCGCTCGCGCTTGGCTGGCTTGGCGATGTAGCCCAGCGTGCGCATGTTGTGCAGACGGTCGGCCAGCTTGACCATCAGGACGCGCACGTCCTTGGAGATGGCCAGGATGAACTTGCGCAGGTTCTCGGCCTGGCGGGCATGTTCGGCGGCCAGTTCCAGCTTGGAGAGCTTGGTGACGCCTTCGACCAGTTCGGCGACCTCGGCCCCGAACAGTTCCTCAATGTCCTCGCGGGTGACCGAGGTGTCCTCGATCACATCGTGCAGCAGGGCGGTGACGATGGACGCCGTATCGAGGCGATATTCCGTCAGGATCCCGGCCACTTCGATCGGATGGGCGAAATAGGGATCGCCGGACGCCCGCGTCTGTGAGCCGTGCATCCGCACGGCGTAGACATAGGCCCGGTTCAGCAGGCCCTCGTCAGCCGTCGGGTCGTAGGCCCGGACGCGCTCGATCAGTTCGTACTGGCGCAGGAACTTCGGACCCGCCGCCCGTGCGCGGGCGGCGGTGTGAGGCGCCGCCTCGGGCGCCTCAGGAGTCGTGTTCGGGGGATAGGCGGCGGCGGTCGGCGCCGCCTCCAGGGTGGTCTCTAGCGGATCTGTGCCGTCAGGGCTCAGTACCGCTCCTCCTGACCGCCGTCGCGGTCGCTCTGCAGGGCGCGGATCAGTTCCTGTTCGCTCATCTGCATGTGGGTCGGATCCGACAGCAGGGCGATGGTTTCCGCCTCTTCCTCGGCTTCCGTGCGCTCGTCGACGCGTTGCAGCGTGCCGATCAGGCTTTCCTTCAGGCCGTCATTGTCGACCACGTCGTCAGCGATTTCGCGCAGGGCGACGACCGGGTTCTTGTCGTTGTCGCGGTCGACCATCAGCGCCGAACCGGCCGAGATGGCGCGGGCGCGGTGGGCGGCGACGAGGACCAGACCGAAGCGGTTGGGGATCTTCTCGACGCAATCTTCGACGGTGACGCGGGCCATATTGGATTCTCTGGTGCCGGTGGGACCGGGGTACATAGAGTTTTGCGCGTCATTGTGCAACGCCGCAAGCGCGATCAGGCCGGCCTCGCGTCCTGGCCTACACTTGCAGCGACCGCGAGCGCTGCGGCGCTCAGCCTGTTCACCGGATGCCGCCAGTCCGGCGCGATCTCCGCCAACGGCCCCATGACGAACAGCCGCTCGTGTGCGCGCGGGTGCGGCAGACAGAGCCCCGGCGCTTCAAGGACCAGCCGGCCGAACGCGATCAGGTCGAGATCGAGCGTACGGGCGGCGTTGATCTCTCCCCGCGCCCGTCCGAACTCGCGCTCAATGGCGTGCAGCGCTTCCAGCGCTTCGCCGGGGGTCAGGTCCGTCTCAACGAGCGCCACGCCGTTGAGGTAGGCCGGCGCCGTGGGATCCGGCCAGGCCGCCGAGCGCCACCAGCCGGACCGTGCGGTCACCGTCAGGCCGTGGTCCGCAAACCTCGCCAGCGCCGCCTCGAGCAGGGCTTCGCAGGAGCCATGCGTCCCCGCTA
This sequence comes from Caulobacter sp. FW305-C-30-S16, assembly GCF_058783025.1. Taxonomy (NCBI): domain Bacteria; kingdom Pseudomonadati; phylum Pseudomonadota; class Alphaproteobacteria; order Caulobacterales; family Caulobacteraceae; genus Caulobacter; species Caulobacter sp. FW305-C-30-S16. Next base: position 148,094 of record NZ_JBYSYH010000003.1, on the reverse strand, counting down.
GATTGCTCCCGAGGGCGATGACGACGGATTCGTCCGATATTGATTGAGATATTGCGTTCAAGGATTTGAAAATATGACGTTTTATCCGACCGACAGGCTCGCCCTGTTCATCGACGGGGCCAACCTCTATTCCCAGGCCAAGGCGCTGGGCTTCGACATCGACTACCGCAAGCTGCTGGACGAGTTCCGCAAGCGCGGGGTGCTGATCCGGGCCTACTACTACACCGCCCTGGCCGAGAGCGGCGACGACTTTTCCCCGCTGCGCCCGCTCGTCGACTGGCTCGACTACAACGGCTTCACCGTGGTGACCAAGCCGGCCCGCGAATACACCGACGCCAACGGCCGCAAGCGCTGGCGCGGCGATATGGATGTCGAGATCGCCGTCGACATGATGGATATCGCCGGCAAGGCCGATCATGTGGTGCTGTTCAGCGGCGACGGCGATTTCCGCGCCCTGGTCGAGGGCGTCCAGCGCAAGGGCGTGCGGGTGACCGTGGTCTCGACCGTCAAATCCCAGCCGCCGATGGTCAGCGACGACCTGCGCCGGCAGTGCGACGCCTTCGTCGACCTGGCCGACCTCGGCGACATCATCGGCCGCCCGGCCCGGGCGCCGACTCCGAGATTCCTGCAGGACCCGCCGGCCCGCACCCGCGCCGAAGTCGAGGCCGACGATGAAGTCTAGCTGCGGCGATATGAGCGCCTCCGAACCCCCGCGCGACTGCCCGCTCTGCCCGCGCCTGGTCGAGTACCGGCGCGAGAACCAGCGGCAGAACCCCGACTGGTGGAACGGCCCCGCCCCGTCCTTCGGCGACCCGAACGCCCGGCTGCTGATCGCGGGTCTGGCGCCCGGCCGCACCGGGGCCAACCGCACGGGACGGCCGTTCACCGGCGACCACGCCGGCTGGCTGCTCTACGACACCCTGAAGAAGACAGGTTTCGCCACGGGGACCTATGACCCGAACGGCGACGATGATCTGGCGCTGAGCGGCGTGATGATCACCAACGTGGTCCGTTGCGCCCCGCCGCTGAACAAGCCCGAGACCAGCGAGGAAAAGACCTGCAGCCCGTTCTTCGCCGCCAAGCTGTCGGAGCTGACCGAGTTGAAGGTGATCGTCACCCTCGGCGACGTGGCCCGGCGCAGCGTGCTGCGGGCGATGGGACTCAAGGCCTCACTGGGCGAACCCGGCCACGGCTCGCAGTTCACGGCCGGCCCCTACACCGTGATCAACAGCTACCATTGCTCCCGGCTGAACACGAATACCGGACGGCTGACGCCGGCGATGTTCGAGGAGATCTTCCTGCGGGTGCGGGCGCTGCTGAAAGACTGACGCGCGTCAGTCCCCCTGCCCCTTCCCGGGCACCAGCCCCCAGGCGCCCTGGCCGATGATGCAAGTGTCCGTGCCCGGGGGGCACAGGCCCTGCGAGCGCTCGGCGTAGATCTGCTGGATGATCTCGGGATTGGCGCGCAGGGCCTCGCCGCGCAGACGGGTGCTTTCGGCAATGCCGCGGGCCGTCTCGATGGCCGCCTCGGCGTTCGCGCGCGCCTCGGCGGCCTTCTGCTGGGCCGCCAGGGTGCGTTGTTCGGTCTGGGTGCGGGCTTCAACCGCGGCGGTTACGCTCGGCGGATAGCGGATGGTGCCGACCCATTCCATCTGGCTGATCTCGACGCCCTCGGCGGCCCACTTGTTGCGGACCCGCTGGAAGGCGCGCTGGATCACCAGCTGGCGGCCGGCGCCCATCAGCGAGCCGGTGCAGGCCGCCGCCGCGATCGGCGCGGCGCCGACGGCGGCGCCGGGCGTGGTGTTCAGGTTGCAGGACACCGGAACCTGCTCGGTCTCCTTGGCGATGGCCGAGCGCACGTCATTGCGGATCTGGCCGTCAAGCAGGTCGTCGAACGGCTGACGCCAGCGGGCGTAGAGCTCGGCGGCGCGGTCGTCGCGCACGCGGATGGTCAGGTTGACGTCGGCGGTCATCGGCAGGCCGGTCTGGTCTGCGAACGCGATTTCCTCGTTCTCCTTGCCGTCGGAGTTGGGCTCGCGCGTGTAGCTGTAGGTCCGCTGCCGCGTCGGATAGATGATGATGTTCTCGCCGATGCCCTTCCAGTGCCAGCCGGGGCGAAGCTCGGTGGGCTGAACACCGGGGTTCGCGCCGAACTTGGTGGTCTTGATGCCGGCCTCGCCGCTCTCGACCGTGGTGCTGCAGGCCGTGACGGTGCAACCGCCGCCGACCAGCACGAACGCCAGCAGTGCAACCGTCAGCCCGACCCGGGCGACGCGCGGCCCCCGAGACATCCGTGTGATCTTGTTGTCCGAGGCGCTCATACCGGATCTCCCTGACGGCGATCCGGCGACTGTGCGGCGATTCGGCCCTGACGACCGGGGCCTCAGCCCGTCCGGTCGCCCTTCATCAGGCGCGCCTTGTCCCGTTGCCAGTCACGCTCGGCGGAGGTCTCGCGCTTGTCGTGGAGCTTCTTGCCCTTGGCCAGGCCGATCTCGAGCTTCGCGAGGCCCTTTTCGTTCCAGTAGAGCTTGAGCGGAATGATGGTCCGCCCCTCGCGCTGGACCGCGCCGATCAGCTTGCCGATCTGCTTGCGGTGCAGCAGCAGCTTCCGGTGCCGCCGGGGCTCGTGATTGAAGCGATTGCCGCCGCTGTAGGGCGGGATGTCGGCATTGATCAGGACAATCTCCGACCCTTCCACCGCCGCATAGGATTCGGCGATGTTGGCCCGGCCGTTGCGCAGGCTTTTAACCTCGGTCCCGGTCAGCATGATGCCGGCTTCCACCACATCGTCGATGAAGTAGTCGAACCGCGCGCGGCGGTTCTCCGCGATGGTCTTGCCAACCTGGGTCACTAGAGGACCCCTGCTTCCCGCATGGCGTCGAGAATGACCGGCTTCACCCCGTCGGCGCAGGCGGTGATCGGGAGACGGCAGTCCTCGGCGCAGAGGCCGAGGTGCGCGAGCGCGAACTTGGTCGGGGACGGCGAGGCGTCGAGGAACAGCGACTTGTGCAACCGGACCAGGCGATCCTGCCAGTCGCGCGCCGACTCCCAGTTCCCGGCCATGCAGGCGTCGAAGAAGGCCGCGCAGCCTTCCGGCGCGACATTGGCCGTGACCGAGATGCAGCCGTGGCCGCCGTGCGCCATGTAGCCGAGCGCGGAGGGATCGTCCCCCGACAGCATCACCCACTCGGGGCCGCACATCAGCCGCTGGAGGCTGACCCGGGTCATGTCGCCGGTGGCGTCCTTGATGCCGATGATGTTGGGCAGGGCCGACAGGCGCGCGAGGGTCTCGTTGCTGATGTCGCCGGCCGTCCGCCCCGGCACGTTGTAGACGAAGACCGGCAGCTGAACCGCATCGTTGATGGCCCGGTAGTGGGCGTAGAGCCCCTCCTGGCTGGGCCGGTTATAGTAGGGCGTGACGCACAGCGCCGCGTCGGCGCCGACCGCCTTGGCGTGCCGGACCAGCTCGATGGCCTCGGCCGTCGAATTGCTGCCGGCGCCGGCGATGACGGGAATGCGTCCCTTCGTCGTGGCGATGCAGAGCTCCACCACGCGACGGTGCTCGTCATGGCTCAGCGTCGAGGTCTCGCCGGTGGTGCCCACGGGCACCAGACCGTGAACGCCGCCGGCGATCTGCCGTTCGACAAGGGCGACAAAGGCGGCCTCATCGACGGCGCCGTCGCGAAAAGGAGTCACGAGGGCGGGGAGAACGCCCTTGAAGGGAAACTGGACCATGACTTGCAAAAAGCCGTGAGATCGCCGCTTTCATTTGCGGCTGTGTGTCGGAGGCGGACAATATGTCCCCGCACGGGGCGTTCGCAACCGCCAGCGGCGCGGTTTGACGGTTTGGAGACACTGGTTTGACGGCAATTGCACGGAAGTTGGCGATCGGCGCAGTCCTGACGGCGATTCTCGGCGGCGGCGCGGTCGCGCAGTCCCAGTCGATGCAGGCCGATGGCGGCCCACAACTGGTGACCACGCCCCAGATCGCCTACCGCCCGTCCCTGTCCGATTCTGACGCCGCCAACCTGAGCGCAGCGCTGACCGCCGGCCGCGCCGGCGATGCGGGTCGCGCCCGCCTGGCGATGGATTCGATCCAGGACCCGGTCGCAAAGAAGATCGCGCTCTGGGCCCTGGCCGACGGCGCGCCGGAGTCCCTGAGCTTCTTCGAGGCCGATTCCGTGCGCCGTGACCTCAACGGCTGGCCGCGCGGCGCCAAACGGCAGACGACCGCTGAAAAGCTGATCGAGACGTCCGGCATGCCGCCCGAGCGGGTGATCGCCTGGTTCGGCGGAACCGAACCGGAGACCGTGCAGGGCGCGATGGCGCTGGCCGGCGCCTATCGCGCCGCCGGTCGCGACGACGAGGCCCGGACCCTGATCCGGCGCTGGTGGCGCGAGGAACTGTTCGACGCCGCGCCCCAGGCCGCGATGCGCGCCCGGTTCAGCGCCTACCTGACACAGGACGACAACCTCGCCCGCGCCGACATGCTGCTTTACGGACCGCAGGGTCCGGCGGCGCGCGAGATGGTCGCCAGCCTGCCCGAGTCCTATCGCCCGATCGCTGATGCGCGGATCGCCCTGAGGTCGAACTCGACCGGCGGCAACGACATGATCGCCTCGATGTCGCATGAGCAGCGGCAGGATCCCGGACTGATCTTCGAGCAGGCGTCCTATTTCCAGCGCCGCGGCCTGACCGTCATGGCGCTGCAGCTGGCCCGCGGCTTCAAGGCGGCGCCGAGCCAGGATGTCGCCGCGCGCGCCTGGACCACCAAGGACGGCGGGCGACGCCAGATGGTCGGCGCGGCCCTCGTCGCCGGAGACTACGCCGGCGCCTACGGCGCGGCCGCCAATACCGGTCTGACCGTCGGCCCCGACGCCGCCGAGGCTGAATTCTACGCCGGATGGATCGCGCTCTCGAAACTGAAGAACCCGATGATGGCGGCCGATCACTTCGCCCGCCTTGCGGCCGCAGGCACTTCGCCGATCACCCAGGGCCGCGCCCTGTACTGGCAAGGCCGCGCGGCCGAAGCCATGGGCGACAAGGCCGGGGCCCAGGCGTTCTACCTGAAGGGCGCGGAGTACATCACGGTCTTCTACGGCCAACTGGCGGCCGAGAAGGCGGGCATCAGGGATCTGGTCCTGCCCAAGGATCCGGTGATCACCCAGGCTGACCGTGCACGGTTCGAGGGCCGTGAACTGGTTCGCGCCCTGCGCCTGCTCTACGAGACCGGCAACCGGGACACGTTCAAGGTGTTCGCCCTGCACGTGGACGACACCCTGCCGACGGCGGCCGAATGCGCGCTGCTGGTCGACCTTACGCGGAACTACGGCGACCAGGACACCGCGATGCGCGCCGTTCGCACGGCCGCCCAGCGCGGCATGGTCCTGCCCGAGCGCGGCTATCCGATCCTGATCCTGCCGCAGGTCGCGGGCGGCGCCGAGCCGGCGTTCGTGCACAGCATCTCGCGCCAGGAAAGCAACTTCGACCCTCGCGCCAAATCGGCGCCGGGCGCGCGCGGCATGATGCAGCTGATGCCGACGACCGGGGCGATGGTGGCCCGGCAGCTGGCTGAACCCTATTCGGTCGACCGCCTGTTCGATCCGCAGTTCAACATGCGCCTGGGCTCTCGCTACCTGGGCGACATGATCAACACCTTCAACGGCTCCTACATCATGGCCGCTGCGGCCTATAACGCCGGGCCGGGCCGGCCGGCGGCCTGGGTGAGCCAGTGCGGCGATCCGCGCGGCGGAACGACAGATCCGCTCGACTTCATCGAGTGCATCCCGTTCTCCGAGACGCGCAACTACGTCATGCGGACGGTCGAGACGATGCTGGTCTATCGCGCCCGACTGAATGGCGGCTCCACGCCGATGACGCTGTCCAGCGACATCCGGCGGGGCGGCTGGTCGCCGGTCCAGCCAGGCCCGGACCCGCGCGCACCCTACCTGCCTGGCGCCGGCCGCTGAACCGCGCGGCGGGCCGCAAGGACGGTCTCGCCGCCGGCCTCGATCAAGGCGCCGTCCAGGCCGAATACGCTGTGCAGTATTTCCGGGGATAGCGCCTCCGCCGGCGGTCCGTCCGCCGCGACGCGTCCTTCTGACAGCACCACCAGCCGGTCGCAGAAGCGGGCGGCCAGCGACAGATCGTGCAGGGTGATCACCACGGCGGCCCCGCGAGCGGCCTCCGCGCAAAGAAGCTCGAGCGTCAGGAGCTGGGCGTCCGGGTCCAGACCAGCCGCCGGTTCGTCAGCGACCAGCAGCGGCGCCCGTGTGGCCAGCAGCCGCGCCAGCAGCACCCTCGCCCGTTCCCCCCCGGACATCTCCAGCACGCCTCGCTGCTCGAAACCGCCCAGACCGACCCGATGCAGACAGTCGGCGGCAATGTCGCGGGCAGCGGCAGGCGGCAGGTCCGGCGCGCCGAGCGCCACGATATCCAGCGACGCCAGGTTCCAGCCGACGCGGCGCTCCTGCGGCAGATAGCCGACGAGGCGCGCGCGCTCGGTCGCCGGGATCGTCTCGACAGGTCGACCGGACAACGCCGCTGCGCCCGCCTCACGCCGAAGCAAACCAAGCCCCGCGCGCAGAAGCGTCGTCTTGCCCGAGCCGTTGGGACCGAGCACCCCGACCATCTGCCCGGCGATGACGGCAAGGCCGGCGCCGTCCAGCGCCGGCCGGCCGCCATGACGAACGACCAGCCCTTGCAGCGACCAGGCCGCGCTCACGACCGCCAGCTCCGCGCAGCGCGCCAGGCGACCAGTGCAAAGAGGGGCGCGCCGAACAGGGCGGTGACAACGCCCAGCTTGAGCTCCTGTTCGGTTGGAATGACCCGCGCCGCCAGGTCCGCCAGCACCAGCAGCAGGGCGCCGGCCAGCGCCGAGGGCAGCAGGGTCTTGCCGGGGTCATCGCCCGAGAAGCGTCGAACCAGATGGGGCGCCGCCAGGCCGACAAAGCCGATGATCCCCGCCGCGGCGACCGACGCGCCCGCCAGCAGGGCCGCGCCGCCCACCGCCGCCGCGCGCAGCCGCGCCATCGGCAGGCCGGACAGGGCCGCCGTCTCCTCGCCCAGCGTCAGCATGGTCAGTCCGCGCGCCGACCAGGCCACCAGCACCGCACCGAGCGCCGCCGGGATCGCCGTGGTGAGCAGGTCCGACCAGCCGCGGTTGGCGACGGACCCGAGCATCCAGGACAGCACCTCGGCGGTCGTCACCGGCGACGGCGAAAGATTGTAGACCAGCGAACTGAGCGCCCCGGCGAAGGCCGAAATCGAGACGCCCAGCAGGATCAGGGTTTCCGGCTCGCGGAACCGCGCGGCGAGCGCCACCACCAGCGCCCCGGCGACCAGCGCGCCGACAAGGGCCGAGGCTTCAATCGCGCCAGGGATGGCCGCCAGACCGAGCGCGATGGCGAGCCCGGCGCCCAGTCCGGCGCTGGCGGAAACGCCGAGCACGCCCGGATCGGCCAGTGGATTGCGCAGCAGCCCTTGCAGCGCCGCCCCGGAGAGCCCCAGAGCCGCGCCGATCAGGGCCGCCATCGCCGCGCGCGGCGCCCGGATGGTCCAGAGGATTTCGCCCGGCGCTGAGCCTGGCCGCATCAAGGCCGCCAGATAGTCCGCCGCGCGCAACGGCGTTTCGCCGACCAGCACCGCGATGATCACCGCGGCCAGCAGCAGAACCGCCAGCAGAGCCAGCCCGCGACGGCGGGTCATCGCCCGCGCGCCTTCGCCAGCAGCTCCGGGCCGTCCGCCGCAAACCAGGCGGGGCAGCCGAGGATCGACGAGGGCAGCGACGCGACGGCTCGGCCCGCAAGGCGACGCTTCAGCGCCGGATGTCGTCCGGGCCCCCAGCGCTGCATGGCCACGGCGAAGGTGTCGAAGAAGCCGAGCACGAAGGCCTTCGGCGGATCGATCACCAGCCGCTCGAGCGGGATCGGCTTCCAGGTCGAACCGGCGGCCAGATTGGTCATGCCGGCCGCGCGCAGCATGGCGTCGACCAGGCTGCCCGGCCCCGTCGTGAAGCCGCTGGGCGTGAAATACAGCGCCGGTTCGCCGGTCCAGGCCCCTCGGGCCCGGGCCAGTTTGGCGTCCATCCGCGCGATCAGCCCGGTGCCGGCCTGGGGCTGGCCAAGCGCAGCGGACACCTCGCGAACATTGGCGCGGACCCCGTCGAAATCGGTCGCCTCGTTGATCCGCACGACGCGGATTCCTCGCCGGCTGAGCGCGTCTTCCAGCCGGGCGTCCCCGCCCCAGTAGCGGACCACGATGTCCGGTCTGACCGCCAGCACCGCCTCGGTCGTCGCCCGGCGCACGGGCAGCCCTCGCGCCGAGGTCCGCATATAGCTGTCGCGGTCATCGGCGCGGGCCGAGAGGCCGACGATCGCCGCACGGGGGCTGAGGGCGAGCACATACTGGTCGGCGCAGCTGTCCAGCGACATTACCGTCGGCGGCGCCGCGAGCGCAGGACCGGCGAACGCCAGCGCCGCCAGGGCGGCGGTCAGAGCTGACGCGCGGTACACGGGTTCAGTCCGTTACGAGGCCGTAGAGCAGACCATCGAGCATCACGCTGCGCAGTTCATCGGTCGGAGCCCAGTGAAACGTCGGCTTGGTCAGGAGCAGCGCCACGAGGCCGTGGCAGGCGGCCCACATCGACTGGGCCGCGCTCTCCACGGTGCCGGTCCGCAGTCGACCGGTGGCGCCGATATCGCGGACCGTGCTCACGAAGACATCGTAGCAGCTGTCGCCGAGCGCTTCGGTGGCGGCTTGCTTGCCCTCGGACACCAGACCGCTCTGACCACAGAACACCAGCTGGTAGGCGTTCGGGTTTTCAAGCGCGAACGTGATGTAGGCGTCCAGCATCAGCCGAACCTTGGCCACGGCGTCGATCGGCCGGGCGGAGATCTCGCTGTTGGACCGGAGCAGCTTGGCGATCGCGCTGTCGCAGATCTCCAGCAGGATCTCGTCCTTGTCGCGGAAATGCATGTAGAGCGCCGTAGAGGATACCCCCACCTCGTCGGCGATCTTGCGGATGGTGGCGCCGTGGTAGCCCTCGGCGAGAAATATCCGCTCGGCCGCGAGAAGGATCTCGCCCCGGCGCATATGACCGTCGCCCTTGGGCTTACGCGCCGATCGTTGCGGCTTCTTCAAGGTGGTCGTCACGCGACTCGGCCTTCCCCAAAACGTTTCCCCACCGTCCACTAAACGGCAATCACCCAGACCCCGCAAGGCGCTTCGCGGCCAAAGAAGCGCCCTTGGGTTGCATTGTGGCATTTTCCCTCTTGACGGGATATTCGAGGCGGGTCTGATTCGCTGCGGGCGGAGGGCGCGGAATGGCGCGGAAATTCCACGAGTCGCGGCGACCCGGCATAGTCAGCGTCATGGCTCCCGGCCTGCTCAGAGCCCGGCCCCGTCTGGCCGACCCGGGCGACGTGATGCGCCTCCGCGGCGCGGCCGTGCCTCCGACGGCGCTCCAGATCGCAATCGGCGGCCTGGCCATCGCGATCCTGCTCGCCGCCGTCGCGTTCGCGCCGACCCTGGTGCACCACCTGGTCTTCCTGCTGTTTCTGGCGACGGCCCTGACGCGGCTCATCGCCGGTCTGATGCCGCTGCGATGGAGCGACGCCGTGACCCTGCCCGACGAGGCGCTGCCGCCCTATACCGTGATCGCTCCGCTCTACCGCGAGGCCAAGATCGCCCCGCACCTCGTCGAGGCCCTTTGCGCGCTCGATTATCCGGCCGACCGGCTTCAGATCATCATGGTGCTCGAGAGCGATGATCATGAAACCCGCGACGCCCTCTCGGCGCTGGACCTGCCGACCTTCATCCGGGTGCTGGTGGCGCCGCCCGGACATCCCCGCACCAAGCCCCGCGCCTGCAATGTCGCGCTCGAACGGGCGACCGGGACGCTGGTGACCATCTACGACGCCGAGGACCGGCCAGATCCGGGACAGATCCGCGAGGCGGCGGCGCGGTTCGCGACGGCCCCTGCCCGGCTTGCCTGCCTTCAGGCGCCGCTGCGCATTGACCGCGATCCGAGGGTTCTCCCGGCGCAGTTCGCCCTGGAGTACGCGACCCAGTTCGAGGTGTTGTTGCCCGCCCTGGCCCGGTTGGGCGCGCCCTTCCCTCTGGGCGGGACCAGCAATCACTTCCGCCTGTCCGCCCTGCGCGCCGTCGGCGGGTGGGACGCCTGGAACGTGACCGAGGACGCTGACCTGGGCTTCCGGCTCGCTGCGGAGGGCTACGCGATGGGCGTGCTGTCGCGGCCGACCTGGGAGCCGGCGCCGGAGACCCTTCGGGACTGGATCCCGCAGCGCGCCCGATGGGTGAAGGGCTACATGCAGACGTTCGGCGTTCACTCCCGCACGCCGCCGCACTGGCGCACCGGCGTCGCGGCCGTCTTCGCGGCCACCCTCGGATCGGCGATCGCCGCAGCCTTCCTGCATGGGCCGCTGACCGCCTGGGTGCTGATGGCGAGCGTCATCGGACTGGTTCATGACGGCGCGCCGTGGGTCAGGCCGGCCGATGCCGCGCTGCTCGTCTTCGGCTGGGCTTGCGCGGCCTTCGCCGGGGCGGTCGGACTGGCGCGCGCGGGGGGGCCGGTCAGGGCGCGGGACCTGCTGCTCATGCCTCTCTACTGGCCACTGCATTCGCTCGCGGCGATCCACGCGCTGATCCAGTTGCTCGACCGGCCGTTCCACTGGGACAAGACCCCGCATGCGCCACGGGCTGGACAGGTCGTCGCCTGAGCCGTATCGCCCGCTGATGACCGGGCCGATCATCGCCGAAATCCCCGCGCTGATGCGCACCACGGGCTGGACCGACTATGCGCTGGTCGACAGCGGCGGCGGCCGCAAGCTCGAGCGCTACGGCCCCTATCACGTGGTCCGGCCCGAGCCGCAGTGCCTGTGGACCCCGCGCCTGCCCGCCGCCCGCTGGGACAATGCCGACGCGGTGTTCGACCCTACCGACGAGGATGAGGCCGGCCGCTGGCGGTTCAAGGGAACGCCGGTCGACAGCTGGGAGCTCGGCTGGGGCGAGGTGAAGTTCCACGGCCGGTTCACAAATTTCCGCCACCTGGCCTTCTTCCCGGAGCAGGCGGCGAACTGGGACTGGCTCGACGCCCGCCAGCGCGCCGCGGGCCGGCCGCTGAAGATCCTCAACCTGTTCGGCTACACGGGCGTCGCCAGCCTGGTCTGCGCCGCCGCCGGGGCGCAGGTGACCCATGTGGACGCCTCCAAGCAGTCCGTCAGCCGGGCCCGCGAGAACGCCGCCCTGTCCGGCATCGACAACGTGCGCTGGATCGTCGAGGACGCCCGCCGCTTCGTGCAGCGCGAGGACCGGCGCGGCAGTCGCTATGACGGGATCATTCTGGATCCGCCCAAGTTCGGCCGCGGCCCGGACGGCGAGGTCTGGCGGCTGTTCGAGGACCTGCCGGAGATGGTCAAGCTGTGCGCCGGCCTGCTGTCGGACGACGCCTCCTTCCTGATCCTCAATGCCTACGCCGCCCGCATCTCCGGCGCCTCGATGGCCGGACTGGTGGCCGAGGCGACCGCAGGCCGCGCGGGCCGCATCGACTGGGGCGAACTGGCGCTGGTCGAGGAGTCCGGCGACCGGCAGGTCGGCCTTTCCTTCTTCGCCCGGTGGTCGGCATGAGCCGTGTCGTCACCTCGCACAGCAACGCGACCGTCAAGGCGGTCAAGGCGCTGCACATGCGCAAGACCCGCGAGGAGACCGGCCAGTTCCTCGCCGAGGGCCTGAAGATCGTCACCGAGGCGATCGAACTGGGGTTCACCCCCAGGATCCTGATGTTCGGCCAGGACGGCGGCGACCATCCCCTGCTGATCAAGGCCATCGGCGCGACCGGCATGGCCGGCGGCGACGTCATCGAGGTCAATCGCGAGATCCTCGAAAAGGTCGCGCGCCGCGACAACCCCCAGTCCGTGCTGGCGGTCTTCGACCAGGTCTTCACCCCGTCGGAGGCCCTGGCGCCGGACAGCGCGAAGGTTTGGGTCGCCCTGCACAAGGTGCGCGACCCGGGCAACCTGGGCACCATCGTGCGCACGGCCGACGCGGCCGGTTGCGGCGGGGTGATCCTGGTCGGCGACTGCTGCGATCCCTATTCGGTCGAGGCAGTGCGGGCGACCATGGGCTCGATCTTCGCCGTGCCGATCGTCAAGCTGACCGAAGCCGAGTTCATCGCCTGGCGCGCGGGCTGGCCGGGCTCGGTGGTCGGCACCCTGCTGACCGCCACCGTCGATCACCGCACCGCCGACTATCGCCGCCCGACCCTGATCCTGATGGGCAACGAACAGGCCGGGCTGACGCCGGAACTGGCGGCCCTGTGCGACGTGAACGTCAAGATCCCCATGCGCGGCCGGGCCGACAGCCTGAACCTGTCGGTGGCGACGGGGATCATGATCTACGCGGCGGGAGATTGACCGCTCAGGCCGCGTAGACCCGCCGGCCGCCGACCCAGGTTTCCAGCACCTGCACAGCCCCGACCTCTTCCGGCGGAATGGCTAGCGGGTCGCGGTCCAGCACCACGAAGTCGGCGAACTTGCCGACCTCCAGCGTGCCGATCTCATGCTCGGAATGGCACTGCCAGGCCGCATCGCGGGTCAGGGCGATGATCGCCTGTTCGACACTGACACGCTCGGCCGGGTTCAGCACGCCGCCGGGCTCGCGCCAGAGGGTCCGGTTCACCGCGTTGTCGATCAGCCGCATGGGCCCCATCTCCGTGACCGTGTCGTCGGAGTGAACCGTCCAGCGGATGCCGGCCCGACCGCAGGAGCCGGCGCGGCACAGCAGGTTTGCCTTCTCCGGCCCGAAGATCTCGTCGCGGAACGCCTTGCCCCAGTAGTGCACGTGGCCGATCAGAAAGCTGGGGCTGACGCCGAGCGCCGCGATCCGGGCGATCTGTTCATCGTGCAGCACCGAGCAGTGCTCGATACGGAACCGCAGTTCGCGCGAGGCCCCGGCGGCATAGGCGGCCTCGAAGGCGTCCAGGGCGCGGTCGATAGCCAGGTCGCCATTGGCGTGGACCGTCACCTGCCAGCCCTGCAGCGCGCGTTTGACGACGATCTCGCGCAGGGCGTCCGGTTCGACATAGGCGATGCCGAAGCCACCCACACCGTCGAAATAGGGCTCGCGCTGCAGGCCCGTTCGACCCTGGTTGGAGCCGTCGGAGACGATTTTCCAGCCTGTAGCGCGCGCCATGGCGTCGCCGTCGCCGGGCCTGAGCCCCTGTTCGTCCCAGGTCGCGTGTCCGGCCTGAATCAGCGAATAGCGCAAACGGGCGGTCATGTGGCCCGAGGCGGCGAACGCGTGGAAGGCGGCCATCTCCCGTCGCCCCTGGAATCCGCCAGAGGCCTGATCGCAGAAGGTCGTCACGCCGACGCGGTTGGCCTTCTCACAGACCCGCCGACTGGCCTCGGGGACGTCGTCGAGCGCCATCGCCGTGAGGTTATGGCCGAGCACCGCGAAGATCGGCGTCTGCCCCTGCAGCACGCCGTTCGGACGACCGTCCAGGTCGCGGCCATAGGCGGCGCCGGGCGGATCGGGGGTCTCGGCGGTGACCCCGGCGATCTCCAGCGCACGGCTGTTGCAGTAGCCGATGTGCAACGAGGCATTGAACAGGAACACCGGCCGGTCCGGCGCAACCGGGTCGAGCGTGTGGCGCGTGATGCGGTCCCCGCCGGGCTGCAGGGACGGATCGAACTGCCGGGCGACGATCCAGTCGCCCGGAGGGGCCACGGCCGACAGGGCGCCGATCCGCTCGATCACCGCGTCGGCGTCGGCGCAGGCGGTCGGGCCGACATCGGGATAACGGCCAAGAATGGCGATCGAGAAGAAATGCATGTGGGGTTCGATGAACCCCGGCAGCACCGTGCGGCCGCCGCAGTCGACGATCGCCGCGTCCTCGCCGGCGAGGGTCAGGACGTCAGCCCGGTCGCCGATCGCGATGATCCGCCCGTCGCGGTGGGCCAGGGCCTCGGCGCTGGAGAAGGCGGCGTCGATGGTCAGGATCCGCGCGTTGACCAGCACCTGCGTTCCGGTCGACGTCTCCGGCGGGGCGCCGAGACGCTTCCAGGCGGCCTCGCCGGCCGCCCCGGCCATGTAGGGCAGCGACAGTTGGCCGAGGTCCTTGAGGATCGGCGCGCAGCAGGGACAGCCGTGCAGGCGAGAGTCCCGAGCCTGAAAGACGCGCTGCGATAGCCTGCCCTGACCTTGCGGCCGGTCGATGATGCTGGCGGTCAATGATCCCTCCCGATCGAACCGGCGCACCATGACCATGGCCGGCCGCCGGCGCCAGCGAGTGATACCCCCAGATCAGGTTCCCCGCGGCTTGGCCCTTGTCACCGGCGCGGCCGCCGCAGGATCCTCCGGCCAGACATGTTTGGGATAGCGGCCGCGCATGTCCTTGCGCACGTCCGCCCAGGAGCCCTTCCAGAAGCCCGGAATGTCCTTCGTGGTCTGGATCGGCTTGTGACCAGGCGACAGCAGGCTGAAGGTCAGGGGCGTCCCGGCGACGGTTGGGTGAACCGACAGGCCGTAGAGTTCCCCGACCCGCACCTCGACCTTCGGCCCGCCCTCGGCGGCGTAGTCGATGGCGAAGCTGTTGCCGGTCGGCGCCGTAAAGCGCGTCGGGACCTCCGCGTCGAGCCGACGCTGGACGTCCCAGGGGATCAGACTGCGGATCGCATCGGCCACCTGGCCCTCGGTGAGTTGCGCGAGACTGGTCCTGCTCCTGAGTAGCGGGGCGAGCCAGTCGTCGAGCCTGTCCAGCAAGGACTCGTCCGCCAGAGGCTCGCCGAGGAAGGCAAGCCGGGCGCGCAGCGGCCCGGCGCCAGCCATCGGAAGCGCGCCGAGGCCCTTGCGACGGACCTCGCCGAGCAGCGCCGCCGCGATCATCGCCGGGTCGGGCTTCTCGATCCGCCGGTCCTCGACGGTCAGACGGTCCAGCTTCAGCAGCCGCCGGCCGCGGACCTTGCCGTCAGCCTCGACCTCCAGCCGGTCCTCTGTGACCAGCCGGTCGGAAAACGCCTCGCGCAGGGCGGCTTCATCGAGCGGGGCGGCGAGCGAGATGCGATCGCGGGTGGCCCCGCCGCCGAGGTCGCCGATGGCGATCCACTTTTCGCGGGCCAGCACATCGGTCGGCTCGACATGGGCGCCGCGCCCGGTCGCCAGCTGGAATTCGCCCGTTGATCCCCGCGCCTTCGCGATCCGCTCCGGGAAGGCCTCGGCCAGCAGCAGGGCCTCGTCCAGCGGCGGCTGCTTCGGCGGCGTTCCGGCGGCGCGGGCCCAGCGTTCGGCGAGCTGGCGGGCGTCGCGGGCGCGGGGGCCGCGATCGCGGTCGAAGGCTTCTAGCCTGTGCGACAGATGCGTGTCCCGCCCGCCGAGCCCGCGCTCGGTCAGCAGCGCCGCGATCTTCGCCGCCAGCATCGCCTGGCCGCCGGCCGCTCCCCGAACCACCATGTGGGCCAGCCTCGGCGGCAACGGCATGGCGGCCAGCAGCTTGCCGTGAGCGGTCAGCCCGCCCTGGCCGTCCAGCGCCTGCAACCGCTCCAGCAGCGCCCGCGCCTCAGCGAAAGCCGCGCTCGGCGGCGCGTCCAGAAATGCCAGCGTCGACGCATCCCGAGCGCCCCAGCGCGCCAGATCGAGCGCCAGGCCCGACAGATCGGTCTCGAGGATCTCCGGCCGGGCGAACGGAACGAGCGCGCGCGTCTCCGCCTCGTCCCACAGGCGGTAGCAGACGCCGGGCTCGGTGCGACCCGCCCGGCCCCGCCGCTGGTCCGCCGCGGCGCGCGAGACGCGGACCGTCTCCAGCCGCGTCAGGCCGCTGGCCGGATCGAAGTGGGGCACGCGCGCCTGCCCGGCGTCGATCACCACCCGCACGCCCTCGATGGTCAGGCTGGTCTCGGCGATGGACGTGGCCAGCACCACCTTGCGACGTCCGGGCGGGGACGGGCTGATCGCGCGATCCTGGTCGGCGGGATCCATGGCGCCAAAGAGCGGAGCGAGATCGACGTCGGTCCGACGCATCCTCTCGGCCAGCAGGTCGCGGGTGCGCAGGATCTCGCCCTGCCCCGGCAGGAACACCAGCAGGCTGCCGACTTCCTCCGCCAGGGCCTTTTCCACGGCGCGCGCGGCCTGTTCGTCCAGCCGCTTCGCCGGATCCCGGCCGAGGTAACGGGTGTCGACCGGAAAGGCGCGGCCCTGACTCTCGATCACCGGCGCGTCGCCCAGCAGCCGCGCCACCGCCGCGCCGTCAAGCGTCGCGGACATGACCAGCAGCCGCAGATCTTCGCGCAGCAGCAACTGGCTGTCGCGGGCCAGAGCCAGGCCCAGGTCGGCGTCCAGACTCCGTTCGTGGAACTCGTCGAACAGCACCGCCGCGACGCCGTCCAGGCCCGGATCGTCCTGGATCATCCGGGTGAAGACGCCCTCGGTGACCACCTCGATGCGGGTTCGCGCCGAGACCTTCGACTGCAGCCGCACCCGGAAGCCGACGGTCTCCCCGACCGCCTCGCCCAGGGTGGAGGCCATTCGGGCCGCCGCCGCCCGGGCCGCCAGCCGGCGGGGTTCCAGCACGATCAGCTTGCCGCCGGCCGCCCAGGCCTGGTCCTTGAGGAACAACGGCACGCGCGTGGTCTTGCCGGCGCCCGGCGGGGCGACCAGCACCGCGCAATGGCCCTCGGCCAGCGCATCGCCCAGGCGGGGCAGGATTTCCTCAATCGGCAGCATGAAGGGGCAGTCCTAGTGCGTCCAAAGCCCCTCGTCACCGTAAGCCGTTGCGCGACACCACTTAGCTGCTAACGTCCGCGACCTGTTAACTGCGCCGACGGGGGTCGTCGGCCATTGGGGGAGCGAGACGACATGTCCGCAGATACCGCGAAACGCGGGAACCGGTTCTTTCTGAAGAAGTCCATCGCGAGCATCCAGAAGGAAGCCGCCAAGAGCGAGCTCAAACGCACCCTGGGGCCCATCAACCTCGTCAGCCTTGGCGTCGGGGCGATCATCGGCGCCGGCATCTTCGTGCTCACCGGCCAGGTGGCCTCGGCCAACGCCGGCCCGGCCATCATGCTGTCCTTCGTGGTCGCCGGCATCGCCTGCGCCCTCGCCGGGCTGTGCTACGCAGAGCTGGCCTCGACCATGCCGGTGTCCGGCTCGGCCTATACCTACGCCTACGGCACCCTGGGCGAGGTTTTCGCCTGGATCATGGGCTGGCTGCTGGTGCTGGAGTACGGCATCGCCGCCTCCACCGTCGCCGTCGGCTGGTCCGGCTATGTCGTCAGCATGCTGCACGACTTCGGGATAGGACTACCGATGATAGCTGTAGGTGGTCAGGATGTGCCCCAGTGGGGCACGCCGCTGATCCAGGCGGTCGCGGATGAGGCCGGCAAGGTCAGCTTCCAGATGACCGGCGGCCTCAACATTATCGCCGCCATCGGCATCGCCATGGTGAGCATCCTGCTCGTGCTCGGCGTCAGTGAATCGGCCAACGTCAACAACGTGATCGTGCTCATCAAGCTGATCGTGCTGTTCACGTTCATCGCGGTGGGCGTCAGCTACATCAACCCGGCCAACTGGCACCCCTTCATTCCCGAAGCGACCGGCCAGCCCGGCGAGTTCGGCGTCGGCGGCATCTTCCGCGGGGCGGCGATCATCTTCTTCGCCTACGTCGGCTTCGAAGCGGTCTCGACGGCGGCGGCGGAAGCCAAGAACCCCAGCAAGGACGTGCCGATCGGCATTCTCGGCGCGCTCATCCTCTGCACGCTGATCTACATGGCCGTCGCGGCGGTGATGACGGGCGTCGTCCCCTACAAGGAACTCGCCAGCCCCGCGCCGATCGCGGTCGCGATCGACCGGATGGCCCTGACCTGGGCGGACGTTCCGTTCGCCGGCGTCGAGGGCGGCAAGCTCAACCTGATCAGCATGATGATCAAGGTGGGCGCGATCACCGGCCTCAGCTCGGTGATGCTGGTGCTGGTCTACGGCCAGACCCGGATCTTCTACACCATGGCGCGCGACGGCCTTCTCCCGAAGGTGTTCGCGGCCATTCACCCGAAGTTCCGCACGCCGTGGATGGGCACCATCCTGCTCGGCGTCCTGATCGCGGTGGCAGCCTCGTTCCTGCCGATCAGCCTGCTCGGCGACCTCGTCTCGCTGGGCACGGCGGTCGCCTTCTCGATCGTCTGCCTCTCGGTGATCTACCTGCGGATCAAGCACCCTGAACTGCCCCGGCCGTTCAAGGTGCCGGGCGGCATCGCCACGGCCGTGGCCGGCATTCTCGCCTGCCTGTTCCTGGCCTGGCAGAACTTCAAACCGATGATCCAGCACGCGATGGACGACAACCCTCTGCCGCTGATGCTGCTGGGCGGTTATGCCGTGATCGGCGCGATCATCTACGTCGTCTACGGCTTCTGGAATTCGAAGCTGGCGAAGGGCATCGACATCACCGAGGACACCTCGATGTCGAGCCCTGCCGAGGCCATGGGCCGTGGCGTCGACGACATCAAGGACTGACGTCTCCGCTCACCAAATGCGGAAAGGCCCGGGAGCAATCCCGGGCCTTTTTCGTCAGCGCCCCTTTATTCCGGACGCCTGAACACCGATCATATGGGCGAGCCGACCCAGGAGCTTTCGTGACCACTTCCCCGATCAAGGCGATCATCGCCCCGGTAACGCCGCTGCAGCAGAACTGCACGGTCGTCTGGTGCGAGAAGACGAAGAAGGCCGCAGTGATCGATCCGGGCGGCGAGATTCCGCGGCTGATGGCCGCCATCACCCAGCAAGGCCTTACGGTCGAGAAGATCTGGATCACCCACGGCCACATGGACCACGCCGGGGGCACGGCGGAGTTGAAGGCCCTCACGGGCGCGCCCATCGAAGGCCCTCACCCCGACGACCAGTTCTGGATCGAGCAGATCCCGGAGTCCGGCGCGAGGTACGGCATCCCGGGCGCTGAGGCCTTCACTCCGGATCGCTGGCTGGGCGACGGCGACACCGTCACGCTCGGTGAGACCGAATTCGAGGTCATCCACTGCCCGGGCCACACGCCGGGCCATGTAGTATTCTTCCACCGCGAGGCGCGCTTCGCCCAGGTCGGCGACGTGCTGTTCAAGGGCTCGATCGGCCGGACGGACTTTCCGCGCGGCAATCACCAGCAGCTGATCGACTCGATCACGCTGAAGCTCTGGCCGCTGGGCGACGACGTCGCCTTCGTGCCCGGCCACGGCCCGATGAGCACCTTCGGCTTCGAGCGGAAGGCCAATCCGTTCGTCTCCGATATCGCCCTGGGCGTCGAGGCCGGCAGCCTTCCGGAGCTGGAAGGCGTTCCCAAACGCTACAGCTAGGCGCGGGGATCGGGGACATGTACCGCAGGTACGTGTCCCCCAATCGAGGTTCAGCGGCGGTTGGTTTAGGGGACACGTACCTGCGGTACATGTCCCCCCGTGTTGCAGCTCTGAAATTCGCCCGCCATGTGCGATTGGCATGAAGGCGCAATGGAGCTCGTATTGGACAAGACCGCCCACAGCGTCCCCGAAGATCCCGGAGCCCGGATCCTGATCGTCGATGACGATCCGGGCATCCGCGAGGTGATCGCCGACTTCCTGACCCGACACGGCTACCGGGTGGATCAGGCCTCCGACGCCCGCAGCATGGATCTGGCGCTGCAGCGCACGCCGGCCGACCTTATCGTGCTGGACGTGATGATGCCCGGCGAGGACGGCCTGTCGATCTGTCGGCGACTGACCGGCAACCCCGGAGGCCCGGGCATCGTGATGCTGTCGGCCATGGGCGAGGAGACCGACCGTATCGTCGGCCTCGAGCTCGGCGCCGACGACTATCTGCCCAAGCCCTGCAATCCACGGGAACTGCTGGCCCGCGTCCGCGCCGTGCTGCGACGCCGCCAGGAGCCCCGCGCGGCCGGCGAGTCCATGGGCGCCACCTGTGAGTTCGCCGGCTGGCGGCTGGACCTGGTCCGGCGCGAACTGCGCTCGCCGCAGGGTGTGATCGTCAACCTGTCCAGCGGCGAGTTCTCGCTGCTGCGGGCCTTCGTCGAGCGACCGCAGCGGGTGCTGACCCGCGACCAGCTGCTCGACATGGCGCGCGGCCCGGACACCGAGGCCTATGACCGCGCCATCGACGTCCAGATCAGCCGCCTGCGCCGCAAGCTGGACAATGACAGCGGCGTCGAGATCATCCGCACCATCCGCAGCGAGGGCTACATGTTCTCGCCCAAGGTCAGCCGTTCGTCATGAAGACTCCCTGGCGCGGCGCGCCGCTGTTCCTGCAGGTGCTCGGGCTGGTCATCGTCTGTGTGGTCGCCGTGCCGGCGATCTCGACGGCGGTGCTGCTGAACCTGCCGCCACCGCCGCCCGAGATCTACCGGCTGTCCGACATCGCCAGGGCCGCGCGCGTCCCCGGAGTGACGCCGGTCGTCGACGCCCGCCCGCTCGTCGTCCGGCGACAGGCAATCCCGCCGCGCGAGCGGTCCCTGCTGCCGCGGGGCCTTCGCTGGCGCGAGGAGGTTCGCCGGAGTCTGGCCGAAAGCCTGCAGGTCGAGCCGTCACGGATCGTGATCGAGACGGACGGCCCGCGGCGGATGTTCACGCGAGCACGACAGGTCGAGAGCACCTTTGAGGTGCGAATCCATCGCGGCCCGCCGCCGCCGGGAGGCATGAGAGACCTTCGCCCGCCGCCGGGTGGTCCTGGCCGCCTCGCAGGTCCAGGCGGCCCCGTTGGTCTGCTGAGATCCGACGAACGCGTAGTCTTCGCGCCCTTCAAGATCGGCGTGCAGCAGAGCGACGGGCAGTGGCTGGTCGTTCGGCCAAAGCCGTCATTCCAGGCCAGCTCATGGCAGGGGCATATCCTGATCACCCTGCTGATCTCGATCGTCGCCATCGCACCCCTGGCCTGGCTGTTCGCGCGCCGGCTGGCCGCGCCGATCGCCGCGTTCGCCACCGCGGCCGAGCGCCTGGGACGGGATCCGCGCGCGCCGCCCCTCGAGCTCGGCGGATCCAGCGAGGTTCACGCCGCGGCCGAGGCCTTCAACCGGATGCAGGAGCGGCTGCGGCGCTATGTCGAGGACCGCACCGCGATGGTCGGCGCCATCGCCCACGACCTGCGCACGCCACTGACGCGCCTGCGGTTCCGGATCGAGGCGACGCCCGACGACATCCGCGCGAAACTGGCCGCCGACATCGACCAGATGGACGCGATGATCTCGGCCACGCTCGGGTTCGTCCGCGATGCGACGCTGGCCGGACCACGCGAGAAGCTCGAGCTTTCCTCGCTCGTGGAAAGCGTTCTGGACGAGGCCGCCGAAACCGGCGCCGACGCCACCGCCCTGCCCTCCGAAAGGATTGTCATACAGGGCGACCCGGTCGCCCTGCGCAGACTGGCGGCCAATCTGGTCGGGAATGCCTTGAAGTACGGTGTCCGCGCGCGCGGAAGAGTGTTCATCGAAGGCGCTGAAGCGGTCATCGAGATCCAGGACGACGGGCCCGGCATCCCCATTGAAGACATCGAGCGGGTGTTCGAGCCCTTCTATCGCGGCGAACCCTCGCGCAGCCGGGAAACCGGCGGCGCCGGGCTGGGTCTGGCCGTTGTGCGCTCCATCGCCCGGGCCCATGGCGGCGACGTCGCGCTGATAACGCGGCCCGGCGGCGGCCTGACGGCCCGCGTGACCCTGCCGCTCTGAGACAGCAAGTGTTGCGGCGGCGCAAACCACAGGCCCTACTGGCGACACGGGCGTGCGTGATCCTGACTCGCCTCGCCTGTTGGAGCCCCTGATGATCGCCCGCGCCGCCAGCCTGCTGTTGTTTCTGATCGCGACGCCCGCGCTGGCGCAGGATCTCCCCGTGCCGGAGTACACCGGGCCGATCAGCATCCCGGGCGGCGGCCCACGCGAGCCTCCCCGGCCGCCGGGTCCCCCGCCCGCCCAGCTGTTCATCAGCCCGTCGGGAGAGCCGTTCCGGGCGGAGCCCGGCGCGCCTTACCCCGTCGCGCTCTGGTTCAGCCGCGCAGACGCTGATCACGACGGCGTTCTGACCGGGCCGGAGTTTTCTGCCGACGCCCTCGCCTTCTTTGACCAACTCGACAAGGACAGGGACAGGGTCGTCGACGGCTTCGAGAACGCCGACTACGAGCGCGACGTCGCGCCGGAGATCACCGGGATCATGCCTCTTCCCGAACGGCGCAGCGACGGCCAGATGCCCTTGCGACTGCCCCCGACCCGCGCCGAGCAGGCCTTCGGCCAACCCAGCATGCTGTACCCCCGCGGCCGCCCCATGGCGCCGCGACGCCAGGGCGCAGCGCAGTATTCGGTGATCAACGAGCCCCATCCCGTACGCGGCGCCGACGCGGACCTGGATCACAAGGTCACTCTGGCCGAAGCACAGGTCGCCGCCCGCAGACGGTTCGACCTGCTCGATACCGATGGAGACGGACGGCTGCTCGCGGGCGACCTGCCCCAGACGCCGGCCCAGGCGATGGCCGAGCCGCCGCCGGAAGGCGGTCGACGGAACAAGAAGCCGCAATGAGTTGAAATGAGGCTGCAACCTGCGACCGCTAACGCCATTGAGATAGCGCCGCCTGCCGCCGACCACAGTTACGAGACACCATGAGCCTGAACGCCACCCCGACGCGCCGCAAAAAGGGCCTGCCACGCCCGGTGATCTACGCCCTCGCCGCCCTGGGTCTGCTGGTCGTCGCCATGGGTGGGTGGCAGTTGCTAAAGCCCAAGGCGCCAAAGGATCCCTATCGCACCGAACAGGTCCAGCAGGGCGACATCACCAAGTCCGTCTCGGCCTCCGGCTCGCTGCAGGCCCTGGTCCAGGTCGACGTCGGCTCGCAGATTTCCGGCCAGATTCTGAAGGTGCTGGTGGACTTCAACGACCAGGTCCGCGCCGGCCAGCTGCTGGCGACGCTCGATCCCCAGACCTACGTCAGCCGCCTGCGGCAGGGGCAGGCCCAGATCGCCGCGAACCAGGCGCAGGTCGCCCAGGCCCAGGCCCAGGCCGAGCAGGCCCGCGCCGCCTATAACCGCACCAGGATCCTCTTTGATCAGGGCATCATGGCCCAGGCCGCGCTCGACACGGCCATGGCGAGCTGGAAGTCGGCCCAGGCCAACGTGCAGGCCGCCCGCGCCGGCGTGACCCAGAGTCAGGCCGCGCTCGCCAGCACCCGAACCGATCTTGGCCGCACCAGCATCGTCGCGCCGATCGACGGGATCATCATCAGCCGGTCGATCGAGCCGGGCCAGACCGTCGCGGCCAGCCTGTCGGCGCCGGTGCTGTTCCAGATCGCCAACGACCTGTCCAAGCTCGAGGTGAAGATCACCGTCGACGAGGCCGATATCGGTCAGGTGCAGGAAGGACAGGCCGTCCGCTTCACCGTCGACGCCTTTCCGGACGACACCTACACCGGCGTGGTCACCCAGGTCCGCAAGCAGCCGGAGACGGCTTCCAACGTCGTCGCCTATATCGTCATCGCCCAGGCGGACAATCCCGGCGGCAAGCTGATGCCGGGCATGACGGCCAACGCCGACATCGTGATCCAGCAGCTTCGGGGCGTGATCAAGGTGCCTGCGGCTGCGCTGCGCTGGACGCCGCCCGACCAACAGCCCGGGACCGCGCAACGCAGCAGCGGCGGCGGCGGCCCGATGATGGGCGGCGCAGGCGGCCCTCCGGGCGGCGGGCAGCGGCAGGCCGGCGGCCAGCGCCAGGGCGGCGGCATGGGCGGGCGTCTGCTCGAACAGCTCGATCTAGACGCCGGCCAGCGGACCAGGGCGGAAGCCATCATGGCCGAGGAGCGCACCAAAGCGATTGCGAAGGCGTCCGGCGATCCGACCGCGCGGCGCCAGGCCATGCGCGAGATGACCCAGACCGTCCTCACCCGCATCGAACCGATCCTGAAGCCTGCCCAGAAGGAAAAGCTCGTCGCCCTGCGCGCCCGCATGGCCGCCATGGGCGGCGGTCGCGGCCGGGGCGGGATGACGGCGGGCGTGGTCCATGTGCTGCGCGAGGGCAAGCCCGTAGCGGTTCCCGTGCGCGTCGGCGCAACCGATGGCTCATTCACCCAGATCGTCGGCCCGCTGAAGGCCGGCGACGAGGTGATCATCGGCGGTGGTCCCAAGGCCAAGGCCAAGCCGGCGCAGGGCGGCCCGATGGGCGGCGGCGTCCGGGTCCGGATGTAGGCCCCGGACCCATGATCGAAATCCGCGATCTGGAGAAGATCTACCAGATGGGAGACGAGACGGTGGCCGCCCTGGCCGGCGTCTCGCTGACCATCGCGCGTGGCGAGCACACGGCCATCATCGGGGCGTCGGGGTCGGGCAAGTCGACGATGATGAACATCCTCGGGGGCCTGGATCGCCCCACCCGCGGCACCTACCACTTCGAAGGCGAGGACGTCGGCGCGTTCGACGACAACGCGCTCGCCGACTTCCGCAATCGCCGGATCGGCTTTGTCTTCCAGTCCTTCCAGCTGTTGCCGCGCCTGACGGCCCTCCAGAACGTTGAATTGCCGATGGTCTACGCCGGCATGGAGCCCGAGGAGCGGCGCGCCCGGGCCGCGACCCTGCTCGAGCGGGTCGGTCTTGGCTCCAGGACGGGTCACAAGCCGACCCAGATGTCCGGCGGCCAGCAGCAACGCGTCGCCATCGCCCGGGCCCTGGCCAATGCGCCGGACCTGCTGCTCGCCGACGAGCCGACCGGCGCGCTCGACAGCCAGACCGGGAAGGACATCCTCGCCCTGTTCCATGACCTCAACGCCGAGGGTCTGACCCTGGTGCTGGTGACGCACGACACAAAGGTGGCCGACCAGGCCCGGCGCCGGGTGACCTTCGAGGACGGCCGGATCATCACCGACGAGCGAGGCGCGCGGTCATGAGACGCATCGATCTGGTCACGTTCGCGGCGCGCGCGATCATCGCCCATCCGACTCGCAGCGCCCTCACCTCGCTGGGCGTGGTCATCGGCGTCGCCGCCGTGGTCATGATGACCTCGATCGGCCTTGGCGCGCAGCAGCGCGTGACCAGCGCCATCGGCGGCCTCGGCTCCAATCTGCTGATCGTTTCGCCGGGCGCCTCGCGCGGCCCGGGCGGCGGCATCGTCAGCCAGGGCGCCGGCACCGGCAACTCCCTGACCGAGGACGACGCCAAGGCGATGGCCAGCCAGATCGAAGGGGCTGTCGCGGTCGCCCCCTCGGTCCGCGGCGGCGCGCAACTGACCGCCGAAGGGGCCAACTGGCAGACCCGGGTCGAGGGTGTGACGCCCGACTATCTGACCGCCCGTGACCTCACCATGGCGTCAGGTCGCATGTTCGACGACACCGAAGCGCGCCAGGGCCGCAAGGTCGTCGTCATCGGCAAAACCATCGCCACCGAGCTGTTCGGTGAGGACTCCGACCCGGTCGGCAAGCGCATTCGCGTCGGCACCGTTCCGTTCGAGGTCATCGGGTTGCTGACATCCAAGGGCCAGAGCGGCTTTGGCCAGGACCAGGACGACATCGTCCTCGGCCCGCTGCAGGCGGTGCGTTCGCGCGTCGTCGGCCGACGGGTCCAGGGCAGCAACGTCCAGACCATCTACGTGAAGGCCGCCAGCGCCGAGGAGATGGACCGGCTGCAGGAGGACGTGACCAATCTGCTGCGCGAACGCCATCGCATTCGCCAGGGCGCCGAAGACGACTTCAGCGTCCAGAACATGGCCTCGATCATGGAAGCCATGCAGGCCTCGGTGAAGACCTTCACCTCCCTGCTGGCCGCCGTCGCCGCCGTGTCGCTTGTCGTCGGCGGCGTCGGGATCATGAACATCATGCTGGTGGCGGTGACCGAGCGAACGCGGGAAATCGGCCTGCGGATGGCGGTCGGCGCGAAGCGAAACGACGTGCTCTACCAGTTCGCACTGGAGGCCATCACCCTGTCGGTGGTGGGCGGGATCATCGGCCTGGTGCTCGGCGTCAGCGGGGCCATGCTGATGGCGAAGCTGGGTGACTGGCCGGTGGCCATCGCCAGTTGGTCGATCCCGGTCTCGCTGGGCTTCTCGCTGCTGGTCGGGCTGGTGTTCGGCGCCTACCCGTCGTGGAGAGCCGCGCGGCTGGATCCCATCGAGGCGCTGCGCAGAGAGTAACCCTCTCCCGGAGGGAGAGGGAGGGACCCGGCGCGATGCGACGGGAGGGTGAGGGGCTACGGCATCGGCTGATTTGCCGGACCCGTCCCGAATCCCTCAGCCGGCCTGCGGCGTCTATCCTCGGGTCGGCCTTCGACCGAGCCCGGGGGCAGGCCACCTTGTCCCTGCGGGAAAAGGCAACATCACCGCGGCCGATCTCCGATCACCGTCACGCGCTCCATCCGCCGCACGGCCGGGAAATAGTCGCTGGCGGCGTAGTGCTGGGACGCGCGGTTGTCCCAGAAGGCGATCGAGTTCTTCTCCCAGCGGAACCGGCACTGGTATTCGGGGATCGCGGCCTGGGCATAGAGATGCGCCAGCAGCGCGTCGCTCTCGGCCTTTTCCATGCCGACGATGAACCGCGTGAAGGCGGCGTTGACGTAGAGCGCCTTGCGGCCGGTTTCCGGGTGGGTGCGGACCACCGGATGCTCGACCGTGGGATAAAGTTTGTCGAAGGCCTCAATCTCGGCCTCTGACACCCCCCGTTTGCGCATGCCGCGCCGGAAGTTCTCGAAGTCGTGCACCGCCAGGGCGCCCTCGATCCTCGCCTTCACCTCGTCCGTCAGACCCTCATAGGCGGCGTACATATCGGCGAACAGGGTGTCGCCGCCCACCGGCGGGACCTCGAGGGCGCGCAGGATCGAACCCAGCGACGGCTCCAGGCGCCAGGTGACGTCGCTGTGCCAGGTGTTCTCGCGGCCGCGGCTCTTCTCGTCATGGGTGATGGCCAGCACTTCCGGATAGCCGGGCTTCTGCGGCGCGAACGGGTGCACCTCCAGTTCACCGAAGCGGCGGGCGAAGGCCAGATGTTGCCCGGTGTCGATCGCCTGGTCCCGGAAGAACAGCACCTTCCAGTCCAGCAGGGCCTGGCGCAGCGCCGAAACCGTCGCGTCGCTGAGCGGCCGCGTCAGATCGACACCCTCGATCTCCGCACCGATGGTCGGCGTGAGGGGCAGGATGGTGAGGTCCTCGACGACGAGGCTGCGGACGAGCTGGTTCATGACAGGCTCCCGTGGGGTCACAGATTATGTTACCACTGAGTTTCATTCGGCAAGTCCCGATCCATCCGCTAGACCCCGCTCCATGACCGCCCCCGCGCCCACCGCCCGCAAGAAGCCCCGCGTGGACCACGCCGCACGCCGTGCCGAGTACGTCGGCGTCGCCGCCAGGGTGTTCCTCGACAAGGGGCTGCACGCGGCCACCATGCGCGATATCGCCGACGCGGCCGGAGCGGCGAAGGTGCTGTTCTATCGCCTGTTCCCGTCACGCGAGGCCCTGGTCGAAGCGGTGTTCGAACGGGTGGCGCGAGCCATCGACGACGCGTTCGATTCGCCCTGGGAGGGCTACGGCTCGATGGTCGGCAAGGTGCTGGAGACCGCCCGCAAGGACCCTGCCCCTTTCCTGGTGGTGTTCAAGAACTGCCGCGCCAGCATGCCGGAGTGGGAAGCGGGAATGCGGTCCCTGCTGGCCCGCACATCCATGCCGCTCTTCACGCCGGGCCCCGACGCGCCGGCCGGCGCCGAGGCGCGGGCGGAAAAGGCCGCCGGCGCCCTTTTCGGCCTGTTCCTCGACAGCATGGTCACCTGGCTGGAGGACTGCGACGGCCTCACCGATGAGGAACGCATCCGGTGGTGGGGCCGGATCGTACGCGAAAGCCGCGCCGCTGGCCGCGAAGCCTTCCGTCTCGATTGACTTCACAGGCCCGGAAGGCGGATTTTGCGGTCAAATCAAAACGCATGAGGAAGCGCCCGTGATCCCCGGACTGATGCAGGACGTCCCGCTCCTGACGACCGCAATTCTGACCCATGCAGAGACGGCGCACGGCCGGGTCGAGATCGTGTCCCGGACCGTGGAGGGCCGCGTGCACCGCTACGACTACGCCGGTCTGGCGGCGCGGACGCGACAACTGGCGCGCGCGCTGCAGGGACTGGGCGTGAAGTCCGGCGACCGGGTCGCCAGCCTCGCCTGGAACACCCATCGCCATCTGGAGCTGTTCTACGCCGTGCCGGGCCTGGGCGCGGTGCTGAACACCGTCAATCCGCGCCTGTTCGACGACCAGATCGTCTACGTGCTCGAGCATGCCGAAAGCACGGTGCTGTTCTACGACCGCACCTTCGCACCGCTCGTCGAGCGGCTGGCCGACCGGTTCACGACGGTGAAGACCTTCGTCCTGCTGTCGGACGCCGACAGCCATGACGCCGGCGCGGTCGGCGCCCTGAACTACGAAACCCTGATCAGCTCCGAGAGCGACGCGGCCTTCGCCTGGCCCAGCTTCGACGAGAACGCCGGGGCCTTCCTCTGCTACACCTCAGGCACCACGGGCGACCCCAAGGGCGTGCTCTACAGCCATCGGGCCGTCGTGCTGCACGGCATGGCGGCGGGCCTGGCCAGCGCCTTCGGGCTGACGGCGTTCGATGTGGTCATGCCCTGTTCGTCGCTCTACCACGCGACGGCCTGGGGCCTGCCGTTCATCTGCCCGATCAACGGCTGCAAGCTGGTGCTGCCGGCCGAGAAGATGGATCCGGCCAGCCTGCAGGCGCTGATCGTCGGCGAAGGCGTGACCTTCTCGGGCGGCGTGCCGACCATCTGGACCATGTACCTCGACTGGCTGGCCCAGACCGGCCAGGACGTCGGCGCCCTGAAACGGGTGATCATCGGCGGGTCGGCCGTGCCGCGCGCTATGGCCGAGACCTTCAAGGTCAGGCATGGCGTCCAGGTGCTGCAGATCTGGGGCATGACCGAGACCTGCCCGCTGGGCGTGGTCGCCACCCCGACCCCGTCGATCGCCGCGCTCGGCGAAAACGAGGTCGACGAGATCATCTGGACGCGCCAGGGCCGGCTGCAGTTCGGCATCGAGCTGAAGATCATGCTCGACGACGGCAGCGAGGCGCCGCGCGACGGCGAAACCAGCGGCGCGCTGATGGTCCGCGGCCCGTGGACCATCCGGCGCTATTTCCGCAAGGAAGGCGACGCCCTGCTCGACGACGGCGGCTGGTTCGACACCGGCGACATCGCCACCCTCGACGAACACGGCTTCATGCGCATCACCGACCGGGCCAAGGACGTGATCAAGACCGGCGGCGAATGGATCAGTTCCATCGATCTCGAGAACATCGCGGTCGCCTGTCCCGGCGTGAAGATCGCCGCCGTGGTCGGCATCCCCCACCCCAAGTGGGAGGAGCGGCCGCTGCTGGTGATCGAGACCCACGAGGGGCGCACCGTCACCCGCGAGGAGGTGCTCGACTACCTGCGCCCGCGGATCGTGAAATGGTGGATGCCGGACGACGTGGTGTTCGCGGCGGTCCCACTGACGGCGACGGGGAAGATCGACAAGAAGACCCTGCGGGCGGCGTGGAACAGGCATCTCCTGTAGGGGACATGTACCTTCGGTACGTGTCCCCGGCTAATCCACGCTCATCGCCAGGATGCGGCTGATGTGGGCGCAGGGGAGCCCCTCCTCCGCCGACCACTGGCTGAACGCGGCCTGGATCGCCCTGCGGGATTTCTGGCTGTCGACGGAGCCGTCGATGACGCCCTCCGCGGCCAGCGCCCTGACCATGTCCGGCGAGGTCACCCAGCCGTCGCGGCCCATGAAGCGCAGGGCCATCATGCCCGCCCCGCCTCCCAGCCGGTCGCCGCGCTTCTTC
The DNA here is from genome assembly GCF_058783025.1 of Caulobacter sp. FW305-C-30-S16. Lineage (NCBI taxonomy): Bacteria > Pseudomonadati > Pseudomonadota > Alphaproteobacteria > Caulobacterales > Caulobacteraceae > Caulobacter > Caulobacter sp. FW305-C-30-S16. The sequence continues at coordinate 118,279 of NZ_JBYSYH010000003.1, read as the reverse complement.
AGCAGGTCCAGCAGGCCGATGTAGTCGTCCGCCGGCCAGTCGCCGACGGCCCTGCCGACCGAGCCGTATTCGGCCGCCAACGCCATGACAAGGGCCGCATTGTTCTGCACCGAACGCACCTTGGCGCCGTTGCGGATGATGCGGCGGTCCTTGAGCAGGGCGTCGAATTCCTCGTCCGACATCGCCCGGCATCGAGCCGGCGAAAAGTCCCAGAAGGCCGCCTCGGTCCCGGGCCATTTGCTCTCGACGACCTTCCAGGAAAAGCCGGCCTGGAACACGCAGCGGCTCATCATCGACAGCCAGCGGTCGTCCGGGATGGCGGCCAGGTCCGCCGCCGTCTTCATCGTCGGCAGCAGCGCGGCCAGCGCCGCTTCTCCGCCCTTGCGATCCGCCGCGCGGGCGCGGATGTCGGCGAAAGACCTAAGGGTCATTTCAGCCTACTCCACCGTCACGGCGCCGGCAGGGACGTTGACCCGCACCTTCATCGTCGCCCGTCGCGGCGTCGGTCCGCCATCGGCCGGCATGACCGAATAGCCGAACGTCAGCAGCAAGCCGTGCCTCGGGTCATAGCTGCTCTTGATGGTGCTGAAATCGATACCCGCGAAGCCCGTCCGGTCCCGGTCGCTGACCAGCCGGCAGGTGAAGCTCTCGGGGTCGTCGGAGGCGTAGAAGACGATCAGCAGATGCGCGCTGCAACAGGCCGGCTCGCCGCCGGTGTCGAGCGCGGCCACGCGCACCCGGCCCTGATAGAAGGTCCGGCTGTTGGCTTCCCACGGCTCGACGATGTTGTACGCCGCCTCGGTGACCCCGTCGCAGGGTCGAACGGACGCCGCCGCGGCCGGCGAGGCCAGGACGAGCGCACCGAAGGCGGCGGCGGCGGCAAGGGTCTGCTTCAAGAGAGGCTCCGGCGTTGAGGCGCTGGCCGCATCCTGCGACCTGCCGGGCCGCGGGGCTACCCCGGATATCGCCGTTCACCGATCCGGCCCCGCCGGGCGCGGCGGGACTGTCAGGTCAAAGTTCGAAAGGGGAAATGGCGGAGACGGTGGGATTCGAACCCACGGTACCCTTTTGGGGTACGCTCATTTAGCAAACGAGTCCCTTCGGCCACTCGGGCACGTCTCCATCCCGCTTTCGCGGGAGGCCCCTCATATCCAAGTGCTTCGCGGTTCGCAACGACGCTTGCGCGCTGTTTCGGTGAACCGCGTTAACCGGACGCTCAGTCGCCTGTGCGACAGTGGTCGGGATGAAGCTCGCACCTGCCCCAAGCGACCTGCCGGAACCCCAGTCCGCTGAGGGTTGGGTGGACTCCGTGCGCGCCCTGCACCGCGTTCTCGAAGCGCAGTTCGGGCCTGACGAGAATACGCCTCCGCTGGTCGATCCGCGCGATCGTCGCGGCCCGTTCAGGCCGAGCCGCCTCGTGCCGGTCCGTTCCCGCCTCGAACTGCGGCACGTCACGCGGACCTTCCGACTGATCGACACGGCCATCATTCTCCTGGCCAGCCTCACGGTCGCGCGGTTCATGGCGGTCAACGGCTTCCTGAACCTGACGCTCGGCGAGACCCTGCCGCTCGTGGTCAGCGCCACCCTGCTGGTCTGGGGCCTGCGGGTGATGGACACCTACGGCTTCGCGCTCAGCGAGGGTGTCACCCGCCATTTCATCCGCGTTTGCGCGGCCCTCAGCCTGGCCGGCCTGCCGTTGGCGCTGCTGGACCTGTTCCGACCCGGCGTCGGGGAGATGACCGCGGTCTGGTTCGCCGGCGGATCTGTCGCGCTGCTGGTGCTGCACGGCCTGTGGTGGAACATCGTCAGCGGCTGGCGGCGGCAGGGCAAGCTGACGCCGAACATCGTCATTGTCGGCGCCACGGACGCCGCCCGCAAACTGATCGAGACGGCGTTGGCGACCCGCGAGGTCGCGGTGCTCGGCGTATTCGACGATCGCCTGGGGCGCGCCCCGAAGGAAATCGCCGGCGTGCCGGTGCTCGGCGACACCAGCGACCTGCTCGGTCACAAGATCATGCCCTACGTCGATCGCATCGTGATCGCCGTGAACCCGTCCGCCCAGCCACGCATCCGGCAACTGATCGACCGTCTGCGGGTGCTGCCCAACGACGTCAGCCTGGTTCTCGATTCCGGCGGCGAAGGCGGTCGCCAGCGCGCGCTCTCGCGGATCGCCGATTCCCAGTTGGCGCAGGTGTCCGGCGAGCCCGCCGACATTCAGCGCGCGGGGGTCAAGCGGGTTCAGGATCTGGTCGTCGGCGCCGCCGCGCTCGCGATCGGCTGGCCGCTGATGGTCGCCGTGGCGGTCGCCATCAAGCTCGACAGCCCGGGCCCGATCTTCTTCCGCCAGCGTCGCCACGGCTTCAACAACGAGGAAATTCTCGTCTGGAAGTTCCGCTCGATGCGCGCGGAAGCCGCCGACTTCGCCGCCGTCCAGCAGGTGCGCGCCGGCGATGACCGGGTCACGCGCGTCGGCCGCTTCATCCGCAAGACCAGTCTCGACGAGCTGCCGCAACTGTTCAACGTCCTCACCGGCGAGATGAGCCTGGTCGGCCCGCGCCCGCACGCCGTCGGCATGAAGACCGGCCAGACCGAGTCGGCGCGCCTGGTCGCCGAATACGCCCACCGCCACCGCATGAAGCCCGGCATGACCGGCTGGGCGGCCATCAACGGCTCGCGTGGCCCGGTCGATACGCCGGAACTGGTTCGCACACGTGTCGCGCTGGATATCGAATACATCGAGCGCCAGAACTTCTGGTTCGACCTCTACATCATGGCCATGACCATCCCCTGCCTGCTCGGCGACCGGGACGCGGTGCGCTAGGCCGATGTTCAGACGCGGCCTGATCGGGTATCTGCCGGCCAACATCGTCCAGGGTGTCGTCGGGCTGCTGACCATCATGGTCTTCACGCGGCTGCTGACGCCCGAACAGTACGGCGGATATGCGCTGGCGCTGTCGGTGATGACCCTGGCGCATACGACGCTGTTCACCTGGGTCGAGGCCGCCCTCGCCCGCTTCCAGGCCCGGGCCGTCGAACAGGGCGACGTCGCCGACCATCTGGCCAGCCTGCTGCGCGCGTTCGCGGTGCTCGCGGTTGTCTTCCCGGCGTTCGCCGGCGTGGCCGTCTGGCTCGCCCCGATCAGTCCGGCGCTGAAGATCGCCGTCGGCGTCGGCCTGGCCTCGATCATCTTCCGCAGCCTGATCCGCATCGTCCAGGAGCGCCGCCGCGCCGATGGCGAGGTCATGGCCGCCTCGGCGCTGGACATGGGCCAGACGGCGGGCGGCTTCGCAATCGGCGTGCTGGCGATCACACTCGGCGCCGGCGCAGCGGGGCCGATGATCGGCCTCGGCGCCATCGCCGTCATCGGCCTGATGTTCACGCTGGCCAAGGAACTTCGGCTGGCCCGCGGCGGCCATGTCCAGAGGGCGCGGCTACAGGACTACGCCAGCTACGGCCTGCCGGTGGCCTTCTCGCTGATCCTGGCGCTGGTCATCTCGACAACCGACCGGTTCCTGCTGGCGATCTTCCTCGATGAGCAGGCGGTTGGCGTCTATCACGCGGGCTACTCGCTCGCGAACCGCACCCTGGACGTGGTGTTCGTCTGGCTCGGCATGGCCGGCGGCCCGGCGATGGTCTCGGCGCTGGAGCGCGGCGGCCGTGCGGCGCTGGCCGAGACCGCGCGCGAACAGATGTCCTTCATGGTCCTGCTGACCCTGCCCGCTGCGGTCGGCGTGGCGCTGGTCGCCGGCCCCCTCGCCCAGTTGATGATCGGCGAAGCCCTCTCGCAGGGGGCCGCCGACGTCACGCCATGGGTGGCGTTCGGCGCCTTCTTCTCCGGCCTGACCACCTACTATTTCCACCAGGCCTTCACCCTGGGACGGCGCACGCACCTGCTGTTCGCGGCGATGATCATCCCGGCGGTGGCCAACCTGGTGCTGAACCTGATCCTCATTCCGCGCTTCGGCATCGCCGGGGCCATGTGGTCAACGGCGGCCAGCTACGGGCTCGGCGCGGTCAGTTCCTGGCTGCTCGGACGCACGGCCATGCCCCTGCCCGTTCCGCTGGACGTCATATGGCGGGCGACGGCGGCCTGTGCGGCCATGGCGCTGGTCGTTCTGCAGCTTCCGGCCCTCGGCGGCATTCTGGAACTGGCGCTCAAGGCGACGGTCGGCGGCATGGTCTATGGCGCGGTGATCCTGCTGCTTGACGGCGGCGGTCTGCGCAGCCGCGGTCTCGGCATCCTGCAGGGCCTGCGCGCGAGGGCGGCCACATGACCGCCCGACCGACCGAGTGGATTACCGACAACGCGGCCTGGACCGGCGCTGCGCCGCGCCTCTCCGTGCTGATCCCGTTCATGCGCGACGATCCCACGGCGCTGCTGGCCGCCCTCGATCGCGAATCCGTTCCGGTCGAGGTGATCGTGCTCGACGACGGCTCCGGCGACCCGGCGCTGGCGACCCGGGTCGGCGAGGCCGTCGAGGCCATGCGCCTTCCGGCCAGGTTCATCCGCCTCGCCGCCAATGAGGGCCGGTCCCGTGGACGCAACCGGCTGGCGCGCCAGGCCCGCGCCGACCGCTTCCTGTTCATCGACGCCGACATGCTGCCCGACAGCGACCACTTCCTGGGTGACTGGCTGGCGCTGGTCGACCGCCGTGACCCGGCGGCGGCGTTCGGCGGCTTCTCGCTCGACCAGACGCCGCGCACGCGCGAGAACGCCCTGCATCGCGCCATGGCCCTGCGCAGCGACTGCGTCAGCGCCGCGGACCGCGCGCGCGACCCGGCCAAGCACATGTTCACCGCCAACCTGCTGGTCCGCCGCGACGTGTTCGACAGTGTAAGCTTCGACGAACGCTTTACCGGCTGGGGCTGGGAGGACGTCGAATGGGCGATCCGCGTCGCGGATCTCTGGCCGATCGTTCATGCGGACATACCCGCCAGCCATCTGGGCCTCGACACAGCGCCGGTCATGGCGCGCAAGTACGAGCAGTCGGCCGCCAATTTCGCCCGTGTCGTCGCCGACCATCGCGCCGTGGTCGAGACCTACCCCAGCTATCGGGTCGCCCGGCTGCTGAAGCATGTGCCGATGCGAGGGCTATGGCGGCCGCTGATCAAGCTGTTCGCCCTCAGTGACGCCCTGCCCGTCGCGTCCCGCGCCTTCGCGCTGCGCCTCTATCGCGCCGCCCTCTACGCAGAGGCGGTCTGATGGAAGCCTACAGCGCCGACCGGTCCCTGAAGGGCAAGCTGCGCCGACGGCTGGCGCTGCTGTCGGAACGCCGCCGGATCAGCCTCAGGCTCGACCGGCCGATGATCACCTTCAGCTTCGACGACGCGCCCGCCTCCGCCGCCCAGGCCGGCGCGGAGGTGCTGGAGTTGCGCGGGATTCGAGGGACCTGGTACTTTTCAGCCGGGCTCGCAGGGCAGACGGGACCGATGGGCGTCTATGCCGAGGCCGATGACGCGCGCCGCCTGGCCCTCGCCGGGCATGAGATCGCCTGCCACACCTTCACCCATCTGGACTGCGGTCAGGCCGCGGCCGACGCCATCGTCGCGGACGTTGAGCGCAACGCCGCGGCCCTGAAAGCCTGGGGCGCCGCGCCGGCCGAGAGCTTCGCCTACCCCTACGGCGACGTCTCCACCCCGGCCAAGAAGGTGCTGGGTCGGCGCTACCGCACGCTGCGTACGGTGCAGGCGGGGCTAGTCGAGGACGGGGCCGACGCCAACCAGCTGCCATCAGTCGGCATCGAGGGCGCGGACGGTGAGGCGAATGCGCTGCGCTGGCTGGATCGCGCCGCCGAGCGCAAGGCCTGGCTGATCCTCTACACACACGACGTCGCCCGGACGCCCTCCCCCTGGGGCTGCACGCCCGAGGCCCTCGGCTACATCGCCGACGCCGCCAAGGCCGGTGGCTTCGACGTCGTCACCGCCGCCGAAGGGGCGAAGCGACTCGGCCTTTAGAGCCGGCGCGCTATTCCCGGCCGGGCCATGACAGCTTGACGGCCAGGGCGACGAAGATCGACCAGCGGATGTCGTGGTAGGTCACCGCGATGCTCTCGGTCAGCGTCAGCAGCGAGAAAATCACCAGGAACGGCAAGGCCAGGTAGGCGCCGGCCCGGCCGAAGACCGAGGCGATCGCCGCCCCCATCGTCTGCAGATAAAACAGACCCCAGGCGATGACGCCGGCGATGCCAAGGCCCAGCCACTGCTCGATCCAGGCGTTGTGGGCGTGACTCGCCTTGAAGCCGGCCTCCTTGGTGATCCAGGCCAGCGGCCCCCAGCCGCTCTTGTCGTCCCAGACCGCAGAATAGCCGTAGCCCGTCCAGGGGCGCAGCTCGGCCTGCCGCAGCGCCGCGTCCCAGATTTTCGTCCGGCCGGTCAGGGTCGCGTCCTTGCCGAGCAGCTCGAGAAAGACGTCCGAGGCGAACAGCAGGAAAGCCGCCATCAGCAGCGCGCCCAGCACCGCCGCCCAGGTCGCCGCGACGCCCGAGACCGGGCCTCGCCGCGCCACCCAGACAAATCCGACAGCGCCGGCGCCCAGGATCAGCGACACCAGCGAGGTCTTCGACGTCGACAGCAACACCAGCGCCAGGGCCAGGCCCGCAAAGATCCACCACAGCACCCGGCGGCGCGGCGCCAGCAGCGCTGCAGCGGCGAAGACGGTGAAGGCCGTCGCCATGTTGCCGCCCAGGGCGTTCTTCTCGACCCACAGCCCCCGCCACGCGCCCGGGAACAGCTCGGTCATGATCCCGTTGTGCGGCGGCAGCACCGCCCAGGCGATCGAGCCGATCACCAGCACCGCGTTGGCGGTGGCCAGGACCTCGGCCATCGTCGACCAGCGGAACCGGGTCGCCAGCACCACGCCGCACAGGGTGGTGGCGTAGACGGCGACGATCCGGCGAATGGTCTGGTCGGGCGCGATCGACCATAGCGTCGAAAGCGCCACGATCCCGAGCAGCGCCAGCAGGAAAGGCTGCCGTAGCAAGGCCGCCAGCGTGGCGCCCGGCGCCATGGCCAGCAGCACGATCCCCGCCGCATAGGCCGGCAGATAGGCGTTCCGGATCATGCCGGAACTGGCTTCATCAAGCTTCACACCGAAGATCGGCGCGATCCATCCCTGGCTGTAGACCAGGATGAAGAACACGCCGAGCAGGAACGCCAGCCAGTCCCACGCGTCCGTCCGTTCCGCCTCCCGGACGGTCCAGGCGTCTGCGGGAATGGTCACCGCAGGAAGGCCCGCATGAAGCCGGGCGTCTCGACCTGGGTGCGGTTGAAGAACACCCCGGCGACGCGTCCGCCCGCGCCCTGCATCGCGTCCCGCAGCCGTGCGGGGGCCTGGACGTCGGCCTGGTCTGCGGCGACGACCAGAACCGACTGGTCCATAAACGGCGCGACGGTGAGCGCGGACTGCGAGCGGTCGGCCGACGGGCAGTCGACGACGACCAGGTCGGCATGACGCTTCAGCGCGTTCCAGTAGTCGGCGCTGGGCAGGATGTGGACGTTCTGGCTGCCCTTGAGCACGTCAGCCCTGAAGCGCGTCACCCACCAGCGGTGCTGGCCGACCGCATGGGCGACAAGAAAGCGGGAGTCCGGCGCGGCCGCGCCGTCCGGCATCAGGGTCGGCGGCTGGACGGTGAAGAAGGTCGAACCGTCAGCCGGCGTGGCCGCGACCGCCTTGCCCAGCGAGCCATACATCTCAGGCGCGTCCGCGATGGCGGCGTGCTGCGGCGAGGTGAAAAGGTCAAGATCGACCAGCCAGACCGTGCGCCCAGCGCGGCTGGCGGCATAGGCGGCGAACTCGCGGGCGACGGTCGAGGTCCCCTCCCCGCGGCGGGCAGCGACGAACTGGACAGCGCGCGCGCGTCCAGGCGACGTCCCGCCCAGCGACGCCCACAACTCCGCCATCTCGGCGCTCAAATCCACCATCGCTCGAATCGCCGCGCGCTCAATCCTCGCAAGGTAGACTATTGCGCGCCTCTAGGGACCTAGCGTGCCTTGAGAGGGGCGGTTCCGAGGACCGGAAGATCGAGCGTCCGCTGGGCCGAGGCCCGGGTCGGCAGGCCGGGGCGCAGGAACATCCGCAGCAGTCCCGCGCAAAGGGCCGAGAAGGCCCCGAACAGGAAGGCCAGAACCACGACCGGCTTGCGCAGGCTCTTGCCCTGGGTGGTCGGCGTGGCGCGATCGACGATGCGGATGTTGTCGTTGGTCTCCGAGGCGATCTGACGCGCCGCCTGGTCCTGCCGCTGACGGACGGTGAAGTCGCGCACACTGCTCTGCAGGACATCGCGGTCCATGCTCAGCGCCTGAAACTGCGGTTCGAGGGCCGCCAGACGCTGAAGCTGCTCGGTCGCCTTGGCCGATTGCGCGGCATAGGCGGTCAGGGACTGCCGCAGCGCGGCGATTTCGGCCGCGGTCTGGATCCGCTCGGTTTGCAGGGTCTGGTGCACGGGATTGATCCCGATGCGCCGCGCGCCGTCGGTGGCCGTGCGGCCGGACGCCACGCCGGCCTCAAGCTGGGCGATCTGCGCCTCGATGTCGCGGACCGGATCGGCATCGGGACGATAGCGCGAGAGCAGCTCCTCCCGCTGCAGCCGCAGGGCCGCCAGGCGGGTCGAGGCCGTCGCGTCGATATCGCGGAACAGTCCGATCTCGGGAGAAACCTGGCCCATCTGGGCATCGAGGGTGGCCAACCGGGCCTGACGGTCCTGCAGGGTGACCTCGGCGGCATAGCGCTGGGCCTCGATCTGGCCGATCAGCTGGGTCGCGGCGGTCTTCTGGGCGGCGAAATCGCCAATATCGTTGGTGGCCAGGAAATCCTGGTAGGCGGCGTCCGCCTCGTCGAGCTGGTCCTCGAACATCACCCGCTGACGCTCGAACACCGGCGAGGTCGGATGGATAAGCACCGAGCGACGGTAGATCAGGTATTCCTCGAGCAGGGTGTTCACCACCCGCGCGGCCATCACCGGATCGTCGTGCTCAAACGAGACCCGGACCACCGGATTGTCCGGCGCGGAGCCGACGCTGAGCTTCTTGCCCATCCCCTCGATCGCCTTGGACATCAGCAGCGTCTTGTCCGCCGGCGAGGCCGAGGCATACTTCGCGGCCAGGTCCGGGTAGACAACGCCAAGGCCGATCCTGCGCAGGACACGTTCGCGCAGTTGCCCGCTCTGCAGGATTTCGACCTCGGACTGGACCAGGCTGTCGGTGTCGGGCACCGCGCCTCGCCCGGCGTCGCCGGCGCGGGGCTCGTAGACGTATTCCTGGCCCAGCTGGATCAGGATGCTGGAACTGGCCGCGTAGCTCTTCTTCAGGGTCACCGCGAAGCCGAGCCCGAGGACGAAGATCAGGGCGAACACCGCCAGCATCAGTCCGCGTTCGCGCCAGAGCAGCGTCACAAAATCACTCGGCGCATAGCGCGCACGGCCGGCCCAGTCGGCGCGCGCCGGCTGGTCGTGCGGTACGGTCCTCCATGCGCTCTGGCTGCTCATGCGATTCTGGGTCTTTCTGGCCTTGAACCAGACCCTCGCCGGAGCGCGATTAACACTCCGTTACCCATTCTCGTTAACCTTCGCCCCATGCGCAAAGCCGCCCCGTTCCGCACCGCCCTGCTGCTGACCGCCGCCCTGGCCGTCAGCTCGCCGGCGCAGGCGTGGTGGCCGTTCGGCGACGGGCGGCGCAGCCCCCCTCGCCCGGCCGCGCCCCGGCCGGACAGTTCGCCGCGCGAGACGTTTCCGAACATCAGCTACGCCGACTGGAGCGAGCAGGAGCCGGACTACCGGCTGTATCCCGGCGACCAGATCGACATCACGGTGCCCTCGGCGCCGGAACTGTCGAAGACCGGGATCATCATCCAGCCGGACGGTCGCGTCACCATGCCGCTGATCGCGCCGGTGATGGCTGCCGACCGGACCGTGCCTGAACTGGAGGCGATGCTCTCGCGCGCCTACGCCAGCCAGCTGCTGCGGCCACAGGTCTCGGTGACAATGAAGGTGGCGACGCCGCTGAAGGTGTTCGTCGGCGGCGAGGTCGGCACGCCCGGCGTCTATGACATGCCCGGCGACATCAACAGCCTGCAGGCCGTGATCCAGGCCGGCGGCTTCAAGGTCAGCGCCAAGACCGACCGGGTGGTGATCATCCGTCGCGGGCCCGGCGGCCAGGCGATGATGCGGACGGTGAACCTGCAAAGCGCGATGAAGGCGCAGTCCGGCGCGGACTTCGTGCCGCTGCGCCGGTTCGACATCATCTATGTGCCGCGGTCGAATATCGCCGAGGCGGGACTGTTCATGCAGCAGTGGTTCCGCGACGTGTCGCCGATCCAGGGCTTCAGCTACGCGCTGAACGGCCAGTCCCAGTAGGATCTGCTCAGCCCGCGGCCAGCCACTGGCGCGCCTGACGCTGGGCGTCGGCGACCTCGGCGGGATCCATCTCGGCGCTCAGTTCCTTGCGGTAGATCTTGGCTTCCACCGATCCGCGCATGGCCGCGAGATTGAACAGCATGTGGGCCGACACGTAGTCGAGCGGCGCGCCGCCCTGACCGGTCGAATAGAGCAGGCCCATGCGGAACAGCTCGTCGCCCGACGTGTCGGGACCCGGCAGCGGCATGGTCGCGGGAGCTTCGATTTCGACGCTCGCAAGCATGGTCTTCTTCCCTTCAAAACCCTCTCCGGACCGTTCTGTCCGAAGCCGATGAGCACAGAAGAATACCTCTCGCCTGAACATAGGGTTAATCGCGCAATTCCTTTGTATTCAAGGCGGAATACAGGATTTGTTCACCCGCGTTACTGGTCGTAAAGCAGTGTCTCCGGCGGGTTAAGAAGGCCTCTGCGAACCCTTAACGCCGGCGTGCGGAACGCCATTCCTGACCGGGCCGTTCAGGTGGGGTTCAGGCTCCCTGATTCATCGTCGGGGCCAGTCGAGGGACCCCACGCGACCCACGGGCCGCATCGATTTCGTAAGGAGGCACTTCCATGAAGCGTCTGTTTCTGACCATCGCCGCCATGGCGTCGGTCGCCGGCCCCCTGGCCCTTGCTGCGACCGATGCGGCCGCTCAGGACCGCGGCCGTTACGACCGCCGCGACGAGCGGCGAGACGACCGTTGGGACCGTCGCGATGAACGTCGTGACGACCGCTGGGACCGCCGCGACGAGCGGCGGGATGATCGCTGGGACCGCCGCGACGGCCGGTATGATCGTCGCGACGACCGCCGCGACCGCCGCTGGGACAGCCGCACCCGCTGGGACCGCGGCCATCACAACGGCTACTACTACAACAACCGCTGGTACTATGGCCCGCCGCCGGCCGCCTACTACGGCCGCCCGGGCTACTATCCGGGCTACAACGCCTGGCGTCGCGGCGCCTACCTGCCGCCCAGCTACCGGGATCGCGGCTATGTGGTCTACGACTACGGTCGCTATCGCCTGCGCCCGCCCCCGCGCGGCTACTACTGGTACCGGTCGGGCGATGACTTCCTGCTCGCCGCCGTGGCCACAGGCCTGATCCTCGACGTGATCATCAACCACTAGGCCTGATCACCGCCAGACGAACGCCGCCCCGGAGAGCGATCTCCGGGGCGGTTTTCGTTCACATCTCCCACCACGTGGCGCAGGAGAGCGCTAGAGCCCGAGCTTGGCCTTCAGGATCTCGTTGACGGCGGCCGGGTTGGCCTTGCCGCCGGTCTCCTTCATCACCTGACCAACGAACCAGCCGATGGCCTGGGGCTTTTCCTTCACCGCCTCGGCCTTGTCGGGGTTGGCCGCGATCAGGGCATCGACCGCCGCCTCGATGGCGCCGGTGTCGGTGATCTGCACCAGACCGTGCTTCTCGACGATGGCCGAGGGCGCGCCCTCGCCGGCCCACATGTGTTCGAACACCGTGCGGGCGATCTTGCCCGAGATGGTGCCGTCCTCGATCAGGGCGACAAGGGCGGCGATGTCGGCCGCCGCGATCGGCGAATCCTTGATCTCCAGCCCGTCCTTGCCGAGGCGGCCCAGCAGGTCGTTGAGCACCCAGTTGGCCGTCAGCTTGGCGTCACGCCCCTTGGCGGCCTCCTCGAAATAGCCGGCCACGTCGCCGTCCGAGGTCAGCACCGTGGCGTCATAGGCCGACAGACCATAGGCGCTCATCAGCCGCGCCTTCTTGGCGTCCGGCAGTTCGGGAAGCGAGGCCTCGATGGCCTTGACCCAGGCCGGGTCGAGCACAAGCGGCAGCAGGTCGGGGTCAGGGAAGTAGCGGTAGTCGTGCGCCTCTTCCTTGGACCGCATGGAGCGGGTCTCGTTCTTCGTCGGGTCGTACAGGCGCGTTTCCTGATCGACCACGCCGCCGTCCTCGAGGATCTCCATCTGGCGACGGGCCTCATGGTTGATGGCCTGCTGGATGAACCGGTAGCTGTTGACGTTCTTGATCTCGCAGCGCGTGCCCAGATGGCTGAAGTCCTGGGTGGCCTGGTACTTGGCGTACTGGCCGACGCGGCAGACCGAGACGTTCACGTCGGCGCGCAGGTTGCCCTTCTCCATGTCGCCGTCGCAGGTGCCGAGCGTGATCAGGATCGCGCGCAGTTTCTTGACGTAGGCGGCCGCGTCTTCCGGCGAGCGCATGTCCGGCTTGCTGACGATCTCCATCAGCGCCGTGCCGGACCGGTTCAGGTCGACGTAGGTTTCGCTCGGCGACAGGTCATGGATCGACTTGCCGGCATCCTGTTCGAGGTGCAGCCGCTCGATGCGCACGTCGAAGCTGGAGCCGTCGTCACGGTCCACATGCACCACGCCCTCGCCGACGATCGGCGATTTGAACTGGCTGATCTGATAGCCCTGCGGCAAGTCCGGGTAGAAGTAGTTCTTCCGGTCAAAGGTGCTCTTCAGATTGATCTGCGCCTTGAGGCCGAGGCCCGTGCGGACGGCCTGCTCGACGCAGTATTTGTTGAGCACAGGCAGCATGCCGGGCATGGCCGCGTCGACCAGGCTGACCTGCTCGTTGGGACCCGCGCCGAAGCCGACGGCCGCGCCGCTGAACAGCTTGGAATTGCTGGCGACCTGGGCGTGGACCTCCAGCCCGAGCACGATTTCCCAGTCGCCGGTGCGACCCTTGAGGATTGTGGGTTCAGTCATCGCTACCACCACTTCTCCGCCTTGCCCCGGAAGGCGGCGGCCTTTTCCAGCGCGCCGGCGACCGAGAACACCGTACCTTCGTCCAGCGCCTTGCCGATGACCTGCAGGCCGAGCGGCAGGCCGCCGGCGTCGAGGCCGGCCGGCACGCTGATCGACGGCAGGCCGGCCAGGTTGGTCGTCACCGTGAAGACGTCATTGAGATACATGGCGATCGGGTCGGCGTTGCGCTCGCCGAGCGCGAAGGCCGCCGACGGGGCCGTCGGGGTCAGCAGCACGTCGCAGGTCTGCCAGGCCTGGTCGAAGTCGTCGGCGATGCGCCGGCGGACCTTCTGGGCCTTCAGGTAATAGGCGTCGTAGTAGCCGGCGCTCAGCACATAGGTGCCGATCAGGATGCGGCGCTTGACCTCGTCGCCGAAGCCTTCAGCCCGACTGTTCTCGTAGACCTCCGTGAGGCTCTTGCCCTCGCCGCGATGGCCAAAGCGCATGCCGTCATAGCGCGCGAGGTTCGAAGAGGCCTCGGCCGGGGCGACGATGTAGTAGGCCGGCAGGGCGTATTTGGTATGCGGCAGCGAGACCTCGACGATCTCCGCGCCGGCGTCCTTCAGCCAGTCGATGCCGTCCTGCCAGAGCTTCTCGATCTCGGCCGGCATGCCGTCGACGCGGTACTCCTTGGGCACGCCGACGCGCAGGCCCTTGACCGACTTGCCGACGAACGGGGCGTAGTCGGGGATCTCGACGTTGAGGCTGGTGGAGTCCTTCGGGTCATGGCCGGCCATGCTGGTCAGCAGGATGGCCGCATCCTCGACGGTCTTGGCGATCGGCCCGGCCTGGTCGAGCGAGCTGGCGAAGGCGACGATGCCCCAGCGCGAGCAGAGGCCGTAGGTCGGCTTGATGCCGACGGTGCCGGTGAAGGCCGCGGGCTGGCGGATCGAGCCGCCCGTGTCGGTCGCCGTGGCGCCCAGGCAGATGTCGGCCGCGACCGCCGCCGCCGAGCCGCCCGACGAGCCGCCGGGGGTCAGGGCGCGGTTGCCGCCCGCGGCGGACTTCCACGGGTTGACGACATTGCCGAACGCGCTGGTCTCGTTCGACGAGCCCATGGCGAACTCGTCGAGGTTCAGCTTGCCGAGCATCACCGCACCGTCGCCGAACAGGTTGGCGGTGACGGTGGATTCGTACTGCGGGATGAAGTTGCCGAGGATCTTTGAGGCCGCCGTCGAGCGGACGCCCTCCGTGCAGAACAGATCCTTGATACCCAGCGGCGCGCCTTCCAGCGGCCCCGCCTCGCCCCTGGCGATACGCGCGTCGGAGGCGGCGGCCATCTCCAGCGCCTTGTCGGGCGTCTCGAGGATGAAGGCGTTCAGCGGCCGCGCGGCTTCCACGGCGGCGATGTGCGCCTTGGTGATTTCGGTCGCGGAGAACGACTTGCTCTTCAGGCCTTCGAGGGCGGCCTTCAGCGTGAGGGCGGTAAGCTCGGACATGCTATTCGACCACCTTCGGCACCACGAAGAACCCGTCGACAGACTTGGGCGCATTGGCCAGAACGCGGGCGGCGTCGCCGCCGTCGGTGACCACGTCCTCGCGCAGCGGTGCGGCCATGGCGACGGCCGAGGTCATCGGCTCGACACCGTCGGTGTCGACCTCATTGAGCTGCTCGATCCACGCGATGATGCCGTTGAGCTCGGAGGCCAGCGACTCCAGTCGCGCCTCCGGTTCGGCGATGCGGGCGAGCCGGGCGACCTTGCGGACGGTCGCGGCGTCGATGGCCATCGTGGCCTCCTTTGTTTCGAACGTGCGGGTTAGCCGCCACCGCACCCAAAAAGCAAGCCATTCGGCCCCATCAGGCTCATTGCGGAAGCCCAATGCCCCAACATTGTCATCCCGGAAGCCGCGCAGCGGCTATCCGGGACTCAGATTGAATCCAGGCCGAATCTGGGTCCCGGATCGGCTCCGCCGTCCGGGATGACAGTAGGTGGGCAGCCGCGAAGTCGGTAATAGAGGGCGCATGCCCATCCTCGACATCCTCGACCTGCCCGCCGCCCTGCCCGCCTATGCGCCGATCGTGGGGCTGGATCCCGGCGAGAAGACCATCGGCGTGGCGGTCTCGGACGTCACCCGCACCGTCGCCAGCCCGCTGGAGACCATCGAGAAGGTGCAGTTCACCAAGGACGCCGCGCGGCTGTTCCAGCTGATGGAGAGCCGCGGCGCGGTCGGCATCGTCATCGGCCTGCCGATGAACATGGACGGCACCGAGGGCGCCCGCGCCCAGTCCAACCGGGCTCTGGCGCGCAACCTGCTGCGGCTGAAGGACATCCCGATCGCCTTCTGGGACGAGCGCCTGTCGACGGCGGCCGTGACCCGGGTGCTGATCGACGAGCACG
This sequence comes from Caulobacter sp. FW305-C-30-S16, assembly GCF_058783025.1. NCBI lineage: Bacteria > Pseudomonadati > Pseudomonadota > Alphaproteobacteria > Caulobacterales > Caulobacteraceae > Caulobacter > Caulobacter sp. FW305-C-30-S16. Next base: position 102,804 of record NZ_JBYSYH010000003.1, on the reverse strand, counting down.
ACGTCAACCGCAAGCGCCGCGCCGAGGTGGTCGACAAGATGGCGGCTGCGTGGATCCTCCAGGGCGCGCTGGAGCGATTGCGGAACGCGGCGGGCTAGCCGAAAGCCTTCGCAAATTATTCCGCTCATCCCGGCGAAGGCCGGGACCCAGGTTTTTCGCGAACACTCGGGCCGCGGCCGGCCAACCAAAAACGCCTGGGTCCCGGCCTTCGCCGGGATAAACGGTAAGGGTGCGCTACGCCACCCGCACCATCCGCTTGCCGACATTCTCCCCGGCCAGCAGCCCCACAAGCGCCCCCGGCAGGCTCTCGAGCCCCTCCAGCACGTCCTCGCGGACCTTCAGCGATCCGTCCGCCACCCAGCCCTGCAGGTCCTTCAGCGCCGGGGCGTCGTTCGCCGCGAAGTCGCTGACAATGAAGCCACGCATGGTCAGGCGTTTGGTGACGACCAGGCCGGGGACGCCGCGCGGGCCATGCGGCGGGGCGGCGCCGTCGTACTGCGAGACCGCGCCGCAGCAGGCGATGCGGCCGTGGGTGTTCATGTTGAACAGGGCCGCTTCCAGAATGTCGCCGCCGGTGTTGTCGAAATAGACGTCCACGCCGTCCGGCGCCGCTGCGCGCAGGGCCTTGCGGACGTTCTCGGCCTTGTAGTCGATGACCGCGTCGAACCCGAGTTCGTCCACCAGCAACTGGCCCTTGGCCTTGCCGCCGGCGATGCCGATCACCCGGCAGCCCTTGATCTTCGCGATCTGGCCGACGATCGAGCCGACCGACCCGGCGGCGGCCGAGACCACAACTGTCTCCCCGGCCTTCGGCGCGCCGCACTCCAGCAGGCCGTGATAGGCGGTCAGGCCGGCCACGCCATAGACGCTGAGCAGATGGGTCAGCGGCTCCATCCGCGGGATCTTCGCCAGCCGTTTGGCCGGCAGCACCGCATACTCCTGCCAGCCGGTGTCGGCGAACACGAGGTCGCCGGGCGCCAGGTGCGCCGCCTTCGACTCGACCACCTCCGCCAGCGCCCCGCCGGCCATCACGTCGCCGGCCTCGATGGCCGCACGATAGGTCGCGCCCTGCATCCAGGCGCGGTTGGCGGCGTCGAGGCTGACGTATCGAATTTTTAGCAGGACCTCGCCCTCGCCCGGCGTTCCGACCTGCGCGGTGTTCAGGGTGAAGTGCTGCGGGCCCAGGTGGTCGCCTCCGGGCAGTTGCGCGAGCACGATCTGGCGATTAGCGGTCATGGCGGCGTTTCCTCTGTTCGTTGATCGCACTCAACATGAGCCGGGCGGGCTTGTCATGCGTCGACAGCGCGCCCCTCGCCCGCTACCCAGCACCGCCATGAGCGCCATCCTCCTCGGGGTCCTCCCCGTCTTCGCCATGATCGCCCTGGGCTGGGGCCTGAAGGCCTCGAAGTTCATCCCGGAGGCCGGCTGGCCGCCGATCGAGCGGCTAACCTACTTCGTCTTCTATCCGGGCTTTCTGATGCCCGCGGTCTGGAAGGCGGACTTCAGCAGTCTGTCGGCCGGGCCACTTGGAATTGCGACGGTCGGGACGATCATCCTGGTCTCGCTCGGGCTGCTGGCGATCAGGCCGGTCCTGCGGGTATCGGACGCCAGCTACACCAGCATGTTCCAGGGCAGCCTGCGCTGGAACACCTTCGTCTTCCTGCCGCTGGCGGCGCTCGTGTTCGGGCCCGAAGGTGCGGGCCTGGGCGCGATGACGATGGGCGCGCTGATCCCGGTCATCAATGTGATCTGCGTGCTGGTCCTGAGCAAATGGGGCGAGGGCCAGGGCGGCGGGCTGCGCACGGCCTTGCTCGGCCTCGCCCGGAACCCTGTCTTGTGGGGCTGCGGCATCGGCGCGCTGTTCAACCTTCTGCATGTTCCGAAACTGCCGGTGGTCATGAGCGGGCTCGACCTGCTGTCGGACGCCGCCCTGACCATGGGGCTGGTGGTCGCCGGCGCGGGCTTGAGCTTCGCCTACCTCCACAGCCGCCGCTGGCTGATCGCCTCAATCAGCGCGGTGAAACTGCTGGTTTTGCCCGTCATGATGTGGGGGCTCTGTCGGCTGGCGGGCGGCGACGAGACCGCCCAAGGCGTGGCCCTGCTGGTCGGGTCGACCCCGGGCGCAGCCGCTTCCTACGTGCTGGCGCGCCAGATGGGCGGCGACGCCCCGCTGATGGCCGGCATCGTCGCCTTCACCACCGCCGCCAGCCTGGTGACCATCCCGCTGCTGCTGGTGGTCTTCCACGTAAACTGACACCTCCAGAATCATTCACCCAAAGGGAGAGGGATTCCGGTTGGCGGAATCTGCGCCTTCGCCTATGACCACGGCTTATGACGGCTTTCGCCCCGGGTATCGATGAGGTCCGCGCACGGACCTTCCCATTCCCCCGCCGTCATTTTCTCTCCGCCATGGATGTGAACGTCGTCGAGGCGCAGCAGCTGCTCGACCTGGCGGACGGTTTCGTGGCGCTGAACCGGCAAACCACCAAGAAGCTCGACCTGCTCAAGGGTCGCACCTTGATGAACCTGTTCTTCGAGAATTCGACCCGCACCCAGGCCAGTTTCGAGCTGGCCGGCAAGCGGCTCGGCGCCGACGTCATGAACATGAGCGTCAAGACGAGCTCCGTGGCCAAGGGCGAGACCCTGATCGACACGGCGGTGACGCTGAACGCCATGCAGCCGGACCTGCTGGTCGTGCGGCACGCCTCGTCCGGCGCCGCGGCCCTGCTGTCGCAGAAGGTCGGCTGCAGCGTGATCAATGCCGGCGACGGCCAGCACGAACATCCGACCCAGGCGCTGCTCGACGCCCTGTCCATGCGCCGGGCGTTCGGCCATGTCGCCGGGCTGACGGTGGCGATCTGCGGCGACGTGATGCACAGCCGCGTCGCGCGCTCAAACGTCAATCTTCTCAATATCCTCGGCGCGGAAGTTCGCCTCGTCGGCCCGCCGACCCTGATGCCGGCCGGGGCCGAACACTGGGGCGCGACCGTTTATCACGACCTCGAAAAGGGCATCGCCGGCGCGGATGTGGTGATGATGCTGCGCCTTCAGCTCGAGCGCATGCAGGGGGCGCTGGTCCCCTCGACCCGCGAGTATTTCCGCTTCTGGGGCCTCGACCGCGAGAAGCTTAAGGCCGCCAGCGACGGGGTGAAGGTCATGCATCCCGGCCCGATGAACCGCGGCGTGGAGATCGACTCCGACGTGGCAGACGACCCGGCGGTCAGCCTGATCCAGGACCAGGTCGAGATGGGCGTCGCCGCCCGGATGGCCGTGCTGGCCTCGCTCGCCGCCCGGCTGGACAACAGCTGATGGCCCGGCCCCGCCCCCTCGCCTTCCAGAACGCCCGGCTGCTCGACCCGGAGAGCGGACATGACGGCCCCGGCGCGCTCGTGGTCGCGGGCGGAACCATCGCAGACGTCTCGAAAGGCAAGGATTTCAGCGGCCTGTCCGGTGATGTTCAGGTCATCGACTGCGGCGGGCACCTGCTGGCTCCCGGTCTGATCGACCTGCGGGTCAAGACCGGCGAGCCCGGCGCCGAAACCCGAGAAACCCTCCGCTCGGCCGCCCAGGCCGCCGCAGCGGGCGGGGTCACCAGCTTCGTCGTCCAGCCCGACACCGACCCGGCCGTCGACGATCCCTCGGTGGTCGACTTCATCCTGCGCCGGGCCCGCGACATCGAAGCCGCCCGCATCCTCTGCGCCGGCGCCGCGACCAAGGGCCTCAGGGGCGAGCAGATCGCCGAGATCGGCCTGATGCGCGAGGCCGGCTGCGTCTACGTCACCGACGTGGACCATGCCGTGGTCGACAGCCGCGTCCTGCGCCGCGTCATGGCCTATGCCAAGACCTTCGACATGGCCGTCGCCCATCGGCCGGTAGATCCCTGGCTGACAAAGGGCGCGGCGGCGACCGAGGGCGAGTTCGCCGGTCGTCTCGGCCTGCCCTCCGGCCCTGTGATGGCCGAGCGGATCGGGCTGGAGCGGGATCTGGCGCTGGCCGAACTGACCGGAGCCCACCTGCTGGTCGACCAGATCACCAGCGCCGGCGCGCTCGAGGCCCTGGCCCGGGCGAAAGCGCGCGGCGTGAAGGTGACGGCCACCGCCTCGATCAACCACCTGAGCTTCAACGAACTGGACATCGGCGACTACCGCACCTTCGCCAAGCTGGTTCCGCCCTTGCGCAGCGAGGACGACCGGCAGGCGCTGATCGAGGCGCTGGCGTCCGGCCTGGTGGACATCGTCGTCTCGGCGCACACCCCGGCGCCCGCCGAAGACAAGCGCCTGCCGTTTGACGAGGCCGCGCCCGGCGGCGTCGGGCTCGAAACCCTGCTGCCGGCTCTGCTGGCGCTCCATCACGACGGCCGCGCGCCGCTGCTGGACCTGATCAGGGCCGTCACCCTGGCGCCGGCGCGGTTCCTTGGCCTCTCCAGCGGCCGCCTGACCCCGGGCGCGCCGGCTGACCTCGTGCTGTGCGACCTCGGCGCGCCGGTGATCATCGACGCCGACCGACTGGCCTCGAAATCCAAGAACTCTCCATTCGACGGCCGGAGACTGCAGGGCCAGGTCCTGCGGACCGTGGTCGCGGGCAAGGTCGTGTTCCGGGCGGCCGAGTAAGGTCTCAGCCGCACCCCTGCGTCGCGGGGGAGGATTGCGAGCAACCCGCGACGCGCGTTAGCGTCAAACCACAAGACAACAACAACCATACCGTGTATTGGGGGCGACTATGGAATCTCTGGCGAGCGCAGTCTGGCTGACCATCGGCCTGGTCGTCGTGGGGGGCTACCTTTTGGGGTCGATCCCGTTCGGCCTGATCGCCACGCGCCTCGGCGGCGCGGGCGACATCCGCAAGATCGGTTCGGGCAACATCGGCGCGACCAATGTGCTGCGATCCGGGCGCAAGGACCTGGCGGCCATCACCCTGGTCGGCGACGCCGGCAAGGGCGCCCTGGCGGTGCTTCTGGCGCATCTGCTGACGAACGGCAGCCCCGCCATGGTCGCGCTGGCCGGCGGCAGCGCCTTCGTCGGCCACCTGTTCCCGGTCTGGCTGAAGTTCAACGGCGGCAAGGGCGTGGCCACCTTCTACGGCGTTCTGCTGTCGGCCTTCTTCCCGGTGGGGGCACTGGCCGCCGTGACCTGGATCGCCATGGCCTTCCTGTTCCGGATGTCGTCGCTGGCGGCCTTGACGGCAGCCGCGCTGGCGCCCCTGTTCGCCTTCGCGGTGGATGCGCCCCGACCCATCGTCGTGCTGGCCGCCGTCATGGCCGTGCTCATCTTCATCCGCCACCATGAGAACATCCGCCGCCTGCTCAAGGGCGAGGAGCCGAAGATCGGCGCAAAGAAGGCGGAGGCCGCACCCCCGTCCCCTGACGCGTGACGGCGGGGCTGCTGTCCGACGTCGAACGGGTCGCCTGGCTGCGTCTTGCCAGAACCCCGAATGTCGGACCGGTGGCCTTCGAACATCTGTTGCAGCGTTGCGGCTCGGCCTCAGCCGCCGTGGACGCCCTGCCCGACCTGGCCCGGCGCTCTGTGGATATCCCCACCCGGGCCGAAGCCGAGCGGGAGCTTGAGGCAGGCGATCGGCTGGGCGCCCGGCTGATCTGCGGCGCCGACCCCGCCTTTCCGCCGCTGCTGGCGGCGCTCGATCCGCCGCCGCCGCTGATCTGGGTGCTCGGCGACGCCGGCATGCTGACCCGCCAGGCCGTCGCCATTGTCGGCGCCCGGGTCGCCTCCGCCGCCGGTCAGCGGTTCGCCCGGACCCTCGCCGCCGAGTTGGGCCAAACCGGGAAGATGATCGTGTCAGGCCTCGCCCGGGGCATCGACGGCGCCGCGCACGAAGGCTCGCTGCCCACCGGCACAGTGGCCGTGCTGGGAGGCGGCGTCGGCGACATCTATCCGCCGGAGCATGCCGACCTGCATGCCCGCATCGCCGCAGCCGGGGCCGTCATCTCCGAGAGCCCGCCCGATCATCGCGCCCAGGCCCGCGACTTTCCCCGCCGCAACCGCCTGATCAGCGGCCTCTCGCTGGCGGTCGTGGTGGTCGAGGCCGAACTGAAGTCCGGATCCCTGATCACCGCACGGCTGGCGGCCGAACAGGGGCGCGAGGTGCTCGCCGTGCCGGGCTCGCCGTTGGACCCCAGGGCGCGCGGGACCAACGACCTGTTGCGTCAGGGGGCCACCGTCTGCGAGGGCGCCGAGGACGTACTGCGGACGCTGGAAGGTCTGGGCGGCCTGCGGGAACGGGAGCGGCGACGCTGGATCGGCCCCGTCGCCCCGTCGCCGGACGGCCTGCGCGAGCGGGTCGAAGGCCTGCTGTCGCCCACGCCGGTCACGATCGATGACCTGGTGCGCGCCGCCGGCGCGCCGGCGCCCGCAGTGTTTGCGGCGCTGGTGGAACTGTCGCTGGCCGGGCTGGCCGAGTTCGGGCCAGGCGGAACGGTGGCCCGAGGCGAGCCCTAGTCCTCGCCCCGGCGCAGCACGATCGGTGCATCCGGATCGACCGGCGGACGGACCACGGCCGGCGGCGGCGCGGGCCTGGGCGCCGGCGGCGCTTCCACGACCGGCGGCAGGTTGACCGGCGCAGGCGGCGGCAGGACCGGCGCCGCCACTGTCGGGGTCGGGGTCGGCGTCGGCGTCGGCGATGCCGTCGTCCGGGGCGCGGCGGCGACCCGCGCGGTCCCTGCCGGTGGTTCCGCCCGATAGATCGGCGCCGTCGGCAGAGCGTCCGCGGCGGCTTCTTCGGCCACAGGCTCGGCGGCAGTGCGGGCGGCAGCGTCCGCCGCCGCCGTCGCTTCGGCGGCCGAGGGTGCTAGATCCGGCGGGGTGGCGGAGTCCGCCACGGGCGTCGCGGCTTCAAGCTGCGCGTTCCGCTCCGACAGCACGACCGCCGCGGCGGCGATCAGCGCGATGACCCCCAGCGCGACGCCGCCAATCAGCAGACGCCGACCGATCGGGGCCGCGGGCTCGCGCAGTCGGCTGGCCAGTTGCTCGAGGTCGGGCGGCGGCGCATCGGACGGGGCGGGTCTCGCCAGGGCGCTGCCCTGCCCGGCCGGCTTGATCGGCACGCCGAGCGGCGTGGCCGCGGGGCGCGCCTTCCGCGCCGCCTTCGGGATGAGCGGAGAGCTGCCGAGAATTCCCGCGCCCATCTTCGGCGGCGGCGGCGCCAGCTTCGGGCCCTGCGGCTCGGGCTCGGGCTCCGGCGCTGACTGGCCCGACGCCTTGACGCCGCCCATCGACGCCGGGCCAAGGCCCAGCTTGAACGGCGCGGGTTTTGCGACGCCCCACGGCGTGCGTCGGGCGAACGGGTTGGTCGGGTCAGTCTTGCGGGGTGGCTGCATGCTGCTTTCCGCACGGCGAGGCGATTCAGTTCGAACCTGATTACACGCTCAGGGGCCAGACGCGAACGCCCGCGAGCGTCCTGTGTTTGGCGTCACAGTTGGCCGGTTCTATGGCCGGAGGGGCGCAGGAGGGCGACATCGTGGCGCGGAATCCTTTGACTTCCACGCCCTGCGTTGACATTGCCCCTGCCCCGCGCCCACTTTCCGCGCTCGCTTCAAGGGCGAACCTCCCGCTCCTCCGTCATTGAGACCGCATGCACGTCGTCGTCGTCGAGAGTCCGGCCAAGGCCAAGACCATCAACAAGTACCTCGGGTCGGACTACAAGGTTCTCGCCTCGTACGGCCACGTGCGCGACCTGCCGTCGAAGGACGGGTCGGTGAAGCCGGACGACGATTTCTCGATGAGCTGGGAAGTCGACGCCAAATCGGCCAAGCGCCTGAGCGACATCGCCGACGCCCTGAAGGGCGCCGACACCCTGTTCCTGGCCACCGACCCCGACCGCGAGGGCGAAGCCATCAGCTGGCACCTGCTCGAGGTGCTCAGCAAGAAGAAGGCGCTCAAGGACGTCACCGTCCGCCGGGCCACTTTCAACGCCATCACCAAGACCGCCGTGCTGGAAGCCATCGCCAACCCGCGCGAGATCGACATGGAGCTGGTCGAGGCCTACCTGGCCCGCCGCGCCCTCGACTATCTGGTCGGCTTCACCCTCTCGCCCGTGCTCTGGCGCAAGCTGCCGGGTTCGCGCTCGGCCGGGCGGGTCCAGTCCGTCGCCCTGCGGCTGATCGTCGATCGCGAACTGGAGATCGAGCGCTTCCGGACCCAGGAGTACTGGACCGTCGAGGCGGATGTCTCGGCCGGCGCGGAGCCCTTCCTGGCCCGCCTGGTCAAGCACGAAGGCAAGAAGCTCTCGAAGTTCGATCTCAATACCGAAGCCCTCGCCGGCGGAGCGCGCGCGGCGGTGCAGGCCTGCAGCTTCAAGGTCGCCTCGGTCGAGAAGAAGCCGGCCCGGCGCACGCCGCCGCCGCCCTTCACCACCTCGACCCTGCAACAGGAAGCCTCGCGCAAGCTCGGCTTCTCGGCCCAGCGGACCATGCAGGCGGCGCAGAAACTGTATGAAGGCGTCGACATCGGCGGCGAGACCACCGGCCTGATCACCTACATGCGGACCGACGGCGTCCAGTCGGCGCCCGAGGCCCTCGACGAGGCCCGCCGGGTCATCGGCGGCCTGTACGGCAAGGACTACGTTCCGGAGTCCCCGCGCCTCTACAAGACCAAGGCCAAGAACACCCAGGAAGCGCACGAAGCGATCCGTCCGACCTCGCTGGAGCGCAACCCGGGCAAGCTGAAGCTCGAAAGCGACATGGGCCGGCTCTACGAGCTGATCTGGAAGCGGATGATCGCCTCGCAGATGGAAGCCGCCCGGATCGAGCGGACCGCCGTCGAACTGGAAGGCAGCGACGGCCAGACCGCCCTGCGCGCCACCGGCCAGGTGGTTCAGTTCCCCGGCTATCTCGCCGTCTATGAAGAAGGTCGCGACGATCCCGACCAGACCGCCCCGGCCGCCGGCGAGGACGCTGACTTCGCCGGCAAGCTGCCGGTGATCAACGAGGGCGCCGACGCCCGGGTGATCGCCGCCCGCGCCGACCAGCACTTCACCGAACCGCCCCCGCGCTTCTCCGAAGCCAGCCTCGTCAAGCGGATGGAAGAGCTCGGCATCGGCCGGCCCTCGACCTACGCCTCGATCCTGACCGTGCTGCGCGACCGCGCCTATGTCCGGATGGACAAGAACCGCTTCATTCCCGAGGACAAGGGCCGGCTGGTCACGGCCTTCCTCGAGGAGTTCTTCAAGCGCTACGTGGAATACGACTTCACCGCCGCGCTGGAAGAGAAGCTCGACCTGGTCTCCGACGGCAAGCTCGACTGGAAACAGTTCCTCCGCGACTTCTGGAAGGACTTCCACGCGGCCGTCGGCGAGATCGCCGAGCTGCGCGTGACCAACGTGCTGGACGCCCTGAACGTGGCGCTCGGTCCGCACATCTTCCCGGCCAAGGAAGACGGGTCCGACCCGCGCCTCTGCCCGACCTGCAATGTCGGCCAGCTGAGCCTCAAGACCGGCAAGTTCGGCGCCTTCATCGGCTGCTCGAACTACCCCGAATGCCGCTTCACCCGCCCGATCGCCCAGCCTGACGGCGACGGCGAGGCCGCCGAGGGCGACCGCGAGCTGGGCATCAACCCGAAGTCCAGCCAGACCGTCTGGCTCAAGAACGGCCGCTTCGGCCATTACGTCGAGGAAACCCCGGCCGAGGGCGACAAGCCCAAACGCTCGAGCCTGCCCAAGGGCTGGCCGCCGGCGTCCATGGACATCGACAAGGCCCTGCGCCTGCTCGACCTCCCCCGCGAGGTCGGCAAGCATCCCGAAGACGGCAAGGTGATCGTCGCCGGGATCGGCCGCTACGGACCGTTCGTGCTGCACGAGGGGACCTACGCCAACCTCGAGAGCGCCGATGAGGTCTTCGACGTCGGTCTCAACCGCGCCGTCGCCGTGCTCGCCGAAAAGCGCGCGGGCGGAAAGGGCGGCCGCACCGCCGCCGCCGCGCTGAAGGAGCTGGGCGCCCATCCCGAGGACGGCCAGGCGATCAAGATCCTCAACGGGCGCTTTGGTCCCTACATCAAGCACGGGTCGACCAACGCCAACGTCCCGCGCGGGCGGGATCCGCTGGAAATCACCCTTGAGGAAGCCATCGGCCTGATCGCCGAGCGCGTCGCCAAGGGCGGCGGCAAGAAGCCGGTGAAGAAGGCCGCGCCTAAGAAGGCGGCTGCCCCGAAGAAGCCCGACCCGCTGACGGCCAATACCGTGAAGGCGAAAAAGAAGGCTCCGGCGAAGAAGAAACCGGCGGCGAAGGCCAAGGCGCCCGCCGAATAACGGCCGTCATCCTCGGGCTTGTCCCGAGGACCCATGCGCTCGCCGTCTGCCTAACGCTCGCTGGCGACGACGCATCCCGGGGCAGAATCAGGTGTTCATGGGGCGTCGGAACAAGTCCGACGATGACGCTCTGTTGTGATATCTCCGCCTCATGGCCAAGCCTCCCCCGCCCAAACCGCCGAAGACCCAGCGCCCGCCGCCGGGGCTGCCGGACCGTGACACCCTGATCAAATACCTGCGCACCGCCGGCGAACAGGACAAGGGCGACATCGCCCGGGCCTTCGGGCTCAAGGGCGAAGGTCGACGCGCCCTGCGCGACATGCTGCGCAAGCTGGAAGACGAGGGCGCGCTGGGCAAGCGCGGCCGCAAGGGCTTCGCCGAGGCCGGCGCCCTGCCCCCGGTGGGCGTCGCCGATGTGGTCGAGCGCGATCCGGACGGCGATCTCTACGTACGCCTGGTCAAGGCCGGCGAGGACGCGCCGCTGGCCCGGCTGGCCCCCGCCCGCGGCGAGGCCGTGATCGGCGCGCCGGGCATGGGCGACCGGGTGCTGGTCCACTTCGACCGGCTTGAGACCGGCGAGTACGAAGCCCGGCTGATCAAGAAGCTGGGCCAGAGCGCGCACCGCATCCTCGGCGTCATTCGCAAGTCGAACCGCGAGGTCCGCGTAGAACCGGTGGACCGCAAGTCGAAGGAGAGCCTGGTGCTGTCCTTCGCCGACGGCGAAAAGCTGAAGGACGGGGACCTGGTGCTGGCCACGGTCGGCGCGCAGCAGCAACGCTACGGCCCCAAGCACGGAAAGCTGGTCGAGCGCGTCGGTCGCGAGGATGAGCCCCGCGCCGCTTCCCTGATCGCGATCCACAGCCACGGCATCCCGACCGGGTTCAGCCCCGAGGCCGAAGCCGAGGCCGAGGCTGCTCAGCCGCCGACGCTGCAGGGTCGCGAGGACCTGCGCGATCTGCCGTTCATCACCATCGATCCCGCCGACGCCCGCGACCACGACGACGCGGTCTTCGCCCATCCCGATCCCGAGGCGAAGAACGCCGGCGGCTGGATCGTCTGGGTGGCCATCGCCGATGTCGCCGCCTACGTGCGGCCCGGAACGGCGCTCGATATCGTCGCCCGCGACAAGTCCAACAGCGTTTACTTCCCGGACCGGGTCGAGGCGATGCTGCCGGAGGTGCTGAGCAACGGCCTCTGCAGTCTGCGCGAGGGCGAGAACCGCGCGACCATGGCTGTGCGGATGGTGTTCAACAAGGACGGGCGCAAGGTCAGCCACCGCTTCGTGCGCGGCCTGATGCGCTCGGCGGCCAAGCTCTCCTACGAGCAGGCCCAGATGGCCATCGACGGCAACCCGGACGACAAGACCGGGACCATCGTCGAGGGCATCCTGCGCCCGCTGTGGGCGGCCTATCACTGCATGCTCAAGGGCCGCCTCTCGCGTTCGCCGCTGGGCATCGAGAGCGATGAACGCCGGATTATCATCTCGGCCGAGGGCGAAGTCGCCTCGATCACCAAGCGCGCGTCGCTCGAGGCGCACCGGCTGATCGAGGAGATGATGGTCCAGGCGAACGTCTGCGCCGCCGAGACCCTGGAGCAGAAGAAGACGCCGCTGATCTACCGGATCCACGACACGCCATCGCCGGAGAAGATGATGGCGCTGACCGACTTCCTGGCGACGCTGGAGATCCCCTGGGCCAAGGGCGAGGCGCCGCGCACGGACAGGTTCAACAAGCTGCTGGTCGAGACCCGCGAGGGCCCGCACGCCGACATCGTCAATGAGGTGGTCCTGCGCACCCAAATGCAGGCCCAGTACAATCCGGACAACATCGGCCACTTCGGCCTGAACCTGCAGCGCTACGCCCACTTCACCAGCCCGATCCGGCGCTATGCCGACCTGGTGGTGCACCGCGGGCTGATCCGGGCGCTGGGCCTGGGGACCGACGGTCTGACCGACCAGGACGTCAAGCAGATGAAGGACACCGCCGAGCGGATCACCTTCGCCGAACGGCGCGCCATGGCCGCTGAACGAGACGCGACGGACCGCTATGTGGCCGCCTTCCTGGCGGACCAGGTCGGCAGCGACTTCCACGGCCGGATCACCGGCGTGACCCGGTTCGGCCTGTTCATCCGGCTGACCGACACCGGTGCGGACGGCCTGATCCCGGTCTCCTCGCTGGGTGACGAGTTCTTCGTCCACGACGACCGCACCCATGCGCTGGTCGGTGAGCGGACGGGTGCGCGCTGGCCGCTGGGCATGCCGGTGGAGGTCCGCCTGCGCGAGGCGACGCCGGTCACCGGTGGCCTGCTGTTCTCGATGCTCAGCGAGCCGATGCCGGCCGATCCTAACGCGCCCCGCCTGCGCCTCGGCATCCGTCGAAAGATGGACCCGGGCAGAGGCGGCCCCAAGCGCGGCGGAACGCCGAAGGGCGTGCGGAAGGGCAAGCGGCGATGATCCGCGACCTTGACCACATCAACATCGCAACGCCGCTGCTGACGCAGACGCGCGACTTCTGGCGCGATGTCATGGGGCTGACCGAGCGCTGGCGGCCGGACTTTCCGTTCGACGGGCACTGGCTCTACGCCGGCGACAAGCCGGTGGTGCATCTGATGGGCCGACCGGCGCAGGGCGTCGGCTCGGACCAGGCGACGCTGAACCATGTGGCGTTCGCCATTCCCGATCTTGAGGCCGCGAAGGCGCGGCTGACGGGGCTCGGCGTGGAGTTCCGCGAGATCGGCGTGCCGGGCGCGCCGATCCGCCAGCTGTTCCTGCAGGACCCCAACGGGATCACCATCGAGCTGAACTACCTGGGGGCGGAAACCGCGAAGGCGCGGTCAGCCTAGCCCTCAGCGAGCTCCTTCGCCTTCACCGTGAACCCGACCAGCTCCGCGCGGCCGAAGGTGTTGGCGATGGCGACGTCGGTGGCGTCGCGGCCGCGTGCGATGAGGATGCGGCCGATGCGGGGTTGATTGTTGCGGGCGTCGAAGGTGTACCAGCGATCGCCCAGCCAGACTTCCATCCAGGCGGCGAAGTCCATCACCCCTACCGGCGGCACGCCGATATCCGGCAGATATCCGGTGCAGTAGCGCGCCGGAATGTTCATGCAGCGGCAGAAGGCGATGGCCAGGTGGGCGTAATCGCGGCAGACGCCCCGCCCCTCCTCCCAGGCGTCCCAGGCGCCCTTGGTGACGCGCGCGTGCTCGTAGCCGAAGGCGATGTGGTTGTGGACGTAGTCGACGATCGCCTGCACGCGCGCCCAGCCGAGTGGCGTCGACCCGAACAGCTCCCAGGCGATGTCGCTCAGGCGGTCGGTCTCGCAGTAGCGGCTGCCCAGCAGATACATCAGCACCTCGTCCGGCAGGTTGTGCGCGGCGATCTGGATGGCGTCCGGCGCATGGTCGTCGACCAGGCCTGTGTCGCGGATGATGAAGTCCGCCGACAGCGTGGACCGGCCCGCCGGGGCCAGCACGCGACTGCAGATGTTGCCGAAGCCGTCGATGTACTGGCGGACGTCGGCCATCGGATCGGTCCGCAACCAGTCGGGGGTTTCCAGATCGTCGCGCCGCGAGGGATGCACGCTCAGCATCAGCATCATCGGGACGGGTTCGGGGCAGTCGTAGATGACCTCAAACCCGGTATGGATGCGCATGACGGCTGAAATCCCTGATTAACTGGCCATGCCAACGGTCCACGGCGGTGAAAGTTGCGCGGTCGGGTCGAACTCCGGACGGACCTCGACCTCGACATCCATCCCGAGATAGTCGCCGGGACTTCCGGCCCAGGTTCCGTGCAACGGCGTCGCCTGGCGCGGATCGCGGGCGATCGCCACCCGCACCAGATCCGCATTGCCGACGATGCCGTTGGTCGGATCAAACTCGACCCAGCCACAGGCGGGCAGATAGACCCGGACCCAGGCATGGGTGTGACCGCCCCCGACCCGACCCGGCAAGGTCGGCCCGATATGGGGACTGTAGATATAGCCCGAGACGAAGCGCGCCGCGAGCCCCAGGCTGCGCACGGCCTCGATCATCAGCACGGCGAAATCCCGGCAGCTCCCCGTGCCCAGGGTCAGGGTCTCGACCGGCGACTGCGCGCCGCCCTCGAGGCGGGTGTTGTAGCGAAAGTCGGCGTAGATCGCCTGGGTCATCTCGCTGAGCAGGGTCTGCAGCTTGGTCTTGCCCGACGGATGCACGAACCGCTGCGCCCAGGCGTCCACCAGCCCGTCCGGATCGGGGTGCAGCCGCTCCATCGACGACAGCAGGTCGGGCAGGTCCTCTGGGCTGTAGGCGAACGGCATCGCCCCCGTATAGACCTCGATCTCGCCGTCCATGTCGGCGAAGGCCGGCAGAGGCGTGTGCTCGAGGCGAACGAAGCTCTCGAACACCAGCTCCGACGCGCGCCCGTTGAAGTCGACGACGCCGACACAGTTGCCGAACACGTCCTGCAGGAAGCGTTGGCGGGCCGGAACAGGGCTGATCGTCAGGTCACAGGCCAGCAATCGCTGATCGTAGCTCTCGCGCGGCCGGAACATCATACGATGCTCGCCGAGTGCTACGGGATTGCGGTATCGGTACCGGGTCAGATGACGGATCGAGAGGATCGGCATTGTCCGAGGGTTGCGCCGATTCAACGCCCGCGTCGAACCCGTTATGGGGGCGCGACGATCCGCCCCCGGTCGATGTGACGAATCCGGGCGGACTTTCGCCGTTTGTGTTGCTGGGCGACCATGCCGGACGGGCGATCCCGGCCGCGCTCGGCGATCTGGGCGTGCCGCCGGCGGCCATGGACCTGCATATCGCCTGGGACATCGGCGTCAGCAGGGTCGGCGCCCGGTTGTCGCCGCTGCTCGACGCCCCGTTCGTGCAGCAGCGCTACTCCCGGCTGGTGATCGACTGCAACCGCAAGCCGGACGCTCCGGACCTGGCGCCGGCGGTCAGCGACGGGATCGCGATCCCCGGCAACGCCGGCCTTTCAACGGCGGATCTCGTCGCGCGCAAGACGGCGATCTACGCCCCCTACCAGGCGGCGATCGCCGCGCTACTGGATGAGCGGTCGGCCAGGGGCCAGAAGACGCTGCTGGTCTCGCTGCACAGCTTCACGCCGGTGATGCAGGGGTTCGTCCGGCCGTGGCGCTACGGCGTGCTGCATCGGGGCGACTCGCCCCTGTCAGACCGCGTCCTCGCGCTGCTGCGGGCAGAACTGGGCGATGCGGCGGGCGACAACGAGCCCTACGCCATGGACGGACGGGACAACACCATCCCGCTGCACGCAGACGCGCGCGGTCTGGACTACCTTGAACTGGAAATCCGCCAGGACCTGATTGCGGAGGCGGCGGGGCAGGCGGAAGCGGCGGCGTTCGTCGCACGGCTGCTGGGGCAGGCGCTGGGCTGAACGGTGGGGACATGTACTTCAGTACGTGTCCCCGAACCCCTCCCCGAAACAGGGGACACGTACTGAAGTGCATGTCTCCGCGGCTATGCTAGCCTCCCGGACCGGAGGCCCGTCATGAAGAAGACCGTTCTCGCCCTTGCCCTGACCGCGACGCTGGCCCTGCCGGCGCTGGCCAACGACTCGACGGCCGAGTTGGCCGCCGGCGGGCTGGTGCTGACGAAGACCGAGGCCATCGAGATGCGGTCCGAGGACCTGTTCATCTCCGCCGAGGCCGTCCAGGTCCGCTACGTGTTCGTCAATACCTCCGGCGCGCCCGTGACCACGCGCGTGGCCTTCCCGATGCCGGACATCGGCGGCGAGTATTTCTTCGAGTCGGACACCGCGATCCCGGATCGCGAGGATCCGGCCAACATTCTGGACTTCCGCACGACGGTCGACGGCAGGCCGGTCGCCATGACGGTGGAGCAGCGGGCGATCGCAAACGGCGTGGACCAGACCGCCTGGCTCAAGGCTCACGGCATTCCCCTCGCGCTTCATCTCGACGGGGTCGGCGCCCGGCTCGACGCCCTGCCCCGCGCCGCCCAGGAAGAGGCCATGCGGCTGGGCCTCGTCACGCCGGAGGAGTTCGACCAGGGCAAGGGCTGGGAGAAACACCTGACCCCCGCCTGGATACTCAAAACAACCTTCCACTGGGAACAGACCTTCCCGGCCGGAACAGAGGTGGTGGTCGAGCACCGCTATCGCCCCGCCGTCGGCGGCAGCGTCGACACCATGGTCGGGTCTGCGGACTGGTCGACGGACGACTACGCGCGCGAGATGCGGCAACGGTACTGCATCGACGACAGCTTCGTCGCCGGTGTCCGGGCAGGCGCGCGTGGCGCGGCGCCCATGGGCTACACCGAACGGCGCATCGCCTATGTGCTCAAGACGGGGGCGAACTGGGCGAAGCCGATCGGCGACTTCCGCTTGGTGATCGACAAGGGCGACGTCCGCAATCTGGTCAGCTTCTGCGCCAGCGGCGTGAAGAAGATCAGCCCCACCCGGTTCGAGGTGCGCAAGACCAACTGGCGCCCGGAACAGGACCTCTACATCCTGTTGCTCCGGCCGCACGGCCTGCCCGACGAATGAGGGGGTGACGCCGGGTCACGCTTTCGCTTCGCGCGGAGCGTCTTATCCTGACGCCATGACCGGACCTGTTCTCGACCCCAACTACGATCCCCGCAGCGACGGCGCCATGCGCGACGCCGGCCAGAAGTCGGTGAAGCCGCGCCATGCCGCCACCCTGATCATCGTCCGCCGCGACGCGAAGAAGCCGCGCCTGCTCATGGGCCGACGCAATCGCGGCCACGCCTTCATGCCCGACAAATGGGTGTTTCCGGGCGGACGGATCGACCGCGGCGATTTCACCGCGCCCTCGGCCACGGAGCTGTCGCCCGAGGTCGAGACCAAGCTGGCCATGACCGCCCGTCACGCCAGCCCGCAGTTGCCGCGCGCCCTCGCGCTGGCCGCCATCCGCGAAACGTTCGAGGAAGCCGGGCTGCTTCTGGCGAAGGCCGCCCCGCCCCGTCCCGGAACCGGCGGCTGGCGCGAGTTCCTCGAGGCCGGCGCCCTGCCCGACCTGGCGGCGCTGGACTACGTCGCCCGCGCCATCACGCCGCCCTACCGGCCGCGCCGGTTCGACGCGCGCTTCTTCATGGCCGAGGCGGACGCCCTGCTCAGCCTGGAGCGGCGTCCGGACTGTGGCGAGCTGGACGAGATCGAATGGGTCGACCTGGACGAGGCCCTGGCGCTCGACCTTCCCAACATCACGCGGTTCGTCGTGGCCGAGATCGCCGAGCGGCTGGCGACCGGCGCCCGTCCGATCCCGTTCATGCGGTTCATCAACGGCGCGCGCCGCCTGGAGCACCTGTGACGCCCCCCGCACCTCCCCGGCCGGTACGGCCCCGCCACGCCGCCAGCCTGATCCTCCTGCGCCGCAGCGCGGGCGGCCTGACCGTGCTGATGGGCCAGCGCCCCGCCAAGTCGCGCTTCGCCCCGGACGTGTTCGTCTTTCCCGGCGGACGGGTCGACGCGGCCGACTATGACCGGCCGGTCGCCAGCGGCCTGTCGCCGGACTGCGTGCGGCGCACCGGAGCCGACGCGCGGCTCGCCGCGGCCCTGGCCAGCGCGGCCCTGCGCGAAACCGAGGAAGAGACCGGGCTGATCCTGCCGCAGGATCACGGCCCCCTGACCCTGGCCGCGCGGGCGATCACCCCGACCAACAGCCCGGTGCGCTTCCACGCCCGGTTCTTCGCGGTGGACGCCGATCTGGCCGGCGGCGAGGCCGCGGACAGCCATGAACTGGCCAATCTGGCCTGGCGTTCGCTCGACGATTCCCTGCGGCTGCCGCTATTCGACATCACCGAGGCGGTGCTTCGCACGCTACAGGTCGAGGGCGCGCCGTTCCTGATGACCTATCGCGCCGGAACCACGCGGGTGCGCCCCCTGGACTAGGGCAGTGGCCGCGTCAGATCGAACTCGACGCGGAAATGCCGGTTCGGCCGCCGCAGCTCGTAGGCGAACATCCGGCCCGGATGCACCTCAACGGCCCAGACATTGCTCACCGACGCCGGATTGCCCTTGCCCAGGAACAGGGTGCGGCTGAAGGCGTCGGCCGGAAAGTCCTGGCGGGCGGCCGTGCCGGCCGTGCCGGTGTCGCCGCCGTACTGCGACAGGGTGTCCTCGGTCCCGTCGCTGTGGCGGTGATCATGCTTCAGCCGAAGCCCGGCATCGGTGCGGGTGATCACCCAGGTGCGGGAGCGGTCCTCGCCCACGCTGAAGGGAATGCGCACCTCGTCCGGCGTGCAGGTCTGAACCCGCATCACCAGCGGCTTGCCGGCAAAGTCCGCGTCGAGCGGATCGGTGCTAGTTACGCGGCCGGCGAAGCTCTGGCCGCAGAGCGCCTGGAGCCGTGCGAAGAAGGCGTCCGGCGGCGACTGCGCGGGCGTTGAGGCGCAGGCTGAAAGGAACAGGGCGGCCAGAATGGCGAGAGGTCTGAAGGTCATGCCCCCAGGCTAGACGGCGGGGGCGTTGACTTCCAGTCGCACCTGAGTATGTTCCGCGCCTCTCAGTTTCGGCCCTCGCGGCTACCCAAGGATTCCCACGATGGCCAAACCGGCTTCAATCAAGATCCGCCTGAACTCCTCGGCGGACACCGGCTTCTTCTACGTCGCCAAGAAGAACGCCCGCACCATGACCGAAAAGCTCGTGCTGAAGAAGTACGACCCGGTCATCCGCAAGCATGTCGAATTCAAGGAAGGCAAGATCAAATAGATCTTCCAGTCCTTTGTATGCGTTGAAGAAAGCCCGGCCCTAGCGCCGGGCTTTCGGCTTTTCAGGCCGGGTGCCGAGCATCGGCTGACGCGCGCTGGGCAGGCTGACCACCAGGCCGATCAGCGACAGCAGGAAGGTGACGACCGTCAGGAACTGGGCCACGCTCGGGAGGGCGCTCCACTCCTCGGGTTTGGAATGGAGACCGGCGGACACCTCGAACATCGCGCCCCACATGACCGCGACGGACAGACCGAAGGCCCCGGTGACGAGCCGCCCCCTCAGGCTGCTCTGGTCGCGATAGGCGTAGATCGCAGCGGAAAGAATGAGCAGTCCGGCGGACAGATCATCAAGCCAGAACGGCGGAGAAGCCCAGCCGTGCCAGTTCCGCAGCACCAGCGCCAAAATGATCAACGGCCCCAGCCCACAGGCCATGGGGATCGATAGCTTCCGCCAAACCATGTGTGTCGCCTCCCCGACACAACTAGGCATAGCAGACGGTTTCCAACCTACCAGCGAGCAGCTGGCTCATTTTGGGAATTGAAACGATAATTTCTGTGGAAATCACGCGGCGCGGGAGATCACACGGTTCCGACCGGCGGCCTTGGCCTCGTAAACCGCCTCGTCGGCCCGCTTCAGCAACAGGTCCGGGGTGTCCGATTCGCCAAGGGTCGTGGCGACACCGACCGAGATCGTCACCGTCAGCAACTCTCGCCCGCCAGCCACCCGGAACGGCGATCCCGCGACGTGCAGACGGATTCTCTCCGCCACCCGCTGCGCATCATCGAGACGCGCGCCCGGCATGATCACCGTGAACTCCTCCCCGCCGTAGCGGCACGGCAGATCAATCGCCCGGACGTTGGACGCCAGGCGCACGGCGAACTCGCGCAGCACTTCATCGCCGATATCGTGGCCGAAGTTGTCGTTGATCTTCTTGAAGTGGTCGATGTCGATCATCAGCGCCGAAACCGGATCGCCGCCATGGGTCGCCCGCTTCACGAGCGCGCCGAGCTGGCCTTCCATGTAGCGTCGATTGTGCAGCCCGGTGAGCTGGTCGGTGACCGCCAGTTCCAGCGAATGATCGAGATTGTCGCGCAGGAAGTCGGTGTAGCGCTTGCGGCGGATCTGGGTTCGCGCGCGTGCGGCCATCTCCTGCGGGTCGAGCGGCTTTGTCAGCAGGTCGTTGACGCCGATCTCCAGCGCCTTGACCAGACGGTGGCGCTCGTCCGGATCGACGATGGCGAGGATCGGGAGATGCCGGGTCGCCTCGTCCGACCGGATCGTCGCAGCGAAGCGCAGGCCGTCGAACGCGCGCGCGGTGGCGTTGACGATGATCAGGTCGACCGGGCCGCGCGCGGTCAGATGCGCCTTCTCCGGATCCGTCTCCATCACCGGGCGATGCTCGATGGCCAGTTCCGTCATCAGGCGCTGGGCCTGGCGTTCATTGTCGTCGACGACCAGCACCCGGCCGCCGGTTCCGCCCAGCCGGGCGGCTGCCCCGGCGATCACGCCGATGCGGCGGCCTGAGGCCTCGCGAGCCCGCAGTTCGTCCATCACCTGCTTCAGCCGCGTCAGGCTCCGCACACGGGCGAACAGCATCACGTCGTCAATCGGCTTGGTCAGGAATTCGTCGGCGCCGGCCTCCAGCCCCTCGATGCGGTCCGAACGGCCGTCAAGCGCCGTGACCAGCACGACGGGGATGTGGCGCGTGGCGGGATCGTCCTTCAGCCGACGGCAGACAGCAAAGCCGTCCATGCCCGGCATCATCACGTCGAGCAGAATGATGTCCGGACTTTCCGCCGCCGCGATGGCCAGCGCCGTGGGCCCGTCCTGGGCGGTCAGGACGTCATAATACTCGGCGGCCAGCTTGGCCTCGAGCAGCTTTACGTTGGCCTCGATGTCGTCGACGACCAGGATCCGCGCGCTCATCGTACCGCCCCCTAGCCCAGAAACCGCCGGATGGTGTCGAGGAAGTGCGACACCGAGATCGGCTTGGAAATATAGGCCTCGCAGCCGCCCTCACGGATGCGCTCCTCATCCCCCTTCATGGCGAAGGCGGTGACGGCGACAACCGGGATGTGGCTCAGCTCATCGTCTTCCTTCAGCCACTTGGTGACCTCCAGACCCGAGATTTCGGGTAGCTGGATGTCCATCAGGATGAGGTCCGGGCGATGCACCCGCGCGAGACCGAGCGCCTGCAAACCCTCGCGGGTCTGCAACGTCTCGTAGCCCTGAGAATCGAGCAGGTCGTGGAAGAGCTTCATATTGAGCTCGTTATCCTCGACGATGAGGACCTTCTTGGTCATTCCGGACCCGTAATCCCAGCCGTTTCGACCTGGCGGACGAACAAGAGACTCGCCGCTGTCGTGTTCCAGCCAGTAATCGGGGAATATCCTTAAACCCGAGCTAACCCCCCGCACTAACCACGAGATCGCCTTGCAGCCCGTCGCCCTTGAAGATCTGGATATCCGGCCCGCCGCGCCGCTGCTCATCGTCGATGTCGACGAGGTGCTGGCCCACTTCATGGCGGGGTTCGAGCGCTATGCGGCGCGGCATGGGGTCGAGATGCGGATCGACCGTTTCGCCTTGTTCCAGAACATGTACAGGCCGGGCGAGGCTGAGCCGATCGACTTCGAAACAGGCAAGCGCCTGTTCGACGACTTCTTCCGTCACGGAGCTGACGACCTCGACCCGGTGGACGGCGCCGCCGACGCCCTGGCGACATTGTCGCAACGCGCAGGCGTGGTAATTTTGACCAATGCGCCGGCCCATGCGCTCGAATCACGCACCGGCTGGCTGTCGAGGCACGGCTTCGACTACCCGATGATTCTCCATTCCGGCCTCAAGGGCCCGACAATCGCCGGCATGGCCGCCCGCACGTCCGGACCCGCGGCCTTCATCGACGACCTGCTGCCGAACCTGGAATCGTCCTTCGAGTCCGCCCCGGCTGTCGCCACATTCCAGATCATCGCCGATCACCGACTGCGGCCGTTGGCCCCGACCATCCCTGACCGGCACGATCTGCACGAGGACTGGGTGACGCTCGGCCCGGCGCTCGGAGCGGCGATCGCGTGATCCGGATCGGCGTCGACATCGGGGGGACCAAGATCGAGGCGGCGGCGCTCGACGCGACCGGAGCCTTCGTGGCGCGGGTGCGCCGGCCCAACCCGGGCGACTACGACGCCTTCGTCGGCGTGGTCCGCGATCTTGTCGGTGAAGCGGAGGCCCAGGCCGGCGTCAGCGGCGCGAGCGTCGGCATCGGCATGCCCGGCTCGATCTCGACGAAGACCGGGCTCATGCGCAACGCCAACTCGGTCTGGATGAACAGCCGGCCGATGCGCGAGGACCTGACGCGGGCGCTGGGACGCCCCGTCCGCATGGAAAACGACGCCAACTGCTTCGCCCTGTCCGAGGCGACCGACGGTGCGGGCGCCGGCGCGGGCGTCGTCTTCGGCGCGATCCTCGGCACCGGCTGCGGCGGCGGGGTGGTCGTGAACGGTCGCACGATCAACGGCCGCAACGGCGTAGGCGGCGAATGGGGCCACAGCCCCCTGCCCTGGCCTTCGCCGGAGGAGTTCCAGGCCCACCGCTGCTGGTGCGGCCGCGTGGACTGCCTGGAGACCTGGACGTCAGGCTCGGCGTTCGTCGAGGACTACCAGCGGGCCACCGGCCTGATCCGTGACGGCGCGACGATCGTGGCGGCGGCGCGCGAGGGCGAGGCGGCGGCCGAGGGCGCGCTCGACCGCTATATCGCCAGGCTCGGTCGGGCGCTGGCTTCCATGTGCAACCTGCTCGACCCGGACGTCATCGTGTTCGGCGGCGGGATGTCGAACGTCGACGAGCTCTATGAGCGGGTCCCGCCGGTGGTGGCCCACTACATCTTCTCGGACAGCTTCGAGACGCCGATCCGGAAGGCCGTGCACGGGGACTCGTCCGGCGTGCGCGGGGCAGCCTGGCTTTGGCCTCTGGAGGACTGATGCTCCCCGCCCGCGGGGAGCTGTCACGCGGAGCGTGACTGAGGGGCTGCGCCGGCTTCAGCGGCAATAGCCTGAACGCCGGGCGGCCAGCAGTGGTCGTCGGGACTATCCGGCCTGAGCTGCGCCGCCCCTCCACCATGCTCCGCATGGTCCCCCTCCCCGCTACGCGGAGAGGATCAGAGCCGTCCCCACCCCGGCGGCGGCGCCACCGGCTCGCGGCTTTGCGGGATCAGGTCGCGCATCCGCCTGGTGAAGCTCTTCAGCGCCACCTCGTTCACGCTCAGCGGGCCCATGCTGTAGCTCGATGACGCCATGCCCGCCTGGACGCGCTCGATCAGGGCCTTGTCCTCGATGTTGACCTGGCGGTTCACGCGCCAGTTCAGGTAGCGGGTCGCGCGCATCTCGCGGCGGTCGTCAGGCAGAACATAGGCGATCTCGCGCAGCATCGTGCGGGTCGGTGAAACCGGCAGGAACTGCATGAAGTCGATCTGGTCGGGATAGATGTCGAAGGCGCAGTTGGGCCAGAGCTTGAAGTAGGTCCACAGGCGTCGCCGCTCCGGCGGCAGGTGCTCGACCACCGGCAGCAGAGCCTGGTAGCGCCGCTCCGACCAGTTGTCGGACGGCGTATCGCGCAGCGCGCCCCACATCTTGTCGCACCACGCCGACGCCTCAAGGCCGTAGCCCGCGCCGAACAGGCGGGTCAGGCCGGGGTGAGCCACCGTGATGTGCAGGCTGTCGGAGTAGTTGTCCGAGACGTTCTTCCAGTTCACCTCGCGCTCGCGCAGCGTGACGCGGCCGAGCGGCTGGAGCTCCTCCATCCGGTAGGGCTCCATCTCGGCGTAGTAGCCGCCGAGCATCTCGCGCACCGACGGCAGGCCGCCCTCGAGGCGGATGAAGACGAAGCCGAGGCAGATCTCGATATCGACCGGAACGAGGTTGTGCGACGCCTGGTCGAAGCCCTCGAAGGCCTTCACATGCGGCACGCCCGCCAGCCGACCCTTCAGGTCGTAGCTCCAGGCATGGTAGGGGCAGGTCATCCGCATCCCGCAGTTTCCCGCAGGCCCGTCGACCACGCGGGAGGCGCGATGACGGCAGACGTTGTGGAAGGCGCGGACCTTCTGGTCGTCGCCACGGACCACCACGATGCTCTCGCCGAGGAACTCCAGTGTGTGGAAGTCGCCGGGCTGCGGAATGTCCGACAGGTGGCAGACGATCTGCCAGCTCTGGCGGAAGACCGCCCGCTTCTCGGCCTCGAAAAAGTCCGGGTCGTGATAGATCCACCCCGGAAGACCGACGCTGTCGTCCGCCGCCTCTGGCCTGATTTGCGATGACCGGATCGCGCCCATGATGTCCCTCATCCCCGACCGGCCCTAGACACTCCGCCGGCTCCCGAAGGTCAAGACATCCTGACGCGGGACGGCGGCGACCGGTGTATGCTGCCCGGCATGAAGGCTCTCTGCCGCGACTGCTTCTGGACCGGGAACGGCGAACCGCGCCGCTGTCCGTCCTGCGGCTCGCCGCGGATGCTGGCGCACGAGGAGCTGGCGACCCTGTCCATGGCGCACATGGACTGCGACGCCTTCTACGCATCGGTGGAAAAACGGGACCGGCCGGAACTGCGCGACGTGCCCCTGATCGTCGGCGGCGGGGTTCGCGGCGTCGTCACCACCTGCTGCTACATCGCCCGCATGAGCGGGGTGCGCTCGGCCATGCCGATGTTCAAGGCGCGCGCGCTCTGCCCGCAGGCGGTGATCCTGCCGCCGGAGTTCGCCAAGTACCGCGCCGAGAGCAAGCGCATCTTCGCCAAGGCGCGGGACCTGACCCCGCTGGTGCAGCCGCTATCTCTGGACGAAGCCTGGATCGACCTGTCCGGCACCGAGCGGCTGCACGGCGCTCCGCCGGCGATGATGCTGGCCCGGCTGCAGGCGGAGATCGAGGCCGAGATCGGCCTGACCGTCTCCATCGGCCTGGCGGCCAACAAGTTCATGGCCAAGATCGCGTCGGAGATCGACAAGCCAAGAGGCTTTTCGGTCATCGGCGGCGCGGAATCACAGACCTTCCTGGCCCCCCGTCCGGTCCGGATCCTGCCGGGCGTGGGTCCCGTGCTGGCCGCCTCGCTGGAGAAGGCCGGCTATCGGACCGTCGGCGACATCGCCGCCGCCGACCTGCGTGACCTCGCCGACCGGTTCGGACAGCACGGCCTGCATTTGCACAAGCTTGCGCACGGCCAGGACAGCCGGGCCGTCAATCCGGAGCAATCCCGCAAGACGATCAGCGCCGAGACGACCTTCAACAACGATCTGGACCAGATCTCCGACCTTGAGGATCGCCTCTGGCCGCTGTGCGAAAAGGTCGCCCGTCAACTGCGGGCCGAAGGGATCGCGGGCCGGGTCGCGGGCCTGAAGCTGCGCACGCCGGACTTCAGGATCATCACCCGGCGTCGCACCCTGCCCGTCCCGACCCAGACGGCCCGGACACTGTTCAACGTCGTGCGCGAACTGCTGGCGGCGGAGCCGCCGGGCCGGTCGTACCGGCTGATCGGCGCCGGCCTGTCCGACTTCATCGAGGCGGCCGCGGCGGAGGGCGACTTCTTCGCCGAGGCCGAGAAGCGCAGCCTGAAGAGCGAGACAGCGGTCGACGCGCTGCGCGCCCGCTTCGGCAAGGGCGCCGTCGTGACCGGCCGGTCTCTGGGCCGTCAGGAGCGCGACTGACTCGCTCCCGAGACGCCGACTCACCTCCGATCACGCCGCCACGCCGCCTCACCTGGCGGCCGCCGGGCATCGCCGAATCCGGACGATCCGGCGTTTTTCCTTCGCGCCGCAGGGGAAAGCTGATCACGACCGCGCCAAACCGACGCGCATCGCCTCGCCAGCCCTTCCAAAGCGCGGTTCTTTCCATATCTAATCGGGAGGAGGCGAGCCGTTCCCCGGCTCTCCCTGGATGGACGACGAATGGCGGAGAAGAAATCAGGCGCTGGATCGAACGGAACGGGATCGGCCGTCGTCACGCAGACGAAGCCGAAAACCGCCAAGCCGTCGCTCTATCGCGTGCTTATTCTCAACGACGATTACACTCCGATGGAGTTCGTCGTTTACGTGCTTGAGCGCTTTTTCAACAAATCGCGCGAGGATGCGACCCGCATCATGCTTCACGTGCACCAGAACGGCGTCGGCGTCTGTGGCGTCTATACCTACGAAGTGGCCGAAACCAAGGTGGCCCAGGTAATCGACTCCGCCCGCCGGCATCAGCATCCGCTGCAGTGCACCATGGAAAAGGATTGAGGAGCCAAAGCTTGCCCTCGTTTTCGCGCAACCTCGAAGAGACCCTCCACCGCGCCGTGGCTTACGCCAACCAGCGAAAGCACGAGTATGCGACCCTGGAGCATCTGCTCCTGTCCCTCACCGACGACGAGGACGCCGCCGGGGTGATGGGCGCCTGCGACGTTGATCTCGCGGCGCTGAAGAAGACCCTGACCAACTATCTCGACACCGAATTGCGCAGCCTGATCGTCGAGGACGGCGAGGACGCCAAGCCGACCGCCGGCTTCCAGCGCGTGATCCAGCGCGCCGTGATCCACGTGCAGTCCTCGGGCCGCGACGAGGTCACAGGCGCCAATGTGCTGGTCGCCGTCTTCTCCGAACGCGAAAGCCATGCCGCCTACTTCCTGCAGGAGCAGGACATGACGCGGTACGACGCGGTCAACTTCATCGCGCACGGCATCGCCAAGAAGGCCGGCGCCTCCGAGCCGAAGCAGGCCAAGGGTGCGAACACCAGCGAGGTGGACGAGGAAAAGGCGTCGGTGAAGACCGGCGGCGAAGCGCTCGAAGCCTACTGCGTCGACCTCAACGAGAAGGCGCGCCAGGGCAAGGTCGATCCGCTGATCGGCCGCCACGCCGAGGTGGAGCGCTGCATCCAGATCCTCTGCCGCCGTACGAAGAACAACCCGCTGCTGGTCGGCGATCCGGGCGTCGGCAAGACCGCCATCGCCGAGGGTCTGGCGCGCAAGATCGTCACCCATCAGGTGCCTGAGGTTCTGGAAGGCGCGACCATCTTCTCGCTCGACATGGGCGCGCTGCTGGCAGGCACCCGCTATCGCGGCGACTTCGAAGAGCGGATCAAGCAGGTCATCAAGGAACTCGAGACCCACCCCAACGCCATTCTGTTCATCGACGAGATCCACACCGTGATCGGCGCCGGCGCGACCAGCGGCGGTGCGATGGACGCCTCGAACCTGCTCAAGCCGGCCCTGGCTTCGGGCACGCTGCGCTGCATGGGGTCCACGACCTACAAGGAATTCCGCCAGCATTTCGAGAAGGACCGCGCCCTCGTGCGACGGTTCCAGAAGATCGACGTCAACGAGCCGACGATCGAGGACACTCTGAAAATCCTCAAGGGACTCAAGGTCTACTACGAGGAATTTCACAAGCTGAAGTACACCAACGACGCCCTGAAGGTCGCGGTGGACCTGTCGGCCAAGTACATCAACGACCGCAAGCTGCCGGACAAGGCGATCGACGTGATCGACGAGGCGGGTGCCGGCCAGATGTTGCTGCCCGAGGGCAAGCGCAAGAAGGTCATCGGCGTGAAGGAGATCGAGGCCGTCGTCGCCAAGATCGCCCGCATCCCGCCGAAGTCGGTCAGCAAGACCGACACCGAGGCGCTCAAGGAACTCGAGAACGACCTGCAACGCACGGTGTTCGGCCAGCCCGAAGCCATCGTGCAACTGTCCAGCGCCATGAAGATGGCCCGCGCCGGCCTGCGCGACCCGCAGAAGCCGATCGGCTGCTACCTGTTCAGCGGCCCGACCGGCGTCGGCAAGACCGAAGCCGCGCGCCAGCTGGCCTCGACGCTCGGCATCGAACTGCTGCGGTTCGACATGAGTGAGTACATGGAGCGCCACACGGTCAGCCGCCTGATCGGCGCGCCCCCGGGCTATGTCGGCTACGATCAGGGCGGTCAGCTGACCGACGCCGTCGACCAGCACCCGCACGCCGTCGTCCTGCTCGACGAGATCGAGAAGGCGCACGCCGACGTCTACAACATCCTCCTGCAGGTCATGGACCACGGTCAGCTGACCGACTCCAACGGCAAGAAGGTCGACTTCCGCAACGTGGTCCTGATCATGACCACCAACGCCGGCGCCGCCGACGCCCAGCGCCAGACCATCGGCTTTGGCCGCGGCAAGGCGGACGGCGAGTCAGAAGAGGCGATCAAGCGCATCTTCACGCCGGAATTCCGCAACCGTCTGGACGCCGTGGTGGCGTTCAAGCCGCTGACCCAGGAGATCATCCGTCAGGTCGTGCAGAAGTTCGTGCTGCAGTTGGAGGCCCAGCTGGCGGACCGCAACGTCACCATCGAGACCAGCGACGAGGCCGCCGACTGGCTGGCCAAGAACGGCTTCGACGAGCTCTACGGCGCCCGCCCCCTTGGACGGGTGATCCAGGAGCACATCAAGAAGCCGCTGGCCGACGACATCCTGTTCGGAAAGCTGGCCAAGGGCGGCCACGTCAAGGTCGTGCTCAAGGACGGCAAGATCGCCTTCGAGTTCGCCGTCGACGAAAAGGGCCGTCAGCCCGGCGCGCCCGAGATCGAGGAACCCGCCCTCGCGGAGTAGACAACACCGTCACTGAACGTTAAGGTTGCTTTATGTCGCCCCACACGTTCGACACCCTCAGCGCGTCCAGGCGACTCCGCGAAGCGGGGATGCCGGAAGGCGTGGCTGAAGCGGTGGTGACTGTGTTCCAGCACGCGAAGGCTTCTGTGGACTTCGATCAGTTGGTGACGAAGAGCGACATCGCCGAGATGGCGACGAAGGCCGACATCGCCGAGATGGCAACGAAGGGCGATATCGCCAACATGGCCACAAAGGCGGACATCGCCGATATGGCGACGAAGGCGGATATCGCCGATATGGCCACAAGGGCTGATATCGCGGACATGGCGACGAAAGCCGACATTGCCGCGATCCGCGACGAGATGGTGACCAGGTCTGACCTGCACATCCTTCGCGCGGACATCAGCGAGAAATTCCGACAGCATACCCTGGCCATGCTTGGCGGGATGGCGGCGCTGCTCGGATTATTCACGCTGGTCGGCAAACTCGTCGCCTGATCTCGCTTGCGCTGACCGCCCTCACCCGCCGATGCTCGCGGGATGAACTCCGCGATCCTTCCCTGGCAGGTCTGGGCGCTCCTCGCGGCGGCTTTCGCGGCGCTGACGGCGATCTTCGGCAAGGTCGGGGTCGAGGCGGTCAATTCGGACTTCGCGACCCTGATCCGCACGGCGGTCATCCTCGCGATTACGGCGGGCATCGTGGCGGCCACCGGCGCCTGGCAGCCTCTCGCCTCTGTTTCGGGCAAGAGCTGGATCTTCCTTGCCCTGTCCGGCGTGGCCACCGGCGCATCGTGGATTTGCTACTACCGCGCCCTGAAGCTCGGGCCGGCGGCGCGGGTCGCGCCGATCGACAAACTGAGCATCGTGCTCGTCGCCGTCTTCGCGGTCCTGTTCCTGGGCGAGCGTCTGACGGCCAGGAACTGGCTGGGGGTGGTGCTGGTCGCGGCCGGTGCCCTGCTCGTCGCTGCAAAACGCTGATCCCGGGAGGATCCCATGAAATACCGCAAGCTGGGCGCCAGCGATCTGATGGTCTCCGAAATCTCGCTGGGGTCGTGGCTGACCTACGGCGTAGGCGTCGAGCGCGACAATGCGATCGCCTGCGTGAACCGCGCCTTCGACCTGGGGATCACCTTCATCGACACGGCCAACGTCTATGGTCGCGGCGCGGCGGAAGAGGTGCTGGGCGAGGCGCTCGCGGGGCGCCCGCGCGACAGCTACGTCCTGGCCACCAAGCTGATGGGGCCGATGAGCGACACCGACAAGGGCCTGTCCCGGGCGCAGGTGTTCAAGCAGATCGACGCCTCGCTGGCCCGCCTGCGCACCGACTATGTCGATCTCTATCAGTGCCATCGCTACGACCCCGACACCCCGCTTGAAGAGACGATGCAGGCGCTGACCGAGATCGTTCAGGCCGGCAAGGTCCGCTACATCGGCTTCTCGGAATGGTCGCCCGACCAGATCGAGGCGGCCTTCGCCCTGCCCGGCGTCGAGCGTTTCGTGTCCAGCCAGCCGCAGTATTCGCTGCTCTGGCGCCGGCCCGAGGCGAAGGTCATCCCGGTCTGCAAGGCGCACGATGTCTCGCAGATCGTCTGGTCGCCGCTGGCCCAGGGGGTGCTGTCCGGCAAGTACCTGCCGGGTCAGCCGCTGCCCGACGATTCCCGCGCCGCCAGCGACAGCATGAGCAGCGCCATCCAGCGGTGGATGGAGCCGGGCACGCTGGAGCGGGTGCAGAAGCTGAAGCCGATTGTCGCCGCAGCCGGCTGCAGCATGGCCCAGTTCGCCCTGGCCTGGGTGCTGCGCGAGCCGAATGTCGCTTCGGCCATCGTCGGCGCCAGCCGGCCGGGCCAGCTTGACGACAACGCCGCCGCCGTGGACCTGACGATCGACCCGGCGCTGTTCGCCCAGGCGGAGGCCGTTCTGGCCAGCTAGGTCGGATCGGGCGCCGGGACCGGTCCAGGCTCGGTCGCCGGCTGCGGCGTCGGCTCGGGAACGGGCGCCGGCTCCGGGACCGGGACGGCCTCCGGCGGGGCCGCCGCTGCGCGGCGGGCCAGGTAGCCGTCAACGATCCCCTTCACCTCCGGCGCGTCGGCCTTCGGCAGCGGCTCGGCCTTGCAGGCATAGCCGGCCGCCTTGGCGAACGGCGATCCGGGTACGAGGTCGCGCCAGCCATAGCGGGGGTCGCTGCGCTCGATCGGCGCCATGGTCGCGGTAAAGGTGCTGGACCCGCCGACCTTGTAGCGTCCCTGGCAGTCAAACAGGATGGTCGAGCTGACGACCTGGGTAGTGCCCGGACCATTCACGGGCTGGGAAAAGGCGATGAAGAAGACCGTTTCGCGATGGCCGTCGGAGTCGGTCTTCACCGACGCCTCGATGAGGCTGATCGCCCGCTCGTCCTCGTTCATCACGCGGTAGTCGACGGCCAGCGCGACCGCCGGCGTCAGCAATGCGGCGGCAATGCCGAGGCCTGCATATCGAAGGGGCATCGAGCGAACTCCTGAGCCGACCCGCGGCTAGACCGGCGTGCCGAGGGAAGGCCCGGCCAGATAGGCGTCGACCAGCGTCTTCAGGTCCTGCGTCGCCGGCCGCTGCAGATCAATGCCGCGACAGGCGAAATCGGCCGAAGGCGTGAACGGCGAATTGCGATTGGCTGAAGACCACCCCTCTCCGCCTTTTTCGTGGCCGATTTTCTTGAGGGACGGGTCGAAGATGTCGAGCTCCTCGATCCGGTAGCGCGATGCGGAACAGTCGAGAACGACCCAGGCGACCATGACGACCGCCTCGTCGCCGGGCGCCGGCGGCAACACCGCGGTGAGCTTCACCCGCCGGTTTCCGCCGACCGTCGTAATACTGTCCGCGTCGATGAGCCCAAGGCCCTTCTCGTTCTCCGCCGCGATTCGGTAGTCCAGCGCCAGCGCCGGCGAGGCCGAGAGGGCGAGGAACAGCGCGATGGCGGAAACGAGGGTGCGCATGTCAGCTCTCCAGTCTGGCGGCGATCTGGTCGGCAAGGTCCTTCAGCTCGGCGGGATCCGCCATTCCCCCCTCCCCGTGCCGGCCCAGCGGCACGCCATCCCAGCGCGGAATGATGTGGAAGTGAAGGTGGAAGATGGTCTGCCCGGCCGGGGCGCCGTTGAACTGGGTCACCACGATCCCGTCAGGCGTCAGCGCGGCGCGGACCGCGCGGGCAGTCTTCTGCACCGCCCCGATCAGCCGGCCGATGGTCTTGGGCTCGGCTTCCAGCAGATTGCGGGCTTTCGACGTCTTCGAGATCACCAGCACATGCCCGCGCGCCTGGGGAAAGACGTCCATGAAGGCGAGGACCTGATCGTCCTCCCAGACCTTCACACAGGGCACCTCCCCGCGAATGATCTTCGCGAAGATGTTGCCGTCGTCGTACGCGCCGTCGAGGCTCATTGAAGCACTCCCTTGAAGGGGTATTGTCCTATCAAAGGCAGCGGGGAGCGCAATGACATGGGCGCGGGCGGCGACGGCGAGACCCTGTCGGAACGGCAGAAGAAGTGGTTCGCGTCGGTTGAAGCCAGCCTCGAGCGCGACACCGGCAAGCGCATCGCCGAATGGGTCGCCATTGCCAGAACCTGTCCCGAGACCCGGCCCGGCAAGCGGGTCGAGTGGTTGCGCGAGCACTACGGCCTTGGGGTCAACCGCATCGCCCACATCCTGTCGGTGGCCTTCCCGTCCGAGGGCGGCTGGGACGACGCCGACGCCCTGCGCGCGGCCCTGTGGAAGGATCCGGCGTCCAAGGGGATCTTCGAGGCGGTCGAGGCTGCGGTGGCCGGCTTCCCGGGCCTGGTCACCGGCCAGCGAAAGGGCTTCTCGGCCTGGTCGCGAAACTTCCAGTTCGCCGCCGTGCGTCCTCTGAAGGGCGGCAAGGCGCGGGTGGGCCTCTGCGTGACGCCAGACGCCGATCCGCGTCTGGTCACGCCGAAGAACGAAGGCTGGTCGGAGCGGCTCAAGGCGGCGCTGACGCTGGAGGGGCCGCAAGACGTGGATGCAGCGCTGAAAGGCTTGCTGCAAAAGGCCTGGGATGCGTCCTGATGGTCGCGGCCAGTGACCCGATGCAGTTGAACCCCGGGCATGAAGAGCGGGACGCCGACTACCGGCGACCTTCAGACACGGACGGACAGGAATGAGCGACAGGATCGTGCGAGACGACGGGCGAAAGTCCCGAAAGCGGCTTAGGCCAGGCGTCGCGGCTCTGGCCGGGGTTGCGATTGTCGCGGTGGCGTCCCCGTCCCTGACGAGCCATTCGCGAGCCATCGCAGCGCCGATTCTCGCTTCAGCCGCGGCCCCCGCGCCCCCGGAGGCCGCTGCGGATCCCGTCAGGCTGACCCGGGACGAGGCTTTCAGCATCGTCTATCCAACCGGAAAGGCGCTTGCGACGGTCGACGGTGAGGCAATCAACGTACTCTTCTCGCCGATTGCCCTGCTCCGGCTGGATGGTTCGACCCTGGTTCTGGTCAGCGGGGGACAAAACCTCGATCAGAATTGCCACGGCTGCACCGGGTTCTTCAGCATCGCCTACCTCCGATCGCACCCGGGCTGGACCGTTGAAGGGTCGCCGTATGTGGGCATGGGTCAAACGGGAGGATGGGGAACGCCGCCCCGGATTGCGATCATCCGGTCCCTGAGCCCGGAGCCCATGGTCCTTGTTCGCAGCGGCCAGTCCGGCCAGGGGAGCACGGAGGCCTGGGGGCAACTGGTGCGCCTCGGCCCGACCATCGACGACGTATCCGTCGCCCTCGATCACTTTGACCTCAGCTACGACAATGACGGGGGCGCGGCGGACTGCTCGATCGAAGGCAAGATCATCCCCGGCAAGCCAGGCCGCGCCTTCAGGATCCGGTACAGGGGAACATACCGCGGAGAGGTGATCTACACTTCGTCGGGCGGGTCCTACACGCCTGTCGGCGGCCCTCCGCGCGACCTCTGGAAGCGATGTCCCGGCATGGAAGACGAGGAATAGGTCGCTCTAGGCCTGCTTGAACGGCGAATATTCTTCCGCCAGCCAGTCCATCTCCTCCCGGATCGCGGCCCGCTCCTGATCCAGATAACGGCGCACCGGCTCGCGCAGGGCCGGGTCAGCGATCCAGTGGGCGGAATAGACGGCGGCCGGCAGGTAGCCGCGGGCAATCTTGTGCTGCCCCTGCGCGCCGGCCTCGACACGCGGCAGCCCCAGCCGGATCGCATGCTCGATGGCCTGGTAGTAGCAAAGCTCGAAATGCAGGAACGGGATGTCCTCGACGCACCCCCAGTTGCGGCCGATCAGGCAGTCTCCGCCGATCAGGTTCAGCGCGCCCGCCACCCAGCGCTCCCCACGCCTCGCCATGATCAGCATGACCTTGTCGGCCATCCGCTCGCCCAGCAGCGAGAAGAACTGGCGGTTCAGGTAGGGCCGCCCCCATTTGCGGCCGCCGGTGTCCATGTAGAAGCCGTAGAAGGCGTCCCAGTGCGCCTCGGTCAGGTCGGCGCCGGTCAGGGCGACGATCTCGTCCACCGCCGACTGGGCCAACCGTCGCTCGCGCTTCACTGTCTTGCGCCGGCCGGACGACAGGTCCGCGAGGAAGGCGTCGAAGTCGGCGTAGCCCTTGTTGAACCAGTGGTACTGCTGGTCCTGCCGCTGCAGCAGGCCGGCGGCGCCGAGGAAGGCCCAGTCCTCCTCGTCGGGGAAGGTCACGTGCAGGCTGGACGCCTCGAGCCGTTCGCACAGGGTCAGGGCGCCGCCCAGCAGCATCCGCCTCCCCTCGTCCGGGTCGATATCCGGCCGCACCAGCATCCGCGGCCCCGTGACCGGCGAAAACGGCGAGGCGCACTGAAGCTTGGGATAGTAGCGACCGCCGGCCTTTTCGTAGGCGTCGGCCCAGGACCAGTCGAAGACGTACTCACCTTGGCTGTGGGTCTTCAGATAGAGCGGCATGACCGCCCCTACCCTGCCGTCGTCGTCCGCCACGGTGAGATGGTGCGGGCCCCAGCCGGTACGGTCGGAGACCGAGCCCGACTCTTCCAGAGCGTCGAGGAAATCGAAGGCCACGAACGGGTTCTGGTCGCCGGCGCAGGCGTCCCAGTCCGTGCGGCCGATCTCGCTGATGCGCCGGTGGATGGCGACCGCCGGCTTCAGACTCACGCGGCGAAGCCCTCGAAGATCAGGTTGTCGCAGTGATCCTTGAGCCGGTCCCATTCCTCGGCCGACCGAACGGTCCAGGCGATGATCGGCATCCCCTTCGCGCGGAAGACATCCGCGCGCGGCGACGGCAGCATCTTCGCGTCCAGCGCCAGGAAGTCCGGCCGGGCGATCTCGACATGCTCGAGGTTGGCGAACGACTTGCGGACCTCGGGCGTCAGCTGGCTGGCCGCGCCGTCCTTCCAGTCATAGCTGTCCAGGCCGCGCAGGATCTGCGGATGATGATCGGCGAACCAGGCGTGGCTGTAGGGGTTGAACCCGATCACACAGGTCGGGCCGTTGTGGTCGAGCAGCACCTCGCTGACGCGCTTTTCCAGCGGGCCGACGTCGCCGAATTTGGTCTTCAGCTCGATGTGGACCATCGCCCGGTGGCCGACCTCGACGAGCACCTCGGCCAGCGTCGGGATGGTCTCGTCCGTTCCTGACAGACGCAGGGCCTGCAGGTCGGTCAGCGACCGATCAGACAGCTTGCCCTCGGCGCCGGTCATGCGGGCCAGGCTGTAGTCGTGGAACACGACCGCCTCGCCGTCAGCGGTGATCTGAACGTCCAGCTCGATGCCGTAGCCCGCGGCGCAGGCGGCCTGGAAGGCGGCCAACGAGTTCTCCGGAGCGCCGTCCGGCGTCCAGAGGCCGCGGTGGGCGACGGGCGGATCGAACAGTCGCTCCCAGGCCTCGCCAAACGCGCCGGGCTCGGGACGGGCCTTGCTCTTCATCGGGCCAGCTCCACGATCGCGTCGACCTCGACGGAGAAGTTCCGCGGCAGGCGATAAACGCCGACCGCCGAGCGGGCGTGGCGCCCGGCCTCGCCGAACGCCTCGACCATCACGTCCGAGCAGCCGTTGATCACGGCGGGAATGTCGAAGAAGTCCGGACCCGCCTGGACGAAGCCGCCCAGCTTCACCACACGGGCGACCCGGTTCAGGTCGCCGTCGCAGGCGGCGCGCATCTGGGCCAGCAGATTGACGCCGCACAGGCGGGCGGCGCGAACCGCCGTGTCCTTGTCGACATCGACGCCGACGATGCCGGTGATCCCGCCCGACGCGTCGAGCGACACCTGGCCGGAGATGTGGACAAGATCGCCGCTGCGCACGAACGGCACATAGTTGGCGATCGGGGCGACCGGGTCAGGCAGGGTGATACCTGCGGCGGCAAGACGGTGTTCGACACTGGACATGCTGCGAAACTAGACCGCTCCGCCTCCCGGCGGAAGGCAACGAAAAAGACCCGGGTCGTTTCCGACCCGGGCCTTCACGCGAACTTGAACCCGGCGGGCTTTCTGGGGGGAGGTCGCCCGCCCCGGGTCCAGCTCTTACTTCGCGGCTTGCAGCTTCTCGACGGTCGCGGTGACGCGCTCGTTCAGCGGCTTGACCGAGTCCTTGACGGACGAGGCGACGGTTTCGCCCCACTTGGCGAATTCGGCCATGTAGCCTTCCAGCGAGGTCTTCATCCAGGCGGTCTGAAGCTCAACGGCTTCCTGAACGCTCTTGGCGCCGGCCAGGGCCTTGGCGGCCGAAACCTGGTCTTCGATGTTCTTCTTGGAGAAGGCCATCGCCTGGGCGCCCAGGACTTCCGCGCCCTTGGTGGCGGCGGTGACCGAAGCCACGACGGCTTCGAGGTTCTTCTTCGAGTAGGCGTTCACTTCATTCAGCGTCGAGAGGGACTTTTCGACGTTGTCCTTGAAAGCCTGATTGCCGGCGGTCGTGAACTGCTCGACCGTGGTCTTGAGGGTTTCGGCGCCAGTGGCCATCGGAAGTCTCCTGTGTGGTCGGGGAGGACCTGGATATGGGGTTCGGCGGCGACCGAGTCGCTGCTGACGCTCTCCATGTCTCATGTTGCAGTGCAGCAGTCAAACATTTTTGTGCAGTGCAACATGGGTCGGTTGCGACGCACCATCACCGGGCGAGGCCTGCGGCGGATTCGCTCAACAGGTGTTTACTTTGGCGAAAGACGAAACAATGCATGCTAGTTGAACGCCGCAGCGCTGCTTCGGAGCCGCCCTGTACACTGTGACTTTTTTCGTCGGACGCCGCATGATCGAGCTCGCCCGCCGCCTGTCTTTCGCACTCGCAATGGTCGCCATGGTCGCGACCGGCCTTGGTGCGCCATCGGTCGCGGCCGCTCAGGTACCCTACCTCTCCCTGCCCTCCACCGAGCCGAAGTACGCGGCGATCGTCGTCGACGCCAATACCGGCGAGGTGCTCTACGCGAAGCGCGCCGACAGTCCGCGCTATCCGGCGTCGATCACCAAGGTGATGACCCTCTACCTGGCCTTCGAAGCGATTTCCGAAGGTCGGCTGAGCCCGACCGACATGATCACGGTTTCGGCCAAGGCCGCCTCACAGCCGCCCACGAAGCTTGGGCTCGCCGCCGGTCAGCAGATCTCCGTCGACGACGCCATGCGCGCGATCGCGGTGAAGTCGGCCAACGACATGGCCGTCGCCCTCGCCGAACACCTGGCCGGTACGGAGCAACGCTTCGGCGCCCTGATGACCCTGCGGGGCCAGGAGTTGGGCATGACCAACTCCCGCTTCGTGAACGCCTCCGGCCTTCCGGACAGCCGCCAGATCTCCACCGCCCGCGACATCGCCATCCTGTCACGCGCCGTGATGCGCGATTATCCGCAGTACTACAGCTACTTCAGCCTGCGCTCCTTCACCTTCCGGGGCGTGACCATGAACAACCACAATCGCCTGCTCGGGCAGATGTGGGGTGTGGACGGGCTGAAGACCGGCTACACGAACGCCTCGGGCTTCAACCTCGCCGCCTCCGCCGTCCGCGACGGCCGGCGTCTGATCACCGTGGTGCTGGGCGGCCGCTCGACCGTCACCCGCGACGATCATGTCGAGGACCTGCTGTTGACCGGGTTCGACGTGCTCAAGCGCCGCTCGCTCGGCGAGACGATCACCGTCGCCCAGTCGATGTTCGAACCGGTCATGGACGGGCCGATGGTCCGCGCCTCGACCGAACAGGGCGACGGCGGGCAGGACGGCCTGCGTGTGGTGCTGACCGACGGCCCGGCGCCGGGCCCGATCACGGTCCAGCGCAGCATGACGCCCATCCCCGACCCCGTGGCGCCGCGTATCGTTCCGGCCAAGCGCGTCGCCGCGCCCGCCCGCAAACCGCGCGGCCAGTGGGCCATCCAGGCCGGCGCCTTCAAGTCCAAGTCCCAGGCCCGCGAGCAGCTGGCCCTGATCCAGCGTCGCTTCGCCTCGGCGGTCGATGATGGCGAGGCGGCCATCGGCAGCGCTGTGGGCGGCTATTTCCGGGTGCGCTTCGAAGGCATGAGCGCCGACGCCGCCCGCGCGGCCTGCAAGGCCCTCAAGGCGAAGAAGCAGGCCTGCATGGTGATCGCGCCTTGATACCCGGGGACATGTACCGAAGGTACGTGTCCCCTAATCGAGCGGCCACGGTTTAGGGGACACGTACCTGCGGTACATGTCCCCGTTCTATTTCTTCAGCAACCGGTCCCGCGCCGCATTGATCCGCGCCGCCAGGCCGCTTGAGCCGCCGACGTCGGGATGCACCGCGCGGATCAGCCGGGCGTAGGCGGCCTGGATATCCTCGCGGGTGGCGTTGGCGGCGACGCCGAGAATGTCCCGCGCCTCGGCCAGTTCGATCTTGTCCACCGAAGGCACAGGCGCTGCGCCGCGACGCGCGGTCACCGCCAGCACGATTCCCAGCACAGCGAGCAGAACGCCCGGCAGGACCCGACCGGTCACGCCCAGCAGGCCGCCGACGACCACGGCCAGCGCCGCCATGCTGCCGGTGGCGATCCGCCACTCTGCGCGGGCAAGCATCGGACGCGCGCGCCGGCCGGCCCAGACGAGCAGGGCGAACGCGGCGACGCCGGCGAGAAGGTAGATCATCAACGCGAACTCCCCGCCCTATTCGGCGGCGAGCAACTCTTCGCCCGAGAACTGCGAAAGTCCAACCGAATGCAGCAGGCCGCGCAGTTCCTGACGGGCCGACACGTGCACCAGCGACACCGGAACCGGCCGCACCTTCGCCGAGAGGTCGGCGACCGTCAGGCCGAACGGGAACAGCTCGCGGTAGATCACCCGGTCGCGCAGGCCGGCGCCGATGCGGAACCCGACCCGCTTGGCCAGGGCCGTCAGCCGATCGTCGACCCGCTTGCGGTTGCGGGCCTCGACGCTGGCGAGACGGTTGCGCAGCACGATCCAGTCGAGCGCCTGCCGCTGACCGGTCAGGGCGCGCGCCTTGCGGGCCTCCCAGACCGTCTCGGAATAGATGCTGGGCTTCAGCAGCTCCAGGGTCACGGGGTCCACATGACCCAGCACGTCGAAGTCGACGAAGCTGTCGTTCATCGGCGTGACGATGAGGTCGGCGCGAGCGTGGGCGACGCGCGACAGGGCGGAATCGCCGCCCGGAGTGTCGATAATCACGAAGTCCGCGTCCTGGTGGGCCCGGGCGAACGCCTCCTCGAAGCGCGTCAGTTGCTCGGCCTCGCCGGCCTTGGCCAGCGCGACGCCGTCGTCGGACGCGTGGCGGATCAGCGGCTCGGGCAGGACCTGATCCTGCGAGGCCAGCCAGGCGCGGCGATTGGTGAAGAAGCGGGCCATCGACGACTGGCGCAGGTCCAGGTCCATGACCGCCACGCTGGCCCCGCCGTGCAGCAGGGCCGTGGTCAGGTGGACGGCGATGGTCGACTTGCCCGCCCCGCCCTTTTCATTGCCCACCACGATGACATGCGGCTGTGTCGCCATAGGTCGCCCCAGTTCCGTCGGACCGCCACGCTCGGCGGGTTTTCATCCGACGAGACACCCGCGGGGTGAGTCGGGGCAATCGCGGCGGCGGAGTTGTCCACAGCTGTAAGGTCGCGGCTGGACCCTCGGCCCCCTGCGCGATATGCCGCGCCGCATGAGTGAAACGCCCCTCCCCGTCGTCCGCACCGTGGCGGACCTGCGCACCGTCGTCGCCGGCTGGAAGGCGGCGGGCGAGCGCGTCGCGATGATCCCGACCATGGGCGCGCTGCACAGCGGCCACCTGTCGCTGATCGCCCAGGGCCGGACGCTGGCGGACCGGACCGTGGCCTCGATCTTCGTAAATCCGGCGCAGTTCGCACCGCATGAGGACTTCG
Organism: Caulobacter sp. FW305-C-30-S16; assembly: GCF_058783025.1. Classification (NCBI taxonomy): domain Bacteria; kingdom Pseudomonadati; phylum Pseudomonadota; class Alphaproteobacteria; order Caulobacterales; family Caulobacteraceae; genus Caulobacter; species Caulobacter sp. FW305-C-30-S16. The sequence goes on along the minus strand of NZ_JBYSYH010000003.1, from coordinate 62,968 downwards.
ACGCCTATCCGCGCGGCGAGGCGGAAGATGCGGCGAAGCTGGCGCAGGCCGGCTGCGACCTGCTGTTCGCGCCGAACGCCCGCGAAATGTATCCCGACGGCTTCGCCACGACCGTCAATGTGGCGAAGGGCGTGTCCGAGCCGCTGGAGGGAGTCTCACGGCCGCACTTCTTCGGCGGGGTGGCCACGGTGGTGGCCAAGCTGCTGGTCCAGTGCGGGCCCGACGTCGCGATCTTCGGCGAGAAGGACTACCAGCAGCTGCTCGTGATCAGGCGCATGGCGCGGGACCTCGACCTGCCCGTGGAGATCGTCGGCGGGCCGACGGCGCGGGAGGCTGACGGCCTCGCCCTCTCCTCGCGCAACGCCTACCTGACGCCGGCGGAACGCGCCGCCGCCCGGGCCCTGCCCGCCGCCATGCGCTATGCCGTCGAGGCCTTGCGCGACGCTACACCGGTGATCGATGTCGAGGGCGCGGTGCAGGCCACCCTGACCGGCGCCGGGTTTGCGAAGATCGACTACGTCGAGGTCCGAGACGGCGCGACACTGGAGCGTGTGGGACCAGGTCCGGCCAGCGCGGGCGCGCGGGTGTTCGTGGCGGCCTGGATGGGCAAGACGCGGCTGATCGACAACTGGGCGGTGTAGGGGACATGTACCGCAGGTACGTGTCCCCCAATCCAGATTCAGCGATGGCAGATCAGGGGACACGTACCTGCGGTACATGTCCCCGCACTCACCACGCTCCCAGCTCTCTCAGCTGCCGCGCCAGTTCCGGCTCGATCGCCTCGCCGGCGGCGGTGGGAAGGTCGGGCGGGGCGTCTGCAGGGGTCAGGTAGCGCCAGCCCTGAAAGGCGCGGCGCGGCTGGGGCGCGGTCTCGATCAGCTCGGGCTTGAGATAGATGCGGCAGGGCTGAGGGCCGCTTTCGGCCGTGACGATCTCGTCGATCGCCTGACGCACCAGCACCTGGCCCTTGATCACCCAGTAGAGCGAACCGCCGTCGAGCAACTCCCCGGCGCGCTTGGGCGTCTGGCGCGTCGGGCAGACCGAGCGATGCCCCTGCGCCGCGCGCTGCGCCCGCCAGGCGCGCAGTTCCTCGACGCTGTCGATGCCGACGCAGAGCTTGATCAGATGGAGCGGCACGGGGTCGCCGCGATCACTTGCCCGCGGCGGCCGCGGCGCGCTGCAGTTCCTCGCCCCGCTCGGTCCATCGCTTGCCCATGACCTGCATGTCCTGCCCGCACTGGGGCATCGCGGCCTGGATGTCCGCGGTCGCGGTCGGGCGACCGAACACGGCGACGACGAGGTCGAGCGGGTCCTTGCCGGGGTTTTTCCCCTCGACGCGGCCGGCGTAATAGAGCGAGCCCATCACCCCGGCGTTGCGCGTGGCTGCATCGGCATTGCCGGCCATGGACAGGAAGCCGGCCAGGCAGAGGGTCTCGTATTGCGGCGGCGAGACGGCGGGCGACGCGGCATGCGCCGGCACGGCGAACGCCAGGACGGCGGCAGAGGCGACGAGCGCCGGTTTGATCGCATTCAGGGTCATTCGCCCGCCTCCAGTTTCACCAGCACCACGCCTTCACTCACCTGCCCGCCGGCGAGGGCCGACAGTTCCGCGACCACGCCGTCGAACGGCGCGGCCAGCGCATGTTCCATCTTCATCGCTTCCAGCACCAGCAGGGTCTGGCCCTTCTTCACGGCATCGCCCGTCTTGACCGAGACGGAGACGATCTTGCCCGGCATGGGGGACAGGACCGAACCGTCGGATTCGCCGCCGGGGCCGCCGGCATGCGCCTTCGGGACCCGGAAGCTGAAGGCCTCGCCGGCTTCAAAGACGACCACCTCGTCTTCATCAACAACCAGCAGGTCGTCCGGATAGAGATCGACATCCAGGAGATCCGCCTCGATCGTCGCGCCGCCATGATCCAGGATCATCCGCCGCAGCGGCGGGCCGTTCAGGCGGAAGCCGCTCGCATCATCCAGCGGCGACCAGGGAGTCGGCGCGTCGTCACGAGACCGCAATTCCACCAACGCCGTCGCGGCGACGCCGGCGATGACGTTCGATGGCGCGCGGCTCCCGATCAGACCCTCAAGTCGTCGCTCGATGAAACCGGTATCCACATCCCCCGACACGAAGTCCGGATGGCCTGCGCAACGGGCGAGGAAGGCGGCATTGGTCTTGACGGGCCAGACCTCGACGCTCGCGCAGGCCTCGGCCAGCGCTTCGGCAGCCTCTCCACGCGTTCCGGCGTGGACGATCAGCTTGGCGATCATCGGGTCGTAGTGAGGCGTGACCTCGCCGCCCTCCTCCACCGCACTGTCGACGCGGATATCGTCGGGCAACCGGAAATGCGTCAGCGGCCCCGTACTCGGCAGGAAGCCCGTCGCCGGGTTCTCCGCGTAGAGCCGGGCCTCCATCGCCCAGCCGTTCATTTCGATCTGGTCCTGCTTCAGCGGCAGCGGCTCGCCCGACGCCACGCGCAGTTGCCATTCGACCAGGTCCTGGCCGGTGATCATCTCGGTGACGGGATGTTCGACCTGCAGCCGGGTGTTCATTTCCATGAACCAGATGCGGTCGGCGCGCAGACCCTCGCTGGCGTCGGCGATGAACTCGATCGTGCCCGCGCCCTCGTAGTTCACGGCCTTGGCGGCCTTGACGGCGGCATCGCAGACGGCGGCGCGGGTAGCGGCGTCCATGCCGGGCGCCGGAGCTTCCTCGATAACCTTCTGGTGGCGGCGCTGCAGCGAGCAGTCGCGTTCGAACAGGTGGACCACATTGCCGTGGCTGTCGCCGAACACCTGCACCTCGATGTGGCGCGGGCGGGTGACGTATTTCTCGATCAGCACCCGGTCGTCGCCGAAGCTGGCGGCGGCCTCGCGGCGACAACTGGCCAGGGCGGCCCGGAAGTCGGCGGCCGCATCGACCTTACGCATGCCTTTTCCGCCGCCGCCGGCCACAGCCTTGATCAGTACCGGATAGCCGATGGCCGCCGCCTCGGTCTCGAGACGGGCCTCGGACTGGTCGTCGCCGAGATAGCCGGGAGTCGTCGGCACGCCGGCGGCGATCATCAGCGACTTGGCGGCGTCCTTCAGGCCCATGGCGTTGATCGCAGCGGGCGGCGGGCCGACCCAGATCAGACCCGCATCCATCACCGCCTGGGCGAAGGCTGCGTTCTCGGACAGGAAGCCGTAGCCGGGGTGAATCGCCTCCGCGCCCGTCTGCGTCGCCGCGGCGAGGATTTTCTCCGCCACCAGATAGCTTTCGCGCGCCGGCGCGGGCCCGATCAGCACCGCCTCGTCAGCCTCCAGCACGTGCGGCGCGCCCGTGTCGGCGTCGGAGTACACGGCCACGGTCCGCACCCCCATCCGGCGGGCGGTGCGGATGATGCGGCGGGCGATCTCACCCCGGTTGGCGATCAGCAGGGAGGTGATCATCAGTGTGCGGCGACCTCGTTGAGACCCAGGAACATGAGCAGGACCATGATCAGCCCGCCGCCGATCACGGAGCCGAAAAACAGGCCCGCCATCCGCCAGAGCGTGCCGAAGACCTTCGTTCCGTAGGTTCCCCGCATGTGGATGAACAGATGCACCGGCATGAGCAGGTACAGGACATCCCCGATCTCGCCCGGCAGCAGATTGACCAGGAACCCCAGGCTGAGCAGCAGCCCCTGGAACGACAGGGAGTGCATGGAGAAGATCAGGTGATCGAACAGGTAAAAGCGTCGCGCCGGAAACGCGAACAGCAGGCCTAGCAACAAGGCCGCAATCGGCAGGGCCAGCACCGCCAGGCGGTGCCCCCAAGCGTGAAGGCTGTGGCCGAAGGCCTCGGGATTCTCCAGCGCCGCGGTGACATGCTCTTCCATCCAGCGGTCGAAGGCGGTCTCGCCGGTGTCGATCACGATGGGCGACTTGGGCGTATTCTCGGTCACCCCGATCTTGATGCCCGGCGCGGACAGCACAGCGCCCTTGCCTTCCTTGGCCGTGACGACCGGTGTGCCGCTATTCCCCAGACCGCCGGTGAAGAACACCAGCAGCACCACCACCAGGAACAGTCGGAACGGCGGAATCTGCGGTGCGCGGCGGCCGTCGAGATAGGCGCGGGTCAGCCGTCCGGGCTTGAGGATCAGATCCGGCATCGTCTGCCAGAACCGGCCGTCGAAATGGGTCAGCCCCTCGAAGGCCTCGGTGATCAGATGGCCGATCGAGCGATGGAACTCCTCGCCCTTCTGGCCGCAGGCGTGGCACCACGGCCCCTCCAGCGGCGTCTCGCAGTTGGGACAGGGCGTTCCCATCGGCAGGGCGTGCTTCGGCTTGCGGGAGAAGAACCCGCCCGCCCCATCGGCCGCCGCCGCTTCCAGCTCCTGAGACACGCCCCCTCCCCGTCGTCTAGAGCGCCCAGCCGGGCTTGCGCTTTTCGAGGAAGGCGGCGACGCCCTCCCGGCCTTCATCGCTGAGGCGCTGGTCGGCGATCAGCCGGGCCGTCATGTCGAGCAACTCCTCGTCCATCGGCAGGCCGGTGACGTCGTCGACGAGGGTCTTGGACCTGGCCACCGCGCCGGGCGCGCAGGCCATGATCTCGGTCGCAAGACGCTCCATGGCGTCGTCCAGATCGGCGGCGGCGGCGACGACCTCGTCGACCAGGCCGATCTTCTCGGCGAAGGCGGCTTCGAACATCCGGCCCGTGGCGAACAGGCTCTTGGCCCGGCGCGGGCCGATGGCGGCGACCACATGCGGGCTGATGGTCGCGGCGACCAGGCCCAGCTTGACCTCGGAGAAGGCGAACTTCGCCGCCTTCGTCGCCACCGCGTAGTCACAGGCGGCGACCAGACCCGCGCCGCCGCCGAAGGCCGGGCCCTCGACCAGGGCGACGGTGAACTGCGGCAGCTCGCGCAGGGCCAGCAGCATGTCGGCCAGCGCCATGGCGTCTTCGCGGTTCTCGTCCTTGGTGAAGGTCGCGGCGGACTTCATCCACTCCAGGTCGGCGCCGGCGCTGAACGCCCCGCCCGCCCCGCGCAGGAACACGATCCGCACGCCGTCTGCGTCACGCAGGGTCTCGAAGTGCTGGGCGAGCGCTGCAATCACCTCGGCGTTGAAGGCGTTCTTCTTGTCCGGTCGGTTGATCGTGACGACTGCGACGCCCGACGGGCTGGCGTCGAGAACCACAAGGTCGCTGAGGACGTCGGTGTCGGCGACTTCGACGAGGGGATCGGCGATGGGATTGGTCATGGTGTTTCCTGCTCCGGCTACATCCGGAAGACGCCAAACGTGGTGTCGGGGATTGGGGCATTGAGGCTGGCCGATATGGCCAGACCCAGAACGTCCCGGGTCTGCGTTGGATCAATTACGCCGTCGTCCCAGAGTCGCGAGGTGGCGTGGTAGGGATTGCCCTCGTCCTCGTACTTCTGGCGCACGGGAGCCTTGAAGGCCTCTTCCTGTTCCTTCGTCCACTTGTCCGCGTCGCGGTGGACAGTGGCAAGCACGCTGGCGGCCTGCTCGCCGCCCATGACGCTGATGCGGCTGTTGGGCCAGGTGAACAGGAAGCGGGGGGAATAGGCGCGGCCGCACATGCCGTAGTTGCCGGCGCCGAAACTGCCGCCGATCAGGACCGTGAACTTGGGCACATTGGCGCTGGCCACGGCGGTGACCATCTTGGCCCCGTCCTTGGCGATGCCGCCGGCCTCGTAGCGGCCGCCGACCATGAAGCCGGAGATGTTCTGCAGGAAGACCAGCGGGATCTTCCGCTTGCAGGCCAGCTCGATGAAGTGCGCCGCCTTCAGCGCCGCCTCGCTGAACAGCACGCCGTTGTTGGCCAGGATCGCGACCGGATAGCCCCAGATGCGCGCAAACCCGGTGACCAGGGTCGTGCCGTAGAGTGGCTTGAACTCGTCGAGCTCGCTGCCGTCGACGATGCGGGCGATGACCTCGTGGACGTCGTAGGGCGCGCGAACGTCGGCCGGAACCACGCCGTAGAGCTCGGCGGCGTCGAACAGCGGGGCCTTCGGCTCGCGCACATCCATGTCGACGCGCTTGACGGTGTTCAGGTTGCCGATGATCGAGCGGACGATCTCCAGCGCATGTTCGTCATTGGCGGCGACGTGGTCGACGACGCCGCTGCGGCGGCCGTGGACGTCGGCGCCGCCGAGATCCGTCGCGCTGATCACCTCGCCCGTCGCGGCCTTCACCAGCGGCGGGCCGGCGAGGAAGATGGTGCCCTGGCTCTCCTCACCCGCGCCGCGGACGATCACGGTCTCGTCGCTCATGGCCGGGACATAGGCCCCGCCGGCGGTGCAGCTGCCCATGACGCAGGCGATCTGGGCGATGCCCTCGGCGCTCATCCGGGCCTGGTTGTAGAAGATGCGGCCGAAGTGATCGCGATCCGGGAAGACCTCATCCTGGTGCGGCAGGTTGGCCCCGCCGCTGTCGACCAGATAGACGCAAGGCAGCCGGTTCTGATGCGCGATCTCCTGCGCCCGCAGGTGCTTCTTGACCGTCATCGGGTAGTAGGTGCCGCCCTTCACGGTGGCGTCGTTGGCCACGATCATCACCTCGCGGCCAGAGACGCGGCCGATACCGGTGATGATGCCTGCCGCCGGGATCTCGCCGTCGTACAGGTCGAACGCCGCCAGCTGGCCGATCTCGAGGAACGGCGAGCCGGGATCGAGCAGCCGCTCGACGCGCTCGCGCGGCAGCAGCTTGCCGCGGCTGGAGTGGCGCTGGCGCGAGGCTTCGGAGCCGCCCAGTGCGGCTTTCGCCGCATGCGCGCGAAGGTCTGCCGCCAGCGCAGCATTCACCGCAACATTGTTGCGGAAGGCTTCGGAGTTGGGATCGAGATCCGAGGTCAACCTGGGCATGGTTGAGGCATAGCCTGTTCTTCCGGGGGCCGGAAGCACCGCAAACCGCTGTCGCCCGCGCAAATGTCGTGCGCCTCGCGGGCGAAACGCATGGACCTTGCCCTTTGGGTCAAGTTCAGGTGGGCTGCGGGCCACGGGGGAGACAGCAATGCGGTTCCTGAAGTCACTGATGGCGGGCCTGCTGGCCGCGGCGCTGGTCGCGGCCTTAGTGGTCGCCGGCGCCCTCGAGGGCTGGTGGCGCAAGCCGATGGCGCCGGCCGGGGATGTCGCGGCCTTCGCTGCGGCCGCGACGGCGCGGATCAAGGCGGACTCGAAGGGCAACGCGGCCTTCATTCTGATCAAGGGCGGAAAGCCGGTCGCCGAGGCCTTTATCTCGAAGGGCGCGCCAGTCGACCGCGACACCCAGTTCCAGGTGGCGTCCCTGAGCAAATGGCCGACCGCCATCGCCGTGATGACCCTTGTCGAACAGGGCAAGCTCGACCTGGATGCGCCGGTCTCGCGCTACCTGACGCGCTGGAAGCTGCCGCCGACGGAGTTCGACAACGACCAGGTGACGGTCCGGCGGCTGCTGAGCCATACGGCGGGTCTGACCGACGGCCTGGGCTACGGCGGCTTCAAGCCGGGCGAGCCGGTGCAGACCCTGGAGGCCTCGCTGACGAAGGCCGCCGACGCCTCCCCCGGCGCTGACGGCGCGACGAAGGTCGGCCGCGAAGCCGGAAACTGGGACTACTCCGGCGGGGGCTACACCCTGCTTCAGCTGCTGATCGAGGAAGTCTCCGGCCAGCCGTTCAACACCTACGTCACGCAGACGGTGTTCATGCCGCTGGGCATGACACGCTCGACCTTTATCCTGCCGGAGACCCCGACCAACCTTGCCGAGTTTTATGACGTCGACGGGTCGCGGGCGATCCACTACCGCTTCACCGGTCTGGCCGCAGCATCGCTCTACACCTCCGCCGCCGACATGGCCCGGCTGATCGCGGCCCAGACGCCCGGGCCGAACGGCGAACCCGCCGGACGGGGCGTGCTGAAGCCCGAAACCCTGGCGGCCATGCGCAAGCCGCACGCAAAGCAGTACGGCGCCGACATCTGGGGTCTGGGGCAGGTCCTCTACGCCCCGCTCGACAAGGGCGACTTTGTCGCCGGCCACGACGGCAGCAACGCCCCGGCGATCAACACCACGGCGCGGGTCAACCCGGCGACCGGCGACGGCATCGTGATCCTGGAGTCGGGCAACTCGCGGCTGGCCACGCAGGTGGCGGGTGAGTGGGTGTTCTGGTCCACCGGCTATGTCGACAGTTTCATGGTGCTGCTGGAGCTCCGGTCAACGCTGATCCAGGTCGCGGTCGCCGCCGGCGTCGCCTTCCTGGCCGTGTTCCTGCTGGTCTGGCGCCTGACGCGACGGCGGAAACCCGCGAAGGCCTGACGCCGACGTTGCAGCCGCCTCCAAGGCCCATCGCAACGACTCAACAGCCTTGTTACCCTTCGGTTCGTGGGCAGCCTGATCGATCCCTTGCACGAGACGGCGCTGGAGCGGCTCTTTGACGAGGCGCGCCAGACCGGTGACGCGCGCTGGTTCTCCCTGCCAGGCGGCGAGACGCTCTATGACCCCGGCCAGCCTTCTCAGGAGCTGTACCTCCTGCGCGCCGGCCGGCTGGGCGCCTTCCGCCGCGAGGAAGGTCAGGAACGGCACTTTCTGGGCGTGATCCGGCCCGGCGAACCGGCCGGTGAAATGGCGCTGATCGCCGGCACGGCCCACTCGGCCCAGGTCGTGGCGCTGCGCGATTCCGAGGTGCTCGCCCTGTCGCGGGAGGACTTCTTCGCCGCCGCGGACCGCGATCCTGCGGTGATGATCGAGCTGGCGCGGCTGATGATCCTGCGGACCCGCCAGGCGGCGACCCAGGCGTCCATCGGCGAGCCGACCGTGTTCGGGTTCGTCGCCGTCGACGCCGGCCGCAAGATCCGGCCGCTGGTCGACAAGATCGCGCTGGAGATCGCGCGGATGGGCCATTCCGTCACCGTGGCCGGCGTCGAGGCGACGCATGCGCCGACCGAGTGGTTCTCCAACGTCGAGGCCGACCACGACTACGTCCTCTATGCCGCCGAGCATGTCGAGACCGCCTGGAAGTCGATCGTCGGACGGCAGGTCGACCGCCTGTTCCGCGTCGGACGGGGCGACAAGGCGCCGCCGGCCCATGTCGCGGCCTACGCGTCCGAGACGTTGCAGCAACAGCAGCTCGTCGACCTGATCCTGATCCAGAAGGCCGATGCGAAGTATCCGGCCGGGTCGGAAGCCTGGCTGGACGCGACCCAGGCCGCGCGGCTGTTCCACGTGCGGGACGGCGCGGCGGCGGACGCCGGCCGTCTGGCCCGGGTGCTGACGGGCCGCTCGGTGGGCCTGGTGCTGTCCGGCGGCGGCGCGCGGGCCTATGCCCATATCGGCGCAATCAAGGCGCTGCGGCAGCGCGGCGTGCCGATCGACTTCGTCGGCGGCGCCTCGATGGGCGCGATCATCGCCGCCGGCGTGGCGATGGGCTGGGACGAGGCGGAGATGGATGTTCGCATCCGCGATGCCTTCGTCGACTCCTCGCCGCTCGACGACATCGCCTTCCCGCTGATCGCCATGACGCATGGCGAGAAGGTCCGCGAGCGGCTGCGGGTGCATTTCGAGGAAACCCAGATCGCCGACCTGTGGCTGCCGTTCTTCTGCGTGTCGTCGAACCTGACCACCGGCGCCTACCATCTGCACCGGCGCGGCACGCTGCGGCATGCGCTGCGGGCCTCGATCGCCCTGCCCGGAGTCATGCCGCCGGCGATCGACAAGAACAATGTGCTGGTCGACGGCGCGGTGATGAAGAACTTCCCGTCGGACGTGATGCGCTCGATGCAGCTGGGACCGATCGTCGGCGTCGACGTCACCCGCGGCCGCAGCATCACCGCCGACGACGTAGCCCGGCCGTCGTCGGTCTGGCGCTGGATCCTGTCGGGCGACTGGCGCAAGGGCCCACCGATCGTGGCGCTGCTGATGCGGGCGGCGACGGTCTCCACCGGACGGGACCTGGTCGCGGCGCGCGAGGCGACGGACCTCTTGATCATGCCCAACACCGACGGCATCGACATCCGCGACTGGAAGGCGTTCGAGCCGGGCGTCGACGCCGGCTACAAGGCCGCCCTGGTCGCCCTCGACAAGCTCGAGCGGCCGGTGACCGAGATGCGCAAGGTCCGGGCGAAGGGGTAGGATGCTCCCTATCGGGGGAGCTGTCAGGTCAAAGGCCTGACTGAGGGGGGCACCCGCGATCTGAGCGGACCCCCTCCGTCCCGGCTACGCCGGTCCACCTCCCCCGATGGGGGAGGATCCGGGTCAGCGCACCGCGACCATGAACAGCCGGGGAAACGGGAAGAGCGTCACGCCATCCGCGCGCGGCGGGAAGGCGGCGGCGATGCGGGTGCGGAAGGCGTCGAGGAAGGCTTCCAGCAGCATCTCGTCCTCGGCCAGCGCGTCGAGATAGGGTCGCAGCGCCGTACCGCGCATCCAGTCGACGACCGGATCATCGCCCTCCAGCGCGTGGAGATAGGTGGTGGTCCAGAGATCGACCTCGCCGCAGACGCCCGACAGCCAGCCATAGTAGTCGTCCAGCGCCGGCGTCGGGTTGATCCGGCGCGCGTCGCGGGTCAGGGACGACCATGGCCCCGCCTCCGCCGTCTCGCGCAGGATGGCATGGTGCTGCGTCTCGAAGGCCATCGGCATCTGGCAGGCGAACACCCCGCCCCGCTCCAGCAGGCCGGCGAGGCGCGGAAACAGGATCTCGTGATCGGGCAGCCACTGCAGCGCCGCGTTGGTGAAGATCAGGTCCGGCGGCGTGGTCGGAGAGAAGTCCTCGACGCCGCCGAGCACCCAGTCGACGTCGCTCTGGCGATTCTTCGCCTGGCGCAGCATGTCGGGGCTGGAATCCAGGCCATGCACCCGCGCCGTCGAATGACGCAGCGCCAGCAGCGCGGCATGCTCGCCCGCGCCGCAACCCAGGTCCCAGATCTCGCGGAAGCGGCGGTCGGGAATCTGGACCATCAGATCCAGCGCCGGCCGGTCGCGGTACGCCTTGTAGCGCTCGTAGATGTCGGGGTCCCAGCTCGGCATGATCATGCCCTACACCGGTTGCAAGCCGTGGTCATCGACCGTTCATTTGCGATAGGTCAGAAAGTCGCCACGCTCTGTGATGAGACTTTGGACCATGAAAACGATCCGCACCCTGGCCGCCCTCGGCCTCCTCGCCCTCGCCGCCGCCGCGCCGGCCGCGATGGCGCGCCAGCCGGTCACGACGATCGAGCCGGGCTGGTGGGAGATGACCAACACGCTCAACCTCGTGGTCAGCAAGACCGAGGTCGAGCGCCGCTGCATCACGCCCGCCGACGTGGACAAGATCCTGTCGGGCCGGATCAACCGCCACTACACCTGCACCTATCCGGAAAAGCGGGTCGCCGACGGCAAGATGTTCTTCAAGGGCACCTGCGTCGACAAGCGCGGCCGGATGGTCAATGTGACGGCCACCGGGGTCTACTCGGCGAACGCCTACAGCATGAAGGCCAACCTCTCGGGCAAGATCGCCGGTGTCCCGCTCAAGGCCAGCGCCAACACCGTTTCCAGGCGGCTGGGCGACACCTGCCTGGGCAAGCCGGTGAAGATCAAGAGCTAGGCAAATTGTCGCCCCACGCGTGAGCAGGGTTGGCGACTCGTCAATCTGCTGCCCATAGTGTGAGTCCTGTTTCAACAGCTGAAAGGAGGTGATCCGGTGTCTCATCGTATGAACCCGCGGTCGCAGTGCGTGACCCTGAATTCCGTTTCGGCGGAGGTCAGCGCCTGATCAGCGCCTAGCGTTGAGCCGCAACCGCGGCAGACGATGGAAGGGCCGCCGGGGCAACCCGGCGGCCCTTTGCATTTGTGCTTCGGCCGGGATGACAGTTGGGAATTGAGGTCAGAACCCCACGCAGGCCTGGCGTTTTATCAGCAGCACCGAATCCTGCCGGAACCGCGCCTTGTAGGCCGCGCGGATGGCCTCGACCTTCTCCGCCTCGCCCGGCGCGCCGCTGAGGACCAAAAGCAGCACCTTGGATGGCTCGGCGATGAGCGCGCCGTTCGGGCCGCGCCATTGCCCCGCGGCCTCGTACACCGTCAGGCCGTCGGGAAAGCGCGGCGAGACTTCCAGGTCGAGAAAGGCCTTCCAGTCCGCGTCGCTGACGCCCATGACGCCGCCGATGTTGCGGCCGAAGACCAGTTCGGCCGTGGTCGAGGACTTGAGGCCGACATCGCAGGTCAGGGACGCGTCGACGTCGACGCTGACACAGCCCGCCAGCGCCAGGGCGGCGGCAAGGGCCGCGAGCGCCCTCACCCCCCGACGAGCTCCCGGCCGATCAGGAACCGCCGGATCTCGTTCGTACCCGCGCCGATATCGTAGAGCTTGGCGTCGCGGACGTAGCGTTCCACCGGCCACTCCCGGGTGTAGCCGGCGCCGCCCAGCGCCTGGACAGCCTCGTTGGCGACCTTCACGGCGTTCTCGGACGCCATCAGGATCGCGCCGGCGGCGTCGAAGCGGGTGGTCTTGCCGGCGTCACAGGCCCTGGCGACCTGGTAGACGTAGGCGCGCGCGGAATTGAGCGCGACGTACATGTCGGCCACCTTGCCCTGCATCAGTTGAAACGACCCGATCGCCTTGCCGAACTGCTTGCGGTCGCGAACGTAGGGCAGAACCACATCGAGGCAGGCCTGCATGATGCCCAGCGGGCCGGCGGCCAGCACGGCGCGCTCATAGTCGAGGCCGCTCATCAGCACCCCGACCCCGCCGTTGAACGGGCCCATGATGTTCTCTTCCGGGACTTCGCAGTCCTCGAACACCAGCTCGGCCGTGTCGCTGCCGCGCATGCCCATCTTGTCGAGCTTCCTTGAGACGCTGAAGCCCTTCATGCCCTTCTCGATCAAGAAGGCGGTGATGCCGCGGCTGCCCTCCTCCGGCGCCGACTTGGCGTAGACCACCAGGGTGTCGGCGTGCGGCGCGTTGGTGATCCAGAACTTGGTGCCGTTGAGCACGAAGCGGTCGCCCTTGCGGTCGGCGCGCAGCTTCATCGACACCACGTCCGAGCCCGAGCCGGCCTCGCTCATGGCCAGTGCGCCGACATGCTCGCCGCTGATCAGCCTGGGCAGGTAGCGCAACTTCTGTTCGGGGGTGGCCCAGCGGCGGATCTGGTTGACGCACAGGTTGGAGTGGGCGCCGTAGCTGAGGCCGACCGAGGCCGAGGCGCGGCTGATCTCCTCCATCGCCACGACGTGTTCGAGGTAGCCGAGGCCAAGGCCGCCGAACTCCTCCTCGACGGTGATGCCGTGCAGGCCCAGATCGCCCATCTGCGGCCAGAGCTCGCGGGGAAAGGCGTTGTCGCGGTCGATGTCGGCGGCGTGCGGCGCGATGCGATCGGCGGCGAAGCGGGCGGTGGTTTCGCGGATGGCGTCGGCGGTTTCGCCGAGGCCGAAATCCATGGCGGGTCCGGATTGGGTCATGGCCGGGAAATAGCACGACCTTGAAACGGGGACATGTACCTTTGGCACGTGTCGAGGGGACATGTACCGCAGGTACGTGTCCCCTAATCGAGCCATTGCTGAATCTGGATTGGGGGACACGTACCAGAGGTACATGTCCCCAAACGCACGACGCCCTGCGAGCGGACTCGCAGGGCGCCAACGCTTTCCCCTGGACTGTACGCGGGGGCCCTTACGCTACGCGGGTTACGACCGGGGCTCCGACTCCGCCTCGGTTACTTCCTCGTCCTCGTCGTCCAGCGGGGCGCCGAGGAATTTGTTCAGGCCGACCCAGACCGAAAAGCCGGTCATGCCGATGCCGACGAACGACAGGAGCCAGCCGAGATTGCTCACGCTGAGCGGGCCGTCGCCGGCGCCGGCGGTGAAGCCGACCGCCATGCCGCCGGCCATCAGGGCGATGCCGCCCACGCCGGTCAGGATCAACGGCAGCCCCTCGATGCGCACGGGCTCGATCGGAGCGTCGTCGAAGGCCGGGTCAAAGCCACCCAGCGCCATTTCGTCCTGCTGCACCAGGCGGCGGACATAGTCCTCGCTGACCAGCGGACGGGCCGGCGCGCCCTCGAGCGCCATGCCGGACGGCGCGACGTCGAACAGGCCGGGGCCGGACTCGTTGGCCGGTTCCGGCAGATCCACGCGCAGGGCGTCATCGGGCGAGCGCTCGATGGAGACTTCCGGCGCCGGCGTCAGGGTGAAGGCGGCGTCGGGGTTGGTCGCATAGGCCAGGCTGGAGCCCAACACGATCGGCGCGGGCTGCGGATAGGAGTCTTGGGGCTGGGGCGTCCAGGCTTCCTGCGGCGCAACCTCGGCGGCCGTTTCGACGACCGGGTCGTAGACGGGCTCGGGCTGCGGTTGCGGATAGGGATCGGCCTCAGGCGCAGGCGCGGGCTCGGGTTCGGCCTGGACGGCCTCAACCACGGGTTCCGGCTGCGGCGCGGGCGGCGCGACGGGCTCGGGGGCTGTCTCGGGCAGCAGCTGTTCCAGACGCGCGCCGACGCCGGCGGCGGCGATCTCGCTGGCCAGCGGCGCCTCCGGCCGGGGCTCGGGTTGCGGCTGCGGAGTCTGGTCGCGCTCGACACTGGTGCGCTCGCCGGTCAGCGAGGCCTTGACGGCCGTCGGGGTCTGGCGCGGCACGGCGTTGACCGCGTCATAGTCGACCTTGGGCGCCAGCACCGGGGACGGCGCGGGAATCCAGCCGTTGGTCGGGGTCAGGAACAGGGTCTTCTCGGCGGCGCGGCGACGGACCAGGGCGTCGATGACGATCCGTTCGCCCTCGAAGTCCGCCTTGCGCCACATCTCCATGGCGCAGGCGGCCTGCAGCATCTGGCCTTCGTTGACCCGGCGCAGCACCGAGGAGCGGCGGAAGTTGTCGACGCCGACGTTGAAGGCGAAGCAGCAGAGCGAGTCGAACTGGTTCTGGGTCAGCGGCGTATAGCTGTGCTCGTTGACCGCATGCGCCACGGCGATGAGGTCGTACATCAGCAGGGCTTCTGCATCAGCCGGAGACACCTCGGCGCCCTGGCGGGCGGTCAGGGTGTGGCCGTAGCCGATCGTCCAGCGTCCGTCAGGGAGCTGGGCGGCCCGTTGGCGATAGCCCTCGAACGTCTTGATCAGTTCGATGGCTGCGCGGGAGACCTGGTGGCGGGGTTTCATCGGCCTTCTTGATCCGAAATGATACAGACGGGGCTGCGTTCCATCCCACTCCCGCAAGAGGGATGCCGAACGCAGCCTGAACTCCCGCTGAACGGGAACAGACCGCCGTACAGGCCAGCAGCGACCGGTTTAGAGGAGGATGAGCGCCGCCAGTCCAAGGAAGGACAGGAAGCCCATGAAATCGGTCGTAAACGTGACGAAGACCGAAGACGACACCGCCGGATCACGTTCCAGCTTGTCCAGCGCCAGCGGCACGAGAATCCCGGCCAGGGACGCGACGAACAGGTTGATGATCAGGGCCAGCGCGATCGTCAGGCACAGCAGCGGATCGCGGAAGAAGGCATAGGTCGCCGCCGCCATGATAGTGGCCAGCACCGCCCCGTTGACGAGGCCGACGGCCATCTCCCGCAGGATGATCCGCACCGCGTTGGAAGCGTTCAGCTCACGGCTGGCCAGCGCCCGGACAGCTACGGCGAGGGTCTGGGTGCCGGCGTTGCCGCCGAGGGAGGCGACCACCGGCATCAGAATGGCCAGCGTCAGCACCTTGGCGATCTCGCCCTGAAACGCGCCGATGACGCTGGCGGCTGTCGCGGCGGTCAGGGTGTTGACGACCAGCCAGGGCAGACGCGACTTCGCCACGTCCCAGACGCCGGCGTCGCGGCCGGCGTCGCTCACCCCGGCGAGGGCCAGGATGTCCTCCTCGGACTCCTCCTGGATAACGCCGACGATGTCGTCGACGGTGATCTGGCCGACCAGCCGACCGCCCGCGTCCACGACCGGGGCGCTGATCAGGTGATACTTGTCGAAGATGTAGGCGACCTCTTCCTGGTCCATATCGACGGTGATGTCGGTCACCGGCTCCATGATCTCGGCCAGGGTCGTCTCGCGCCGGGCCCGCAGAAGCTGGCTGATAGGCGCGGCGCCGATCGGCCGGTAGGCCGGGTCGACGATGTAGATGTCGAAGAACAGCTCGGGCAGTTCGTCGCCGGCCTGCCGCACGTGGTCGATGGTCTGGCCAACGGTCCAGAACTGTGGCGCGGCCAGCACCTCGCGCTGCATCAGTCGGCCGGCGGTCTCGTCCTCGTAGGCCAGGCTGCTTTCGATGGCCGCGCGGTCATCGGCGTCCATGGCCGCCAGCACCTGGGCGCGCTTCTCGCCCCCCAGGTCGTCGACGACGTCGGCCGCGTCGTCCGAATCGAGTTCCTCGAGGGCCCGGGCCAGTGCGGTCGGATGGACCGTCTCCAGGACCTCCTCGCGCAGGTTGTCGTCCAGCTCGGACAGCACCTCGGCGAGGGTCTCGGAATCGAGGCAGGGGATGATCTCCTCGCGGTAGTCCGCGTTGAGAAAGCCCATCAGGTCAGCCACGTCCTCGGAGCGCAGCGCCCCGACCAGCTCGCGCAGGCGCTCGGCGTCGCCGCGGTCGGCGGCGTCGATGACCATGTCCACGTAGGCGGGATTGAGGGCGTAGTCGTCGCCGAGCGCGAGATCCTCGAGATCCTCGGGCGGGGCGACGGTTTCAGGGGCTGCAGGGATCGAGAGGTTACTCTCCTCGAACAGGTCGGCTTTATCCCGGGTCATGTCGGGGCCTCCTGAATGAAGAGATCAATCCTGCAGTGTTTCTTGCCTCTGATTCACTGGTGCGGTCGAGAAGACTCGAACTTCCACTCCGGTTAGGGAACAGCGACCTCAACGCTGCGCGTCTACCAATTCCGCCACGACCGCCCGTGGTGAGGCGCGGCAGGTAGCAAAAGCCGCGAAGAATGGGAAGAGCTATGTTCCCTTCTCCCGGAGGGAGACGGAGGGGCCCGTCCCGCTGAGCCTCGGCGAAGCGGCCTGGTAGGTCGAGGGGCTACGGTGAAAGCCGGCCCGCGCCGCAAACCCTCACTCTCCCGCTCCCTTCAGGGCGAGGGAACCTGGTCCCCTCGCCCCAGCGGATCGGGCAGCGCCTCGCCATCCCCGACGAAGGTCAGGGAAATCGAGTTGATGCAGTAGCGCAGGCGGGTCGGCGGGGGGCCGTCGGGGAAGACGTGGCCCTGGTGGCTGCCGCACCGCGCGCAGAGGGTCTCGATCCGCAGCATGCCGTAGCTGGTGTCGCGCACCTCGCCGACGTGGGCCGGGTCGTAGGGCGCGTAGAAGCTGGGCCAGCCGGTGCCGCTCTCGAACTTGGTCTCGAACCGGAACAGCGGCAGGCCGCACAGGCGGCAGCAATAGGCGCCGGGGCGCTTCTCGCCGAGCAGGCCGCCACAGAAGGGCGCCTCCGTGCCCTGATGCAGCAGGACCTCCGCTTCCTCACGGGTCAGATCGGCCTCAAGCGTCGCGCGCTCGGCCTCCGTGGGCGGGGTGATGTCAAAGCCGGCGGCGGATATGGCGGTCTGGGTCATGCGTGCCAATGTAAGGGCGGATCGGCCCCGCCGAAAGAGAGAGGACTCCCCATGCTGACCGCCACGACCCCGTCCATCGCCGAACGCCCGACCCGCCAGACCCTGGGCGTGGTGTCCGGCGAGGTGATCCTCGGCGCCAACATCTTCCGCGACCTGTTCGCCGGCATCCGCGACATCGTCGGCGGCCGGGCCGCCAGCTATGAGTCGGTGCTGCGCCAGGCCCGCGAGGGCGCGATGAAGGAAATGATCGAGGAAGCGACACGCCAGGGCGCCGACGCGGTCGTGGGCATCGACATCGATTACGAGACCCTGGGCGCCAACAACGGCATGCTGATGGTCACCGCCACCGGCACGGCGGTGAAGCTGGGCTGACGCCGTCGTCGCCCTAGATCGCGGCGGATGACAAACTCCCCTCCCCCTGAAGGCTGCGCTGTCGTGATCGGCGCGTCGGGCGGCATCGGTCGGGCGCTGACGGAACAGATCGTCGCGAGCGGCCGGTTCGCCGCGGTCCATGCGTTGAGCCGGTCAGGAGAAGGCGCGCCGGACGGGTCGACGGGGGGAAGGATCGATCTCGAGGACGAGGCGTCCATCGCGAAGGCCGCCGCGAGTCTGTCCGCTCCGCCGAGGCTGGTGATCGTCGCCAGCGGCCGGCTGCATGGTCCGGGCCTGGCGCCGGAAAAGGCGCTGCGGATGCTGGACCCGGCGGCGATGCACCAGGCGTTCGCCATCAACACAGTCGGCCCCGCGCTTGTGGCCAAACATCTCATGCCGCTGTTTCCGCGTGAGGGCCGGAGCGTGTTCGCGGCGCTGTCGGCGCGAGTCGGCAGCATCAGCGACAACCGGCTGGGCGGCTGGCACAGCTATCGCGCGTCGAAGGCGGCGCTGAACATGCTCATCGCCACCATCGCCATCGAACTGGCCCGGACGCGGCCCGCAGCCCTGTGCGTCGGCCTGCATCCCGGGACCGTCGACACCGGCCTGAGCAAGCCTTTCCAGGGCGGTGTTCCGGGCGAGCGGCTGTTCACCGCCGACCACAGCGCCGACCGGCTGCTACAGGTCATCGATGGCCTGACGCCCGCCGACAGCGGCGGCGTGTTCGCCTGGGACGGCGCCCGGATTCCGGCCTGAGCCAACGAAGCCGCTCCGGGCGACGTTGCGGCGCCGTTGCCAACGCGACCCACGCGGGCTAACCCGGCCCGGCAAAATCGTGCGTGAGGGGCGTGGCCAGGCCGATGTTCTCGAAAATTCTGATCGCCAACCGGGGTGAAATCGCCGTCCGGGTCATCAAGACCTGCCGTCGGATGGGCATCAAGACCGTCGTCTACTCCGAGGCGGACGCCGACAGCCTGGGCGTGGAGATGGCCGACGAGACCGTGTTCATCGGTCCGGCCCCGGCCAGCGAATCCTATCTGGTGCAGGACAAGATCATCGCCGCCTGCAAGCAGACGGGCGCCCAGGCCGTGCATCCGGGCTTCGGCTTCCTGTCGGAGAACGCCTCGTTCGCCCAGCGCTGCGCGGACGAGGGCATCGTCTTCATCGGCCCCAATCCCGGCGCGATCCGCGCCATGGGCGACAAGATCGAGTCCAAGAAGTTCGCTGAAAAGGCCGGCGTCAGCTGCGTGCCCGGCCATATCGGCGAGATTGACGACACCGCCCACGCCATCAGGATCTCCGAGGAGATCGGCTATCCGGTGATGATCAAGGCCAGCGCCGGCGGCGGCGGCAAGGGCATCCGCGTCGCCCACAGCCGACAGGACGTCGAGGAAGGCTTCCCGGCCGTTCGATCGGAGGCCAAGTCCAGCTTCGGCGACGACCGGATCTTCATCGAGAAGTTCATCACCAGCCCGCGCCACATCGAGATCCAGGTGCTGGGCGACAAGCACGGCAACGTGGTGCACCTGTTCGAGCGGGAATGCTCGATCCAGCGCCGCAACCAGAAAGTCATCGAGGAGGCTCCCTCCCCGCTGCTCGACGAAGCCACCCGGGCCGCCATGGGCGCCCAGGCCGTCGCCCTCGCCAAGGCCGTCAACTACGACAGCGCCGGCACGGTCGAGTTCGTCGCCGGCCAGGACAAGAGCTTCTACTTCCTGGAGATGAACACCCGTCTGCAGGTCGAGCACCCGGTCACCGAGCTGATCACCGGCCTGGACCTGGTCGAGCAGATGATCCGCTCGGCCTACGGCGAGGCGCTGAACGTCAGCCAGGACACCCTGAAGATCAACGGCTGGGCCATCGAGAGCCGGATCTACGCCGAAGACCCCTATCGCAAGTTCCTGCCGAGCATCGGCCGGCTGGTCCGCTACGATCCGCCCGTCGAGGGCGAGCATGACGGTTATGTCGTGCGCAACGACGCCGGCGTCCGCGAGGGCGACGAGATCTCGATGTTCTATGACCCGATGATCTCCAAGCTGTGCAGCTGGGCGCCGACACGCCTTGCCGCCGTCGACGGCATGGGCCGGGCGCTGGAAGACTTCCACATCGAGGGACTGGGCCACAACATCCCGTTCCTCGCCGCCGTGATGGACCAGGAGCGGTTCCGCTCCGGCAAGCTGTCGACCAGCTACATCGTCGACGAGTTCCCCGACGGCTTCGCCGGCACGACGCCGACCGCGCTGCAGACTGATCTTCTGACCGCCGCCGGCGTAGCGATGCACCGGATGATGACGAAACGGGCCGGCGGTTCGGACCGCCGCGACTGGGTCGTGTTCGTCGGCCACGACAGCCGCCGCGTCGATGTCGATGAGGCCGGCGGCGTGCTGAGCCTGCACCTCGAAGGCGACGATCGCACCCTCACGCTGGAAGGCGTCGACTGGCGGCCGGGCAAGGCGCTGTTCCGCGCCAGGCTGAACGGCGCGGCCTTCACCGTCTCGGTCGCCGCGGCGGCCGAGGGCTTCGTGATCCGTCACCGGGCCGCCAAGGCCAAGGTGCTGGTGCTGAGCCCACGTTCCGCCGACCTGCACGGCAAGCTGCCGGAGAAGAAGGCCGCCGACACCAGCAAGATGATCATCTCGCCGATGCCCGGCCTGGTGGTCAGCATGGACGTCGAGGTCGGCCAGACCGTCCGCGAGGGCGAGGTCGTCTGCGTCATCGAGGCGATGAAGATGCAGAACATCATCCGCGCCGAACGCGAAGGCGTGGTGAAGACCGTCTCGGCCAAGGGTGGCGACAGCGTCGCCGCCGACGAGGTGCTGGTCGAGTTCGGCTGATGACGCCGGTCCAGACCCTGTTCGGGTTCAAGGGGCGCATCCGTCGCACACACTGGTGGCTGTGGGTGATCGGCCTGGCGGTTGCCCACGTCGCCGCCGCCGCAGTGATCAGCCTCGGGCTGGGTCTGAATGTGTTCGCCGCCGAGAGTCCGCTCAGCACGCTGTTTGGCGCGGCGCGACGACTGCCGCTCTGGGCGGCTGTCCCGTTCGAGCTGCTGTTCCTGTGGCCGACGACGGCGCTGGGGGTGAAGCGGCTGCAGGATCGCAACATACCCGGCTGGCCCGTCGTGGCGTTCTACGCGGTGGCGATGGTGATGGGATTCGTCACCCGCCAGGACGTCGGCGCCGCGGCCGGCAAGTTCAGCGGTGCGGGCGGACTGCTGCTGATGTCGTTCAACCTCGTCTACCTGGCCGTGGCGATCGGCTTTCTGGTGACGCTGGGCTTCCTCGCCGGCACGCCCGGCGACAACCGGTTCGGGCCCTCGCCGAAGGCCGATACCGCGCCCGCCGAATAATTCACGGCCCCGCCGAACCGAACATGGGTCTGCCGCGTTGATCCCGCGATGGCGGGAGGCTGTCGCATGGCGCTTTGGGACCTTTATCGCTTTGACGGCCGGATCGGACGGCTTTCGTTCGCCCTGACGCAGATCGGGGTGTTCACCGCCAGCTATGTGCTGACCTTCCTGATGATCATCTTCAGCGGCGCCGGCGACGAGACGGCCGCCGGCATCACCTGGGCCGGCCAGACGGGTGTCGGCCTGGCCATCGCCTTCCTGCTGCTGAACGGGGCCTGGATCAGTCTGGCGGCGTCGATCAAGCGCTGCCACGACCGCGATCTGAGCGGCTGGATGCTGCTGTTCGTGTTCCCGCCCCTGCTCGGCCAGCTTTGGCTGGTGCTCAGCCTGGTCACCGGCGAGGGCACAGGCGGCCGCAATCGTTTCGGCGCGCGCGAGCCGATGCACGTCGACTGGAGCGGCGACCTTTCACAGCGCCGCGCTCTCGCCTAGATAGGGGTCTACGAGACCCTGTCTCTCGAGAGTCGGAGCGAGCAAACCCCATGAGCGGCCAGATCGACTGGGCGGAGCTGTTCTTCTCCTCCACGGGCCGCGTGGCGCGGACGCCGTTCCTGATCGCCGCGGCGGTGCTGATCGCCATCGCAATGGTCTACGAAGCCTCGATGCCGCCCGGCGTTCACTGGCTGACCGGCTGGTTCGTCTATCCGGGCCTGCTGTTCTCCGGCGCCTGCGTGCTGTCCAAGCGGCTACATGACCGGGGACGGTCCGGCTGGCTGGCGGCGATCATCATCCTGGCGCTGATCGTGGCCTGGCCGATTCCGGCGGGCTTCCTCGACTTCGCCTTCTCGCTGGTCATCCTGTGGGCCGCCGTCGAGCTGGGCGTACTGTCCGGCGAGCAGGGCGCCAACCGCTACGGACCCAATCCCGTCAAAGCCGTCACCGTCTAGGAGCTTCTTCCCGTCATGCGCGCTGTCTTCACCTTCGCCGCCGTTCTGGCCCTGTCGACCCCGGCCCTCGCCGCTGAAGCCATCCCGCCCGAAGCCCAGCCGGGCATCGATGCGGTCAAGGGCATGCTCAAGAGCGCCAAGTCGGTCAGCTTCCGCAAGATCAAGGTCAACGCCGCCGGCGACGTCTGCGCCCTTGTGACCCCCACCGCCTCGAGCGACGACATCGCCTTCGTCTGGACCAAGGCCACCGGCAACGTCTGGATCAACGAGTCGCCGGACTACGGCTATTCCGAGTTCGTCTGGGGCAACCCGCGCCTGCAGCGCTCGACCGAGCGGCCGCTCTATCAGGCCTGGAAGGCCTGCCAGAAGGGTTAGGCTGATATCCTTCTCCCGTTGGGAGAAGGTGTCGGGTGGAACCCGACGGATGAGGGTTTAGGGAGCCGACAGGCGCCGTATCCCCTCACCCTCCCGTCGCGATGCGCCGTGCCCCTCCCTCTCCCGCCGGGAGAGGGTAGTCCACCACCGCCCCGAACACCGGCTCGAACGCGGCCCGCAGCGCGGCGTCGGCCTCGTCCATGGTCACCGGCAGGCCCTGATCGACGAGGCTGGTGACGCCATGGTCGGTGACCCCGCAGGGGACGATGCCGCCGAAGTGGCCCAGGTCCGGCTCGACGTTCAGACTGATGCCGTGGAAGCTGACCCAGCGGCGCAGCTTGACGCCGATGGCGGCGATCTTGTCCTCGCGCGACCAGCCGGCGCCCCTTCGCTCGACCCAGACGCCGACGCGGCCGTCGCGGACCTGGCCTTCGAGGTTGAAGACCGCCAGGGCGCCGATCACCCAGGCTTCCAGCGCCGCGACGAAGGCGCGCACGTCTTTCGTGCGCTTGCCGAGATCGAGCATCACATAGGCCACCCGCTGGCCGGGCCCGTGGTAGGTGTACTGGCCCCCTCGCCCGCTCTCGAACACCGGGAACCGGTCCGGCTGGATGAGGTCCGCGGCCTTCGCCGAGACGCCGGCGGTGTAGAGCGGCGGGTGTTCCAGCAGCCAGACCAGCTCACCCGCCTCACCCTTCGCGATCGCCTCCGCGCGGGCCTCCATCGCCGCCACGGCGTCGGGATAGGCCACCGGCGCGTGCGACACCGCCCAGCCGGCCGGCAATCCGTCGGCCCGGCCGAAAAGAGGTGACGCGGCGGGCCTCAAAGCCCCTGGATTTAACGGCTGATCAAGCATGAGGCCCCAATGTGGCGTGTCGGCGCTCATTGCGCGAGGGGCCAAGCAGTTCGTGAGTCAGGTTCAGTCGGTCAACGTCGAGATTTCCGTGGTCCTGGGGCGCTCGACGCTCCCCATGTCCCAGCTGCTGCGCATGGGCCGCGGGGCGGTGATCCCGCTCGACGCCAAGGCCAGCGACGAAGTCTGGATCCTGGCCAACAACCACCCGGTGGCGCGCGGCGAAATCCAGATCAACGACGACAAGATCAGCATCGCCGTCACCCGCGCCGCCGACGTCTACGACTTCATGGCCGGCGGGACGACCTAGGGCCTTTCGGCGCGATCCCCCTTCCCGGCTTCGCCAGGGAGGGCAGTCGCCTTCCTTACAGCGGAATGTTGTCGTGCTTCTTCCAGGGGTTCGACAGCTGCTTGCCCTTGAGGCTGCGCAGCGCCCGGACGATGCGGCGACGGGTGCCGTGGGGCTTGATCACGTCGTCGATGTAGCCGCGCGAGGCCGCGACGAACGGGTTGGCGAAGCGGTCCTTGTATTCGGCTTCGCGGGCGGCCAGGGCCTCCGGGTCGTTCATCTCGGCGCGGAAGATGATCTCCACCGCACCCTTGGCGCCCATGACCGCAATCTCGGCGGTCGGCCAGGCGTAGTTGACGTCGCCGCGCAGGTGCTTGGAGCTCATCACGTCATAGGCGCCGCCGTACGCCTTGCGGGTGATGACCGTGACTTTCGGCACCGTGGCCTCGGCGTAGGCGAACAGCAGCTTGGCGCCGTGCTTGATCAGGCCGCCGTACTCCTGCTTGGTGCCCGGCATGAAGCCCGGGACGTCGACCAGGGTGATGATCGGGATGTTGAAGGCGTCGCAGAAGCGCACGAACCGCGCGGCCTTACGGCTGGAGTCGATGTCCAGAACCCCGGCGAGCACCTGAGGCTGGTTGGCGACGATGCCGACGCTCTCGCCGTCCATGCGGGCGAAGCCGCAGATGATGTTCTTGGCCCACTCGCTTGAGATTTCAAAGAAATCGGCTTCATCCACGATCTTGAGGATCAGTTCCTTCATGTCGTAGGGCTTGTTCGGATTGGCCGGGATCAGGGTGTCCAGGCTCATCTCGTCGCGGAACGGCTCGTCGAAGCTTTCGCGCGACTCGGCCTTGGCGCGGTTGGAACTGGGCAGGAAGTCGACCAGCCGGCGGACCTGGGTCATCGCCTCCAGATCGTTGTCGAACGCGCCCTCGGCGACGCCCGACTTGGCCGCGTGAACCCGGGCGCCGCCCAGTTCCTCGGCCGTGACGATCTCGTTGGTCACCGTTTTGACCACGTCCGGGCCGGTGACGAACATGTAGCTGGTGTCCTTCACCATGAAGATGAAGTCGGTCATGGCAGGGGAATAGACGTCGCCGCCGGCGCAGGGGCCCATGATCACGCTGATCTGCGGCACGACGCCCGAGGCCAGCACGTTCTCGAGGAAGATGTCGGCGTAGCCGGCGAGGCTGTCGACGCCTTCCTGGATGCGGGCGCCGCCGGCGTCGAACAGGCCGATGACCGGCGCGCCGACCTTCATGGCCTGGCGCTGGACCTTGACGATCTTCTGGGCGTGAGCGCCGCTAAGAGAGCCGCCGAAGACCGTGAAATCTTTCGAGAAAACGTAAACGACCTTGCCGTTGATCGTGCCCCAGCCGGTGACAACGCCATCGCCCGGAACCCGCTGGTCCTGCATGCCGAAGTCGTGGCTGCGATGTTCGACGAACATGTCGAACTCCTCGAAGCTTCCCTCGTCGAGGAGCAGATCGATCCGCTCGCGCGCGGTCAGCTTGCCCTTGGCGTGCTGGTTGGCCACCCGCGTGGCGCCGCCGCCGGCCCGGGCCTGCTCGCGCCGCTTTTCGAGTTCTTCGAGGATGTTCTGCACGCCGCCATTCCCTGTCTGTCGAACGGGACCGGGTTAAAGCGGCGGCGGGGGTGTGACAAGCATCGAAATCCCTTCTCCCGGCGGGAGAAGGTGTCGGGTGGAACCCGACGGATGAGAGGTTACGGAGGGTCAGGATTCGCCCGACCCAGCGTAACCCCTCACCCTCCCGGCGCTTCGCTCCGGGCCCCTCCCTCTCCTTGCGGGAGAGGGGTCAAAGCGCCCTGAACCACCGCTCCAGCCAGAGGGCCTCCGCCAGACGGCCCTCGGTGCGGATAGCCGCCTCCCCGTCGATGCCCCAGAGCCGTTCCTGGAAAGCCTCGTCGAGGCGGGCGAGGTGGTGGGCCTGCTCGCCCGAGACGTGGCCGCGCTGCAGGGCCAGGGCCAGCACCGCCGACCCCAGCAGGCCGGCGGCATGGGCCAGCGCCGCCAGGCCGAAGTCGTCGAGCTCAAGCGACAACGCCTTCACCCGCGTCAGGGCGTCGGCGGATTGCTCGCGATGAATGATGCCGACCGTGGGCTCCAGCGCCACGCCAAGCTCGGATCGGGCCCAGGCGAGCAGCGGGTCCCAGGCGGTCGTCTGTTCAGCGGCCAGTTCGCGGGGCGACTCGGCCCGGTAGCAGAGCAGGTCCGAGCCGGCGTAGCGGGCGACCTCGTCGGCCACGGCCTCGCGCACCGCACCGATCTTCTCCAGCGCCGTGAACGCCAGCCGCACAGCCGGCATGGAGACCATGACGATATGCGGGTTCTGGGCGTCCCATTCCCCGGCCGCCAGGGCCGCCAGCCCCGGCGTGGGCAGGACCAGCGGCGTTCCGCCCGGCGCCTTCGGCGCACGACCGTCGAGCAGCACCGCGTGGCCGTCCCCGGCCGGGGCGACGGTCACCGCGGTATAGAACCGGCGTGGATGCTGGACCCCGTCTTCCCGTGCCGCCACTGTGTCGATCTCCTCGTGCGACGGAAGCGCCGCGCCTGATCGTGGAAGTGACGTAACCGCCCCGCCAGTGCAAGGAGGCGCCGCCTTGGCATCACCCGCCGATCTGACCGCAGCGATCGCGGTGACGCGATTTGGCCTGGGCGCCCGGCCCGGCGAGATCGCCGCGGCCGCCGCCGCGGGTCCGCGTCAGTGGCTGATCAGCCAGATCCGGCCGGCCGAGGGCGCCGACCAGCCGCAACAGACGCCGGAGTCGGCGGGATCGCGGCTGCGGAACTTCCGGCTCTACCAGCAGGACCGCCGCCAGATGCGCGAGGGTCAGGGCGAGGTCGATCCGGCGGAGGATCCGGTCAGGATCGCCGCCCGCATGCTTCGCGAGGGGCCGGCCGTGGACTTCCTGGCCCGGGCAAGACTGGCGGCGACCACGCCGGCGGGCTTCCGCGAGCGCTGGGCGCTGTTCTGGGCCAACCATTTCACCGTTTCCGGCATCAAGCTGATCACCTCCGTGCTGGTCGGTCCGTTCGAGCAGGAGGCGATTCGTCCGCGCGTGTTCGGCCGGTTCGAGGACCTGCTGGTCGCCTCGACGGCCCACCAGGGGATGCTGGTGTACCTCGACCAGGTCCAGTCCGTGGGGCCACGCAGCCCGGCGGCGGCCTATCTCAAGCGCCGGCCGATGCCCGGTATCGGCGGCGGCCTGAATGAGAACCTTGCCCGCGAAATTCTCGAACTGCACACGGTCGGTGTGAAGGGCGGCTATAGCCAGGAGGATGTCACCGAGTTCGCCCGGGCCCTGACCGGCTGGAGCGTCGGCGGGCTGCGGGAGGCGGTCGGCCAACGCGGCGAGTACGTCTTCCGCGCCAACACCCACGAGCCCGGCGCCCGCACAGTGATGGGCAAGACCTATCCGGCGGCGGGCCCGGGACAGGCGCTGGCCGTGCTCAAGGACCTCGCCGCCCATCCGGCCACAGCGCGGCACATCTGCGGCAAGATCGCCCGGCACTTCGTGGCCGATGATCCCCCGGAGTCGCTGGTGGCGCGGCTGGAGGCGGCATGGACCGGGTCCGGCGGTCATCTGACCCGCGTCGCCGAGGCCCTGATTAACGCGCCGGAAGCGTGGGACCCCGCGCCGCGCAAGCTGAAGACGCCCTACGAGTTCCTGATCTCGAGCTGGCGAGCCATCGGCGGACAGCCGGGGGCCATCGAGCACATCTCGCCGCCGCTGCTGGCGATGGGCCAGCGGGTGTTCTCACCACCCTCCCCCAAAGGCTGGTCAGACGAGGCCATCACCTGGGCCGCGCCGGATGCGATCATCAAGCGGATGACCTGGGCCGAGGGCTTCTCGGCCGTGGTCGCCGCCGACCTCGACCCCGGTCCGATCGCCGCCGGGGCCCTGGGCGCGCGACTGAGCGACCCGGTCCGCGAGGCCGTGGCCCGCGCGGAGTCACGTCAGGAGGCCCTCTCGATCCTGCTTATGAGTCCGGAGTTCCAGCGCCGATGACCCGCCCTGCCCCTACACGCCGGTCGCTGCTCGCCGCCGCCGCCGGCCTTGGCCTCGGCGTCGCCTTTATGGGCCGCGCCGCCTTCGCCGACGACGCCGTTGGCCGCAAGAAGCTGATCACCGTGCTCGCGCGCGGCGGCATGGATGGACTGTCGGTGTCTCCCCCCATCGGCGATGCGGACTACGCTGCGCTGCGCGGGCGGATCACCATTCCGGCCGAGGCGGCGCTGAAGCTGGACGGGACCTTCGGCCTGCACCCGGCCCTCGCCGGGGTCCACGCGCTGGCGCTGAAGGGTCAGGCGCGGATTGCGCCGGCCATCGCCAGTCCAGACCGCGCCCGGTCGCATTTCGAAGCGCAGGACGTGCTCGAGAGCGGCGCGTCCGTGGTCTACGGCACCGCGTCGGGCTTTCTCAATCGCGCCCTGACCGCAGCGGGCGGGCGCAAGGTCGAGGCGTTGTCGGTCGGCGCGACTGCTCCGCTGATTCTGCGCGGTCCGACGCAGGCGGCCTCATGGTCTCCGGGCGCGGCCGGTGAAGGCAGTCCGCGGCTGCCGGGCATCCTGATGGACCTCTATGCGGGCGATCCGCTGCTCGCGCCGGCGCTGGCAAGCGGCCTGCAGACCGAGGCGATGGCCGCCACGGCCCAGGGCGACATGGCCGGGGGAATGGCCCCGGCCATGGCCGGATCAGGCGGCGTCGCCGGGTTTGTCCGCCAGGGTCAGAGGCTTGCGCAGACGCTGGGCAAGACCGTCGCCGGCTTCATGACCCAGCCGGGCGGCCCGCAGATCGTCGCCATCTCCGTCGACGGCTGGGACACCCACGCCAACCAGGGCGCCGCCGAGGGGCAGCTGGCCACGCGGCTGCTGTATCTCGACGCCCTGCTCTCGGGCCTGAACGAGGGTCTGGGGTCGGCCTGGAGCGACACGGTCGTGGTCGTCGCCACCGAGTTCGGCCGGACCGCGCGGATCAACGGCACCAGCGGCACCGACCACGGCACCGGCTCGACCGCGATCGTGCTGGGCGGCGCGCTCAAACCCGGCGGGATCATCGGCGACTGGCCAACCCTGCGGTCCGAGGCCCTGTTCGAGGGCCGCGACACGCGCCCGACCCTGGACATGCGCGGCCTGTTCAAGGGCGTGCTGGCCGACCACATGGGCGTCGATCGCGCCGCGCTGGAGACCGTGGTTTTCCCGGACAGCGCCGGGGCGCGAGCCGTGACGGGACTGGTGTAGGGCCGTCAGGCCGGCAGCACGTCGAACGCGCAGGTGAGCCTCGGCTGGTCTCCGCCGAACGGGACCGTGCCGTGCCACATGTAGGACGGGAACAGCACGAGCAGCCCGGGCTCGGGCTTGACCCAGTGCTCGGCCGGCAGCGGTGGCTGCGTCGGGACGCCCGGCTCGCCGAAGCCGATCCAGCCTTCGCGGCCCGTCTCAACCGCGTCCGGCAGGGCGATGTAGCAGGCCGTCGAGAGCCAGCCGCGGGGGTGCATGTGGTTCACGTGACGCCCGCCGGGCTTCAGGCGCACGGACCAGGATCCGTTGACCCGGAACTTGCCGGTCGTACGCGAGCGCAGGGGATCGCGCCCGCGTCCGAGCATCTCGATATGCCGCTGGATCGGTCCGCGGATCGCATCGAACAGGCCGCGGATGACCGGGTTGTCCGAGCGGTCGAGGCTCTGGCTGGTCTGCGTGCCCTGGCGCAGGGACTGGCCGATCGGATGGGCTTCGAGATTGTGCAGGCCGTTCAGCGCGGCGGTCATGTCTGCCAGCCAGGCGTCCAGCGTCGGCCAGCCGGGCGGCGTATCCAGCCGCCAGGGCTTCACGAAGGCGTCGTAGTCGTAGAGCTCGCCGTAGCGCGGGTCGCCCAGCATGCGCCAGGCGGTGGCCAGGAGCCCGATCGCCTGTTGGTCGTGTGGCGACTGCTCGCGCAGGATCGATGCGCGTCGCGCGGCCTCGTCCGGCAGGCCGGCGGCCAGGCTGGCCTCGGCGGACACCGCCAGGATCATGGGATCCCCCGGCGACCGGGCCAGGGCGCGCTCGGCGTGGAGCCGCCCGCGCACCGCGTCCTTCATCATGATGATCTGGGCCGCCGATATGTCGGCATAAGGGTCTGCGTCAGGCCGTGAGACCACCGGCAGGATGGCCTCGTAGGCCGCGTCGGTCTCGCCGGCGAAGTCCAGCAGCTTGGCCTTGACGATCCGCAAGGCTGCGTCTGCCGGCGACTGGCGAATAGCGGCGTCGAGCGCCTCGCCGGCCGCCGCCACGCTGCCGGTCCGCATCCAGATCAGGTCGGCCAGATCGCGGTGGGCCGGCGCCAGATCCGGTTTGCGCCGCAGGGCTTCGCGGAAGGCCGTCTCGGCCTCGTCGTAACGGCTGAGGCCCTGAACGGCCCGCCCGCGCAGGCGCCAGGTCTCGGGCGACTCGCCCCCGGTCGCGATCAGCCGGTCGAGGGTCGCTCCGGCTTCTTCGTAGCGCTCGGCGTCGACCAGGCTGACCGCGAGATTGTGCACCGCCGCCGGATCAGCGCCCGGGCGGTCGGCGATGCGTCTGGAGACAGCGATCGACTCGTCCAGCCGGTCCAGTGCGCGCAACGCCTCTGCATGGACGCTGAGCACCACCGGATCCTCGCCGGCGGTCGCCAGCGGCAGGGTCACCTTCAGCGCGTCGGCCGCCCGGCCCTTGCTGATCAGGAAGCGGCCGAGGGCCCCGGCCGCGGGGACAAAGCGGCGGTCGCGGACCAGGGCGGCGCGCAGGGCCCTTTCGGCGTCGGCGTCGCGGCCGAGCGCCAGCAGGGTGGCGGCCAGCTCGACCATCAGGATCGGCGCCTTCTTGTCGAGTGTCGAGGCCGCCTTCAGCTCCTGCTCCGCCGCCTCGAGGTGGCCGGCGGCATGCAGCGCCAGGCCGTGCAGACGGCGCGCGTCGGCCAGGCGCGGCTGGGCGCGGGCGAGGCTTGACAGCAGGGCGACGGCTTCAGTCAGCCGGCCCGCCGAGAGCAGACCCGCTCCGGTCTGGAGCGCCCTGGCGATCTCTGGCGTCACATCGTCACCGCTTCTTGCCGCGCCTCGCGAACGGTTCGGGATCGGCTTCATCCGAGGAGAAGCCGAAGCGCTCGAAACCCGCCTTCATTTCCTTGCTGATCGGAGCCTCGATGGCCAGCATGCCCTGCGAGGGATGGGGGATCACCAGCCGGCGGGCGTGCAACTGGAGCTGCAGCCCCTCCGACAGGGCCGCGCTCTTCTCGTCGCCGTATTTGGGATCGCCCAGGATCGGGTGACCCATGGCCTTCATGTGGGCGCGTAGCTGGTGCGTGCGGCCGGTGTGGGGACGCAGGGCCATCCAGCTGACGCGCGGACCGGCCCGGCTGATCGTGACGAACTCGGTCTCGGCCGCCTCGGCCTTGGGGTCCTTGGGATCGACCGGCACGACCATCTCGCGGTCGTTGATGCCCTTCTTGGCGAGGGGAACGTCGATGATGCCCTCGGTCGGGTGCGGCGTGCCGACGACCAGCGCCCAGTAGGTTTTCTGCGCCTTGTGCCGGGCGAAGGCGCCGGACAGCTTCGCCGCCGCCGCCGGGGTCTTGCCCAGCACCAGCACGCCGGAGGTGTCGCGGTCGAGCCGGTGGACGAGGCGCGGACGCTCCAGCCCCTCCCCCCAGGCCGACAGCAGGCGGTCGACGTGCTGGCTGGTCTTGGTGCCGCCCTGGACCGCGAGGCCGGCCGGCTTGTTCAGCACCAGCACCTCTTCGTCCTCGTAGAGCACCATCGCGCGGGCCATGGCCGCGTCGCGCGACGAGAGGGCCATCTTCTCGGTCGGATCGGGCGCATCGGGCAACGGCGGCACGCGCACCATCGATCCCGCCTGGAGCCGTGTGTCGGCCTTGGCGCGCGAGCCGTCGACGCGGATCTGGCCCGAGCGGGCCAGCCGCTGGATCTGGACCTGGGTCAGGTGCGGCCAGCGGCGGCGGAACCAGCGGTCAAGCCGCACGCCGTCCTCACCGGCCTCGGCCGGGTCGACATAGAGGGTCTTGACCTCGCGCGGGCTCATGCGGCCAGCACCCGGCGGGCCAGCATCAGACCCGCGAACAACGCGGCCACCGACAGCACGACCGACAGCAGCGAATAGCCGAACGCCTGCGGCAGTTGCCGCCGTTCGATCATAAGGGCGACCTCCAGCGAGAAGGCCGAGAAGGTGGTGAACCCACCCAGCACGCCCACGCCCAGCAGCAGACGCCAGCGCTCCTGATCCCCGCCGCCGCGCAGGGCCAGGGACGCGGCAAGCAGCCCCATGGCGAAGCCGCCGACGACGTTGACCGCCAGGGTGCCGTACGGCCAGCCCGTTCCAAGCGCCCGGGTTGCGCCGACCCCGGTCATGTAGCGCGCCACGGCGCCGACCGCGCCGCCCGTTGCCACGAGCAAAATCTTGTCCATGCCGCCCTTATGCGACGATGCGCCGCTGCGCGCAAAGCACCGGCTTCAACGTCGCGTTAAACGCGACGGCTCATTATGGGTATCGCAGACTACGAGCCTCGCGAGCGTTCATGAGCCAATCGACCATCGACCGCTTCAACGCCGCCGATATTTCCGCCCTGCTGGAGCGGTTCGGCGGTCACGACCTGATGGGTCGAGGGGCCGTCAACATCATCAGCCTGGCGGCGATCCAGAGCCGCAGCGGCGAGCGCTGGTCGCGAAAGCGGCCCGATGTCTGGGCTTATGTCGAGCGCAAGCTGGCCGAGCACCTGACCTATCAGGACCTGGCCCAGCGGATCGGCGAGACGGACTACCTGATCGCCATGACGAGCGAGGAAGGCGTCGCCGCACAGGCCGTCGCGCTCAAGGTGCTGGAGGAGGTGCTGATGCACTTCCTGGGCGTCGCCGAGCCGCGCGACATGGCTGTACAGGCGGTGACGTCGCTGAAGGACGGCCAGGTCAGCTGCGCGCCACTGGATCCGGTATTCATCCTGCAGGCGCGAACGCGTGAAGTCGCCGCGCCGAAGCCCGTCGACCGGCCCGAGGTCGATCCCGCCGAGCTTCGCAAGCGCAATCCGTTCAGTTTCCAGGCCGGGATCGGCATTCCCCTGCGGATCGACTTCGCGGTCGAGGATCTGCGCAGCCTGAAGCACGGCATCACCGCCGCCCTGCGGATCGCCCCGACGGTCACCGAGGTCCCCACGGGTCGGGCGATCCCCGCGCGGCTGTTCAACAAGCTGTCGGACGCCGATCTGCTGCAGATCGACCAGGCGACCCTCGATTTCGCCACCCTGTTTCTGCCGCGCATCGACAAGCCGGGTCAGCCGGCGCTTATCGTGCCGGTGTCGTTCCGCACCATGGCCACAAGCAAGGGCCGGACGATTCTGATCAACTGCGCCGGCTCCGCCGCAGGCCGGGTCAAGACCAGCGTGATGCTGGAACTGGTGGATATCGACCGCGGCGCGCCGCTGGCGCGGCTGATCGAGGTGGTCGGGCTGCTCAAGTCCGTCTGCCGCGGCGTATTCGCCCGGGTGCAGCCGGGACGCGACGCCACGGCGCCGCTGCAGGGCTTGCGCCTGATGGGCGTGACGCTCGACGCGGCCGACCTGCCCGGCGGGGACAGTCGCCTGGCCGCCCAGATCCTCGAATTCGGCCGCCAGGCGCGCGGCCTGGCGCCGGCGCTGGTGGTGCAGGGGCTCAATTCCGACGGCTTCTTCGCCGTGGCCGAGACGGCCGGCCTGACCCATGCGTCATTGCGGGTGGCGGCGATGACGCTGGAGCAGGGGACGGCGGCGTGATCCGCCATCAATGCTCCCCGCTCGCGGGGAGCTGTCAGGCGGAGCCTGACTGAGGGGGCAGAACCGGCGCTCGAAGTCAGAGTCAGAACGCGGCCAATCACCGACTCTCCGCGCTGCCCCTCCACCGCCTCCGGCGGTCCCCCTCCCCGCGATGCGGGGAGGATTCAGGGAAGCGCTAACCCCAACCCTTGCGCCAGCGTCCGGAAATCCTCCGGCGGCGGAGCCTCGATCGTCATCGTCTCGCCGTCCGGGTGCGGGAAGGTCAGCTTCATCGCGTGCAGCATCAGACGCGGGACCGGCAGGCCGCCGGCCATCAGCGCGCCGCCGTAGCGGGCGTCGCCGACGATCGGACGGCCGAGACTGGCCATATGGACGCGCAGCTGGTGCATCCGGCCGGTCTCGGGACTGAGCTCCATCAGCGCCGCCTCCGGCGTTGCGGCGAGCGTGCGGTAGCGCGTCTTCGCGGTCTCGGCGTCGGGATGGTCAGGCGGGGAAATGCGCATGTAGGCCTCGCGGCCGATGCTCTCGCGGCGCAGGGCGCTGTCGATCACCCCGCCCTTCGGCGACGGCGCGCCGGGCGCGACGATGGCCAGGTAGGTCTTGCGAAACCGCTTCGCAATCATGGCCTTGCCGAGGAAACTTGCGGCGGGCTGGGTGCGGGCGGTCAGGATCACGCCCGAGGTATCGCGGTCCAGCCGGTGCACCAGCCGCGGCCGCGATCCGCCCGGCCGGGCGAACGCCCAGGTCAGCTCATCCAGCGTATTGGCGTTGATCCGCCCGCCCTGGCTGGAGAGCCCCGCCGGCTTGTTCAGGGCGATGATGTGGGCGTCCTCGGCGATCACGATGCCCCGGATGAACGCGATCTCCTCCGGCGTGAGGGTGATCGGCTTTTCGTGGGCTTTGATCTTCTTGGGGGGACGGGGACTCACGCCTTCCTCGCCCGCATCGCCGCCCAGCGGTCGAGCCGCTCCCTGACCTTCGCCTCGTGCCCCTCGCCCTTCGGCTTGTAGAACACCCGCCGCTCCATGCCGTCCGGGAAGTAATTTTGGCCAGAGAACCCCTCCTCGGTGTCGGGGTCATAGGCGTAGCCCGCGCCGTAGCCGAGGTCCTTCATCAGGCGGGTCGGCGCGTTGAGGATGTGGCTGGGCGGGGCGAGCGAGCCTGTCTCCCGCGCGGCCTTGCGAGCCGCGCCGAAGGCCTTGTAGACGGCCACCGACTTGGGCGCGCAGGCCATGTGGACACAGGCCTGGGCCAGGGCCAGTTCGCCCTCGGGACTGCCGAGGAAGTCGTAGGTGTCCCTCGCGGCGTTGCAGAGCAGCAGGCTCATCGGATCGGCCGCGCCGATGTCCTCGCTGGCCATGCGCGTCAGGCGGCGGGCGATGAACAGCGGGTCCTCGCCGCCCTCCAGCATCCGCGCCAGCCAGTAGAGCGCCGCGTCCGGATCGCTGCCGCGCACCGACTTATGCAGGGCGCTGATGAGGTTGTAGTGCTCCTCGCGGTCCTTGTCGTAGGCCGGGCTGCGCTTTTGCAGCACCTCGCCCAGTTCGGCGGCCGTCAGGGGCTTGGGCGAGCCGATCGACAGCAGGGTCTCCGCCAGGGTCAGCAGATAGCGGCCGTCGCCGTCGGCCATGGCGACCATCGCCTCCCGGGCCGCCGGCTCGAGCGGCAGGGTCAGGCCGGTTTCGGCCTCGGCGCGCTGCAGCAGCTGTTCCATCGCCGCCTCATCCAGCCGGCGCAGGACATAGACCTGGGCGCGGGACAGCAGGGCGCCGTTGAGCTCGAAGCTGGGGTTCTCGGTCGTCGCCCCGACGAGAGTGATGGTCCCCTCCTCCACGAACGGCAGGAAACCGTCCTGCTGGGCGCGGTTGAAGCGATGGATCTCGTCGACGAACAGCAGGGTCGACTGGCCGGCGGCGCGGCGCATCTTGGCCTGTTCGAAGGCCTTCTTCAGATCGGCGACGCCGGAGAAGACGGCGCTGATCTGCTGGAACTCATAGCCGGCAGCCTTCGCCAGCAGTCGGGCGATGGTGGTCTTGCCGGTGCCCGGCGGCCCCCAGAGGATCATCGAGCCGAGGCGATTGCCGGCGATCATCCGCCGGATCGGCCCGCCCTCGCCGAGCAGGTGATCCTGACCGACAACCTCCTCCAGCGCGCGCGGCCGCAGCCGCTCGGCAAGCGGCGCAGGGGCGTGGGGAGTCAGGCCGGCGGCCTCGAACAGGTCGGACATGGAGAGGGTTTAGCATCAGTCGGGGACATGTACCGCAGGTACGTGTCCCCTAACTGCGCATCTGGGGCTCTCGCGCTTCGATTGGGGGACACGTACCTTTGGTACATGTCCCCTAGGTCCTGAACGCCGCCGTGATCAGCTGGCCGCCCCGCTGGATGGTGACGCGCCAGACCTTGCCGCCGGCGCCGATGGCGCTGTTGAGATCGCCGAGGGAGCGGATCTGGCGGCCGTTGATCTCGCGGACCATGTCGCCGGGCTTGAGGCCGGCCTGCTGGGCGAAGCCCTGGGCCACGCGGGTGACGACCACGCCGCCGCCCTTGCCGTCGAAGGGATCGACGCCGATTTCGTCCGCCACGGCCGGCGACAGGGTAGCCACCGTCGCGCCCTGGAAGGGGTTGGCGCCCGAGATCGTCCGCTCGTCGCCCCGGCCGCCGGGGGCAGGCTCGGCGCGGACCTGGACGGTGCGCTCGGCGTTGTCGCGCAGAAGGCGGACCGGCACCTGCTCGCCCGGCCGGCGCGAACCGAACTGGTAGGTCGCCGCGCCTTCGTCATTCACGTCCTCACCGCCGACGGCGAGGATCACGTCGCCGACCTGCAGGCCCGCACGCTGGGCGGGGCCGCCCGGCCAGATGTCGGTGATGACCACGCCGCGCGGCGCGGGGAAGCCGAGGCTGCGGGCCACGTCGGCGGTAACGGTCTGGGTGCGGGCGCCGAGCCACGGCCGGATGACCGCCTGGCCGCCGCCGAGCGCGGCGTTGACCACCTGGCGCGCCATCGCGGCGGGGATCGCGAAGCCGACGCCCGACGAGGTGCCCGAACGCGACAGGATGGCCGTGTTGATGCCGATCAGGTCGCCGTCCATGTCGACCAGCGGCCCGCCGCTGTTGCCCGGATTGATCGCCGCGTCGGTCTGGATGAAGAAGCTGTAGTCGGTGATGCCGACGTTCGAGCGGGCCGTGGCGGAGACGATGCCGTTGGTCACCGTCTGGCCGACGCCGAACGGGTTGCCGATCGCCAGCACCAGATCGCCGACCTCCATGGTCTCCTGATCATCGATGGCGATCACCGGCAGGCGCTCGCCGCCGGTGTCGATCTTCAGCACGGCCAGATCGGACCGGGGATCGGCCAGCAGCACCTTGGCCGGAAACTCGCGGCGGTCGGCCAGCTGGACCATGATCTCGTCGGCGCCGTCGATGTTGTGGTTGTTGGTCAGGATCACCCCGTCGGCGCGGACGATGGCGCCGGAGCCGAGAGACTGGGCCACGCGCTGCTGGGGCATGCCACCGCGACCGCTGAACATGTCCCAGAACGGATCCACCCGCTGGCGCACCAGCCGACGGCTGGAGACATTGACCACCGCCGGCGCCGCGCGTTTCACGACCGGGGCGAACGAGGTCTTCAGGCCCTCGACGCTCGAGGGCGGCGCCTTGGTCGGCTGGGCGAGCCCGGCGTCCTGCGCCTGCGACTTCGAGGCGGGATCGGAACAGGCGGCCAGCAGGGCCAGAACGGGCAGGAGCAGTTTCACGGCGCGCATGAAGTCTTTCAGGTCAGAATTGTCCCCGTCGCCAGAACAGCGAAGATTTCGGGCGCAATGATGGCCTTGAAAGCCTTCAGACGGCCCTGGGTTCCGATCCGGCCTTCAGGGCGATCACGAAGGCGGCCAGCAGCATCCCGGCCGCCAGCCAGATGGCGAGGCCCGGCAGATGTACGCGGCCTTCGTTGTGGATCGACCAGGCGAAGGTCAGGCCGAATATCGCCGGACCGGCGATCGAGGCGATGCCCTGAAGGCTCTGGTTGGCGCCCTGAAGCCGGCCCTGTTCGGCCGGGCCGACGCGGCGGGTCATCAGGCCCATGAGCCCCGGCTGCACCAGACCCATCAGGGCGAACACCGGCGTGCCGAGCAGGTACCAGACCCCTGTCGGCGCAAAGCCGTAGATGATGAAGCCGAGGCAGCCGAACAGGCAGCCGACGAGCAGCGCGCCCTTCTCCCCGATCCGTTTCACGGTCGGGCCGACGAGGAGGATCGAGACGGCGATGCCCAGGATGCCGGTCAGGCCCATGGTCAGCCCCATCGTCGACGGGCTCCAGTTGTAGCGATAGCCGACGTAGAGGACGAAGATCGACGGCAGGACCGTGTGCGCCAGCTGGAACAGGAAGCCGACGCCGGCCAGGCGGACGAGATCCGCATGCGATCGCAGCAGCTTGAGCGATCCGACCGGGTTTGCCTTGCGCCAGTCGAACGCCGCCGCCCGGTTCTCCAGCGGCAACGACTCGGGCAGCACGAAGAGGCCGTAGACGAAGTTCACCAGCGTCAGGCCGGCCGCGACGAAGAACGGCAGGCGCAGGTCCATGTCGACCGTCCAGGCGCCGATCACCAGGTCCGGCATGCGCAGGCTGATGTCGCCGAGCAGGCCGCCAAGCACCGGGCCGATCAGGAAGCCGAAGCTGAAGGCCGAGCCCATGAAGCCGAAGGCCTTCGCGCGGCCTTCCGGCGGTGTGATGTCGGCGACATAGGCGCTGGCGGTCGAGAAGCTGGCCGCAGTCATGCCGTTCAGGATTCGCCCGAACAGCAGCCAGGCCAGGCTGGGGGCCAGGGCCATGAACAGGAAGTCCACGCCCAGGCCGAACAGCGACAGCAGCAGCACCGGCCTGCGGCCGTAGCGGTCCGACAGCATGCCGAGGATCGGGCCGATGACGAACTGCATCACGCCCCAGGTGACGGCGAAGACGACATTCCACTCCGACGCCGACGCCGTGTCGCCGCCCGTGAACTGCTTGATCAGGTTGGGCAGGATCGGGATCATGATCCCGAACGACACCGCGTTCATGACCGCCGAGGCGAAAATGAAGCCGAAGGCGGCCCGGCGCCCTTTTGGCGCCGCCTGTTGATCCGTCA
Source organism: Caulobacter sp. FW305-C-30-S16 (assembly GCF_058783025.1). Lineage (NCBI taxonomy): Bacteria > Pseudomonadati > Pseudomonadota > Alphaproteobacteria > Caulobacterales > Caulobacteraceae > Caulobacter > Caulobacter sp. FW305-C-30-S16. The sequence continues at coordinate 24,403 of NZ_JBYSYH010000003.1, read as the reverse complement.
TTCCCGCTCCCCGGCGATCAGCTTTTTCGGCGCGACCTGACGCCAGGCGAGGCGCACGAGATCAGCCAGTTTCTCCCCGTCCATGCGCCCGATGTCCAGTTGCGTCCAGCCGCCCTTGTCCCAGTTTCCCAGCGACACGATGGCGTTGGCGTCGGTCTGCTGCAGCGACTCCTTGACCAGCGCGGGCAGCTTCAGGACGACCTTGTGGACGCCGTCCTCGCCGACAGGCGGCAGGGTCGCGAAGATCTTGCCGCGCACGCGGAATGAGGCGCGGTCGAAGTGGGGCTGTTCCAGCGCTTCGGGCAGGGCGAGCGCGAGGGCGCGGAGGCCGGACTGGTTCATATGCTCCTCTCCCGGAGGGAGAGGGAGAGGCCCTCGCAGAAGGCGTGGGAGGGTGAGGGAGTACGGTCCGTCCGGAGGCGCCTTACCCCCTCAACCTCCCGCTCTGCTTCGCAGGGCGGGCCCCTCCTTCTCCCCATGGGAGAAGGTTCAGATTTGCTCATCCCAGATGCTCCCCCAGCCGCCCCAGCAGCGCCCGCCACCATTCGCCATGCCGCGCGAGGAACGCCGTTTCCGGGAAACCGTGCTTGGCTGCATGGGCCTGGGGGACGCTGTCCCAGCCGGTGTGGGTGACGGTGATGCGGGTTTGGTCGCCGACCGGCTCGAAGGTCACCTCGACCTGCGTCGCCATGTCCGGAGTGAAGGTCGCCTGACGCCAGCCGACCACGAGGCGGACGCCCGGCTCCCAGGCGCTGACCCTGCCGATCTCGAACACCTTGCCGCCCTCGCGGGTCTCGATCAGGCGCTCGCCGTTCTCGAACGACAGCACGCCCGGCGCGCGCGGGGTGAAGGCGAACAGGCTGTTGGCGGTCCACCACTGGCCGATCTCGGCGGTGAAGGCCTCGAACGCCCGCGCCGGCGTCGCCTTGACCCGCAGGGATACCACGACCCGGGAGGCCATCAGTCGGGCTTCTCGACATGCGCCTTGAAGGCCGCGAGTTGGACCGTCCACATCCGCTCGGTTTCTTCCAGCCAGCGCAGCAGGTGAACCATGGGCTCGGGCCTGAGCTGATAGACCCGCACGCGGGCGTCGAAGTCAGGCGAGGTCTCCTCGACCAGGCCAGACTGACGCAACGTGCGCAGATGGCGGCTCATGGCCGGAGCGGACAGGCCCGCGGCCTGCGCCAGCTCCCCGGCCCGCCGGGGTCGGTCGCGCAGCAGCTCGACGACCCGCCGACGGTGCGGGTCGGCCAGGGCGGCCAGGGTCCTGTCCAGCGCGGCGGCCGGCATCAGGGTTTGTAGACGGTGGTCTTCAGGCCCATGTCCTTGGCGTCCCACTCGTCGGGCGTCAGGACTTCAACCGTCTGGCTGACCGTCCAGATGTGCCCCTCGAGGTCTTTGCAGCGGTAGGTGCGGTCGCCATAGAATTGGGTTTCCGGCTCGACCAGGATCACCGCTCCGGCCTTGCGGGCGCGCTCGCAGTGGGCGTCGACCGTCCCCTCCCCGTCCGCGAGCTGGATGTGCACCGTCTGGGTCATCAGGCCGTTGATCGACAGCGGACTCCTGTGCTCGTCCGTCCATTCGTTGCCGACCATGACGATGCTGTCGCCGTAGACCATCTGGGAGTGGGCCAGATTGCCGGCCTCGTCCTCGATCAGCAGAGTGGTCTCGAAATCGAAGGCTTCAGCCAGGAACTTCAGCGCCGCCTTGGGGTCGCGATAGACGACGGCGGACGACAGGGCGCGTTTGGCGGGCACGGTGGCCTCCTTTGCAATTTCCATAATATTTAACGCACACCGCAATTATCTGGTCAAGCCGGCGGCTGCGCCGGACGCCGACAGGCCTATTTCAACGCGGGCCCGGTGTCCTTCAGCGCCCCGTCGTTGGGCTGCGGCGTCAGGCCCAGCAGCCTCATCACGAGCGGATAGACCGAGACATTGTCGAAGACCGGCAAGGTGACGCCCGGGCGGAAGGCCGGCCCGTGCGCGATGAACAGCGCGCGCATCTCGACGGCCTCCGGATCGAACCCGTGCGCGCCGGCGCGCTTTGTACCGGCCGACCGAGCGAAAGACTCCCGGGTGGTCAGCGCCCAGCCCGTTTCGGACAGGCAGATGATCGGCGGAATGCGCGGGTGGGTCCCGTACCGGAAGCGCGCCGGAAGGTCCGCCTTGCGCCAGCACTCAACATGGTCGTGCTTGCCGACAATGGCCGCTTCGGCCGCCGGCGTTTCGGCGATCAGCCCAGCCACTGATCCCAGGGTGATCGACCTCACGCCCCCTCCGGGAACCAGATCATCCAGGAAGACCGACCGCTCCCGCGCCACGGGCGCCATGCCGTGATCGGCGACGACGATCAGGTTGACCCTGCCGTAAAGTCCGCGCGCCCTGAGGCCTGCGACCAGGCGAGCCAGCGCCGCGTCCGTCGCCACAAGGGCCGCGTTGAGCTCGGGGCTGTCCGGCCCCATGCGATGACCGATCGTGTCGACCGCCTCGAAATACAGGGTCATGAAGCGCGGCTGGTCAGCCTTCGGCAGGTCCAGCCAGCCCAGCAGGCGATCGACCCGGTCGAAGGCCGGGAGTGACTCATGGTACGGAAACCAGGTGGTGGGGCGCACGCCGCGCACCGGCGCCTCGGAGCCGGGCCAGAACATGGTCGCGGTCTTCACCCCTGCCCGTTCGGCGGTCACCCAGACCGGCTCGCCGCCATCCCACCAGAAGCGGTCCTCGACCTGCTCGCGCGCGTACATGTTGAACTTCACCCCCGGCCGGGCCTCGTCGAACAGGGTGTTGTCGGTGATGCCGTGCTGGTCAGGCCGAAGCCCGGTGACCAGGGTGTAGTGGTTGGGGAAGGTGTTGACCGGGAAGGACGGCCGCATGCCCTCCCGCGCCCAGGCGCCTTCGGTCGCCAGCGCGGCCAGGGTCGGGGTCAGGCCGCGCAGCGCGTAGTCGGCGCGGAAGCCATCGATCGAAATCAGGATCACCGGCGCCCGCTCGGCCGCCCGCGCCGGCGCGGCGATCAGGAAGAGGGCCGACAGGGCCAGACAGAGGCGGCGGACGAGCGAGGTCATGGGTCTTCCTGACAACGGGTCGTACATCTGCACCCGGGCGCTTGGCGGACTCAAGCCACGAGGTCATAGTCCGCCCCTGTCACGCGTATATGACCGGGAGCGGCCCACCGGATGACCCAATGAGTTTCGCCCTCGAGGCTACCGGAGTCAGCAAGGCCTACGGGACGGTCAAGGCGCTGGACGGCCTGACGCTGGAGATTCCGCGCGGCGGGATCTTCGGCATCCTGGGCCCCAACGGCGCCGGCAAGAGCACCCTGTTCCGCATCGTGCTGGGACTGGTCCGGCCGACGCTGGGCGAGACGCGCCTGCTGGGCGCGCCGGCCGGCGACATCAAGGCCCTGCGGCGGATCGGGGCGGTGATCGAGACCCCGCGCTTCCTGCCCTGGCTGACCGCCCGCGACACCCTGAAAATGCTGGCCCTGGAGTCCGGTGAAACGTCGCCCGACATCGACGGCTGGCTCGCACGCGTCGGTCTGACCGAGGCCGCCGACCGCAAGGTCAACGGCTACTCCGTCGGGATGAAGCAGCGGCTGGCGCTGGCCGCCGCCCTGCTGACCAAACCCGAGGTGCTGATCCTCGACGAGCCGACCAGCGGCATGGACCCGGCCGGCATCCTCGAGATCCGCGCCCTGATGCGCGAACTGGCCGACCGGGATGGCGTGACCATCATCCTCGCCAGCCACCAGCTGGACGAGGTGCAGCGCGTCTGTGACGCGGTCGCCATCCTCGACCGCGGCAAGCTGGTCGCGGGCGGGCGAGTCGACGCCCTGACCGGCATCAACGAGCGCCTGCGGCTGCTGGCGACGCCGGTCGCGAAGGTGCTGGAGATTCTGGGGGCCAGGGGCAGCGCGGACGGCGAGCATGCCGTGTTCGCCGCAATCACCCGCGCCGAGGCCCCTGCCCTGATCAAGGCCCTGACCAAGGCCGATGTCGAGATCACCGAGGCCCGCTGGATCGGCGGCGACCTGGAGAAGGTGTTCCTCAGCCATACGGGAGAGACCCATGCTGGCTGACGCCTTCGCCGCCGAGCGGCTGCGCTTCTTCAAGGCGCGCGGGACGCTGTTCTGGAGCCTCTGCTTCGTACCGATCATCAGCGTCCTGATGGGGCTGTTGCAGGGGTTCACCCTGCGCATGGTCAACATCAAGGCCTCCGCGCAGGGCGCGCGCGACCTCGACCTGATCCGCACGCCGGTGGCGTTCCTGGAACAGGCCGTCGACGCCGTGTCCGGGTCCAACTTCTTCATCATGCAGCTGTTCTTCCTGATCGCGGGCTCGGCGATCCTGGCCGGCGACTATCGCTGGGAGACCTGGCGGTTCCTGACCCCGCGCAACACCCGCACCAACCTGCTGCTGGCCAAGCTGGCGACGTTCGGGCTGGCCACGGTGATCGGCCTGGTCCTGCTGGCGATCGGCGGCATGCTGGCCGGCCTGGTCTCCGCGGGCCTGACCGGCGGTCCGGTCACCTGGGCCAAGCCCGAGGGCTACACCCTGACCCAGTTCGCCGGCATCTTCGTCATCGCCTGGCTGGAGATGATGGCGCTGGGCGCGCTGGCGGCGGTGATCGCGGTGGCGACGCGCGCGGGCCTTGCCGCGCTGCTCGTCCCGGTCGGCGTGTGGATCTTCCAGGGCTTCTTCGTCAGCCTTGTGTCCAAGGGCTTCGAAAGCCAGCTGCGGCCGCCGCTGCAGTATATGGCGAGCCTGCCTGTGCTCGACGCCGACCTGCTCAAGGCCGCCCTTACCCCGGCCGCTGAACTGGGAACGGCCGGACCGGTCAACTGGCCGGCGGCGCTGGCCGCCCTGCTGGCCTGGATCGTCGGCCTGACCGCCCTGGCAGTGTGGCTGTTCAAGCGGCAGGACCTGACGCGGGAGTAGGAGAATGGCCGAGCCGCCGGCCCTGCCTGCCGCGCATGTCGTCTCCGTGACGGCCGGTCCGTCGACCTTCCTGCTCGACTCCGCATGGGCGTGGCCGGTGCTGGGGGTCTTGCTCGGCATTGCCTGGTTCGCGTTCAGGCTGCTGGCGAAGCGTAAGGCCAGTTAATCCTGACTATCCGATGACGGCGTCAGGCCCGGCAGGCCGTCGATCGACACCGCATTGGACTCGAAGCGGCGCGCCGCCCATTCGTCGTGCGGCCGGGCGTCGACCCAGCGGCGGAGCTGGTCGCGTTCGCCCTTGTAGTCGAAAAACGGGACGCCCCAGCCGCAGCTGTCCGACACGCGGTCGATCCGGATGGTGATGACGGCCCGGGCGCGCTCGAAGGCGGGGAACAGCTTCATCTGATCGGCGAAGCCCGGCGCGTCGAAGGCGCAGGTCTCGCCGCGTCCGTAGATCCGCACGATATTCGCCGCCCCCTCGAAGGCGCAGAACATCAGGGTGATCCGGCCATTCTCGCGCAGATGGGCATGGGTCTCGATGCCGGAGCCGCCGAGGTCGAGATAGGCGACCGTCCTGGAATCAAGGATCACCAGGCTGTCGTAGCCCTTGGGCGAGACATTGACCGACCCCTCGGCCGACAGGGGCGCGGTGGCGACAAAGAACAGCTTCTGCCGGCGGATGAAGCCGACCAGCGCCTCGTTCAGTTCGTCATAGACGGCGCTCATTCGCCCCTCCCCTGTATCGCCGCCGATCATGGCGGGCGCCGGGTCTGGCGGCAAAGCAAAAGGCCCCGGATCGCTCCGGGGCCTTTCAGTATCCTGGGCCGCTTGCGCGAGGCCTATTCGTCGCTGGAGAAGTCCTGGACCGGACCGGAGTCCTTGCCCTTTTCCTTCGGATCGCGATCGACGAACTCGATGACCGCCATCGGGGCATTGTCGCCGTGACGGAAGCCGGCGCGCAGGACGCGGATGTAGCCGCCGTTGCGGGCCTTGTAGCGCGGGCCGAGCACGGCGAAGAGCTTGCCGACCTGCTCGATGTCACGAACCTGGCTGATCGCCTGACGACGGGCGTGCAGGTCGCCGCGCTTGCCGAGCGTGACCAGCTTTTCGACGATCGGGCGCAGTTCCTTGGCCTTCGGCAGGGTGGTGACGATCTGCTCGTGCTTGATCAGGCTCGCCGACATGTTGGCGAACATCGCCATCCGGTGAGCGGTCGTACGACCCAGTTTACGGTGTGCTTTACCGTGACGCATGTTGGTCTCTCCTGGGCCTCAGCCCGCAGTGTTGTCACCCATCCCAGCCTGTTTCCCGCCTGGGTCAGAACGAAGCGCCGGGGCCCTCGACCGCTGTTGCGGCGTCTTTGGGCCCCGGGCCCACCTTGCGGTCGGCCCGGGAGATAGCGCGGAAGGCTTTGGTCTAGATCTGGTCTTCGAACTTCTTGGCCAGATCTTCGATGTTTTCCGGCGGCCAGTTCGGCACGTCCATGCCGAGATGCAGGTTCATGCCCGCGAGCACTTCCTTGATCTCGTTCAGCGACTTGCGGCCGAAGTTCGGGGTGCGGAGCATCTCGGCTTCGGTCTTCTGGATCAGGTCGCCGATGTAGACGATGTTGTCGTTCTTCAGGCAGTTGGCCGAACGGACCGACAGCTCCAGCTCGTCGACCTTCTTCAGCAGCGCCGGGTTGAACGGCAGCTCCGGCTTCGCTTCGCCGTCGGTCTTGGCCTTGGGCTCTTCGAAGGTGATGAAGATCTGCAGTTGGTCCTGCAGGATGCGGGCGGCGTAGGCCACCGCGTCCACCGGACCGACGGCGCCGTTGGTTTCGACTTCCAGCACCAGCTTGTCATAGTCGAGCGACTGACCCTGACGGGTCGGCTCGACGCGATAGGCGACGCGCTTGACCGGCGAGTACAGGGCGTCGACCGCGATCAGGCCGATCGGGGCGTCTTCCGGACGGTTCTGCTCCGACGGGACGTAGCCCTTGCCGTTGTTGACCGTGAACTCCATGCGCACGTTGGCGCCGTCGTCCAGGGTGCAGAGCACGTGGTCGGGATTGAGGATCTCGATGTCCGAGGGGACTTCGATCTGGCCGGCCGTCACGACGCCGGGGCCGGTGGCCCGCAGGGTCATGCGCTTGGGGCCTTCGGAGTGCATCCGCAGGGCCAGTTGCTTGATGTTGAGGACGATGTCGACGACGTCCTCACGCACGCCTTCCAGCGAGGAGAACTCGTGAACCACGCCGTCGATCTGGACGGCGGTCACGGCCGCGCCTTGCAGGGAGGAGAGCAGAACGCGACGCAGCGCGTTGCCGAGCGTCACACCGAAACCACGCTCGAGAGGTTCAGCGACGATGCGCGCCTTGCGGCTCGCGTCGGCGCCGGTCTCGATCATCGGCTTTTCGGGGCGAATGAGCTCGTTCCAGTTTCTTTCGATCACGGGCGGATGTCCTTGGAACGCGTATTCGCCGGCCGCGATACGCACGGCCGGCGACGGGAGGGGCAGCTAATTGAACTCAGACTCGCCGACGCTTGGGCGGCCGGCAGCCGTTATGCGGAATCGGGGTCACGTCACGAATGGTCGTGATCGTCATGCCGGCGGCCTGCAGCGCGCGCAGGGCCGACTCACGGCCTGAACCCGGGCCGGAGACGTTCACTTCCAGGGTCTTCACACCGTGCTCGGCGGCCTTCTTGCCGGCGTCTTCGGCGGCCATCTGGGCAGCATAAGGGGTCGACTTGCGCGAGCCCTTGAAGCCCATCGCGCCGGCGCTGGACCACGAGATCGTGTTGCCCTGGGCGTCGGTGATGGTGATCATGGTGTTGTTGAACGAGGCGTTCACGTGCGCCACGCCCGAGGTGATGTTCTTGCGTTCGCGCTTCTTTACGCGAGCCGGTTCCTTGGCCATCGAGGCTCTCTCTTACTTCTTCTTGCCGGCGATCGGCTTGGCCGGACCCTTGCGGGTGCGGGCGTTCGTATGGGTGCGCTGACCGCGGACCGGGAGGCCCTTGCGGTGACGCAGGCCGCGGTAGCAGGCCAGGTCCATCAGACGCTTGATGTTGGTCGACGTCTCGCGGCGCAGGTCGCCCTCGACGGTGAAGTCCTTGTCGATCGCTTCGCGGATCTGGAGGACTTCGGCGTCGGTCAGCTGGTTGACGCGACGCGCGTCATCGATACCGACCCGGGCGACGATGTCCTTCGCCGAGCGCTGGCCGATGCCATGAATGTACTGAAGCGCGATCACTACGCGCTTGTTCGTCGGAATATTGACGCCTGCGATACGGGCCACGCCTAATCTCTCTTTTATCGCGCCCTGTAGGACGCACGCGCAAAATGAAACGCGACAATCACACCGGCTCTAAGCTTGCACTTCGAGCCGACGCGGGAGTCGCGCCTTTCGCGGAAGCGCACCGTTATAGGGATCGTTGCGCTTCCGTCAATGCCGGAAAAGGTTGATTTCCAACCTATCCGGCTTAGTCCGTGATCGTCTCCAGCGCGGACCGGATCGCGGCGGAAACCGCCTCCATCGAGCCCATGCCGTCAACGGCTTTAAGTTTTCCCTGCCCTTCGTAGTAGGGCAGCAGCGGGGCCGTCTGGGCATTGTAGGCGCCCAGGCGGGTCTTGAAGGTCTCCGGATTGTCGTCCGGACGACCCTGTTGTTCGAATCGGCCGGTAACCCGTTCCAGAAGGACCGGCTCATCGACCAGAAGGCGCAGCACGACGTCGATCTTCGTCCCGCGACCCGCGAGCATCGAATCGAGCGCCTCGGCCTGGGCCACGGTCCGCGGGAAACCATCGAAGATGGCCCCGCCCGCGGCTTCCGCCTCCGGCAGTCGCTCCTCGATCAGGGCGATGACGATCTCGTCCGAGACCAGGTCACCCCGCGCCAGAACGCCCTTCACCCGTTCGCCGAGCTCCGAGCCCGACGCGATCGCCGCCCGCAGCATGTCGCCGGTCGAAAGCTGGACCATGCCCCGCTCATCAACAAGCCGCTTGGCCTGGGTGCCCTTGCCGCACCCTGGCGGACCGAACAGGATCAGGTTCATCGGTAGTCTCCCCTCGCCCCGGTCTTCCGCCGGTGCGCCGCCCGAAACAACGCTACTTACGGCCACCCCGAAGCTTCGACTTCTTGATCAGGCCCTCATACTGGTGCGCCAGCAGGTGGGACTGGATCTGGGCGACGGTATCCATGGTCACCGAGACCACGATCAGGATCGAGGTCCCGCCCAGCGCGCGGGTCGACTCCGGAGCCCCCATGAAGCTGATCAGGAACTCGGGCAGCAGACAGACCGCAGCGATGTAGGCCGCGCCGATGACCGTCAGGCGGGTCAGGACGTAGTCCAGATACTCCGCCGTCCGCTTGCCGGGCCGGATGCCCGGCAGGAAGCCGCCGTACTTGCGCAGGTTCTCGGCCGTGTCGTCAGGATTGAACACCACCGAGGTGTAGAAGAAGCAGAAGAAGATGATCAGGCCGCCGTAGAAGACCATGAACAGCGGCTGGCCATGCTGCAGCTGCCCGACCACCGTCGGCAGCCACTGCATCCAGGCCGGAAGGTTGGCCGCGGCCACGAAGCCCATCACCGTCGCCGGCAGCAGGAGCAGGGACGAGGCGAAGATCGGCGGGATGACGCCCGAGGTGTTGATCTTCAGCGGCAGGAAGGAGCTTTCGCCACCGACCATGCGGCCGCCGCGCTGCTGCTTCGGATACTGGATCAGCAGCCGGCGCTGCGAGCGCTCCATGAACACGATGGCCAGGATCACGCTCACCGCCAGGAACAGCAGCGCAAACAGCTGCCAGGCCGCGATCGCGCCGACCTGGACCTGCTGCAGCAGTTGCCAGACGCTGCGCGGCAGAACCGCGACGATGCCGGCGAAGATCAGCAGGCTGATGCCGTTGCCGACGCCGCGGCTGGTGATCTGTTCGCCCAGCCACATCAGGAACAGCGTGCCGCCCATCAGGGTGACGACCGTCGAGACGATGAAGAACATCGGCGCGATGTTCGGATCGACCAGGCCCTCGCTGCGGACAAGGCCGAAGGCGATGCCCGTCGCCTGGACGAAGGCCAGGACCACGGTCAGATAGCGGGTGTACTGGTTGAGGGTCTTGCGACCCGCCTCCCCGCCTTCCTTGCGCAGCTTTTCCCAGGGCGGATAGACCGTCCCGAGCAGTTGCACGATGATCGAGGCCGAGATGTACGGCATCACGTTCAGGGCGAAGATGGCCATGCGCTCGACGGCGCCGCCCGAGAACATGTTGAACATGCCAAGGACGCCCGCGCTCTGGCCCTCGAAGGCTCGCGCGAACTGGACGGGGTCGATGCCCGGAATCGGAATGTAGGTCCCGAGGCGATAGACGACCATCGCGATCAGGGTGAAGCCGATGCGCTTGTGCAGCTCCGTCGCCTTCTGGAAGGCGCCGAAGTTGAGGTTTGCGGCTAGCTGCTCAGCGGCCGAAGCCATGTAGTTCCCCGCGACTCTTTAAAGGAGCGTCACAAATAGGGACGGCGCCGGGTGTTGTCACCGGGCGCCGCCTGTCTGCGTCAGGCTTCGGCTTCAACCTTGGCCGGGCGGGTCAGCGTCAGCTTGCCGCCGACCTTCTCGATCGCCGCCTGGGCGGTGGCCGAGGCGTGATAGACGGTGATCTCGATCTTCGAGGTCAGCTCGCCCTTGCCCAGCAGCTTCACGCCGTCGAGCTTGCGGCGGATAACGCCGGCGGCGACCAGGGCGTCGGCGTCGATGGCCTTCTTGGCGTCGAGCTTGCCGGCGGCGATCGCCTGCTCGAGACGCCAGAAGTTCACTTCCACCAGCTTCTTGGCGAACGGATTGTTGAAGCCGCGCTTGGGCATGCGCATGTGCAGCGGCATCTGGCCGCCTTCGAAGCCGCCGAGGGCGACGCCCGAACGGGCCTTCTGGCCCTTCACGCCGCGACCGGCGGTCTTGCCCTTGCCCGAGCCCGGGCCGCGGCCGACGCGCATGCGGTTCTTGGTGGAGCCTTCGCGCGGGGCGAGTTCGTTGAGCTTCGTCATCTTGAGTGCCTCTCCTTGGAGATCTGGCGCCCGGACCAGGTCCGGACTCGGCTTTGCAGAAATAGAGTCCGCCCGTCCTGCGGTTTGCGGGACGGGCGGCGCTCTGTAGCGGGTTTAGTCGACCACTTCCACCATGTGGGCGACCTTGGCGATCATCCCGCGGATCGACGGGGTGTCTTCCAGGACGCGGGTGCGGCCGATCTTGTTCAGGCCCAGACCCGAGAGGGTCGCGCGCTGGTCGCCCTTGCGACGCAGCGGGCTGGCCGTCTGGCGGACGGTGACGGTTTTCTTCTCAGCCATGTCTAGCCCTCGATCGAGTCAGGCGCCGAAGCGCCGTCGGCCCGACGACCCAGAACGTCGCTGACCTTCTTGCCGCGCTTGGCGGCGATCTGGCGGGGCGAGGACTGGGCCTTGAGCGCCTCAAACGTGGCGCGGACCATGTTGTAGGGGTTCGACGAACCGGTCGACTTGCCCACGACGTCCTGGACGCCGAGGGTTTCGAGCACGGCGCGCATCGGACCGCCGGCGATGACGCCGGTGCCCGGAGGCGCCGCGCGGACCATCACCTTGCCAGCGCCCCAACGGCCGTTGCCGTCGTGGTGCAGCGTGCGGGATTCGCGCAGCGGCACCCGGATCATCGTCTTCTTGGCCTCTTCCGTCGCCTTGCGGATGGCTTCCGGCACTTCACGCGCCTTGCCATGACCGTAGCCGACGCGGCCCTTCTGGTCGCCCACCACCATCAGGGCGGCGAAGCTGAAGCGACGGCCACCCTTAACGGTCGCGGCGACGCGGTTGATGTGCACCAGCTTCTCGACGATGTCGCTGTCAGCGCGATCGTCGGTCGGGGCGTTGCGGTCCCGGCGGTTCCGGCCTTCGCCGCCACCACCACCACTGCGGGGTTCACGAGCCATCTGCTGGTTCCCTTAGAAGTTCAGACCGGCTTCACGCGCGGCATCCGCCAGCGCCTTGATCCGACCGTGAAAAATGAAGCCGCCGCGATCGAACACGACGTCCTTGACGCCCTTTTCGATCGCCCGTTCGGCGACGAGCTTGCCCACCCGGGCGGCGGCGTCCTTGTCGCCACCCGAGACCGCCTTGTCGCCTTCCAGCGACGAAGCAGAAGCCAGGGTCACGCCGCGTTCGTCGTCGATGATCTGGGCATAGATGTTCTTGCTCGAACGGAAGACCGACAGACGCGGACGGCCGTTCGACAGCGCCTTGAGGCGCGTGCGCGTACGCTGGGCGCGGCGCACATGGGATTCGCGAGGAGAAAGCGCCATGACTACTTCTTCTTGCCTTCCTTGCGACGGACCTTTTCGCCCGCATACCGCACGCCCTTGCCCTTGTAGGGCTCAGGGGGACGGATGCGGCGGATCTTGGCCGCGGTTTCACCCACCAGCTGCTTGTCGATGCCGGCGATCTTGACTTCGGTCTGCTTGGGCACCGCGAAGGTGATGCCCGACGGCGCGATGATGTCGACGTCGTGGCTGAAGCCCAGCGCCAGCGAAAGGTCGGAACCCTTCAGCGCGGCGCGATAGCCGACGCCCACGAGTTCGAGCGTCTGCTCGAAGCCCGTCGTGACGCCCTGGACCATGTTGGCGACCAGCGTGCGGGACAGACCCCACATCGAACGGGCGCGCTGGCTGTCGCTGGTCGGGGTGAGCGAAAGCTCGCCGTCTTCCAGCTTGACCACGATCTCTTCGACGATGGTCCAGGCGAGTTGGCCCTTGGGCCCCTTCACGGTGACCGTCTGGCCTTCGAGCGTGACGGTGACCCCAGCGGGGACCGGCACGGTCTTCTTTCCAATGCGGCTCATATCAGTAGACCCTGCAGAGCACTTCGCCGCCGACATTGGCGTCGCGTGCGGCGGTGTCGGACATGACGCCCTTCGGCGTCGACAGGATCGAGATGCCCAGGCCGTTCTTGATCGGCTTGAGATCCTTGATCGACGAGTAGACCCGGCGGCCAGGCTTGGACACGCGGGAGATCTCGACGATCACGGGCTCGTTGTCGAAGTACTTGAGCTCGATCTCGAATTCGGGGAACGCGCCGGGCTTCTCGACCAGCGAGTAGCCGCGGATGTAGCCCTCACCGGCCAGCACGTCGAGGACGCGCGCGCGCATCTTCGAGGCCGGGGTGGAGACTTTCGCCCGCTTGCGCATGGCGGCGTTCTTGATGCGGGCGATCATATCGCCAATGGGGTCGTTGACCATGTGACAGACCCTCCCTTACCAGCTCGACTTGACGAGGCCGGGGATCAGACCGGCGGAGCCAAGCTCACGCAGGGCAATCCGGCTCATCCTCAGCTTGCGATAGTAGGCGCGCGGACGACCCGTCACCTCGCACCGGTTACGGATGCGATTGGGGGCGGAGTTCCGCGGCAGCTTCGCGAGCTTGAGTCGGGCATCGAAACGTTCTTCGAGCGGCAGGGTCTCGTCGTTGGCGGTAGCCTTCAGCGCAGCGCGCCTGGCGGCGTACTGCTTGACGAGCTTCTTGACCATCTCGTTACGGTTGACGGCGCTTTTCTTGGCCATGAGTTCTTTCCTTCCCGTCCGTTACGCGGTGAACGGGAACTGGAATTCCTTGAGAAGCGCGCGCGCTTCGTCGTCGGTCTTCGCAGTGGTGCAGACGATGATGTCCATGCCCCAGATCTGATCGATCTGGTCGTAATTGATCTCCGGGAACACCAGGTGCTCCTTCAGGCCCATGGCGAAGTTGCCACGTCCGTCGAAGCTCTTGCCGTTGAGGCCCCGGAAGTCCTTCACCCGCGGAAGGGCGATGGTGATCAGGCGATCGAGGAATTCATACATGCGGTCGGCGCGCAGGGTGACCTTGGCGCCGATGGTCATGCCTTCCCGGATCTTGAACTGGGCGACGGACAGGCGGGCCTTGGTTCCAACGGGCTTCTGGCCGGCGATCGCCGCCAGATCCTTCATCGCCGTCGCGGCCTTCTTGGAGTCCGCAACCGCTTCGCCGATGCCCATGTTCAGGACGATCTTGTCCAGCTTGGGGACCTGCATCTCGTTGGAATAGCCGAACTGTTCCTTCATCGCGGCGCGGATGCGCTCGCGATAAATGGTCTTCATCCGGGGTTCGTAAGCTTGATCAGCCATTGATCGCCTCGCCCGTGGTCTTGGCAAAACGCACCTTCTTGTCGCCGTCCATGCGGAAGCCGACGCGGGTGGGTTTGCCGTTGGAATCGACGATGGCGACGTTCGAGACGTGCACCGGCGCTTCCTTGTGTTTGATGCCGCCCTGCGGGTCCGCCTGGGTCGGCTTGGTGTGGCGCTGGACCATGTTGAGCCCGCCGACAACAACGCGTTCTTCCTTGGGGAGAACACGCACAACGTTGCCGGACTTGCCCTTGTCCTTGCCGGTGAGGAGGACGACTTTATCGCCCTTCTTGATCTTGGCCGCCATTACAGCACCTCCGGCGCGAGGGAGATGATCTTCATGTGGTTCTTGGCGCGCAGTTCACGGGGAACCGGGCCAAAGATCCGCGTGCCGATCGGCTCCGCCTGCTTGTTGACGATCACCGCCGCGTTCTTGTCGAACCGGATGACCGAGCCGTCCTTGCGCTTGATGGCCGAGGACGTGCGAACGACGATGGCTTGCAGCACATCGCCCTTCTTCACGCGGCCGCGCGGAATGGCTTCCTTGACGGAGACAACGATCTTGTCCCCGACGTGTGCGTAGCGGCGCTTGGCGCCGCCAAGCACCTTGATGCACATGACCCGGCGTGCGCCCGAATTATCGGCGACTTCCAGGTTAGTTTGCATCTGGATCATGGCTTAATACCTTCCAGAAACTAGCTGACGGCCTTGGGAAGGACTTCCCAGGTCTTCAGTTTGGACTTCGGCGCACATTCGACGATCTTGACGATCTCGCCGGCCTTGTGGGCGTTGGCTTCGTCATGCGCGTGATACTTCTTAGACCGGCGGACGGTCTTCTTCAGAAGGGGGTGCAGGAAGGTCCGTTCGACCTTCACGACCACCGTCTTGTCGCCCTTGTCGGAGACGACCACGCCTTCAAGAATACGTTTGGGCATATCGGTCTCCTTACGCCGCTTTCTTGGCGCGCAGCACGGTCTTGATCCGCGCGATGTCCTTGCGGATCTCGTTCACGCGGTGGGTCTTTTCCACCTGGCCGGTCGCCGCCTGGAAGCGCAGGTTGAACTGCTCTTTCTTCAGGTTCAGCAGCGCTTCGGCCAGCTGGTCGGGCGTAAAGCCCCGAACTTCATCGATCTTCATCTCAGTGCTCCGCGGCCTGGCCGGAGTCGATCCGGGCGACGATGCGCGTCTTGATCGGCAGCTTGGCGGCGCCAAGCTTCAGGGCGTCACGCGCGATATCGTCGGCGACGCCGTCGATCTCGAACATGATGCGGCCGGGGTGAACGCGAGCGGCCCAGTAATCGACGGCGCCCTTGCCCTTGCCCATCCGGACTTCGGCGGGTTTGTCGGAAACCGGCAGGTCCGGGAAGATCCGGATCCAGACGCGGCCCTGACGCTTCATGTGGCGGGTGATCGCGCGGCGGGCCGCTTCGATCTGACGCGCCGTGATGCGCTCCGGCTCAACAGCCTTGAGGCCGTAGGAGCCGAAGTTCAGCAGGGCGCCGCCCTTGGCGGTTCCGTGGATCCGGCCCTTGAAGGCCTTCCGGTACTTGGTTTTCTTCGGTGACAGCATGACAGTTACGCCTCAGCTCCACGACCACGGTCGCGGCGCGGGCCGCGGGGTCCGCGATCGTCACGGTCACGTCCACCACCTTCGCCGGCAGGGCCGGATTCAGTGGCCAGGCGCTTGTCCAGCGCCATGGGATCGTGGTCCAGCACTTCGCCTTTGAAGATCCAGGTCTTCACGCCGATGATGCCGTAGGTGGTTTTCGCTTCCGCGAAGCCGTAGTCGATGTCCGCACGCAGGGTGTGCAGCGGAACGCGACCCTCGCGGTACCATTCCATCCGCGCGATTTCGGCGCCGCCCAGACGACCCGAAACGTTGATCCGAACGCCCTTGGCGCCCAGACGCATGGTCGACTGCATGGTGCGCTTCATGGCGCGACGGAAGGCGACGCGGCGCTCGAGCTGCTGGGCGATGTTCTCGGCCACCAGCTGGGCGTCGGTCTCGGGCTTGCGGATCTCGACGATGTTCAGGTGAACCTCGACGCCGACCATGGACGCGATGTCCTTGCGCAGCTTGTCGATGTCCGCGCCCTTCTTGCCGATGATCACGCCAGGGCGCGCGGCATAGATGGTGACGCGGCACTTCTTGTGCGGACGCTCGATGATGATCCGCGAAATGCCGGCCTGGTACAGGCGCTTCTTCAGTTCACGACGGACCTTGATGTCCTCGTGAAGAAGGCGACCGTACTCCTTGCCGTCGGCGAACCAACGGCTGTCCCAGGTGCGGTTGATGCCGAGCCGAAGCCCGACCGGATTGACTTTCTGACCCATCAGGCGGCCTCACCCAGTTCGCGAACCACGATGGTGAGTTCGCTGAACGGCTTCTCGATACGCGACGAGCGGCCCCGCGCACGGGCGGAGAAGCGCTTCATCACCAGGTTCTTGCCCACGAAGGCCTCCGACACGACGAGCGAGTCGATGTCGAGGTTGTGGTTGTTCTCGGCGTTCGAGATCGCGCTGTAGAGCGCGGCCCGGACATCCTTGGCGATGCGCTTGTGGCTGAACTCAAGTTCGTTCAGCGCGCGCTGCACTTTCAGGCCGCGGATCGACTGGGCCACGAGGTTGAGCTTCCGGGCCGAGGTGCGCAGCGTGCGCAGCTTGGCCTGAACCTCAGTTCCTGGCAGTCGACGGGCTTTCGCTTTCTTCGACATGCTACTTCCTCTTGGCCTTCTTGTCGGCCGCGTGACCCGGGAAGTTCCGCGTCGGGGCGAATTCGCCGAGCTTGTGGCCGACCATGTCTTCCGACACGGAGACGGGCACGTGCTTGAGGCCGTTGTGGACCCCGAACACCAGACCCACGAACTGCGGCATGATGGTTGAACGACGCGACCAGGTCTTGATCACATCCTTGCGGCCGGAGGTTTGCGCGGTCTCTGCCTTCTTCAGCAGGTAACCGTCGACAAACGGGCCCTTCCAGACTGAGCGTGTCATGGCTTAACGGCCCTTCTTCGCTTTATGGCGCGACCGGATGATGAACTTGTCCGTGGCCTTGTTGGTGCGGGTCTTGGCGCCCTTGGTCGGCTTGCCCGCCGGGGTCACCGGGTGGCGGCCGCCGGAGGTGCGGCCTTCGCCGCCGCCGTGCGGGTGGTCGACCGGGTTCATGGCGACGCCGCGGACGTGCGGGCGGAAGCCCATGTGACGCACGCGGCCGGCTTTGCCGAGAACCTGGTTCATGTGGTCCTGGTTGGACACCGCGCCGACCGTGGCCATGCAGGTGTCCAGAACCATGCGGAGCTCGCCCGACCCGAGACGGATCTGGGCGTAGCCGCCGTCACGGCCAACCAGTTGAGCGTAGGCGCCGGCGGAGCGGGCCATCTGGCCGCCCTTCAGGGGCTTGAGCTCGACATTGTGAATGATCGTGCCGATCGGCAGACCGCTCAGCGGGGCGGCGTTGCCCGGCTTCACGTCGACCTTCTCGGAGGCGATGACTTCGTCACCGACCTTCAGGCGCTGCGGGGCCAGGATATAGGCCAGCTCGCCGTCGGCGTACTTGATCAGGGCGATGAAGGCCGTCCGGTTCGGATCGTACTCCAGGCGCTGAACAGTCGCGGCGACGTCCCACTTGCGACGCTTGAAGTCGACCATACGGTAGAGGCGCTTGGCGCCGCCGCCGCGGAAGCGGACCGCGATACGGCCACCGCCGCCACGACCGCCCGACTTGGTCAGACCTTCGACCAGCGACTTCTCCGGGCGGCCCTTGTGGAGCTCGCTGCGGTCGATCAGCACAAGGCTGCGGCGACCGGGAGACGTCGGATTGTAATGCTTCAGAGCCATCTCTCTAGAGCCCCGTCGTAATGTCGATCGACTGGCCGTCGGCCAGGGTCACGATGGCTTTCTTGACGTCGGACCGATGTCCGACGCGACCGCGGAAGCGCTTGGTCTTGCCCTTGACGTTCAGGGTGTTGACCTTGGTCACCTTGACCTTGAACAGCGCTTCGACCGCGGCGGCGATCTCGTCCTTCGTCGCGTCGTCGGCGACCCGGAAGACGACCTTGTTCTGTTCAGACAGATAGGTCGCCTTTTCGGTGATCACCGGAGCGAGGATGGTGTCGTAATGGCGAGCGGTGACGGACATTACGCGGCTTCCTTCTGAGCGAAGCGAGCCGAGATGCCATCAACGGCCGACTTGGTCAGGACCAGGGTCCCGCGGCGCAGCACGTCATAGACGTTCAGGCCGGCGTTCGGCAGCACATCGATGTTCGGGATGTTGCGAGCCGCCAGCTTGAAGTTGGCGTTCACTTCCGGCCCGGCGATGATCAGGGCGTTCTTCAGACCCATCTTGTCGAAGGTGGCGCGCAGGGCGGCCGTCTTCGGATCGGTCAGCTCGGCGGAGTCGATGACCAGCAGCGAACCCGACTTGGCCTTGGAGGACAGCGCATGGCGCAGGGCCATGGCGCGGATCTTCTTGTTCAGGCCGAACTCGTGGCTGCGGACGACAGGGCCGTGGGCCTTGGCGCCGCCGACGAACTGGGCCGCACGGCGCGAACCGTGACGGGCGCCGCCGGTGCCCTTCTGCTTGTACATCTTCTTGCCCGTACGAGAGACCTCGTTGCGGACCTGGATCTTGTGGTTCCCGGAGCGGCGCTTGGCCAGCTGCCAGGTGACGACGCGCTGAAGGATGTCCCCGCGGATATCGTCGATGCCGAAGATGGCATCGTCGAGATCGACCGAACCGGCCTTGGCGCCGTCAAGCTTGATGACGTCGAGTTTCATTATTCTGCGCCCTCTTGCGTGGCTTCGGGAGCCTCGACTTCGGCAGCGGCGGGTTCCTCGGCCGGGGCCGCGGCGACAGCCGCTTCACCCGACTTGCGGAAAGCGCCCGGACGCGGCAGGTCGGCCGGAGCGGCCTTCTTGATCGCGTCGCGGATCTTGACCCACGAATTCTCGGTGCCGGGGACGGCGCCCTTGATCAGGATCAGGCCGCGCTCGACGTCGACCTTCCAGACCGTGAGGTTCATGGTGGTGACGGTTTCCTGACCCAGGTGACCGGCCATCTTCTTGCCGGCGAAGGTCTTGCCCGGATCCTGACGCTGACCGGTCGAACCGTGAGCCCGGTGCGAGACCGAGACACCGTGCGTGGCGCGCATGCCGCCGAAGTTCCAGCGCTTCATGGCGCCGGCGAAGCCCTTGCCGACGGTGGTGCCGGTGATGTCCACCTTCTGGCCGGCCATGAAGTGGTCGGCGGTGAACTCGGCGCCCACATCGATCATCGCGCCTTCTTCGATCCGGAACTCGGCCACGACCCGCTTGGGTTCGACCTGAGCCTTGGCGAAGTGGCCGCGCATGGCGTTGGGGGTGTTCTTCGGCTTCTTCGCGCCGGCGCCGAGCTGGAGGGCGGTGTAGCCGTCCTTCTCAACGGTGCGCTGGGCCGTCACCTGGCAGCCGTCGAGGCTGAGAACGGTGACAGGCACGTGCTGGCCGGTTTCATCGAAGAAACGGGTCATGCCGAGCTTGCGGGCCAGGAGACCGGTACGTTGTGCGGGGAGAGTCATTGTCGTTACGCTCCCTACAGCTTGATCTCGACGTCCACACCGGCGGACAGGTCGAGCTTCATGAGCGCGTCCACGGTCTGCGGGGTGGGGTCGACGATATCCAGCACGCGCTTGTGGGTGCGGATTTCGAACTGCTCGCGCGACTTCTTGTCGACGTGCGGCGAGCGGTTGACGGTGAATTTCTCGATGAGCGTGGGCAGGGGGATCGGCCCCCTGACGGTGGCGCCCGTGCGCTTGGCCGTATTCACGATCTCGCGTGTGGAATGATCCAGCACGCGGTGATCGAAGGCCTTGAGCCGGATGCGGATGTTCTGACGATCCATATCGCTCGTGTTTCCCAAAGGGCGACCTGAAGGGGTGGCGCCCGCGTGCTTCAAACCATTTCAAAGACCAACTCGACGTCACCCCCCGAGGGGATGGGTCGAATACGTAGTCCGCAAAAACGAATGTGGTCCACGCGGACATCCGCGAGGACCTGCTCCCCGACCGCGATTTTCCTTTGGTGGAAAGCCATAGGTCGGTTCGTTCCGCGGGCCGCGTCTGCACCGAAGTGCACTGCCGGTCCAACAGAGCGGCGGGTATTACGGCAGCGACTCGGAAACGTCAACCCGGCAAGGGGATAGAATGTCATCGGCGGTCGTTTGCAGGCGCATTCGACCGGATCGGGCGGAGCCTTACGGCCACATCGGCGTTTGAATTCAGCGACCGCGCGCAAAGCCGGTCGTAACGACCCGCTGCGCCGTCGCGTCCCCCCCGGCAAGAGACGGTGCAACGACAAAGCCCCGGAGCTTCGCGCTCCGGGGCTTCCTTGTTTTCAGCCTCCAGGTGGCGGAACTCCTGCCGACCGGCGCCCTTGGAGGGACAGCACCGGCTGGAGGCGGGCTAGCCCGCGCCCGGCTCGTCCGCGAACGACGAATACGCAGACCAGCCGGGGAGTTCCGCACAACCACAGCCTAGTGGGCGGTGGCCGGCGGCGTATCCCCTGTTCGGGGGGTGTTGGTTCAGTCGCCCGCGTCGATCGGCCCGACGATCACCTCGCCGGAGCCCGCGACCTTCTTGCTGATCGCGCCGGTAACCCGGAGCACGCGCACATCGCCGGAACCCGCGATCTTGGCGCTGACGCTTTCCGCCGGGCCCATGACGGTCACATCGCCCGACCCGGCGATCGAGACGGCCACCGCGCCGACGTCGCCGCCGCGCACGGTGATATCGCCCGAACCCATGATGTTGGCCGCGATCGCACCCGACACCGACGCCGCCTGGACGTCGCCGGATCCGGCGATGTTGACCGCCAGGTCGCCGCCGATCGCCGCGGTCGCGACGTCGCCAGACCCGGCGATGTTGATCGAGACGGAGCCGGCCGTGCCGACTGTGGTGTCGCCCGAGCCTGCCTGGTTGATCTTCAGTTCGCCCGCGACGTTGCCGACCGTCCAGTCGCCGCAGCCGGCGTTGGACAGCTCCAGACTGTTGCTGCGGCCGACGCTGCCGAACACCGCGCCGCCGCCGGCGACCTTCGCGTCCATCGGCACGCGGACAACGACCTGCGGCAGGGCGTCCCAGCCGTACGACTTGCCGCGGACCGTCACCGTGGCTTCGCCGTTGATCGTGCGGCAGTTGCGGATCGCGTTGCGGATCAGATCGCCGCTGACGATCGTCTTCCCGCCGTCGACGCGCACCGTCAGGGGCAGGCCGGGGTTGGTGGTCAGGAACTCGACCTTCACGTCGGCGCGGTCCTCGGGAATGACCACGACGCGGGCGACCGCGTCCTTGAACTCGACGGAAGCGGCCTGGGCGGCGGTGGCGCCCAGAAGCGCCGCGGCCGCGACGCCCAAAGTCAGGATAGCGCGCATCGGATAGTCTCCCCTCAATGCGATGTGTCGGGGGACGCTATGCCCGGGCGGCGGCCGGAGCAGCTTAATTCGAGGTCATGACAGAGGTGTCATGGAGCGCCTGCCCGTCAGGCGCCCCCCGCCCGGGCCAGCAGCAGCGTCTCGGACTCATCGTCCGACGGCAGGAAGGCCTCGATGCGCAGGCCGTCCAGCGCGGCGCCCATCGGGGTCGCAAAGCCCGTCGTGGTGGGTATCAGGCCCAGTTCGCGGCTCTGCGACAGGAACCGCACCTCGCAGAGCGGCTCGGGCGAGGAAGCGCCCTCCCCCGCGATCAACTGATCGATGTCCGGAAGCGCCAGGAGGTCGCGCAGCGCCGCCCGGACCGGCCCATCCTGCGGCGCATCGGCCGCCTCCCGCCGGGCGCGGGACAACAGCGCGAGGGCCCAGGCCGGCCAGTTGACGATGTGCCGGCGCAACTCGTCCGGCGCCAGGAACAGCTGCATCAGGTTCATCGGCCTGGCCATGCGGGACTCGCCGAGCATGAGCCGGACCAGCCGCTGGGCGGCGTCGTTTGCGGCGAGCACCGTCCAGTCGCGGTCGATGACGAACGCCGGCCAGGGCTCGTGGCGCGCGAGGATCAGGGTGATCGCGCGCCGGGCCTGGGCCATCTCCGGCGCCGAGAGGTCTTTCTCTACAGACATGGGATGCGGTCAGGCCGCCGCGCGTTTCTCCGCGCCGAGTTCAAAGCTGCGCTCAATGTCCTTGATCCGGTTCTCCACCAGACTGGCCTTCTTCATCGCCAGTGAACAGGCCCATAGCGCCGCGCGCGCCGCCATCGGCGTGCGATGCATCGGCGCGGGCGACAGGCCCCACCGGCGCAGCACGCCGTTGGCGAAGTGGGCGCCGCGGGTCATCCGCGTGTCCCAGGTCTGGAAGTCGAGCGACAGGGAGACATTGAACTCGCCGAGATTCTCGACCCGGTGCGGCGCGTACAGCGGCCAGGTCACGGCCTGCCCCGCCTCGAGGTCGACCGTCCAGGCGTTGGCGTCCATGCCAAGGTTGTAGGGAAGCTCCTCGGTGGTCGTCCGCATGATGGTCTGCTCCATGCCGGCCTGGGGCAGATGGGCGTCATCGGGCGGATAGACGAACAGGCGCTTGCGGCCGCGCAGGTGGAACAGCACCACGCCGGCCGCGTCGAAATGATAGGGCACCTTCGTCGTCGGCGAGGACAGGATCAGCTGGCCGGTGGTCTTGATCGGCCGCAGGTTCAGCTGGTCGGTCAGGCCGGCGAAGCTCCGCGCGACGGGCTCCCAGAGATCGGGGTGGGCGTCCTGGACGTCGCGCAGGTTGACCCAAAGTCGACCCGCCTTGATCTCTTCCAGCAGCGTTGCGCCGTCGGCCCGACCGCGGGAACCGGTCGCCAGGCTGACCTGACCCTCGGCGTCGTAGCTGTAGGCGTTGATGTCGAACAACGGCTCCGGATAGTGATCCAGCAGGGTCGCCAGCGCCTGGTCGGTGGCGAGGCCCAGACCGGCGACATCATGCGAGAAGACCAGGGGTTCGGACGGCAGCGGCATGATCGCCTCTTTCTAGACGTTCAGCAGGGTGAGCAGGCCGACGCCCGCGCGGGGCGCCGAGACGCGGCTCATGACGGTGGAAACGGCGGCGGCGACGCCGCGCATCCGGCCCGCGACAGTGGTCTCGCAGGCGTCGATGGCGGCCCAGCGGCGGCGGACACTGACCCCCAGCGGCGCGCGGCCCAGGGCTGCGCCCGCCGTCAGAGCCGGGCCGGCGCCGACCATCGCCAGCGCGGCCTCGATCGCGGTGTTGAATCCCGCCCTGTGGACCACGCCTTCGAGCACCGTCTGCTCGCGGTTGCAGGCGTACTTCTTGTAGGGCTCGCCGGCGAAGCCGTAGTCGAACAGCTGGAACCCCTCGGCGGCGCCCAGGCGCATGGTCTCGAGGCTGAGCAGGATGCCGGGCGAATACCGCGATGTGCCCGCCTCGTAGGCCGGCAGCCAGAAATGATAGTTGTCGCCCGCATACAGGCCGTATTCGAAGGCGATCGGCCGCCCACCGGCGCGCAGCACGGCCAGCCGGACGCCAAAGCCGGCTTCGCCGGCCATCGGCAGCGCCCGCAACAGCTCCGCGGTCCAGCCGCAGGCGAAGATGTCATGGCGCCCGGAGCGATTGAACTGGTCGCGCTTGAGCGTCAGCAGGCGGGTCAGGGCCGCCGGATCGACGCCATCGAACGACACCGTCAGGGCGCCGTGGTCGCGCTCGAGCGAGCGGCGCGCCCGGTCCTTGTCGCGGAAATACTTGCGCCAGGCGTCGCGGCGTTCGGCGTCATAGGCCGCCCAGCCCTGCGACAGATCGGCCTGCAGGGTCTGGCGGCCGAGCACCCCCTCCCCCTCGCCCGGACCCGTCCAGCCGTTGACGGCGAGACTGGCGGTGCCCAGCAGCCCCGGAAGATCCTGCAGGGCCGGCGCAAAGCCGGGCCGGGCGATGACGCCGTGATAGTCGTTCAGGGGCGCGCCCAGAGGCTGAACGCGCGAGCCGCGACGCTGGTGCGGGAAGAAGCCGACGATCTCGCCGCCCTGATGGATGAGGGCGACCGCCGCGCCGGGCGCGACCTCGCCCGCCACGCGGGTAAAGGCGGGATGGAAATAGGGCGAGGCATAGCGGGCGTCAGCCTGGATGAAACCGGCCCACAGACCGATCTCCTCGGGCGTGAGTTCGCCCGGCTTTACGGTCTCTACGGAAAGGCCGCGTCCCACTTCGGAACCCCCAGTCTGCGTCCTTGGTGACGAGAGCAAAGGCCGCACCAACGCGCGGAGGATGAGGGCGACTGGCAAAGGTCGGGTTAAGCGAGCCATAGAAAAAGCCCCCCGGCGTTTCCACCGGGGGGCTCGATCTTGTGGTTCAGCGTGCGCTGAGGCCGGCGAGTAAA